>JAUSOY010000071.1 GCA_030656615.1 Bacteroidales bacterium | reverse complement strand
TTCAAAAATTGCGACATTTTAAAGTGCGAATTATAGGGATTTGTCCTTCATTTGAATGTCGTTTTCGCAAGATATCGTAACGGGTTCTTGATATCTTTCCGAAAATTTTGAAAAAAATGAATTTTTAGAACCCCCCTTAATGATGACCAGAATACAAAAATGAAAAACGAATTTCTGTTGATTTGATATCATTAACATCCTGATTTATAAATATAAAGAGGTATAAACGACAATTTTAAAACATGATACAACAATAACTACTTAATATCGAAAAAAATCCCGCTTATATATCTTATATTTGCAACAATCGATGACCTAAATTTTATAAGAATGGAAAACAAATTTAATGTCCTCTTCAACAATGCACTGAAGTACGGTGCGGCAATGGGCGGTGTGATTGTATTATTCAATCTTATCGTTTATGTTTCAGGAACTGATTTATTCAGCATCACATTCTCGATTTTAAGTTTCGTGGTTGTAATCAGTTTATTTATTGTTTTTTTCGTCTACAGCAATCGTAACCTTCGTGATAAACATTTTGGCGGCCAACTTACCTACCTCGAAGGATTCTTAAATGCATTGATAACGGGTGTGGTTGCTTTACTAATTACTACGGCCTATAGCTATTTGTTTTTTAAGTTTTTTGACCCTGAATATCTTCAACAGACCATGGAAAAAACCATGGAAATGCTCGAAAGTAATCCAAACATTCCACAGGATACCTTAGATGATGCCTATGCAAAAATCGAAAAGATGACGCCCGAAAAAGTAGCCATTCAGGGCTTATACTCTAATGCTATTATTTCTCTAATTTTTGCTGCTATTGTGGCCGCTTTCACCAAAATGAAAGCTCCCGTTTTTTCAGATGAAGAAGATGAACAATTAAAAGAAAATTAAACCCTATGGATTTATCGGTAATTGTACCGCTTTATGACGAAGTAGATTCATTGGAAGAATTAACCGGTTGGATACACCAGGTCATGGAATCCAACCGGTTTTCCTATGAAATTATTTTAGTGGATGATGGCAGCAGGGATGGCTCCTGGCAAAAAATTGAAGAATTATCCATCAAAAATCCCTGTATTAAAGGATTAAAATTCAGACGTAATTATGGCAAATCAGCTGCCCTAAACGTTGGTTTTAATGCGTGCCAGGGTGATGTGGTCATTACCATGGACGCCGATTTACAAGACAGTCCGGAAGAAATTCCTGAACTATTCCGCATGATCAAAGAAGATAAATTCGATTTGGTTTCGGGATGGAAAAAGCGTCGTCATGACCCGATTACAAAAACCATCCCTACCCGTCTGTATAACTGGGCAACACGCCGGATGACCAAAATCAAGCTTCACGATTTCAACTGCGGCCTAAAAGCATACCGTATTGATGTAGTAAAAACGATAGAAGTCTACGGCGAAATGCACCGCTATATTCCGGTCATTGCTAAATGGGCCGGCTTTTATAAAATTGGCGAAAAGATCGTGAAGCATTCGAAACGCAAACACGGCAAAACAAAATTCGGCCTCGAACGCTTTGTAAATGGGTTTCTTGATCTGTTATCCATCAGTTTCGTCGGTCGGTTTGGTAAACGCCCCATGCACTTTTTTGGCTTTTTTGGCACACTTCTATTCATTTTAGGTTTCGGCATCGCTGGATATCTGGCCTATGGCAAATTTTTTATGGCCGAATATAAAATGACCGACCGTCCACTTTTTTACTTTGGATTGCTTGCCATGATACTGGGTACACAGCTTTTTACCGCGGGTTTTCTAGGCGAATTAGTTTCCAGAAACTCCTACGATAAGAATAATTACCTGATAGAAAAAAAGATTGGGATAGATTCTGAAAAAACATGAATTCAATTAAACGTATTGTCATTATAGGTCCGGCCCACCCATTGCGGGGAGGGCTGGCTTCGTTTAACCAACGTATGGCGCTGGCTTTTCAGGAAAAAGGATATGAGGTATATATTTATAGTTTTTCACTTCAGTACCCGTCGTTTCTTTTTCCGGGAACCACACAATACAGCAGCGAACCAGCTCCTGATAATCTGAAAATTGTTAGTTCTATCAATTCCATAAATCCGATTTCGTGGCTAAATACAGGTCTGAAAATCCGCAGAATGAAGCCGGATATCGTTATTTTCAGATATTGGCTTCCCTTTATGGCTCCTGCATTGGGAAGTATTGCACGTATTATCCGTGGCAACAAAAAGACAAAAGTTATAGCTCTTACCGATAATGTTATCCCGCACGAGAAACGTCCGGGCGATGTTTTACTCTCCCGATTTTTTATTAAAAGTTGCGAGGGTTTTATCAGCATGTCCAAATCGGTATTAAATCAACTCAAGGAATTTGACAAAACAAAACCCCGAACATATCATGCTCATCCTCTGTATGATAATTTCGGACCAGCTATTTCAAGAGAAGAAGCCTTGAAAAATCTCGGATTGGATTCAAAATACCGCTATATTTTGTTTTTTGGATTCATTCGTGGATACAAGGGCCTTGATATCCTTCTGAATGCTTTTGCCAGTGAAAACTTACGTAAATTCCCCCTCAAACTTATCATAGCCGGTGAATATTATACCGATGCATCACCGTATGAATTGATAATAAAGGAAAAAGAGCTTAGTGATCATTTGGAAGTACATACCCATTTCATTCCTGATTCATCCGTTGTTTCCTATTTCTGTGCCGCCGATGTGGTGGTACAACCTTACAAAAACGCAACACAAAGTGGAGTTACGCAAATAGCGTATCATTTTGACAAACCAATGATTACAACGAATGTTGGTGGTTTATCAGAACTTGTACCCCATGGCAAAGCAGGTTATGTATGTGAACCCAACAGTGAAGAAATAAATCAGGCTATTTTTGATTTTTTCGACCAAAATAAAATGAATGAATTTTCAGCGAATGTCAAAAAGGAAAAAGTAAAATTTGCCTGGGAACATTTTATTGAAAGCATCGAACAATTGGCCGAGGATATCCCTGGCAAAAAACCTTGATTTATAAATTAACATAAAGGATTTTCATCATTTGATTATCTTTGAAGATTAACGGCATTGAACAGAATAAAAACGCAATGATATACCGAAGTAAAGCGCCCTTACGTCTTGGTCTTGCTGGTGGAGGAACAGATGTTTCTCCCTATTGCGACTTGTATGGTGGCGCCATTCTTAATGCAACCCTTACATTATATGCACATGCCAGCATTCGGCTTCTCGATAATGGCAAAATCATTTTTAATGCGGTTGATCGGAACTGCCGCAGCGAATATGATTTATCAGAATTTATTACTCCGGAACCTTATCTTGATTTACATGCCGGTGTTTATAACCGTTTAATTCGTCAATATAAGATTAAAGCATTTCCCCATGAACTAACAACGAGCGTAGATGCGCCTCCGGGTTCTGGTTTAGGAACTTCAAGCACCTTGGTAGTGGCAATATTGGGCGCTTACACCGAATTATTGAAACTTCCACTTGGCGAATACGACATAGCAAGCCTTGCGTACGAAATTGAACGCAAAGACCTGAATATGGCCGGAGGTAAGCAAGATCAGTATGCTGCTACTTTTGGCGGGGTAAACTTTATGGAATTCACTTCCAACGAAAAAGTCATTGTAAATCCTTTACGAATTCGTCAACGCAATCTTGATGAACTATCTCATAATCTGTTACTTTACTATACCGAAACCTCACGATTATCATCATCCATTATAGAAAATCAAACTAAAAATGTAAATTCGGGAAATGAAGAATCCATTCATGCGATGCATAAACTGAAAGAACAAGCCATCATGATGAAGGAGGCTTTATTACGCGGCGATTTGGACGCCATCGGACAAATACTTGATTTTGGTTGGAAACATAAAAAAAACATGGCCAATGGCATCAGTAATCCTTTTATTGATGATATATATGAAACGGCATTAAAGGCGGGTGCCAGTGGCGGTAAAATATCAGGTGCCGGTGGTGGTGGTTTTATGACGTTTTACTGTCCAGGAAATAATCGTTATAATGTTGAAATAGCCTTACAAAAATTTGGTGGCAGCGTTAGAAATTACGAATTCACTCCACACGGATTAGCCACCTGGTCCGTTTAAAACTGAATAAATTGAAACAGAAAATTCTTTCCATTATACAAGCTTCATTGGATGTTAAAACATCCGTTTTAAAAGATGAAACACTTAATAATCAGCTTGAATCCCTTGCCAAAGCATGCATAAAAAGTTTTAAAGCAGGCAATAAAGTCTTGTTTTGTGGCAATGGAGGAAGCGCTGCCGATGCTCAACATTTGGCGGCAGAACTTTCCGGTCGTTTTTATTACGATCGTCCTCCCCTTCCATCCGAGGCGCTTCACGTGAATACTTCTTATTTAACAGCAGTTGCTAACGATTATTCTTATGATGAGGTTTATGCACGATTAATAAAAGGAATGGCCAAACCCGGAGATATCCTGATCGGGTTTTCTACATCGGGTAACTCTACAAACGTAATACGGGCTTTTGAAGAAGCAACCAAAGCAGGTATGCTTACCGCAGCATTTACGGGTAATGATGGTGGTAAAATGGCTGGATTGGCAGATTTTAACATCATTATTCCTTCTGCCGACACACCAAGAATTCAGGAAGTTCACATCCTTCTTGGTCATATTTTATGTGAAATAATAGAATCGGAGATGTTTCCACAATAATGAATTTGAATTATGATTAAGGAAGCGATAATTCTTGCAGGTGGTATGGGTACGCGCTTGAAATCCATAACCGGATCCCTGCCAAAACCCATGGCGCCTGTCAATGGCAGGCCATTTCTTGAATATATTCTCGATTACCTCGAATTATACAGCGTTAAAAGGGTTATTCTTTCCGTCGGTTATAATCACGAAGCCATTGAATCACATTTTAAAAAACGCTATAAGTATATCAATATTGATTATGCGATCGAAGAAACTCCATTAGGAACCGGTGGTGGTATTCTTCAGGCTATGAAAATGATTGAAGGACGAAGGGCTATTGTTATGAATGGCGACACAATGTATCGGGTTAACCTTGGAAAATTATATGATTTTACACAAGTTCATAAAGCAAATATTGCTCTGGCTCTTCGCGAAGTAAATGATGTATCACGATACGGTGCTGTTGAAATTAATGAAAGAGCTATCATTACCAGTTTTCGTGAAAAGGGAGAAATAAGTGGAAAAGGAATGATTAGTGGCGGCGTTTATGCCATCAATAAGGATTTCTTTTTAGATTTTGGACTTCCCGAAGCTTTTTCAATGGAAAAAGATTTTTTTGAAAAAATTTATAAAGAACAATCGATTTACGGAATACGTTGCAATCAGTTTTTCCTCGATATTGGCATTCCGGAAGATTATCAGAAAGCACAGGATGAATTTAAACTCTTTGAATATTGATGTATCCTGGACCTTGTTCCTCGATCGTGATGGTGTGATAAACCGCAGACTTCCTGATGATTATGTAAAAACTACGGATGAATTTGAATTCACAGATGGTACCCTGGAAGCCATTGCCGATTTTACTAAACTTTTCGGACACATCTTTGTCATTACAAATCAACAGGGAGTTGGAAAAGGATTAATGAGTCCTGCTAAGTTGGATGAAATTCATCAGTATATGACTTCCTGTATATCAAAGGCTGGAGGAAAAATAGATAAAGTTTATTACTGTCCTGACCTTAGTCAATCGGGAAGCTTTATGCGTAAACCCAACATTGGAATGGGTTTAAGAGCAAAAAAGGAGTTCCCGGAAATTCAATTTAACAAGTCAATAATGGTTGGTGATACGGATTCGGATATGAAATTCGGGAAACGTCTCGGTATGAAAACCATTTTTATCAGCGATGATTTATCTGAAATTCGTAAGTTTAGCAAACTCATTCATTTTGCTTTTCCCAATTTGTTGGAACTTTCAAAAGCAATAAAACTCTAAAGTTATGTTCCGGAAAATACTCAGACCGGTTTCTCTTTCAGAAAAGCTCATACTGAACTTTATGTTTCTGGGAATAACCGCCATTGTCATTCTGGGAGCATTTTCCTATTATCATGCGCAAAAAGCCTTCGAAAAAAAAACCTCTGCAAATCTGGAAAGTATTTGTAATTACAGAAAAAATGAAATTGAAGAATATTTTTTGAATCGCATTTCTGAAGTTCAAGAAATACGAGAAGATTCTCTTATGGTGTTATTGATTCCTGAATCGAAAAAAAATCCAGCAAAGAAAGAGTTCCAGCAAATTTCAAATCGCCTCAAACAGGAATACAGAACTGAAAACAGGAGGTCACGTTATTCTTCATTTTACCACTTTCGCTCAAACGGAGGCTCTACGATTATCATATTGGATTCTTTAAATCATAATGCAGCTCTTAGCGCTGGACTTCTTCTGGAAGAATTGCGACGTTTTAATATAAACACAATAAAAGACCATGTTTATTTCGCATGCATACCAAAAGTTGACGGTAAAAGCATTTCGATTATTGCATTTTCAGCACTTAAAAAAGCGGATGCTAACACGTCCGATTTTATTGGTCTGGAAATTTCTGAAGAAAATATTAATGGTATTCTATTCAACCACAAAGGCATCCTCCCATTGATTGAAAATGGAAAATTGTTTATAAAGAGTCAGGCTTACCGAATTCAATCTGGAAATAACATTCTTTCTATAATAGCTCTTGATACATTGTCTGATATAAACAATAGTTCAAGATTTACTGAAGCAGAAGGGAATAGCGTTTTAATGAAACAATGCAAACTTGAGATTCCAGGGCTGAGCTGGACCTTATATGCTACCGTTGATTACAAGGCATCCCTGAAGCCGATGGAATTTCTTTATCGACGTATTTTTGGTTTGATTGTTCTAATCTCTTTAATTTTCTTCGTTTTTGTTTATATCACTTCCCGAAAAATAACTAGACCATTATTACAGCTTCGCGAAAATGTTAAAAAAATTGGCGATGGTGATTATGATACAACGGTTAGTATTTCATCTTCCGATGAAATCGGTGAATTATCGCAATCTGTTCGCAGAATGGCCGATAAGCTAAAAAAACAGCGTTCGGAATTGGCTGGCGAGCGATTCCGAAGACTGAAAACCATGTTTGATTCTCAGGAGCTTGAACGTCAGCGTTTATCACGCGAATTACATGAAAGTCTAGGACAAACTCTCGCAGCTGTTCGATTAAAACTTGGAGGAATTCATTGCCAGGATGAAAATTCAAAACAAAAAGTAATAGAACTAAATCAGTTGACCGACAGTATCATTAATCAGATTCGTTTTATCAGTAATAACCTATCCCCTACCGTACTTGCTGAATTTGGATTACCAACGGCTATACGTCATTTAACCGATGAACTCAATGATAACTATCCGGTAAGTATACGATTCAGCTCCAATGAATTTCCTTTACGTTTACCCTCGAAACTTAGAATCTATTTATTTCGCATTGCAGAAGAGATTCTAACAAATTCTGTTAAAAACGCACCCTCTGAAGAAATTTTCATCAGTCTCAATTATTCAAAGGGCGAAATTACTCTCAAGATCAGTAACGCTAATTTTGAATTTATTCCGTCGCATGGTACATATCCCGCATCCTATATCAGGGAGCGTGTGGAATTATTAAACGGATTGATAAAAATTGAAGCATCAGCAAGTCTTGGAAGCATCTTAACCATCATTATCCCATATTCCGATCCAAAAAAATGAATTCAGTAAATATTATATTAGTAGACGATCATCCCATTGTAAGACAGGGAATCCGCTCTTTGCTCGAGTTTAACGAGCATTTCAATATTTTAGGAGAGGCTGATCAGTCAAAGTCATTATTTCTTCTTCTGAATCAAGGAATTCCGGATGTTATTATTCTCGATATTTCTCTCCCTCATGAATCGGGTATTGAAATATGCAGAAAACTTCAGGCTGACGAAAAATATCGGGAAATCAAATGCATCATATTATCAATGTTTATGCAGGAAGATTTTATTCTGAATGCTATTCAAGCGGGTGCCAAATCATACCTTCCCAAAAATACCGGACGCGATGAATTATTTGCTGCCATAGAAGCGGTGATGAAAGGCGATGAATACTTTTCACCAGATATTGCTGCCATCATCATGAAATCGTTTGTAAGAAAAGCCAAACAAGACAATGAATCGGATGCCAGTCTATCGAAACGTGAAATTGAAATTCTTCAACTATTTTCTAAAGGCATGCCTAATCAGGAAATTGCCGACAAATTATTCATCAGTATACGCACTGTTGAATCGCATAAAAACCATATCATGCAAAAACTCGGACTAAAAAATAGCGTTGATTTGGTCAAATATGCCATAAAAGCCGGACTAACAGAATTGTAAAATACGTGTTTCTCGTAGATATTATCCGTAAATATTGGATTACAGTTTACGTAAATTGTTGATTGACAGAGGCTGAAATAAATCGGATTTTTGAAAATCGCCCTAATGTTTTTTAAACAATGCCGATGGTATCATGTAACACACATAATCTTACAAACTTCTTTGCAGATTACTTGCTGATTTATGTCCCTGCATACATAATTTTAGTACCTGTACTGATATTATTATTATTTCTCTTGTTTTATTTTCGGCCTGTAAATTATTCTGCCTATTTTAAATCCATTATTATATCCATTTGCATCAGTTTTTCATCCTGGGGCGTACTCCAGTGGATTTTGAATGATATTCATTTTACAGACATCTTAACTACTGATTTCTCTCAATATTTTATAGAAGAGATGGGGAATTATGAATTCACATCCTTGATTCTTATTTCATTTTTTCTGCCCTTTTTGTTTTCATGTCGTCTAACAACTCGTTCATTGTATTTTTTTATTCCACTCTGGTTAATCACTGTCCTCTTGCCGTTGCAGTCGATGATTCAGGGTGATAGTAATCTTCTGGAAGGTGTTTTTATACCTGGATTTCACAAAGAATTTATTCATATAGCCATAGGTTTTTGTGGGTTGGCCGCTGTATTTTTTAGTCAGATTCCTGACACTTCTCCTATTGTAAAACAAAAGAATCCGGAAGCATGGATATATTTTATGGGTATTATTGCTATCCTTTTAATATTAGACTGGCCTGCTTCCATGATGCAATTTTTTCAAAAAACCGTACCTATATTATCCGGCATTATCGGTCTTACTCTTATTAAACTCATTTTCGGCAAACCCTTTCGATGGTTCGAGTATATTTCCCTCATCGTAATGTTGCTTCCATCAAATGCATTCGATGGTTATGAATTATATGGAGGATTGATTCATGGAGGCATTTGTGCCTTGCTGGTCTACATTTTTTTGGATTACTTAAATTATGATGAAGCAAATCCTGCATACTTTTTATGGGTAAGTTTTGGCCTTGGAGGAATTGTTATCGGAATCAGGCAAGCATTCATTCCCGAAATGGTAAATGAACCCTTATCTTATATTCTGGCAATTTTTGGAATTGCCGCCTATGCTTTTATATTTAGCTTCTTACTGTTGGGTATTCTAAATCGCTTTATCAAAGTAAAGATCCGTGATTTTTCAGATTCTTTTCAATATTGATAAACCCTTGTATACTTTATTTGTTATTACAGAATATACGAAAATACCATGCATAATTTACGATTGAAGGCACTGGAACTGCTAATGACCCGTCAACCCAAAAAGGCCGAAGTTCCACATTCAAAGATTTCTGAATATTTTGGAGAATTAACTTTTGGTTTATCCGCAATGCGTGAGTACCTGACATCTGAGGCTAATAAAAGTCTGGTGGAATCAGTACATCGTGGTCAGCGAATAAAGCGTTTGGAGGCTGATCAGGTGGCTGCTGCTCTCAAATCGTGGGCAATTTCCAGAGGGGTTACTCATTATACCCATTGGTTTCACCCACTTACCGGAGCAACCGCTGAAAAACATGATGCTTTTATCGTTCCATCCGGTGATGGAAAAGCCATTGAAAATCTTACAGGTGGCGAACTCGTACAACAAGAACCAGACGCTTCCAGCTTTCCAAGTGGTGGTATCCGAAATACATTCGAGGCCAGAGGTTATACAGCCTGGGATCCAACTTCACCTGCCTTTATTATTGACCGTACGCTTTGTGTTCCCACAATTTTTATTTCATATACCGGTGAGGCTCTCGACTTCAAACTGCCGCTGTTAAAAACTTTGTCAGAAATTGATAGTGCCGCGACAGCCATTTGTAAATATTTTTCTGACGATATTTCAAATGTTCACTCCACACTTGGTTGGGAACAAGAATATTTTGTGGTAGATGAAGCCTTGTATCAAGCCAGACCCGATATGATGCTTACTGGTCGTACCGTTTTTGGCCACGCCTCAGCGAAGGATCAACAATTATCTGATCATTACTTTGGTGTAATTCCATCCAGAGTAATGGAATTTATGAAGGAATTTGAATACGAATCTCATAGATTAGGAATTCCGGTAAAGACAAGACATAATGAAGTTGCGCCCAACCAGTTTGAATTAGCTCCGGTATATGAAGAAGTTAATCTGGCCGTTGATCACAATCAACTAGTTATGCACATAATGCAGAAAGTTGCACGCCGTCATAACCTCCGGGTTTTATTGCACGAAAAACCATTTGCAAAAGTGAATGGATCAGGAAAACACAACAACTGGTCATTAGCCACCGACACGGGCATCAATCTACTAAGTCCGGGAAAAGATGTAAATTCCAATTTTCGCTTTCTTACTTTCATGGCCGTTGTTTTAAAAGCAGTATACAAACATGCCGACTTGCTAAGAGGCGCTATTGCATCAGCCGGAAATGATTTACGACTGGGCGCCCATGAAGCGCCACCGGCTATTATTTCTGTATTCATCGGATCGCACCTGAGCCAGGTATTTGATGAACTCGAAAAATATGGTACAATTAAAGATGATTTCAAATCACAAATAGATTTAAAACTCTCAAAAATTCCGGAAATTAAACAGGATAATACGGACAGGAACCGCACATCTCCCTTCGCATTTACCGGTAATAAATTTGAATTCAGAGCTGTTGGTTCAGCACAAAATTGCTCATCGGCCATGATTGCTCTTAACCTTATTGTTGCCGATCAGCTCAAAGAATTTAAAAAAACGGTGGATGAATTAATTTCCAATGGAACCGATAAGGACAAAGCCATTTTTCAAATTGTTCAGGGGTATATATCGGACTCTAAACTAATCCGGTTCGAAGGCAATAATTACAGCGATGAGTGGATCAAAGAAGCCGAATCCAGAGGACTTTCAAATTTATCCAACTCAGTTGATGCACTTCGTTCGTATGTGTCGGAAAAAACCATTCGTCTATTCGAACAAAATGGGATATTAACCGAGCGTGAACTTTATGCTCGCTATTATATAAAACTCGAAAATTATATAAAAGTGCTTCAGATCGAAGCACGGGTTATGGGTGATTTGGCAACAAACCACATTATACCGACAGCCATACGCTATCAAAATACCTTAATCGAAAATGTAAAAGGACTGAAGGACGTTCTGGATAATAAAACTTTTGTCAATATTTCAAGAAATCAGATAACCGGAATTAAAGCCATTTCTGACCACATAAATCAAATCAGAACCTTTGTCGACCTGATGACCGAGGAGCGTAAAAAAGCCAACAACATAGAAGATTTGGAGACACAAAGCGAGGCATATCTCCATAAGGTTTTACCGTATTTCGATCAAATCAGATATCATGTTGATAAATTAGAAGTGCTTGTGGATGACGAAATATGGCCACTTCCAAAATACAGGGAACTCTTGTTTAGCAGATAATTTAGATTCTGATTCAAATTAATAAGCCCGTATGGAAATCACTTGAAATCCATACGGGCTTCTTAATGAATACAAATTCCTGAACCTATTCGCTTCTAACGGTTCTAAAAACCTTACTCCAACGAATTTTACCGTCTGCAATTCCTTTGTCCTTATCCAGCGATAACCATACGAATACAGCCTTTCCAACAATGTGGTCGTTGGGCACAAAACCCCAGAACCTGGAATCGGCAGAATTATGACGGTTATCGCCCATTAACCAATAATAATCCTGTTGGAATGTATATTCGGTTACCGCATTTCCACTAATGTATATCACTCCCGATTTAACTTCCAATGTATTACCCTCATATTTAGTAATAATTCTTTCGTATAATGGAAGGATTATCAGGTTCAGTTTCGTCACCGAGCCTTTGGATGGTATAAATAAGGGGCCAAAGTTATCCACATTCCAGGGGTAGTTCTCGTTAAAAGGGAAAATATTGGGATCCCAAACATTACCAGGAATATGAGTACGGGCTATGTTTTTTACCATAGGTATAGCCTTGATTCCCTTAAATTTTTCTTCCGTTAAAGGAATAATATTGTACGAGCGGTACATCGATATATCCTCATCTGAAATACCAAATTTCCGAAGAGTATGGTCACTGAGGGAAGCGCCGTCGGTTTCAATATGATAATTATACTGCATATTCTGAGGAATAAATCCTTTCTTATTATTGATATACACCTGCTGTTCTTTAATCAGAAGGGTATCACCTGGAAGAGCAACACAACGTTTAATATAATTCTCACGTTTATCTACCGGGCGATCCGTTACCTGATACGTTTTCCAAACAGCATTTCTGCCCATACCAACGAAATAATTCTCACCATATCGTTCTTTAAACTCTCTTTCGGCGTCTCGAACAATGCGGTAATAATCTTCGGTCTGGCGTTCAAGTACAACAGTATCCCCGCTGGGGTAATTAAATACAACGGCATCATTTCTCTCAACGTTACCAAATCCCGGGAAGCGATAATATGGCAGTTTAATCCATTCGAGATACGATTTAGTAAACTTCGAAAAAGGCATTGTATGATGAACAAAAGGAAATGCCAGCGGCGTATTGGGAATTTTAGGCCCGTAACTCAACTTACTAACAAAAAGATAATCACCCACAAGCAAAGATTTTTCCATGGATGAAGTGGGAATGGTATAGGCTTCAAACAAAAACATCCGGATTATCGTGGCTGCCACAACTGCGAAAACAATAGCATCAAACCATTCTCTTCCAAAACCCTTTTTGATTTTAGGACGTTTTGAAGGTTCTATCCAGACATCGTATTGCGAAGCACCCAGATATGGAAGATATATGTATGGGAAAAATAATGCAATTGCCTGCCATAAAACATCATATTTTTTATATGCTTTAACCGTTTCTACTATCATCAGAAAAACCATAAAAACATTGAAAAAAGGGATAAGCAATAAAATATACCACCATATTGGTTTTTCTATCAGCTTAAGCCACAAAAAATAATTGTAAAAAGGAATAAGCGTTTTCCAGGGGGCAATTTCCCTTTCCCTGAATATTGTGAACATTACCACCGGGAAAAAGGTAAAAATCACCATTGAAATAATAAATGGATCCATGATTCTATAATTATTTATGCAAAATTCTTATTTCATAACGACAATCAAAACGTTTTCATACATTTATTCATAAATTTATTCAAAAAAAGGCCTTAAGTCTTGACAAACATACGGAACATATTGATAAAATACTGGGGTTATTCAACTTTCAGACCCTTACAGGAAGATATTATCCTTTCGGTTATGGATGGAAAGGATACCCTGGCCTTGCTTCCTACAGGGGGTGGAAAATCGATATGTTATCAGATTCCGGGAATGGCAAAGGATGGTATGTGTCTCGTTATCAGTCCTCTTATTGCATTAATGAAAGATCAGGTTGAAGGCTTAAAACGAAAGGGCATTAAGGCAGAAGCGATGCATTCCGCATTAAATTCATACGAAATTGACCGTATTCGGGATAATGCGGTGAACGGTCAACTAAAATTTTTATATGTTTCGCCCGAAAGGCTGAAGAGTGAGGGTTTTTCGAATTTTTTACTTCATTGTCCAATTAATTTAATTGCGGTCGATGAAGCGCATTGTGTTTCTCAGTGGGGCTATGATTTCCGCCCGCCTTACCTTCAGATTGCAGACATCAGAAAATATCTTCCCGGCATTCCGTTTCTTGCTCTAACAGCAACTGCAACGAGTCATGTTATTATTGATATTCAGGATAAGCTTGGTTTTGAAAAACAAAATGTATTCAGCAAATCCTTCGAACGAAAAAATATTGCGTATGTAGTTCTCAAAGAAGAGAATAAGCTGGCCAGATTATTAAAAATAAACCGTTCGCTTGCCGGAAGCGGAATAATATATGTACGCAACCGTAAACGAACCATGGAAATTGCTGCATATCTTTCAAGAAATGGAATACCTTCCGGGTTTTACCATGCCGGGATGCTTTCTTCAGACCGTAGTAAAAGGCAAGAAGAATGGATGAAAAATCAGATTCGTGTTATAGTGGCCACAAACGCCTTCGGGATGGGCATCGATAAACCGGATGTTCGATTCGTTGTTCATTTTGATATCCCCGAAAACATAGAATCCTATTTTCAGGAAGCTGGCAGAGCGGGAAGAGACGAGAAAAAAGCCTTTGCCATACTGATGTATGACGAGGGGGATTTATTGGAAGTAAATGATTTTTGGGAGAATGCTTATCCTGAGCCGCTTTTTATTAAAAATGTGTACAATGCTCTGGGAAATTTTTATCAAATTCCGCTTGGGGGCGGGCAATTTCAAAGCTTTGATTTCGACATTCACCACTTTTGCGATCAGTTTTCTTTCAATAGTGTTCAGGTATTCAGTGCACTCGGTTTTCTTGAAAAAGAAGGTCTGATTTTCCAGACCCCGGCCATGCATAAACCATCAGAGGTATTTTTCACCATTCCTGCCCCCGATTTATATCAGTTTCAGGTAGAAAATCGTCAGTACGATCCATTTATTAAAGCATTAACCCGTTTGTACGGCGGAATGTATACAATACCGGTAAAAATCAGCGAACAACAGATTTCCCGAAAAACTGGCCTTGACAGCAATCAGGTTACAAAAATTTTGGAACAGTTGCATAAAATGAACGTACTCCATTATAAGCATCAGACAGACAAACCTCAGATAATTTATAGTCAGGAGAGGCTGGATGTGAAAAATATCCGAATCTCCGATGAAATTTACACACATCTGAAGGAACGCGCAAAAGTCAGGCTTGAATCAATTGTGGAGTATGCCAGTACGATCAATCGGTGCCGATCTCAATTTCTTCTCAATTATTTTGGCGATAATGCTAAGCGCTGCGGGCATTGCGATTATTGCATCCAACGGAATAAGGCCGAATTAAGTGAACTTGAATTTAAAATGGTATTGGAAGGCATTAAACCTTATCTGATGAAGGAAAACAAAAGCATTGAAGAACTTTGTCTGACTTTACCACATCTACCCGAAGATAATATTATAAAAGTTATTCAGCATCTGCTGGAAACTGGGAAAATTGTCCTCACGGGCACAGGCTTGTATCGTTGGGATAACTCTTAACGCGTTATATCGAATTAAAATTATGGCGTGTTTCGGGAGTAAGAATCCCATCAAAAATAATAGCCATAATGGAATGAAATAAATCGATCATTCCAGAAGGAATCTTTTCATGAATACTGCTGGGGAGCTGCCGCCAAAAATGATTATCAAGAAGACTATTAAGGGCGCTCATGTATAAAAAAACGGCCATGCTTATATTTATTTCCTTTTTAACATAACCAGCTTTTACACCTTCCTCGAGAAGCTGATGAAAATGAATATGAGCAATTTCTTTACGAAAGTCGTTCCAGTCGTTCCAAACATGAGGTGTATGTTTTTGAATATCATCTGTAAAACATCGATCTACGATGCCAAAATGAAGAGAAACCGATGCGAAGGTATGTTGAAGTTTTTCTGTAAAACTTAAAGACTGATTCATTAATGCACTTTCAATATCTGATTTTAAATCGGATTGCAGTTTTTTCACTATTTCCAATAAAATAGTATACTTTCCATCGAAATAGACATAAATGGTCTTTTTACTCATCCCAACACTTCGGGCAATTTCGTCCATCGTAACACGACTATATCCTCTTTGAAAGATTAATGCTGAAGCAGCATTAAGAATTTTTAGTTTGTGGGCATCCATAAAAATAAACCGGATTATCGTTTTGAGTTTCCGAGGGTACAAAAAAAGAACTGCACAATGAGGAAATGTACAGTTCTCTAAATTACTTTGCCAATGGTTATTTTACCTTCTTAGTAAGATCGGCACCTGGTTTAAATTTTACAACCATTTTTGAAGGAATCTGCATTGGTTTCTGGGTCTTGGGGTTACGACCTGTACGTGCAGAACGTTTTGCTACGCCAAAGGTTCCAAATCCAATAAGAGAAACTCTTTCACCTTTTGCTAATGACTCGGTGGTAGCGTTGATAAATGCGTCGAGGGCTTTTTTTGCACTAGCTTTGGTAATTTCTGCATTACCGGCAATTGCACTGATTAAATCTGCTTTGTTCATTTTTTTGATTTTTTTAGTTAACATCCAAAATGCAAAAGCAAATATAATTGAAAACTCGTAAAAAGCAAGTGTTTATAGACTTTTCAGCATAAATTGTTAATAATATTGCTATTTTGTTAATAAAATTGCCAAATTTGAGCAATCCTAGCGTGGCTGAGGCTTATAGCTGATTAAAAATTCTCCATTGGTTATTCATTTCGAAACCTCTCAAAAAATCAATTACATTCATACGTTTTTTCGATTCGAGCTGAAGGTCGATCAAGCATATTCCTCCGTTGGCCGTACCAACCTCAATAAAGCTTTTTCCATCTGTTTTAAGGCCAAAAGGCATCAAAGTGTTTGTGTCGCTTTTTAATGCCTTAAAAACCTTCATTTGAAAAACCTGTCCGGAAGGTGATTCCAAACTCAAATATGCCGATGGATGGGGGCTCAATCCACGAATATGATCCAATACTTCCTTACGGGAATTTTGAAAATTTATCTGGCAATCTGCTTTAAATATTTTAGGAGCCTGACTAATAACAACTTCCTTTCCTTCCGGCTGCCGAACCGGGGTAATATTCCGATTAATTATACCGTATAATGTACGGATAATAAGTTCTGACCCGACAGGCATCATCCGGTCGTGCAGTTCTCCGGCTGTTTCTTCATTACCGATGGAGATTCGTTCTTGTAATAAAATTTCACCCGCATCTATCGATTCATTAATAAAAAAAGTGGTAAGACCTGTTTCAGTATCCCCATTTATAATGGCCCAGTTTATTGGAGCAGCTCCCCTGTATTGAGGCAGAAGAGAAGCATGGAGATTAAAAGTACCGTATTTAGGAATGCGCCAAATGATTTCTGGCAACTTCCTGAATGCTACAACAATAATCACATCTGCTTGTAGTGATTTTATATTATCAACAAATTCGTCTGATTTAAGACTGATTGGCTGAAGTACGGGAATCTGATGTTCAATGGCAAATACCTTTACCGGGCTCATCGTCAATTTCTGACCTCGTCCACTGGGTTTATCCGGGACAGTAACAACGGCACAAATTTCAACTCCGCCATCAAAAAGTGCCTGCAAAGGTGCCACTGCAAATGCAGGAGTTCCCATATATATAATCCGTGCTTTGATGTTTTCCATGTCTATCAAATAAAAAAACCTGGCCAAATTGACCAGGTTACAAAAATATCATAAAAATAACTTACTGCAGAAGACCTTCTGCTCTTGCAATAAATTTTTCAACGTCGCGACCTTCATAACTCTTAGGATAACTTTCCTTAATTATTTTGTAAACTTCAACAGCCTTTTTATAATTACCCAATAATTCCCATGCCATTCCGGCTTTTTGCAGGAACATTGGCGAAGTAAATTCATTTGGAAAATCCTGTGCTGCATCCATATAACATGATACTGCCTTTTCGGTCTGCCCCAGTTCTAAGGATGCATCACCCATTGCACCGGTAGCCATAGAACCAACCATGACATTATCCGTATCAAATTTCTTGAGATAACTTAAGGCTGTTTCGAATTCGCCTTTTTTCAGATAACATAAACCAGCATAGTATTTGGCAAGATTCCCACTCGTGGTAGAACTGTAATTATCAATAATTTCGAGGAATCCGGGATGATTACCATCACCGTTCAAAGCAAGATCCAATGAATCGGCTTCAAAAAATGATTCAGCATTAAAAATTTCAGACTTCGCTCTTTCTTCCCGTGGTGCCTGATAAAATTTATTATATGCCAGATAACCCAGTACCAAAACGATGATACTCGCTATCACGATCATTATAATTTTCTGATTTGCTTCAATTAATCTTTCGGTTCTGCTTAGCGCTTCTTCAACCGCAACGATTTTGTCTTCAGTTTTACCTTTAGCCTTTGCCATAACAACTGTTTATATTTAGGACGGCAAAAATACGTTTTTTTACAATATTTGAAAGCCTTATGGTAAATTAAAATCAACACTTTTCAAACATTTATTCACAGTTTAAAAATGCCGCTGCCAGTTATACTGACAGCGGCCGATACACTCCGGACTTCAACAGCCCGTCCTTCCTATGTTTTTCTTAATTCTAGTAATGAAATATTTTGCTTGTAAGTGGTTTTGCATTTATGGTAATTACTATTGAATCAACTGCTTCTGAACATGGTGCATTTCCCTGTACAGTCAGAGTCAATGTTACACTTCCGTTTGCAATATCAGCAGCACTGGGAGTGTAATATGCATTAACGATGCTTGCGTCGGCAAAGCTTCCATCACCAGAAGTTGTCCACAATACCGAGCTGATATTTGTTGCTATAGCAGATGTGAGATAATAGGTTCCTTCATTCCAACAAATTTCTGCATCATTTCCAGCGTTAACGGTAGCAGCAGGAATGATGGTCACTGTGAGTGCATCCATTACTACATCTGTACATGGCGATAGGGGTTGGGCAGTCATAGTCAATACAACACTCCCGGAAGCAGTATCCACGCTTGAGGGCGTATAAATGGGTGTTAAGGATGTGGCATCATCAAAAGTGCCAGTTCCCGATGTCGTCCATAATATAGAAGCGTATGAAGATCCACTACCCGTTAGAGCTATTGTATTTCCGGCACAAATACTTACATCGGCACCAGCTTCTATTTGCACAGGAGGAGTAATGCTAAGCACCATAGCATCTATAACATCTCCACTGCATGGAATATTAGAACTCGCCGTGAGAGTAAGTGTAACTGTTCCATTAATAATATCATTTGTACCCGGTGTATATACTGCCAGTGGATCGCTGTTGTCTGAAAAACCACCATCACCCGATGTTGTCCAGGTCAATGTAGCGTAATTTTGAGCACTGGCTGATAATGTATATCCACCAATTGCACACCAAGCAGCATCAGATCCTGCATCAACCGTTGGAGGTAAAATTCTGAGCACTGCAATTTTTACAGTATCTCCAGGACATCCTTTTGACGTGGTTTCAAGAACTTTAACCGTATCAACACCGGCTGTCAAAGCCCAATCAATTGTAATTTGATTTGAGTTATCCTGATGAATCGTGTGGCCACTTCCGGTAACCCACCACTGGTATGTACTCCCTGTTGTGGATTGAACAAGATACTGTATTCCATTGCTTCCTGCGCAAACCGAATCAGGTTCGATATCGACCTGAGCTTTTGCAATACCTGAAATTAATATGCAAAAAATCAAAATGGGAAATGGGAAGAAATTTTTCATGAAAGAAATTTAATTGTGTAAAATATTTGATGTGAGTGGTTTTTGCTGAAAATAGAGGATAATAGTATCATTAACCGGACTACAGAAGCCATTTCCAGTGGTTTGAATGATTAAAGGCAAAGAATCTACAAGTTTTTCAGCATTCGTTGGATAATATATAGGGGTAAGACTATTCCTTGAAGGAATAAATGACCCCAGCCCTCCTATCCATTGTCCACCGGTAGCAATTTCAACGGTAGCATTTAATGGAACTGCACTAACATTATAGCAAGTTTCAATATCTGCACCAGCATTTATAGAAACGGCGGTGGCATTAATACTAACTAAGGAATTTGCAATTGTTGATGTGCAAAGTGATTGATCGGTAACAGCACAACTATAATTCCCGGGCGTGGCCAAAATACTTTGAGTAATTTCCCCCGTATTCCATAAATAAATGTATGGCGGACTGCCCCCTGAAGGTTGAGCAGTTAAAGTAACGGAAATACCGTTATTACAAATCGATGGATTTAAAGGACTGATACTTAGCATACGTGCCGGATTAATATAAACACGCAAAGGCAAACTGTAAATTAAGTTACAAGTCGAAACAGGCACTCCACTCACCTGATAATCAATATATGTTGGTGGACTCAAACCCGGTGTAAAAACCGGATTGGAACAATTAGTACAGCTTAAGTATGAATTATACTGTCCGGCAGTTCCTGGATATATGGACGTCCAATTAACAGAACCCGGCACATACCCTTCTACCCAAAGCGATGCTGAGCAATTCTGATTCACTTTTACTTCCGGAGCTATCAGATTCGGTTTGGGAAATGAAGTGATTATGTAAGTATTAGCATTACTTCCTGGTTTACAGAAAAAGATCGTATGAGGGCCACTGCCCGTCAGACACATTTGAGAACCAACTGCAACAGTAGTTCCACAAGAAGATGAGTATGTCATAGAACCAACAGGTACACCACCTTCATAAACTTGAAGAATAACTCCTCCTGAATTGGGGTGAACCGAAACTAAAAACAAAACACAGTTATTAAGTGTTCCAGAGCAACAATTTCCGTCTCTTACAATAGAACCACTATTCCATACAGCAGTGGATGATGAAGATAAATTTACATTATGTGTTGGAGTAGATGCATTGCAAGGCGATTGAGCCAAAGATGATGTTCCCCAGACCATCAGAAAAAACAATGTACAAAAGCATCGTAACAGCATATAACAAATTCAATTATTTCAGCTAGTTTTCGAACCAAATGTACGATAATTGGACTACAAAAAGCAAATTATTTTTGTTATTTATTATATTATTGATTGTTAACAATATTGGCATGTATTTTGTTGTAGGCAAAATATTATTACAAATTTTGGATATTTCAAAAAATATTAAAGAAAATTCAATGCATATTAATGCACAATTTGTCTAAAATTCAATATATTAACAGGAGTTTAGAAATGAATTTTACAAAAAATGGAATTATCAGGCGAAAAACAAATATGCGATAACAATGGCAGTAATTGCCCCGGCAGCATCCGCCAAAAGTCCACAACTAATTGCATGACGTGTTTTACGGATTCCGACTGATCCAAAGTATAAGGCAATAATGTAAAATGTGGTGTCTGTTGCACCCTGTAAAGTACAGGAGAGGCGGCCTGCAAAAGAATCAACGCCGTAATGAGTCATAGTCTCTATCATTAAACCCCGGGCACCTGAGCCACTAAAAGGCTTCATAAAAGCTGTTGGTAAGGCAGGTACAAAAGAAGTATCCACAGACATCCATTCCAGACATGCTCCAATACCATTTACCAGGGCATCCATCACACCGGCCGCTCTGAATACGCCTACACCGACTAGTATTGCCACCAGATATGGAATAATTTTAATTGCAACTCCAAAGCCTTCCTGTGCGCCTTCGATGAAGGCTTCGTATACATTCACCTTTTTCCTGGCGGCAAGCAATATAAATGAAATGATGATGGTAAATAGAAACAACGTGCTTATCAAACTACTCACATCATTCAACTGTGTCTGCGCCATATTCGAAAAAAACCAAATAATGGTCGAAATCAATAAAGAAAGTCCCCCAAGATATAATAAGACAACCCTATTCAATAAGTTTATTCGCTGATATGCTGAAACGGCCAAAATACCAACCAGCGTTGAAATAAATGTAGAAATCAATATAGGAATAAAAATATCGGCCGGATTGGCAGCACCCAATTGTACCCGATAAACAATGATACTGATAGGAATAAGGGTAAGGCCTGAAGTATTCAGGGTCATAAACATTATCATTGCATTTGATGCCTTTTCCTTATCCTGATTAAGTTCCTGCAATTGAGTCATGGCTTTTAATCCCAAAGGAGTTGCAGCATTATCAAGTCCGAGCATATTGGCAGCCAGATTCATCAGAATACTCCCTGATACAGGGTGGTTTCTTGGCACTTCCGGAAAAAGTTTAGCAAACAAGGGACCCACCAATCGCGATAAAATAGCGACCATGCCACCTTTTTCACCAATTTTCATAATTCCCAGCCATAGCGTCATCACCCCGGTAAGTCCAAGGGAAAGTTCAAAACCAGTCTTCGACATCTCGAAGGTGCTGTTTACGATATCTGGAAAAACGCCGATATCACCCAAAAATATCAGACGAAATAAGGCTACAATAAATGCGATAATAAAAAATGCAATCCAGATATAATTCAGTACCATACGTATTTATTCGTTTTATTTATCAGGAGGATCCGGGAACAACGAACGAGAAAAAATCCTTGGTTATCGATAAAACTGCCTGCACTGGGTTCAATTCTCTTGCACGCCGGTAATCCTTATATGCGTCAATAAATCTCCCTGAAGATGAATTTATTTTTGCTCTCAGCAAATGGGCTTCACTTTTCAGGGGATCAATCGAAAGACATAAATCCACATCACGCATAGCAGCCGATTTATTCCCCAATTTAAAAAAATTGTATGATCGAAGATAAAATAACTCGGAACGACTACTATCCGCTTTTATTAAATATGTGCAGGCGATAATTGCTTCAGTGTGACTGCCAACCCGCGTTTGATCTACAGCCCTTTGAAAATACATTTCGCTATACTGAGCCGATGATTGCGCATTACAAATATTTGTTAGCAACAATATACCGATCAAACACATGAACAATCTTTGCAACATTTCTTCCATTATTCTTTTCAAAGCTATTCGTTTTTATTCTTAAAAACAAGTGCGTGCTGAAAAGTTCAGACGATCTCCGCTACAATGAAGTTACTGCCCCCCACAAAAACACAATCATCATTCGCTGATTCTGCAACAGCCGAATCGAATGCTTTTTTAACCGACGAATAACTTGTGCCAAGCAAACCAAAAGAGGATGCCAGCATACTAAGTTTCTCGACCTCAAGCCCTCGTGGAATGTCAGGCCTGCAAAAATAATAGATGGCATCTTTAGGAAATAGTTTCAGAATATTTCCAGCGTCTTTATCGGAAACCATGCCCAGCACAATTCTTAACTGACTATATTCCAAATCCAGTAACTGAGGTATTACTTCCGCTAGCCCTGCTTCATTATGACCTGTATCAGCGATGATTAATGGTATCTCTGAAATGATTTGCCATCTTCCCTGAAAGCCTGTGTTTTGACAGATATTTCTAAATCCATCGTATATATTATCATGGCTGATAAGCCAGTCTGATTGCTGCAGAGCAGTTATTCCTGCTACTGCTGTCAAAAGATTTTTTTTCTGATAATTTCCTGCCAAGGGCATTTCAATTTCCGACAGAAATTTTTCTCCATGGCGTAAAATACTGGCACGCAAAATCCCTGAGCGACTGTGTGTAGTCAATTGTTCATAGGTCAAATTGTCCGTAGCGAAAATAATCGGGCTATGTTTTAAAGCTGCAATATTCAAAAAAACCGAGTCAGTTTCCTGATGTTCTCCAATAATGACCGGAGTATTCTCACGAATAATTCCACCTTTTTCAGTGGCAATTTTTGGAAGGGTATCACCGAGGTATTGCATGTGATCCCATCCAATATTGGTAATTATACTCAATATTGAATGCACCGTATTGGTCGAATCGAGGCGGCCACCCATTCCGGTTTCCATAACAGCAATATCCACTTTTTCCTGCCTGAAATACCAACACGCCATGGCAAAAGTCATTTCAAAGAAGGATGGTTTAAGAGTTTCAAAATCACTTCTGTATTTTTCAACAAATTCAACCACCTTTTCCTCCGGAATCATTCGACCATTAACCCGAATACGTTCACGAAAATCCTTCAGATGAGGCGAAGTAAATAATGCCGTCTTATATCCGGCTTCTTGTAAAACAGAAGCCATCATATTGGCTACTGAGCCTTTTCCATTCGTCCCGGCAATATGCACCGAAGGAAAAGACGCCTGTGGATTAAACAATAATTCATTCAATGATATTGTTACAGAGAGATCGGCCTTATAAGCTGCAGCACCGATGCGTGTAAACATGGGTAACTGAGCATACATATATTCAAGCGTCTGCGAATAGTTCATTCTTGGAAAAAGGAATCTGGATAAGAAAATAGATAAACTTTTTTGACCGCACGTGTGAAAGCCGTGTACAACCACCGGATATCGTCGCGGCTAATAACATATCCCGGATAGAAATAATTATCAATAATAACGGAGTCCCATTGCCCACCCTGGGTTTTGTGACAGGTTACCGCATTTGAATACTTAATCTGAAGTGCATTGAAATATGGATCATCCATTACTTTTTCCTTGAGTTTTTTAGCACTTTTACTATTCATGCGATGATAATTAAAAACTTCGGAATAGAATTTTTTGTAATCATCATACGATAAGGAAGGCTGATCACTCCATAGAGTATCAAGCAGAAGTTTCGTATCAAAAATTTCTTCGCGCTCGCCATCACTGATACAAACTTCCGCATCTGCAAATCGAAAACCGAACTTTTCTTCGTAATTATTTACCCGTTTTATCGTAACAACCTCCCCATTGGCAACAAAAAGAAGAGACGATTCTTCGGGTAAACATTTATAATTATTACGAACAACCATCAATTGTTCTCCACTTTCGAGGATTTCAGTATAACCCAGCAGGCGCTCACGAATATACCGATTAAGCATGACTGTCCGTTTATTGGAGCGACATATTACTACGGCATCTTCTGATGGACCACTAAACAAGCCACTAGCCAAATCAGCAAATTCCTGCTGATCAATTCGTATTACATCTTTGTATGTATCGAGTGCAAAACGAAAAGCAGTTGCCTTATCCTCAACAAAATTTATTCGCATTCGTGTGGCATTATCGAGTATACCACCCAGAGCATCATGCCTTACTACATCGGAAAGAATGGTGGTTTTTACGCTAAAACCATACATGTCTGAAATGTAAGCAGGATCGAGCGCCGGACTTAATTCCGAGCCTACAGGCGGAAGCTGGGCTTCGTCACCAATGAGCAGAAGTTTGCAACGATAGCCACCATACACATACTCAAGCAAATCTTCCATCAGACTTTTCCCATCCTTCTTAAACTCAAAATCGCTTCCCGGTGAAATCATCGAAGCCTCATCTACAACGAAGAGCGTATTTGCATTTTCATTATTTTTCAATGTAAAATTCATGGAGCCATCTCTGCGGGTTTTGACACGATAAATTTCACGATGTATGGTTGAAGCTCCACTTCCGCTGAGGTTGGATAATACCTTGGAGGCCTTACCTGTAGATGCCATTAATACAAGTTGATGTTCATCTGATTTTCTAAGTCCTTTTATGATGGCTTTAACGATGGTGGTTTTGCCTGTACCTGCATAGCCCCGCAAAACAAAAACGTCCGGTATATCCATATCGTTCATAAAATCAGCCAGCATATTCAATGCCCTAGACTGACCATCGGTTGGAGGAAATCCAAGATGCTTGCTAAATAATTTATGGTAATCGCTCACAATGATTTTTTAACGTTAGAAAGGATAACCAATTCCGAAATTCCAAACAACATCGGCCAACTGAAGCTTTGAAAATCGGAAACGTGAACCCAAAGGCTTAGCCGGATCATACAGAGGCATTGCGGCGTCAAGACGAAAAGCAAAAAATGAAAAATCGAAACGTATACCAAAGCCAGCATCCAACGCAATTTCTTTGTAAAATTTTGAAAAATCGAATTTTCCACCCGGATACAAGAGGTTATTATCCATCAGCCAGATATTTCCTGCATCGGCAAAAAAAGCACCTTTCACAAAATTATAAATGGGGAAGCGGTATTCGGTATTGAATTCCAATTGAATATCACCCATACGATCATAAGCAGTCTTTAGTGGATCATAAAATTCACCGGGACCCAATGATTTTAACTGCCAACCACGCATTCCATTAGCACCCCCGGCAAAGAAACCTTTTTCGAAAGGAAGCACCTGGCTATTTCCGTATGGCTTTCCAGCACCTGCAAACAGTCGAAAGCCGAGCAAATTGTCCGCTGTTAACATCTTAAAATATCTTAAATCAATACTTGTCTTCAGGTATTGAGCATAACGGATATTGAAAAAGGTGAAGTTTCCATCTTCATTTTTAGGCACATTAATAACGTTATCGATCAGATATAATAAATTTCCTGCCGACTCAGCATTAAAGCGCATAAAACGATAATTCCGAACCTTGCCCCGCTCCTGATCTGAATAAATATAGCTGTATTTCAAAGCCGTAATAAGGTGATTCGTAAACTGAGCCTTCAAGCGTTCACTGTTTAGTTGATCCAATAGTTCAAGAAATGATTCCGTTGGAAAAATCCGGACAGCATTAATTTCAATGGGATTCAGAATATGAGTCGAAAAGGCAGATTCACTCCATTGATAACCATATGACATATTTGTCAGATAGCGTTTATAATCCGGTCGGGCCTGATAATTGAAACCCGTAGTGAATGTCGTTTTTGGTCGTAAATACTTTGGGAAGCGATCGGGACGTATTGGACCCAAAAATCGTGGAAACGTAAGGGATGCTTCCACACCAGTTTCTATCGTATTGAATATAAGAAACTTATTACTGACATTATTACCGAAAGACTGTTGCATTTCCATCGCTCCCCGAAGTTTTAAACGAAAGACTTCGGCTCCTCTGAAAAGGTTTTTATTTTCCCAAACCAACTGACCAGAAATCCCCAAATCGCCACCGGAGTTTGTTGCCTCACTTTCCACGGAAAAAGCCTGAACATCGGCTTTACCAAGTTTTATAACACAATCGGCAAAGGCTGTCACCGAATCGCCTTTCAAATCATATCGGGGAACGTAATCAACATTAACGTATTTATACAATGGTAATTCGCTAAGACTACGGGTGGTTTGCTCGGCTTCGGTCAGATTAAAAGCTTGGTCAGGGCGCACATGGATTGAATTTGCCAATACGCGAAACTTTATCCGTGGGGTCTGATAAACTACGAAATTGAGATTTTTGCAGTCATTGGTATCTATTTTTGAACAAAACTCGTGGTGGAGGGTATCAGCACCTTCATTCGATAGCCTCATCGATAGGTACTGTGGCAGCACATATACCTGATTGATAAACCAACGCTTGTGATTCTGTGAAATATTAACACCTCTCGAATCTGTAACCACCGGACGATTCAATTTTAATTCGATATCCATCTGGTGACTATTTAGTGCGCTATCAATTTCGTACGTAAGAAAGTCGTTGGAGAACTGGAAAAAACCACTGTTTCGCAATTCCCGGGTAAGTCGGTTTCTTTCGCTTTCGAGAAGCGTAAACTTATAGACCTTATCTTTCATTATTTGAGTCTCTTTCATAATGTTACGGGCGTAATCGCTGATGAAAGAATCTTCTGAAACAATGCTGAAATTTCGTAGTGTATAAGGATTCCCTAAAACAACACTATAATGAATATGGGCCTTTTGGGTGTGATATTTAACATCATAGCTAACGGTAGCATTAAAATATCCATTATTATTCAGATAGTTTTTAAGGCTTCTGACACTACCTTCAGCCTGATTAATATCAAAAATAGAAGGCTGTGGACCAGATACCTTCTGAATCCATGATCTGAACTTAGTTGGTTTCCATTTCATTGTAATGTTCCGGACCCATAAATTCGTATGAAATAAACCAATGAATTTCTTATTCGACTGCTGTAGTACCAATTCCTCCATATCAGATATCCTGATATCTGATTTTTTATCTGTTTCAACTTTCATCCGGGTAAGCAAGAACTGATTAGCCGGAAGCTTATGGGTAGGATTACAACCCACAAAAAGTAAAGCCACTGGCATAAATACAAGAATATACTTGAAATAACTCTTCAAATCAATTTTATTTATGGCAAAAATACGCAATACTATGAAAGAATGACCTTTTATCGACACGGACAAAGAAGATTTTATAAAAGCACTAACACATTAATAATATGACTTGCCGAAAAAAAGCACTCATTACACATAAACACCCGAAACCAAAGGAATACAGAAGCATTTAACACAAAATAATAAGCAATGATCAAAATGCATAATATTGGATTTGTTATGCATAAACATGTCATATATAATTGATTTTTAACATCATCTAAAATGCAAAATCTAGAACATCGAGTGATTGATGGCAAATAAATCATTATAAAATCGAGGTTTTTATATGAAATTATATTAAATTACCCTTATAAAGACATAAAATTCACGTATTTGTAAATTATTATGCAAAACTCTGAAAACAAATATGTACCTTTGTGCAAAATACAGATTTGAGAAATTGCGCTATCATTCACTAATCCCCGTTTATCGCGTTAGTACAATAAAGCTCTCCTTTCAACAGCCTGTTTTTTTGAACTTTACATTATTTAACAGTTAATTTATTATGACAAAAGGAAAAGTAAAATGGTACAATGAAACTAAAGGTTTTGGTTTTATTGAATCGGAAAATGGTGGCGATATTTTTGTTCACCGTACAGGCTTGATTGATTCTTACAATGGTCTTCAACCCGACCAGGAAGTTGTTTTTGAAGTGAAACAAGGAGAAAAAGGTCCTACAGCTGTAAACGTTAAATCAGCAAATTAAGCCATTCACCGGATTCCATTTCTCACCGGATATATAAAAAATGCCCGTTCCAAACGTACAGGGAGGAATGGGTATTATTATTTTTTGCCCGGCAGTGCAACCGATGCTCCGGAATTATTTCGAACATCGCATTTGAATAGCAAATGCTAATTGATATGAATGGAATTGGATTTTATCGACACATTAAACAAAACACCACAGCAGGTATAAAACAAAATTAAATTTTTTTATGGGTAGATCACAGGAGACATTTAACAAGAAAGAAGTAAGAAATAAAAAAGAGAAGAAGAGAAAAGACAAAGAAAAGAAGAAATTAGCCCGTAAAGACAACGAAAAAAGCGGCAGTCTTGACGATATGATTGCTTACGTTGACGAAAATGGTGTTATTTCTAATACTCCTCCAGATCCCACCAAAAAGAAGGTAATTAATGTGGAAGACATCGAAATAGGTATTCCTACCCGCGGTGCTGCTGAAGAATTGGATCCCATTCGTAAAGGAACGGTTACCTTTTTTAACGACTCAAAAGGATACGGATTCATTAAAGATATTGAAACCAAAGAAAGTGTGTTTGTTCATGCCAATAATCTCCTAGAAGATATTAAAGAAGGTAATTTGGTTAGTTTTGAAGTTGAAATGGGTCCCAAAGGCCCTGCGGCTGTACAAGTAAAACTGGTTAAATAATTAATTTCCTGCTTTCAGGTAGTCATTTAGCCCACAAAATAAGCAGATTTATTTCAGTCGCTTTTGTGTTTTCCCTACATTTCTGTAAGCGATTTTTACACGAAACTCATTTACTAATAGACGGCACTCCTGGCATTTTTGCCAGTGAGTTGGCCTGTAATTGCGTAATAATGAGTTGATTCGTGTTTTTATTGCTCCGTATTCACCAGAAATTATCAAGAAGGCATGGGTAATGTAAAAACAAAGGTACTCCCCTCTCCTGCCGTACTCTCTGCCCATATCAAGCCACCATGCATTGCTACAAATTCTTTGCATATCAAAAGTCCGAGTCCATTTCCCTTTTCCATTTTAGTGCCTTTAGTGGTTAACATTTGCGACTCATCAAAAAGCATTTTTAAATTCTCAGGTGAAATACCAATTCCATTATCGTTAACCCGTATGCTAACACCCTTGATCGTTTTTACGGCAAATATCTGTATTTCACCCCCCTCATGGGTGTATTTTATCGCATTGGAAACCAGATTGCGTAATACTGTTTGAATCATATCTTTATCGGCATACATCAGGAAATTGGTTTTAGGGAAATAATCGATGTGTATGTTTTTATTGATAGCCAGTGGAGCATGAATATTGATTACCTCGCTACAAACTTCCGTAAAATCAATATTTTCGGGATTGAAGGAAAAATTCCCCGACTGCGATTGCGACCAAACCAATAAGTCTTCAAGAAGTTTAAAGGTATTCAAGGCCGATTCATTAATGTGTCCGGCCATTTCCTTAAGGGGAGTTCTATAAATTAAACTGTTGTAATTCAAATATATATAGCTATATTTGTGTATGAAAAAGCACACAAAAAGCATTAAAAAGCAGTCTTACAAAACGAGTGGGAAACAAGGATTGTTTGATACGCAATTTG
>JAUSOY010000063.1 GCA_030656615.1 Bacteroidales bacterium | reverse complement strand
TGATAGTAGTCAATCCGGTAAGATTAGCGGTAACACCTGTAACTGATGTACCAGTAACCGGGCTTGGCGTAGCGGTAGCAATGTTTATAAGAGTGGTGGGCGATAATCCCCAAGCAAAAGTTACAACCGTTGATGCATTGTTGGCATTTACCGTACCATTCAAAGTAGCCGAGGTGGTAAGAATATTATTGGCTGCCATAGTCGTTACGGTAGCAGGAATAGCAGCCGTAGTAAAGGTCAGATTACTACCGTTGGTCGTTCCATTGATATTAACACCTTTAGCGCGGAAGTTATAGAGCGTATTAGGAGCAAGACCGGTAATAGGAGCACTGACAGGAGTGACTGTGGTTCCGCTTACAGGTGATTGGGTAGCTGTTGCAGAAGAACCGTAAGCCGTTGTAAGGCCATAATCAAAGGTAACAACTGTTGATACACCGTTAGCATTAACAGTACCATTGAGGGTAGCACCCGCACCGGTAATGGCAGAAGCAGCAGAGGTAACAACCGTTGGAGGAGGACCAGTTGTGGTGAAGGTAAAGTTATTACCATAAACATGAACTCCACCTGCAGTAACACCACGAGCTCTGAAATTATAGGTAGTGCTGGCAGCAAGGCCGGTAAGCGGTGTGCTGATTGCTGTTGTAGTTGTGCCTGTTACCGAAGCGGGTGTTGCAGCAACGGAGGTACCATAAGATGTTGTAAGACCATAATCAAAGAAGGTATTAACAACCAGGGTATTGGCATTTACCGAACCATTAAGAGCTGCTGTAGTAGTGGTAATAGCGCTGGCTGCCAGAGTAGTAACGGCAGGATTGGTTCCAAATTCGATAGCACCCATATCCGGAGGATTGGTACGGTTCACATTGTTGAAGTCCTTTGGATACGCGGTAAGATATGTTCCAAGGTTATCTAATGAAACGTTTGTAGGCGTTAAATTTATATCAGAAACAAAGGATGGATTGAGGTTTTGCGAATTGATATCCTGAGCAGTTGCTGTTTTCCATGCAGCAAGTGTTGTTATATTGCTACTTAAATACCCCAGAACACCTGGTGTTCCTGAAACAAAATAATCGTTGTAATTTATGCTAGTAAATGCAGTATTTCCTGTAGCACAGTATATCGAATAAGCAACGTCAGTTGTGGACGTTGTGTTATCGTAACTGTTCACAAAAATATTATCTCTGACATTTAATGCTGTACTGCCGGTTCCTGAGTAAAATGCTGCAGTAATCGTTCCTGATGAATAACCTGCATAGGTTCCGTATAGATTAACAGAGTTGTGGTAAACATTTACTCCGCCGGTTGTACCGTCTATACCTATACCAATTCCCCAATAGGTTTGGGATGCATCACCGGTACAAACAACATCCCAAACTAAATTGTTGGCGATGTCAATGTTGCTGGCGGCTAACGCGGTAGCTACGTATATTGCCCGGGCACCATAACCACCAGTATTTGAGTTAAGAAGTCCACTTACACTATTTCTAGTTACAGATACACCAGTAGTTGTACTAAAAACATAAATACCGTAGGGTTGTGTTGAACTGGAAGTTGTCAACGTATTAATATTGTTTCCGGTAATGGTAATATTGGAATTTGTAAACGCTGAGGAAACAGCAATGCCTCTGGGGGCAGTTGATGTTCCACTCAATGTGCTTATGGTATTGTTCAAAATAGTACTGTTTATTGTACCTGTGGCAAACCATATTCCTGTTAAATTGCTGGCATCAATAGTATTCGCCATATTTCCAATGTTATTATTGGAAACAATAGCACCATCAGAACCTTGAACATATATTGCGCAGAGCCTGACCGAATTTGCACCACTGGTGTTAAAATCGTTTTGAGTAATCAAAACACTGCCATTACCAGTCGTTGAAGTTGCTAGAATGTAGAGTGCAATATAAGCGGTTTGAATACTGTTATTCTGTATGGTAATATTGGTAAACAGTCCGGCAGTTCCTGCCAAGTCATTTACGACAATGGCCGAAGAAGAATTGACTCCGTTGATTGCAATACAGTTTTTAACCGTTACATTATTAATTGCCAAAGCTCCGTTCGAAGCGATGTTGATGACCTGCGGGGTGGTTGTACTTGTGTTTGTAATGGTCAGGTTTCGGGTGGTCCCTCCGGCAGTATTCGCACCATCAATGATGGTATTGGGATTGAGTATCCTGATGAGCGGACTGGCAGGCGCTGCTCCTGATATAGTGGCATTATTTGCCGGTCCGGTTTTAATAGTCAGTGTATTTGTTGCACTTGAACCACTATTGGCATTAATAATAAGAGGAAAAGTCTCGGCAGTTGAGTATGTTGCGTCGGTAAGAACAAATGTTACCGCACAAGACATTTCCTTATTATTTAAATCATTAATGGCCGCTGTCAGTGTTGGGTAGGTTTGACCCGTACCAACGTTGAAAGTGCCACAAATGGTACCAACAATCGTATAGGAATTGGGTGTAGTTGGTGGGGTTGCGACAGCCGGAGGATTGAAAGAAAAACCAGCTGCACCTAAAGAAGGTGATACCCCAACATTTGGTGTACTGTAATTATCTTGTGCAACGATGTAGTATTGTACTACATTACCAAGGACTACGCCAGCACCAAAGTTGAAAGTATACTGTCCTCCACCAATGGAAGTACCGGCAATGTTGTTCCATGAACCGGTACCAATCCTCCAGTATAGAACTGGGCGGCCTGTACCTATCGTGGGAACACCGCTGGCATCAATAATGGTTGCCGTCAACATGCGCGCCGAAGTGGAGGCTGTGTTCAAAAAGGGTATATAAGAAATGCTGGGAGGATTCAGGTCAAGAAGGATGCCGTTGAATTCATCGGCACCAATATCTGGCGCAACACCTGTTCCAGTATATCCTGTTTCTCCTTGTCGGATCTGATTATCAATATCAGTCGTAATTGCTATAGGTGTTGTAACACGCGCACCGCCACTTTCGCATTGGGTGGCAATGGTTGTTTGTAAGTGTAAGTTATAAGGTATAGTTGTAACATTTCCAAAAGGTGGATTTTCTGTAACGGAAGCAGCATCCCTTGGTGCAACTCTGCTTTTATAAGCCGCAATCGTCTGATCGGAGTTGGTTCCGTCATAATAAATCAGATTGGTGGCACTAGGTGTGCCTGCCAAGAAATCATTATTATTAGAGGTACTGGCATAGGTTGTCAATGTTGTTGAACTACGCTGATAGGCTACCGTTCTTCCTGTAGCGCCTGGTGTGGAGTTGTTCACCACGATATTATTTCGGAGTTCCAGGGCAGGTGTCGTGCTTGCATATATTCCACAGGTGCCAAAGGAGGCTCCGGTAGATGTCGCATTCAGATAAATGGTATTATTATACATTCCAAGTGCGGTGCCTCCGGATAAATACGCACCATAAATGGCAGGGTTAGCTGTTGCAAGCGGAGCTTTCAGTTCGGAAATAAAATTGTTATAGTAGTATATATTAGCACCGCTGGATTGATAAATACCATAAACAATGCTTCCGGTTGCATTACCGTTTATATTTTGAATCTTATTGTTATAGAATAGTGCATTTCCGGCGCCGTTACCGTTATAAATTCCATAAATGGTTCCCCCATTGCTGTTCAGGATGTTCGTGATGGTGTTGTTATAGAAGTTCTTAGCTCCTGAGTGGAGGATGTAAACAATATATTGGGTTCCACTAGAACCTAAAGTCTGGTTGTCCACAATATTGTTGTAGGCATTCATCGTGCCATTACCGCCACTGAGATAAAAGTGATAACCTGTTCCTGAACCAATCGCTGACTGTATCCTTGCATTACCGGAAAGCGTGTTTCCATAAACGTTCATCGTACCCGCATTGGTGGGACTCGAATAAAAATACATACCATAGTTAGATCCGGTTGCCGTGGCCGTGGCGGAACCATGTATATTGTTGGTAACCGAGTTGTTGTAGAAATTGGCTGTCATCCCGCCATACATGTATATTCCGTACCAGGCTCCCGATGTGGCATTGGGCGAGGTACAAGCAGTAACGACATTGTTATAAATGTTGGTGATATTGGAAGTGCCACTGGCTCCGGCAAGGGAGTATATCCCGTAGAATGCACCGGTTCCGTTATAAACCTGCGTTATGGTATTATTGTATATGTCAAGGTTGGAGTTGACCATGGTACTTAAGTAGATTGCGTAAGCCGCACCGGTGGTATTGGCTATGGTACCAAGGAAATTGTTGTTGGCAATCTTGAAGTCGTTCTGGTAAATGGCATAAATTCCATAAGCGGTAGCAGAGCCTCCACCATAACTGGTAAAAGTGTTGGCGCCGTCTTTCCCGATCTCATTGCCCTGGTCGTAGTAAGTATAGGGCAATGCATCGGCTCTGCCGTACAGGTAAATCCCGCCATAGACATTCGTGAATGTGTTGCCGAAGAATTTATTGTTTGAATTTGTACCTCCGGCGGTTGCTATAACAAGTTGTGTAGTTAAGACATTGGTATGGTTGTTCGAATAGATGCCATAGGTAGCGGTATTTGTCTGATTCAGTGAAATTCCGCAGTTTTTAATGGTGATATTCTGGGAGCCGTCTGTGTCAGATGCCTTCAATACAGCATAACCCCATTCCATTTGCTGGGTTGTAGTCGTATTTGCTGCATTTTCCTGAATACTGATTCCATCAAAAGTGATGTAATCTGTACCAAGCACGCAAAAGACATAATCCATGGTTCCTGTACCTGGGGTGGCTGCAGTAACCAGAGGATTTGCCCCGGCACCGCTTTTTTGGAATACAATCGTATTGGCGGAAGTACCTGTCGCGGTAATTAATCCGGCCGTCGGGGTCGTGAATGTTTCAGTGTGTCCGGCAGTTACATTAAATATAACACCACCGGTACCTACACCATTGGTATTAAGGGCAGTGATGGCTGCCTGAATTGTTGCATAAGAACCCGGAATGGTCTTAATGCCAGTTAATGGCTGAGCCGTAATCTGCATCGTAATGAAGATCATGGCAAGCATAGTAAATAATTTTTTCATGAGGTTGAAATTGGTTAATATGAGCACTAATTCTCTTTACTTTTTCTGAATTGTTTTTATTAAATAGAGAAAAAGTTTCGAAATTTAAGCTTGTGATTTAGTTTTATAAAATTAAAGGCGTCCGGATTCACGAATCCGGACACCTTTAATTAAACTTCAGAATAATTGTTTTGAAAATCAATGAAGTAGAAAATGATGTCATGTGTTTGAATTCAGGAATTCAAACACTCAAAATGGGTATTCAATTTTGAATTAATTCAGTTTTATGCTGGCTTATTATGGATTTGACAATTAACAGGAAGATCAAAAATAGCACATGACCTTAATAATGAATACATTACTCGATTCACGATAAGTAATCCTCTTAAATTGAATTAAATACGAATCAGTCAGATGTATTCAATGGTTATCCTGATATTTTTGAATATGAGAAATTTAAAAATGAGATGGATTTTAATAGAAAACCCATGAATTGAATTTTACAACTGGTTAAGTTTTATAACCAGTCCGTTATATTACCTATGGTAAATTATTATTTATGCCGGGACATCCTGTAAGGCTTCGTTCAGGAAATGGTTGAAATCCTTCATGCTTCGGAATACATCTGTGGAATATGTTAGAACATTACCATCAACGATGTTTTTATCACTTAAAGAATGACCGACTACAAAGTGTTTGTTCTTTAATATTTCAATTCCATCAAAATCAGCCGGAAAATCTTTGGGTGGTCTAGATAATCGTCCATGATCGGCAAGGTCATTAAAATAGCGAGTAAAACCAGGTTCTGAAATTATCTTTATAAAATCCGGATAATTATAGAGAATTTCAGTCCTTATCGCTTTTAAAGCTGGTGCCAATGGCATATAAACCCCGCCACCGATGAACGATTTACCAGGTTCCAGATGCAAGTAATATCCTGCAAAAGGACTTTTTTTTCCTCCTCGGGTGAAAAATATTCCTGTATTGGTTTTGTAGGGCGATTTATCATTACTGAATCGAACATCACGGTTTATTCTGAAGATACAGTCTTTCGGTTGCAATTGCCCAATTGGAGGATCAAATACAGCGATATTTTTTATTAGTTGTGCAGCTCCAGATTCAATTTCTTTTTTAACAATTCCGTATTGTTTTTTATGCGCATGAAACCAATCACGATTATTATTCATGCTCAACTCACTGTAAAAATCAAATATTATCTGTGTATTCATGACGAAGAATTAATCATTACCCGAATTATAAAGATATCGAAAAATCTAAAATATCCTTTAAATAATTTTTTTTTGATGTTGGAGAAGCAAAATTAATATTTTGTACTATCTTAGTACAAAGTAATTTATAATGAAGAGAGCAGGCTTAATTAGTTTGGTGTTATGCCTTACCGGGGCTTCGTATGCTCAGGGCTGGGAAGGTATTCCCGGAGCTTCCGCATCGGGAATGGGGATTGTTGGTACAGCACTTCAAAACACATGGGCTGCATCGGTAAATCCGGCGGCCTTGTCAGGAATTGATAATTATAGTATCGGAGTGTACTATACCGATCGTTTTCGGGTGAGTGACCTGAGTACTAAAAATGTTAGCGCTGTTTTACCGGTAGGCAGAGGAGCATTTGGAGCGTCATTTTCGTATTTTGGTCAGGCTATGTATAACGAACAGCGATATTCTGTGGCGTATGGTTTGCCTTTATATCAACAAATACATGCTGGTGTATCGCTTGATTATTGTTCATTGAATCAGGGTGGAGGATACGGCTCGGCCTCAGCTGTAACTTTTGGAATTGGTCTGCAATGTTTGTTGAATCAAAATCTGGTATTGGGTGTAAATGCATTTAATCCGCTCAGAGTGACTTTTGGCAGCGAAACCTCTGCCCAGATTCCGGCTGTTTTTTCTGCGGGACTGATGGGTATGATTACAAATAGCCTGCGATGTGGTTTTGAAATTCAACAAGATTGGGATACTTCTCCAAAACTAAAGACAGGTTTTGAATATGATATTCAAAAATGGATGTTTATTCGTGGAGGGGTTGCAATAAATCCTGGAATATGGTCTGCCGGGGCTGGTTTTTTATGGAAGGAGATGTGTCTTGATATTTCATCTTCCTGGCATCCGCAATTGGGTGTTTCCTCTGCAGTATCAATGTGTTATTCATTTTAAAGTGATCGACATGATGCATCGGAAATATTATACAGGCATTATTTTGCTGGTACTGATAGCTTTTTCGGCGGGGGGCTTTGCTCAGATTCCGGATACAACATTGTCTATAATCGCTAATCAAATGGAATTGGTTACAGAGCATCTCGATGCAGAAGTTGATTTCTCGGATTATACAGAGGATTTTGAAATTCTGTTGAATAATCCTGTTCATTTGAATAGTGGTGATTTAGATGAATTACGTCGCCTCTTTTTTCTTCGTGAAATCCAGATTCGTAAAATTTTCGAGTATTATTCGATGTATGGTAATATAGCTACGAAGTATGAGTTGATGGCCATTCCAGGATTGGACTCGCTAAGCATTTCCCGTATGATGCCATACATAAGTTTGGATGCGATGAAAAAACCCGAAAAGGGCATTCGAGATTGGTTATTATCTGGGAAAAGTACTGTATTAATGCGGTATCAACGACTTATTGAAAAACCCGCTGGTTATTTTCCTGTAAGCGATAGCGTTGAACCAGCGTATAAAGGGAGTCCGGAAAGGATATTAATGAAGTATGCGTATGATGCCAGAGGTCGTATTCGCTTGGGTATTTTGGCTGAGAAAGATCCAGGCGAGCAATGGTTTGGTTCGGATAATTCAAATGGCTTTGATTTTTATTCGGCTTATGTGTTTATGAAGGATTTTGGATTTATTCACAAGGCTGTTATTGGCGATTATCATCTTCGCTTTGGACAAGGCCTTACGATGTGGAGTGGTTTTTCGTTTGGAAAACAGGGGTTTGGAGTTCCTTTATCAAAATCCCAGGGATTGCGCCCCTCGGCTTCTTCCGCTGAATATGGATTTCTGAGAGGAATAGCCACGACGATTCGAGTATCAAATTTTGAGATAACTGGATTTTACTCCGCTGCTTCACTGGATGTTGCTACTGATACACTCGAATCATCGGCATTTATAACCAGTATTTATGAATCTGGTTTGCATCGCACATTAAAAGAACAGGCGGCTAAAAATTTGGGCAGTCAATATTTAGAAGGTGGTAATGTTACCTTCAAAGGTTCTTTTTTTAGAACTGGGCTGACCTTGATTCGTTCACAATTTGATCCGGCATTATCTTCAAAACCAGAATTATACCGTTCATTTGTTTTTTCGGGAGATGAATTCACTAAAATTGGAATGGACGCTGCTATTATTTTAAAAAATCTAGAAATTGCCGGAGAAATCTCCCGCAGTAGCAATGGTTCGGTAGCTTATATTTTACGAAGCAATTGGGAACCTGATCCACGGTTTTTGCTTTGGTTGGTTTATCGTTATTATCCCCCTGATTTCATTCGTTATTATAGCAGCGCTTTTGGTGAAAATGGAAGTAATGCGAACGAGCAAGGGTTTTTTGCTGGATTTAGAGTATATCCAATGCCTCGTTTAAGGCTTGAAACTTATGTCGACTTTTTTCAGTTTCCCTGGTTGAAATATTTGGTGGATGCTCCTTCTTATGGTTACGAATATCAATGTCTTATTGTTTGGAATCCATCCCGTGATATTGAAATTCAATCAAGATGGCGGTATGCTGACAAGCCCAGGAATTTTTTGGATAGTCCACGGCCATTAAATGCCGTTGGGCAGTATCGGCAGCATTTTATGCGATTTCAAGTGAAATATTCGCCAACGGACGAATTTGATTTTACAACACGGGCAGAATATACGGCCCGAAGTCTGCAGAAAAGTCCTTTTCGTGATGGATTAATGATGTATCAGGATTTAGTATGGAAACCTACAGGATTTAAATTTGCGCTTTATGGTCGTTATGCCCGTTTCAATACATGGTCTTATGATGAACGCCTGTACGCGTATGAGCAGGATGTGTTGTATTCGTTCAGCATTCCTTCCTATTATTATAATGGCAGCCGATTATATTTAATGCTGCGATATCAGGCTTTAAAAAAACTGACTTTCTGGTTAAGAGCTTCATCCACTATATTTCATGATAGAAATGAAACCGGAAGTGGAAATGATTTATTATCCGGTAATACAAAATCAGAGATTAAAATCCAGATGCAATTAAAGTTTTAAAATCCAGAAATAAAAAAGCCGGCCACATGATGGCCGGCTTTTTTATTTAAAGTATCAAAACTATTCTTTATAGAATTTGATGTTTGAGATACCATTGTTGGTGATGGTTTGTACAGTGTACAATCCAATAGGCAGTGAAGAAACACTGATACTGGTTTGTGTACCTTGATAAACAATCTGACCACTCAGGTTAATAATCCTGATTTCCTTAACATCTGAAGAACTCTTGATATTAAGAATGTTTTTAGCAGGATTGGGATATACCATAACCGAAACCTTAGTGTTTTCAATAATACCAACCGATACATCAAGAGTAACAGGAACATCAAGCTGTGATGTAGCTGGGTCGTTACTCAGAATGCGAAGTTTGGCGGTATAAACTCCAGCAGTCAGGTTCGTAGCGTTACAGGTAACCTGAACGGTAGATGTACCGGCAGGAACTGTTGTGCCTGAAGTAGGAGCAACGCTTAACCAATGTTCCAAAGGACTACCGGTAAGGTTAGCGCGGATATTCCAGTTGTATGCAAGAAGAGGGTTATTCGACAAATGTGACCAACCCACGCCGGTGCTAAGAAAATCACCATTTGGATCGCTTGGACCTGCATCGGTTCCGGGAATAAAAATGCCTGTAGAGGTTTGGGTAAAGGTGTAACCAACCCAAATGTCAGCACCGGTTATGGTTACTGGAGTTGTAAGAACAATGTGTTCCCAGTTGGCACCTAGTGGAGTGAAGTTTTGGGAATACAATAAGGTTCCTGGTTCGTAGGATGTACCCATACCGTATATTTTAACGGTCATTTGGTTACTACCAGTCGCGTTAAGATCATTCACAAAAAGGTCAACAGAGCTTAACTGCATACCTGCATGAGGAACAGTCATATTCATAGGGAACCTAGCAGCTACAGTAACTGTAACAGGAACTGTATTCCATCCGATAGCGGAGGTTTGGTCACCATCATAATTCAGAACTACATCGTCTGAAATTGGGTTCCAGCTTGCAGGATTTGGAGTAGGATCACTAATGATAGCCTGTCCAAGCGATTTGCGATTATCAGTAATGGTTGGTAAGATAGCTGCATTTGTATTTTTAAGGTCAGCGTTGTAAACGATACCAAAATTCCATGTCAAATCAGCAGCACCAGTATTGGTAATAGTAAGAGGATCTGTTTTAGAACCACCTGGTTCAACATAGAAAGTCATGCTGGTAGGTGAAACTTCGATGATGGGATCAGAAGCGGCAGCTAACTGAGCAACATAAACATCATCAATAAAATATTTGGCTGTTTCACCGGTCTTTGCTCCGGCATAAAAATTAACACCACCCAATTGCAATGTACCGGTGGTCGAACCAGCCTGATAGCTGAAGGGCCATTCGTGAACCATTACACCATTAATATACATTTTAATATTATCGGCATCCAGATCGATGATGTGTTTACATTCGAACCATGTAGCTTTAGGATAATTGAAAAGAATAGGAGTGGCTGAACCGGCAAGCAATTCACCACCGCCACTGGTTAACAGATATACTTCCATTGCCCATTCGGTACCGGGTGACTGGAAATGCTGGAAATTATAATATCCGCCGAAACCAGTTTCAACGTACATCCACCAGTTTACTTCATATTTGCCAGTGGTTTTGTTTCCAAGTTTCAGTACGAGGTCGGTATCTCCGCCGGTTTTGTCAACCAAAGCAGATTTGGTAGGACTGTGACCATAGGTGTTTTTGATTCTTGCATCTTCTGCAGTGCCCGGGGCATTGCTCCAGGTGGTAAACCATGTTGGGTTTGACTGTGCCAGATATGCATCTACTGCGTAAGCTTCCATATCTTCAAAAAGAAGAACGTCTGCTGCGGGAGCAAAGTCTACATCGTCGATGAAGTACTTAGGTGATTCACCGGTTTTGGCACCAGCATAGAAATTAACACCACCAAGCTGTTTGGTACCTGTGGTTGAACCAGCCTGATAGCTGAAAGGCCATGTGTGAACCATTACACCATTGATATACAATTTGATGTTATCAGCATCGAGATCAATCATATGCTTAACTTCAAACCATGTAGCTTTAGGATAGTTAAATAGAATAGGAGTGGCTGAACCAGCAAGTAATTCACCACCACCTGCTTGAAGCAGATAAACTTCGAAAGCCCATTCAGTACCAGGTGACTGGAAATGCTGAATATTGTAATACCCGGCTTTATTGTTTTCTACATACATCCACCATTTTAGTTCATACTTACCCGAAGTTTTGTTTCCGAGCTTCATAATAACGTCAGAAGCTGATGGGACTTCATCAATCAAAACAGCTTTTGTTCCACCGTGAGCAAAAGCAGTGCTGATTTCTCCGTCTTCGCTACCACCTGGCATATTGCTCCAGGTAGTCCACCAGTCGGCATTTTGAGCGGCAATGAAACCACCAGTAGTGTATGTTTCAAAACCATCGGTGTAGAGCGATTGTGATTGGACAAAATAGCCAGCTATCACAAAAGACAACAGAAGGAAAAGTTTTCTCATAACTCTCATTTTTTTAATTTATACGAGCTATAAAAATACTCATATTTTGATTGATAGCCTCAATAATTGTTATTTTTTCTTTAATTCAGTACGGGTTTTTTCTAAAATGCTGTTTTATTATCGTTTACAGAAGGCCGGGAAACATATTTTCCTTGCCACAAATGGTTGCCGATCATATAATTTTCTATTTTTCGAAGAATTTCATCGGCTCTGATACGCCCCCAGTCGGGTGCAATGACAAAAGGAGGAGGTGCTTCACCCGAAAAACGCTCGATCACAATATCTGAATTCAGATAAGAAGTGAATTCAGATATAAATCGAATATATTCTTCTTCATTAAAAAACTCAAACTGCTCCGGATAAATTTGATATTCTTTTGCCATCGGCGTATTACGGATAATTTGAAGCTGATGAAATTTTATGGTATCCAATTTCAACTCATTGATGAGGGTTGACATTTCCATCATTTCCTGCCGACTTTCACCCGATAATCCGAAAATAAAATGTGCACCGCTCCGGATTCCAAATGCAGCAGTCATTTGAATCGCTTTTTTTGCTTCGTCCCAGCTATGTCCCCGGTTTATTTTTTCGAGGCTTCTGTCATATACAGATTCAATCCCATATTCTATAATGATATAGTTCTCTTTCGCCAGGGAAGCAATGTATTCTAGCTTTTCTTCATTAATGCAGTCGGGGCGGGTGCCTATGACTAAACCAATAATGTCAGGATCGGAAAGTGCCTCCTGATATTTCTCCTTCAGAATATTCAGCGGTGCATGAGTATTTGAATATGCCTGAAAATATGCCAGATACTTCATCGCCCTTCGATATCTCCATGCATGAAATTGTTTTCCCTCTTCAATTTGCTGACGAATGCTTTTTTGTGGTGTACAATATGAAGGATTAAAAGCATCGTTATTACAATACGTGCAGCCTCCTGTTCCTTTACTCCCATCTCTGTTGGGACAGGTAAAACCTGCATCGATACTGAGTTTTTGAACCCGGCCTCCGAAGGTGCGTTTAAAGTACTCGTTGTATGAATTGAAGGGCCTTGAATGTCCCCAAGGGAATGAGTTTTCCATGGTTTTTATAAAAACAGCCGGAAAGGAATATCCTCTCCGGCTGTATAATTTTCATTGATGATATTCTTTAGCTTGTGGCTTTCTCCAAACGTTTCATAATACTGAAAACGAATGCAGCCGATAGCAAACAACATACGATAAATATCGCCCAAAGCTGCCAGAGATCCAGTTTGCCCCAGAAGAAACTACCTACGAAGAGGAGTTTATTTCCGAGTGCGGTGGCCAATAGCCATCCACCTTGCATCAGCCCCTGGAAACGTGGGGGAGATACTTTGGAAACAAAGGATAATCCCATTGGACTCAGGAATAATTCGGCGATGGTAAGTATCAGATAACTGCTCATCAGCCAGTAAGGAAGAACGCGTGATGAATCAGGAACCGCGTGAAAACTTAATTTTCCGGTTTCATCAACGTATTGAAGTTCATGAGGAGAAACTAAATTTAATGAAGCGGTAAGTATTACCAGGAATCCGACAGCAGCGATAATCATACCGATACCGATTTTTTTCGGAGTAGAAGGCTCAAGGTTTTTCTTGCTTAGCCATGCGAATATAGCCATTACAGGGAATGTAAGAGCTACAATAAACAGAGGATTGAACGACTGGAATACTTCAGGTGCAATAGGGTTGGATGAGCCTGAGGTTGAAACAAAATAATAGGTGAGCCAGCCTAGAATGCCAAACATGGCTAAACCGGCAACCTTTTCAGCAACTTTTTTGCGGAAAAGCATAATAAAGAATCCGGCAATGGCACCAATAAAGGCAAGAATCGACTGTAAATTAAAGAAGATATTTGTGAAAGCACCAACTTCTTTAACGGTATAATCACGAGCAAAAAATGTAAGAGTCAGCCCGTTTTGATGAAATGACATCCAGAAGAAAATAACAACAATAAAGACCAGTCCGAGAGCGATGAGTCTTTTTTTCTCTTCAGCCCATGGCATTTTGTTGACATCATTTTTAGCATCCTCTTTGGAAACTTTTTCTTTATTAGGAAGATGTTTATTGAAGATAAGATAAACCATCAACGAAAGAATCATTGAACCGGCAGCGATAGCAAAAGCATAGTTATAGCCTCTTGAAAATGCGTCGATATAGGTTTGGGCAAAAGTGCCCAAGTCGGTAATTGGACCGTTAAGTGATGCACCATCAGCTAGTTTTTGGAATGCGGAAGCGTCAGCTTGCTCACCACGCATAAATGCATGACACATTGCGGGCAGACTTCCGTCGTGTAGGAAACCCTGAGTTTTAAGAAACCAGTTTCTTACGCCGGTGGCAACAAATGGTGCAAAGAAGGCACCAATATTAATTCCCATATAGAAAATCATGAATGCCGAATCCCTTACTTTCGAATACTTGGGATCGTCATACATCTGACCTACTACTGCCTGAAGATTCCCTTTGAATAATCCGTTACCCAAAGCAATGGTAAAAAGGCCAACAAGCGTTATGGTTAATGTGTTTCCGGGAATTCCCATAATCATGTATCCGGCAAACATGATTAAAATACCTGCTAGAATTACAAGTTTGTACTTTTTTGTCCAGTCGGCAAGAAGTCCGCCAAGTAGAGCCAAAGCATAAATTCCGAAATAAAACCAGCTGTAATAACCGCCGGCTTCTTGTTCGGATAATCCGTACTTGGCTTGAAGGAATAATACCAGTATGGCCATCATGGTGTAAAAACCAAAGCGTTCTCCCATGTTAGAGAAGAAAGCGACCATTAATCCTTTCGGATGTCCTTTGAGCATAAATGTTTAGTTTAAATTATTAACTAATAATATCTTTCGAAGGCAAAAATAAGGAAATTTGTTTCGGTTTTGCAATCCTGTTTTAGAACAATAATGTTCGGGATTAATTATATTTTGTAATGAATCTGATTCTCAATCGTCTGATGTAAGTATGGAACATAAAGAATTCACTGATTTATGCCTTAATCTCGGACCGAAAATATATCGGTTGGCATTAAGATATCTTAATGATTCTGATGATGCAGCCGATGCTGTTCAGGAGGTTTATCTACGGATGTGGAATAGCCGCGAGCAACATCTTAAAAAACCGGAAGCCATGGCTATGACCATTACCCGAAATTACTGCCTCGACCGGCTTAAACTTCATTTCCATAAGTATAAGTTGCAGGGCGCAGAAATTGACCGGCTGAATGTAACTGCCAACGAGTACTCGCATGAAAAAGCGGATATCGTAAAACATATCCGGACGCTTATCAAGGAGTTACCCGAAAATCAAAAATCAATCCTTCATATGCGTGATATTGAAGGATATTCAACATCGGAAACTGCTGCCATTATGGAAATGAATGAGAATACGATTCGTGTCAATCTTTCACGGGCACGTCAGAAAATCAGAGAATTACTCGAAAAAAGATATGCTTATGTCAACGAATATTAAATATATAGAAAAGCTTGTGCAGCTGTATTTTGATGCACAAACCTCTCCACAGGAAGAAGCAGAATTAGTGGAATTCTTTTCAAATAACAAACTTCCCGAACATCTTGAATTATACAGACCAATGTTTGGATTATTTGAAGAAGAGAAAAGGATGGAAGCGATTCTTCCGACAGCTTCTGATATTGAAAAAATGCTAAAAACGGATACTGCCATAAGACGGCAAAAGAAAATCCGGACCCGATTTTATTCAATTGCCGCTGTTTTGGCTTTTTCGTTGCTGGTATCTGGTTTGCTGTTTAAAGATGCATTTATTAAACAGCCCGAACCAGTGGATAATCAGGCGGCTTTAGAGGCCTTTTCTCAGGTGTCTGAAATATTTGGAATGATTTCCGAAAAATTGAATAAAGGTCTAGAACCTATCAATCAGCTCGCAAGATTGGATGAGGGGAATAACGCAATGCAACTGCTTAATACACTTGGTAACGGAATCGAAAAATTTAATGATATAATGCCTGGTCAGGTTAAAACTGAGCAAGCCGATACCGGCAGAAAAATTTTGTAAATACAAACAATTACTAAAACCCATTTAAACATGAAAAAAATTATTGTAATAATCGCGATGATGGTTTTTGGAAACCTGGTCGCACAGGCTCAAAGCCCCATGGACAAACTCTTGAGCAAATATGATGGGAAAGACGGCTATACCATCGTCAACATCGATAAAGAATTATTCGAAATGATGGCAGGTATTCAGCTTAAAACTTCTGACAATGAATCGCAAAAGAAGATTGATGAAATGAAGAAAATGGCCTCACGCATCACTTCATTGCGTGTTATTAAGGCAGGAACCAAGCTTGAAAAAGCTTCGGTATCTCAATCCGACGAACTGTACAAAGACATTAAATCTTCTATCGGAAAAGAGTTTAAAGAATTTATGTCGGTCAAAGAAGGAAAAGAGGAAGTTAAATTCTATACCCGAAGATCTGGAAGTGTAGTGTCTGAATTACTGGTGGTGGCAAAAGATGAAAAGGAAACTACAATCGTAAGTCTTTTGGGCGACATCGATTTAAACAGCATCGCTGAACTCACCCAAAAAATGAATATCAAAGGCATGGATAAAATGAAGAAAGAGAAAAAGTAGCCCAATTGGTATGAAGAAAAAAGGCAATTGTGAAAAGGACAATTGCCTTTTTTGCGTAATTAATGTTTAGATATTTCAGTTTTTATACATTAGCGGTTTATGATTTAATTAAATACATAATGCCATGACCCTTCAACAATCGCAACAAATAGTCGACGAATGGATTAAAACCACCGGCGTACGATATTTTAATGAATTAACCAATATGGTTTTACTTACGGAAGAAGTAGGCGAACTGGCCCGTATTATCGCAAGAAAATATGGAGAGCAATCATTTAAGGCTGGCGAAGAAAGCATGGATATAGCTGACGAGATGGCTGATATTCTTTTTGTTTTAATCTGTCTGGCTAATCAAACAGGAGTCGATCTTACAAGCGCTTTTCAAAAAAATATTGAAAAGAAAAACGCTCGAGACTCCACACGCCATAAAAACAATTCCCGACTCACTGGTTAGCCTCATTATGTGAATTTATCATTCACGTGTATCCATGATTAAAAATTCTATATAAATAGGTGTACGGTATTCTAAATTAATCGAACGAATTCGGACACAATGAAATTGTTTTCCGTATTGAACATATTCGCAATCAATATATTATCAAAGACTTATATATTTTTTTTATTCCCCGATGTCTTTTTTATACTTTAGCACAATCATTGTTAAGAAAAACTTCAAAAAACTGGTCATATGATACGTTGGTTCATTACACATTCGTGGAAATCGGCTCTGCGATCGGGTGTGTGGCAAAAAAACTTACTCACCAATATTGTTATTGGATTTTTTGCCCTGATACTCATTTTGTATATGCTTATTCTTGGAATTTTCATTGATAAAATTCTTGAAGAATTAGCTCCTGATCGAAATCCGTTAAATGTTTTCGGCTCTGTGATGTTTTACTATTTTCTCACCGATCTTTTGATGAGGTATATGTTCCAGAGTTTATCAACGCTGGCTGTGGAGCCTTATTTGCATTTACCGATACGACGGTCTACGCTGGTGCATTATGTAACAGCAAAATCGTTTTTGCATTTGTTTAATTTTATTCCCTTGCTTGTTTTTGTACCCTTTATACTGAAGGTTGTAGTGCCGGAACAAGGCGCTATCGTGGGAATTTCATATGGATTAAGTTTATTGCTTTTAGTCTTTAATAATAATTTTCTGGCAACATATTTTAAGAGGCAACTCACGGGTCAGGCTCGCATTGCAGCCATTGCCGGAGGCAGCGTTTTATTGCTAATCACCTTGGATTATTTCAAACTCATTAGTTTGTCAACGGTATCAGAATGGACATTTATGAAGTTTATAGCGTATCCTGTTCTGGTGGTTTTGCCTTTAGCACTTCTGTTTTTTTCGTATATGCTGAATGTACGGTATTTGCAAAAGAATGCATATCTCGAGGAAATGCCGGAAACCCGTGGAAAAGGCGCTACTGAAACGTTGTCTGATATTCGCTATCTGTCGAAGTTAGGACTTACCGGGAGTTTTATCGGTTTAGAATTGAAGTTATGGCTGCGGAATAAACGCACGAAGTCCATCCTGTATATGTTTCCTATTTTTGTGTTATATGGTTTGTTTTTTTATCCTAATCCAGTTTACAACGACAAACCGGGCTTTTTAATTTTTGTAGGGATATTTATATCGGGGGGTATGATGCTGAATTACCTCAATTATGCATTTGGATACGAAAGCACCTACTTCGATTACCTGCTCACCAGTCGCATCGATTTGAAGCAATACCTGCGTGTAAAGCTTATCGTTGCTATGCTTATCAGTACATTTTGTTTTATAGTAACCATTCCATACGTTCTGTTTGGCGTAGATATTCTGTACATTAATATCGCCACATATTTATTTAATATTGGTTTTCTTTCGTTTTTATTGCTTTTCATGGCAACATACAACAAGAAGCGAATGGATTTAAGTAAAGGGGCGGCCTTTAACTATCAGGGCGTAGGAGCCGCAAACTGGCTGGCCGTTTTGCCTGCTTTCTTACTACCCGTCATTATGTATTTGGTTTTCAATTTTCTTCTTAATAAATATGCCGCTCTCATGATTATTGGCCTGACCGGAATTGCGGGACTTGTATTTACTCCATTCTTTGTCAAAGTGATACAAGAGCAATTGCTTGAAAAGAGATATGTTATGGCCGAAAACTTTAGAAAAGAATCTTAAAAATTTCCAATCAATGATACACGTAAAAGATCTTAAAAAACAATACAACGGAATTACCGTTCTTAATATTCCCGAATTAAACGTCCCTGAAGGTCAGAGTTTTGGATTGGTGGGAAATAACGGAGCCGGAAAAACAACCTTTTTCAGGCTTGTACTCGATCTGATTCGTGCTGATAAAGGCGAGATCCAATCAGCAGGTACCGTTGTGGCCGGCAGCGAAGCATGGAAAGCCAATACAGGTTCATACCTTGATAAAGGTTTTTTGATTGATTTTCTTACACCCGAAGAATATTTCGATTTTACCGGACATATTCGCGGACTCAGCAAGGGTGATATTCAGGAACATCTGAATTTGTTTTCCGATTTTTTTGCAGGAGAAGTAATAGGGCGTAAAAAGTACATCCGTGATTTGTCGATGGGAAACCAACAGAAAGTTGGAATTGCTTCTGCACTGATGGGTAAACCAAGTATTCTTGTACTCGATGAACCATTTAACAGCCTCGATCCTTCTACTCAAATCCGTTTGAAGAATATGTTGAATAAACTGAAAAGTCAGGTAAAAATTACTATGTTGATTTCGAGTCACGATTTAAATCATATAGCGGAGGTGTGTGATAGAGTCTGCATTCTCGAAAAAGGGAAAATAGTTCATGATATCGAAACCCGTGAAGATACTTTGGCGGTACTCGAATCGTATTTCGCTGTTCAATAATCCATATTATTTCTGAATGTTATGAAGCGAGGAATGATTTTGATTGCGATAGCAGTATGTCTATCGCTTTTTGGTTTGTCAGGTTTTGCTCAACACGTAGCCCGTGGAGTTGTAGTGGACGGTGTTTCGGGCGAATCGCTTGCTTTTGTTAACATTCTGATTAATCAGTCAAAAAATGGTACTTCTACAGATATCGACGGTAAATTTGAAATCCGATCGGATGAGCCCATTAAAAAATTGAGTTTATCATATGTGGGCTATCAGCCAACGATATTCCGGGATTTAAGTAATTTAAATTCCATTAGAGTCCGGATGCATCGTCAGGAAGTTGAACTTTCGGAAGTTACAATTGTGCCCGGCATTAACCCGGCGCACCGAATCATTCGGCATGCAGTTGAAAATCGCAAACAAAACGATTATGAAGGACTGCCCGGATTTAGTTATACGGCCTATGAAAAAATGGTTTTTACGATTAATGCCGATTCGCTTTTAATTAAGGACACCATGCTGCTCGATACCAATGAACGAAAATTAAGAAGGTTCATGGATAAGCGCAACTTTTTTATGATAGAGAATGTGGTCGATCGAAAATTCAAAGCTCCGGCATCCAATATAGAAAAGGTCACGGCTACGAGGGTTTCTGGCTTTAAGGATCCCATTTTTGTGTTTTTACTGACACAGCTTCAGAGTACTTCCTTTTATAAAGAAATTATTAAAATTGGTGACAAAAACTATTTGAATCCTATCGGTGAAGGACCGCTCGAACGGCATTATTTTCAAATTGAAGACACGTTGTATCAACAACGTGACTCCATATTTGTGATTTCTTTCAGACCATGGAAAGGAAAGAATTTTGATGGATTGAAGGGTGTTTTGCAAATTAGTACCGATGGTTGGGGTATAAAAAATGTCATAGCAGAACCCGACAGAGAAAGTGGGGGAATTAGTATCAGAATTCAGCAATTGTACGAAAAGAAAGATAGCACCGGATGGTTTCCTTTACAGCTCAACACCGATTTGCTATTTAAACATGCGGCAGTACGAGCGAGCGAAAGAGGAAAACAGTATAAATTGGTTGCTAATGGAAGGACATATATACGCGATGTAAGATTATTGCCCGAGCTTCGACGCCGTGAATTCGGGCATGTAGAGGTTGATGTTGATCCCCGTGCTACCCTCAGGGATAATAAGTACTGGAATAATTATCGGGTAGACACGCTGACTGCCAGAGAGCTTGAGACCTATTTGTATATTGATAGTATTGGAAAGGCTCAAAATTTTGAAAAATTTGGCCGGGTAATTGAAACGCTTCTGAAGTCAAGGCTTCCGTTTGGTTTTGTGGATATTGATCTGAATCGTTTGATGCACTATAACGGGCATGAAGGGTTTTATCTGGGCCTGGGTCTCGAAACCAGTGATTTGGTTTCCCGCTCTTTTAAAACTGGTGGTTTTTGGGGTTATGGTTTTCGTGATAAAACGGCTAAGTATGGCCTCTTTGCTAATGTTATTCTGAGTCGTCCTCACGATCTTAGTGTGCGATATGATTACCGTTTTGATGTTTTAGAAAGTGGATCTACTAAATGGTTTGATGATAATAACGCCTTGTTTTCACCTGAATTCCTGCGCGAATTATATGTAAACCGTATGGATATTGAACGTATGCACAGGCTGTGTTTGTCATTCCGGATGCTGGATTATATGATGATGCATCTTTCGTTTAAGAGTATGAATTTGCAGCCAACATACGATTATATATTTGCTCAGAATGGTCAATCTACGTCTTCAATCTTTGGATTGTCGGAGGTTTCTGCGGGTTTTCGATATGCATTCCGCGAAAAATTCGTTCAAACCACGAGAGGGAAAATCAGCATGGGTACGAATTACCCAATTGTTTTGCTAAAGTATACCCACGCTTTGGATAATTTGCTGGAAGGCGATTTTGTTTATGATAAGGTTGATGTAATGCTAACGAAATCGATTTACTGGAAACTTGTCGGACAAACAAATCTGCGATTAGATGCTGGCGTGGCATTAGGCGATGTACCATTACCGCACTTATATAATGCCCGCTCATCATTTGCTCCATTTATCTTGTTCGCTCCGGGGAGTTTTTCCACAATGCGCATGAATGAATTTTATTCTGATCGATATCTGGCTGTTTTTATCTCCCATAATTTTGGTAAACTTATATATCGAAGTAAAAAGTTTGAGCCTGAATTTGAACTAACAACCAATTTTTTAATTGGCGACATGGATAAACCGGAACAACATTTGAATTCGGAGTTTCTAATTCCCAAAAAAGGCTATTTTGAATCAGGGCTCAATGTTTATAATCTCCTCGATTTTGGAATTTCTAACCTGGGTTTGGGTGCAGCCTATCGATATGGCCCTTACCATTTACCAAAAGCAATCGATAACTTAACGCTGGTAATGACTCTTCGGTTTGTCGGACTTTAATCAATACACTGATATACGTATGTTTATGTGTGCTTATGTACTCAAAAAGAAGTTCATGCTGATGATTTATTCGTAATATTGCATTCCAATTTGAGAATTACCATGGAATTTAGTGCTGCACAAATCGCGGAAATGATTCATGGTCAGGTGGATGGACGACCTGATGTGATGGTTTCCAAGCTGTCAGGAATTGAAGAAGGGAGCGAAGGCTGTCTGTCTTTCCTTTCCAATCCCTTGTATATTTCCCATTTATACACCACCCAGGCATCCGTAGTAATTGTTAATGCGGATTTTATTCCTGATAAACCTTTAGGATGCACACTTATCAGGGTTGAAAATGCATACATGGCTTTTGCCCGTTTACTTCAGATTTTTGACGGAAACAGGCACGATCATAATGGTATTTCGGCACTTTCTTCCATTCATGAAACGGCCAGTATAGGAAAAGATGTGTATATCGCAGAATTTGTTTGTGTCGGCAGGAATTCACGTATCGGTGATAATGCAAAACTGTATCCAAATGTATTCGTGGGTGATAATGTCACGGTGGGAGATAATACGAAATTGTATCCTGGTGTTAAGGTGTACGATTCTTGTGAACTGGGTTCGAATTGCACATTGCATTCGGGTGTAATTGTTGGGGGTGATGGTTTTGGTTTTGCGCCGTATGATGGCTCCTATCGAAAGTTAGCTCAAATTGGAAACGTTATTATTGAAGATTATGTTGAAATCGGGGCCAATACAACCATCGATCGGGCCACGATGGGCTCAACCATCATCCGAAAGGGTGTAAAACTGGATAATCTGATTCAGGTTGCTCATAATGTAGAAATTGGTGAAAATACCGTTATCGCAGCCCAATCGGGCATTTCCGGTTCAACAAAGATTGGCCGCAATTGTATGATTGGTGGCCAGGTGGGTATTATTGGCCATATCACGATTGCCGACGATGTTAAAATTGCTGCTCAATCCGGAATAGGCGCTTCTATCACCCAAAAAGGTGCTGTTGTTCAAGGAAGCCCGGCTTTTGAAATACAAAAGTATAAGCGCTCCTATGTGCATTTCAGGAAACTGCACGATCTGGTATTACGCATTCAAGAGCTTGAAAAAAAGCAAAATTCCTGATTTCTTGATAATTATTACCGTTTATTCCTCATTTTCACCTACGTGAAAGTTTGGAGAATGGAAAATTTCCTAAATTTGCCCTCCATGAAAGAAATGCAACAAACCATATCGCAGTCGGTAAGCCTGTCAGGCACCGGATTGCATACCGGACAATATGTTACCGTATGTTTTAAACCAGCCCCGGTAAATCACGGATATAAATTTATTCGAGTTGACCTGGAAGGGAAGCCGGAAATTGAAGCGGACGTTGATTATGTGAAAGACACTGAAAGAGGAACCAATCTGGAAAAAAACGGTGTAAGGATTAGTACTACAGAGCATTTGCTTGCCGCAGTCTTTGGGATGGGTATTGATAATTTAATTATCGAACTCGATGGTATAGAAATTCCTATTCTTGATGGAAGCGCACGTTTTTGGGTTGAAAAGATAAAAGAGGCGGGCATTATTGTCCAGGAAGCCGAAAGAGAAGTGTTTGAATTAAAGCAAACCATACGGTATTATAATCCTGAAACGAAGTCGGAATTAATAGCCATCCCGTCTGATGAGCTCCGCTTTTCTGCAGTGATACAGTTTAATACTAAAGTGCTTGATACACAGTTTTCTGCTTTATCAAGTATGAATGATTTTGAAAAGGAAATTTCAAATTGCAGGACTTTCGTTTTTCTTCATGAGTTGGAATACCTTATTCAGCATAACCTCATAAAAGGGGGTGATTTAAATAATGCCATTGTTTTTGTTGATCGTGTTCTTTCACAAGAAGAACTCGACCGCTTATCGGCACATTTCGATAGGCCACGGATTGAAGTTGTTGAAACGGGTATACTGAATAACCTTGAATTGCATTATCTGAATGAACCTGCCAGGCATAAATTACTGGATGTGGTCGGCGATATGGCATTGCTTGGCCGTCGGATAAAAGCCCAAATAATTGCTACACGGCCGGGGCATACATCCAATGTGGAGTTTACCCGTTTGATAAAAGCCCACATAGGCAAGGCGTCAACAGCATCGCCCCTAAATCGTTTTGATCTGAATAAACCACCCGTATTTGATATTAACGCAATAAAACGTCTTTTGCCTCATCGTCCTCCGTTTCTTTTGGTAGATAAAGTACTTGAAGTTACTGCCAATGGAGTAGTAGGATTTAAAAATGTTACGATGAATGAGGCCTTTTTTGTAGGCCATTTTCCGGAGGAACCTGTTATGCCGGGTGTTCTGCAAATTGAAGCCATGGCCCAAACCGGTGGAATACTTATTCTGAGTTCAGTGCCTGATCCTGAAAATTATATGACCTATTTTCTGAAAATTGATCAGGTTAAATTTCGCCAAAAAGTGGTTCCGGGTGATACATTGGTATTTGAACTTAAACTGGTTTCTCCTATCCGTCGTGGATTATGCCATATGCGTGGTACAGCCTGGGTGGGCGAAAAAGTGGTTATGGAAGCTGAGATGCTTGCTCAGATAGCGCGCAAGCCGGGCGTATAATACTGGCTTAATTATTGTTACTTTTTGAATAAACTATCTGATGAACCAACCGCTTGCTTATGTTCACCCTCAGGCCAAAGTGGCAAAAAATGTGGTGATCGAACCTTTTGTTAATATTGAAAAGAATGTTGAAATAGAAGAAGGAACCTGGATAGGCTCCAATGTTACTATTATGGAGGGAGCACGCATTGGAAAAAACTGTAAAATTTTTCCAGGGGCAGTAATTTCTGCAATTCCTCAGGACTTAAAATTCGATAATGAAGATACGATTGTACGTATCGGAGACAATACAACCATTCGTGAGTTTGTTACGGTTAATCGGGGTACAAAAGCCAATCTCGAAACCGTGGTTGGTGAAAATTGCCTCCTGATGGCCTATGTACATATTGCACACGATTGTATAATCGGGGATAATGTAATATTAGCTAATGCCGTAAACCTTGCCGGACATATATTGGTTCAGGATTGGGCCATCGTTGGCGGTATGACAGCGGTACACCAATTTGTTAATATCGGCGCACATTCGATGATTGCAGGTGGATCACTCGTTCGTAAGGATACTCCTCCTTTTGTTAAAGCGGCCCGCGAGCCATTGTCCTTTGCTGGTGTTAATTCGATTGGTTTGCGCCGCAGAGGATTTTCAAATGAAAAAATTGCAGAGATACAGGAGATATACCGGATCATATATTTACGAGGCCTAAACGTTAGTCAGGCGGTGTCGTACATTGAACGTGAAATGGCGGCTACAGCCGAACGAGATGAAATACTTTCATTCATTGGTAAATCTACCCGTGGGGTTATGAAGGGCCCCGGTAAAAACGGAAAAGAATAAGATATCGCCCGGCTTTAGCCGGGTTTTTTTTATTCGTTTAAAAAAGATAAACAATAGCATTAAACATCTGTTTGTTTTTTATAAGTCTCTGTTTGATGGGATCTCTTTTGTAAATTTGAAAGACTTATTTATAGCCGAATCGCATCCTTTAAAAACACTTTATTTATGGAAATTGAAAAAGTTGAAATACGGAAATTAAATATTGACGATTATCACGAACTAAAAGCTTCAATGATTGTGGCCTATGAGGGATGGCCCGGCGCTCATTGGAGTGAAAGTCATATTCAAGCGCTGTTGCGTACATTTTCTGAAGGGCAAATTGCGGTTTTTGTAAACGATATTCTGGTGGGTTGCGCCCTTTCGATTTCAATTAATTATGATCACTTTGGCGACGATCATACATACAAAGAAATTACCGGTAATTATACCTTCACAACACATACCCCTAAAGGAAATGTTTTGTACGGGATCGATGTTTTTATTCGGCCCGAATTTCGTGGTTTCCGACTGGGACGACGTTTGTATGATGCACGTAAAGAGCTTTGCGAAAAACTCAACCTTAAAGCCATTATTTTTGGTGGCCGTATACCGTATTATCATAAATATTCGGATGAATTGACCCCCAGGATGTTTATTGATAAGGTGAAATACAAAGAAATTTACGATCCTACGCTTTCTTTTCAGTTAGCAAATGATTTTCATGTTAAACGAATCCTTAAAAGTTACCTTCCGGGTGATACTGAATCAAAAGAATTTGCCGTTCTTTTACAATGGGATAACATTTATTATGAAAAGCCTACAGGAAAAAAGCCGGGATATAAGAGTATTGTAAGACTCGGACTCGTGCAGTGGCAAATGCGTCCATATAAAACGCTTGAGGATTTGTTTGAACAGGCCGAGTATTTCGTGGATGCCGTTTCGGATTATAAGAGTGATTTTGCACTATTCCCCGAATTCTTTAATGCTCCGCTTATGGCTCAATGGAATCATATGTCGGAGTCGGATGCCATCAGAGAACTGGCCGTATACACCGAACGTATCAGGGATAAGTTTTCCGAACTGGCCATCAGCTATAACGTGAATATCATCACCGGAAGCATGCCCTATCTTATTGGTGAAAAGCTACATAATGTCGGATACCTTTGTAGGCGTAACGGAACCTGGGAAATGTATGAAAAAATCCATGTTACTCCTGATGAAGTCAAATGCTGGGGATTATATGGTGGTGAAGAAATTAAAGTCCTTGAAACGGATTGTGGCCCCGTGGGAATCCTTATATGTTACGACGTAGAATTTCCTGAACTTTCTCGAATTCTTGCCGAGCAAGGCATGAAAATTCTTTTTGTTCCCTTCCTCACCGATACCCAAAACGGATATTCAAGAGTAAGATATTGCGCCCGCGCCCGGGCCATCGAAAACGAATGTTATGTGGCTATAGCAGGTAGTGTTGGTAACCTGCCAAAAGTAAGTAACATGGATATTCAGTTTGCCCAGTCGGTTGTGTTTACTCCATGCGATTTTTCATTTCCTACAAATGGAATTAAGGCCGAGGCTACGCCGAATACAGAAATGATTCTTGTAGTGGATGTCGACCTGGACTTGCTAAAAGAGTTGCATTCCTACGGAAGCGTACGGAACCTCAAGGACCGTCGTATCGATCTTTATGACTTGCGCACCATTGCCCGCGATTATATCGTCGAGTAATTTCAATAGGTTAAAAAGTGTTATCATTGAAATAAGCATCATTTACCAGCGTTTTGAATTATACGGTTAAAATATATTATGGATAAAATCAAGATATTATGGGTTGATGATGAAGTGGATATGCTTAAAGCGCATATCATCTACCTTCAACAAAAGGATTACGATGTTAGTACGGTAAATAATGGAGCTGAGGCACTTGAACTTATCCAAAACCAGACGTTTGACATTGTTTTTTTGGATGAAAATATGCCTGGTCTCTCAGGTCTGGAAACGCTGGAACGCATTAAAAATGTTTATCCGGGTCTTCCGGTCGTTATGATTACCAAAAGTGAGGAAGAAACGATAATGGAAGAAGCGATCGGAAGTAATATTGCCGATTACCTAATAAAACCTGTTAAACCTCAACAAATCATCCTTTGTCTAAAAAAAAATCTGGAAGGAAAGGAGTTGGTTATGCAAAAAACAACCCATTCGTACCAGCAGGAATTCAGAAATATTGGGATGGAAATTTCTGCCCGAATGAATCATTCGGAATGGGCGGAAGTATATAAAAAGCTTGTTGGATGGGAATTGAGACTTAATTCAGCCAATGATGAGTCGATGAGTGATGTTCTTAAAATGCAGAAGGATGAGGCAAATACAATGTTTGCCCGTTTTGTGGAAGACAATTACTCCGATTGGGTTCAGTCAAAGGTAACTGACAAACCCGTATTATCGCATACCTGTTTGCGCGATAAACTCTTTCCGTATCTTACAGAAGACTCCCCACCTGTTTTCTTAATAGTACTCGATAATTTCCGATATGATCAATGGAAGGTTTTGCAACCTATATTGGAAGAATTCTACCGGGTAGAAAAGGATGAGATTTATTATTCCATACTACCTACCGTAACTCAATATGCCCGTAATGCATTATTTTCTGGACTTATGCCGTCTGAAATAGAGAAAAAGTACCCAGCCTGGTGGTTTAATGATTGGGACGAAGGAACTAAAAATCAATACGAAGAGGAGCATGTTGGCGAATTTTTGAAACGCTTTGGTAAAGATATCCGCTATTCGTTTAATAAAGTTTTGAATCTGAATGTTGGAAAGAAACTGGTAGATTCTTTGCCAAATCTTCTCGAAAACAAGTTAAATGTAATTGTCTATAATTTTGTGGATATGCTTTCGCATGCCCGTACTGAAATGGAAATTATCCGCGAACTGGCCGATGATGAAGCAGCATACCGCTCATTAACCATTTCCTGGTTCATGCACTCACCATTGTATGATATTTTTAAATTTCTGGCGCAACGCAAAGTCCAGGTGCTAATAACCACCGACCATGGCAGCATACGTGTTCAGAACGCGGTTAAAGTGATTGGCGACAGGCAGACCAATACAAACCTGAGGTTTAAGGCGGGTAAAAATCTGAATTTTAATAAGAAAGACGTTTTCCACATTAAAAATCCGGACGAAGCGTATTTGCCTAAACAAAATGTCAGCACCTCCTATATCTTTGCCCGTGGTTACGATTTCTTCGCTTATCCTAATAATTACAACTATTACGCGAATTATTACCGCGATACCTTTCAGCACGGAGGTATTTCGATGGAAGAGGTGCTTATACCCTTCATTACACTTAGAGGGAAATAATTACCGAACCGTACACAGGTAAAACTTTTTAACTGGCCTAGAAAACCCTCTGTCCTCAATTTCAGGATTAAACTGATGATATGGAATTGTATTGCCAGAGGGTTCCAGCATGATAATAGGGTCATCATCTGAATGGTAAATGGTGTTTTCAACCTCGCCGTTTGCTATCAGATAATGATGCCATTGTGGATCAATATTATATCGCATACCGGCCTCTTTTGCAGCATTATCAATAGTTTCTTGTGAAAATGGCTGAAGATTGAGCTGAATCCGAAAAAGTTTCCGTTGTATGAGTGATTGGCTCAGCATCGAAAGGATAGGGTCGTCGGAGTGGTCTGCCCATACTTTAACACAGGAAATGATATCGAAGTCATCAATTTTTGCAAATTGCTCAAGAAGTTCGGGGCGTGATATGAAGTCAGGCAAGGTAAAATGGTCGTTCAGAAAAATTCGAAGAGCAGGGGTAGCAAAGAGAGAAGAATCTCCTGAAGCTATTTCTTTCGCCCGGCTGAGGGTTTTAATAAGTAAGTTTTCTGCAGAAAGTACGGTGCGGTGTAAGTATACCTGCCAATACATATTATCACGTGAAGCCAAAAAATGCCGTATCGAATAAATGCCTTTGGATTCCACCACCAGATGATCGTTTCTAACATTCAGCATTTTAATAATTCGTTCCGTTCCTATCATCCCTTCAGAAACGCCAGTAAAATAGCTGTCACGGCGGAGATAGTCAAGCCGATCTACATCCAATTGACCAGCCACCATTTGATACAGAAAATGTTTATGATAGGTGTTTCTGAATATTTGGAGGGCCATTTCAAGCTTGCCGTCAAATTCCTGATTTAATTGGTTCATAAAAAGATCCGACAGCGTTTCGTGACGCATTCCTTTTACAATGCTGTATTCGAGGGCATGGCTGAAAGGGCCATGTCCAATATCGTGGAGTAAGATGGCGATTGTAGCCGCCTGTTCCTCCTCTTCGGTGATTTGAATGCCTTTTGTTCTTAGAACGCCAATGGCTAATACCATCAGGTGCATAGCCCCAAGTGCATGATGAAAGCGGGTGTGAAAAGCACCGGGATAGACCAGATGCGTAAGACCTAACTGTTTAATACGCCGGAGGCGCTGAAAATATGGATGTTCAATCAAATCAAAGTGCAATTCGTCAGGGATACTGATGAATCCGTGAACCGGATCGTTGATGATTTTTCTTTTATTCAAGGTCGGATTGTTTTTAATGTACAATATTAACAATTACTTATGAATTAATACGTTGGATAATATTTTGCATGGGACATGTTTTTGTATTTTTGCGGTATAATTTTTGAGAGTTTCTGCGTTTTATTATGCGGTCAGTGTGCAATTCCGTAATGGCGTTTGGTATTAAGGAATTGAAAATCGCAATGGCATTATATTAAACACAATACATTCATTAATTGTTTGGAAAAGAATTTAAAATGAATACATATATGAAGCAGCACCTATTAGTCCTTATCATTTTGGCCGGAATATTCTCAGCCTCATGTGTTTCCCAGAAAAAATACACGGAGTTGGATAACAGGAATAAGCAATGCCAATCGGAACTTGGGGACGCCCAGCAGCGAAACCTTGATTTGGCTTCAGAAAATACGGAACAATCTTCCCGATTACAACGGATGGGTAAAGAAGTTGATAAACTAAAGAGAGATACGCTTACCATGGGAATTTCCTTACGGGATGCACTAGCGGATAAAAAGCATATCGAAAAGGCGTATACTGATTTGTCAGAAAGCACCGAAAAACTCAAGCGTGGCAATCGCGACGAAGTTCAGACCTTATTGAGTGAGTTGCAATTGGCCCAGGAAAGATTAATGCGTAAGCAGGATTCTTTACAGGTGATGGAGCGTGAATTGGCGGCCAAACAGAGAAATCTTGTGGAGCTTCAGAATATTCTTGCCCGCAAGGATTCAGCCGTAAATGCCCTGAAAAACAAAGTAACTCAGGCTTTATTGGGATTTCAGGGTAAAGGTCTGAGTATTGAAATTAAAAATGGGAAAGTATACGTTTCACTCGAAGAAAGCCTTTTATTTCAGTCGGGAAGCTGGACAGTAAACAGCCGAGGTGAAACAGCCATAAAAGACCTGGCGCGTGTTTTGGAAAGTAATGCCGATATAAATGTTCTTATCGAGGGACATACAGATAATGTGCCATATAAAGGAGCAGGGCAGGTACGTGATAACTGGGATTTGAGTGTTATGAGGGCTACGGCTATCGTGAAAATTATTACCACGTCCAGCCGCGTTTCTCCTGCACGTCTTACGGCAGCTGGCCGGAGTGAGTTTATACCGGTTGTTTCAAATGGCACTTCTGATGGTCGGGCAAAAAACCGGCGTACTGAAATTATTCTTACTCCAAAACTGGATGAGTTGTTTAAAATTCTTGAAGCCAACTAAATATTTACCCCGGTACTTACCGGGGTTTTTTGTATATTTCCTGATATTTGCATAATGATGACAAACGATACCAATAACATTAACGGATATAGTGAGGCCGAATTCCGCTACCTTAAACTTTTGGCCGATCGCTTTCCCAATATTCAATCGGCTAGTGCCGAAATTATCAATGCGGAGGCTATTCTGACACTTCCTAAAGGAACTGAGCACTTTCTCACGGATATTCATGGTGAATATGAAACGTTTAGTCATTTTTTACGAAATGCCTCCGGCGTTGTCAGGCGTAAGATTGATGATGTATTTGGTAACCGCATCCGAGAATCTGAAAAGCGACGCCTGGCTACACTGATTTATTACCCGGATCAAAAGCTTGAGCTTTTACTAAAAGAAGAAAAATATCCGGAGGAATTGTATTCAATTGCTCTTCAAAGACTTGTTGAAGTGGCCCGCTCCGCATCTACAAAATATACCCGAAGCAAGGTACGTAAAGCCCTGCCTCCCGATTTCGCCTATATTATCGATGAATTGCTTAACGAAAGTGCTGTAGGGCGTAAAGAGTATTTTAACGGCATTATTCAGACGATAATTAATATTAAAAGGGCAAAAGAATTTATTATTGCTCTGTGTCATTTTATTCAGAGGATGCTTATTGATCGGTTACATATCATTGGCGATATTTATGATAGAGGACCTGCTGCCGACCGGGTTATGGACGCTTTGTTGAATTACCATTCAGTGGATATCCAATGGGGAAATCACGACATTATCTGGATGGGTGCGGCGGCAGGAAGTCCCTTGCTCATTGCAACCGTGCTTAGAATTTCGGCACGTTATGATAATCTGGATACGATTGAAGACGCTTATGGTATTAATCTGATGCCTCTTGCAACATTTGCCCTTCAGCATTATCAGGACGATCCGTGTACAAAATTTATTCCGCGCACAGTTTTTGAAGAAGAAAAGGAAACCTTTGATACCCGCCTCATCAAACAAATGCATAAAGCCATCAGCATTATTCAGTTTAAACTTGAGGCACAGGCAGTACTCAGGAATCCGGATTTCAATATGAACGATCGGACGATTCTCGATAAAATTAATTTTCAGGAAGGAACCATACAATTATACGATAAGAAATGGGAACTTAATGATACTCATTTCCCGACCATCTCACCAGATGATCCATTTTCCTTGTCCGAAGCCGAGAAGGACATGATGGAGCGTTTGGTATCCAGTTTTTTAAACAGCCGTCGACTTCAAAAACATATTGAGTTTCTTTATGCAAAAGGCTCCATGTTTTTGACATACAATGGAAACCTGATGTATCATGGTTGTATTCCATTGGATACGGATGGTAGTTTCAGTGATATGAAGGTAGGTGGAAAGACATATGCCGGTCGTAACCTTCTCGAACAATACGAACGTATTGCACGCAGAGCCTATTTAAACAGGCATACGGGTGATAAAAACCAGATAGATGCTGATTGGATGTGGTACTTATGGTGTGGATCGAATTCTCCTCTTTTCGGAAAGCGGCGAATGACGACTTTTGAAAGATATTTTATTAACGACAAAGCCTCTCATGACGAACCACGAAATGCATATTATAAGTTACGCGAGAATGAGGGCGTGATTAATAATATTTTACTCGAGTTTGATTTGGAACCCAAATCTTCACACATTATTAACGGGCATACACCCGTAAAAGTTATCAAGGGAGAAAGTCCGGTACGAGCAAATGGGAGATTACTTGTTATTGACGGAGGCATGTCTTCTCCGTATCAAAAAGTTACCGGAATAGCAGGCTATACCCTCATTTACAATTCCTTCAGCCTGGTATTGGCTCAGCATGCCCCATTTGAATCGAGGCAACAAGCCATTGAGAAGGAGGTTGATATCATTACACAAAGGCAGATTCTTGAGGAACAAAGGAATCGGATACGGGTGGGAGATACCGATATCGGTAAAGAAATCATGAAGCAAATCAACGATTTGAAAGCTTTGCTTGATGCATATCGCTCTGGAATTATTAAGGAAAAGTAGTCTTTAATAGAGTTTTGCTCTTTTTACTAAAAAGGGTAGTAAAATCTGTTCGAAACCATTATTAATATCAGTTTGAACCAGTTCGATGCGATATTGGGCACATTTTAGCCTAAGTTTTTCTGTGAAATCAGAAATCGTAGCCAGGTAATGATTTCTGATTTCAGATGCATTAACTTTTAATTCTTCACCACTTTCAACGTCAACAAATCGATACGGCCGATTTTCAAATTTAAAATCAATTTCGGAAGCCTTATGAACCGTATGAAATAGGATTACTTCGTGCATATTGTGTTTCAAATGCTGTAAGGCATGAAAAATTGCATCCGTGTCCTGATTTTGGTCAAACATATCGCTGAAAATAATGACCAGCGAACGCTTATGAATGGTATCAGCTATATAATGCAGAGCCTCGGCGGCCGACGTTTTTTGTCCAACGGCCGGGGCTTTGGTTTGAAGCATATCCTCCAGAATACCGAATAAATGCTGTATATGAGAAGCACTGCTTTTGCTTTTAATGGTTTGTTCGATATTTCCTGAGAAGCTCGATAAACCTACTGCATCCCGTTGCCGGCGTAATAAATACATTAAGGCAGCCGCAGCATGAACCGCATAATATATTTTATTGGGAGCATCTAAAGATGGTGATTTTTCAACCGGATAGTACATCGAATGTGAACAGTCGATGACCAACTGACAACGAAGATTGGTTTCTTCTTCGAATCGTTTGACGAATAGCTTATCCGTGCGGCCATACAATTTCCAATCGATATTCCGGGTCGATTCTCCTGGATTATACAAACGATGCTCTGCAAATTCAACCGAAAAACCATGATAAGGACTTTTGTGCAGTCCTGTTATAAAACCTTCCACAACCTGTTTTGCAAAAAAAGACAAGGTTCCGAGAGATTGTATACGATGTTGGTCGATGTATAGAGGCATAGATTGATTAACTAAGATGGCAGCACGACCACCAGATTAATATCTGAGGAATTGCTGCCAATCCGATAAAGTAAAGTGTGTTTTAAAGCAGGGATTCTATTTTAGAAGCCAGGGTTGCCTTAGGTACGGCACCAACTTGCTTGTCAACAATTTCTCCGTTTTTAAAAAATAGAATTGTGGGGATATTTCTTACTCTGAATTGGCTGGCAATGCCAGGGTTACTATCCACATCTACTTTGCCGATAATTGCTTTTCCTTCATATTCATCCGATAGTTCGCTGATAATGGGAGCAATCATACGACAAGGCCCGCACCATTCAGCCCAAAAATCAACAACGCAGGGCTTATCAGATTTTAAAACAATTTCTTCAAAATTTTGGTCGGTCAGTTGTATAGCCATGATATAATGTTTTTAATGGTGTTCAAAATTACTATTTCTTTTTAAAGTGACGGGATGATTAGAATACCCTTTTCGATAATTTAAATCGAAAAATGTTTTGTTTTTTCAGTGCTTTGATGAAATCAGGTGGATTTACTTTGTGTTTCGCCGTATTAAAATTAAGGATGATATTATTCCCCAAATCGTATATTCCAAATTTAAGCATGCAACTGCCAGAATTTTGTTGTATTAGATTTTCGAGTAGTTGCATGTTTTCCTGCGTTATTTCAGATAGCGATACTGAGAGATGGATAGCACTTACATATTTTTCGAGTACTTCAGGCAATAGGTGCATACTCGTGATTTTTATCTCGAGTTGTTCTGATTTAAAGCGCGATCCAATCCGGGCTTTTACAAGTATACATTGCTCCTCAACTAACATATGCTTGAATTTCAGGTAGTCTTCTGAAAATATATTCATATTGAGGGTATCTGAAAAATCTTCGAGAGAAAAACTTCCGAAAGGTTTTCCGTTGGATGTAAGGCGGTGACTGACCGTAGAAACGAGCCCGGCAAACGTTAGTTCAGATGTTTTATACGGGCTTAAATCATCTTTCAGGTCGCTCAGACCAATATTACAATAATTATCTATTTCGGTTTTATATACATCCAGAGGGTGGCCAGAAATATAAAAACCAGTAACCTGCTTTTCGAGTCTTAATTGTTCGATTTTAGACCAGCGTGGGCATTCAGGAAATTCGATTTCCGGAGTATTGAATTCTTCCACATCACCAAAAAGGGAGACTTGTGCCGAATTTTGTCTTTCGATATGGATGGCTGCCGTACGAATTGCTTTTTCAAAAAAAGCCGAATCGTCTTCCCTTTCTTTATAGAAATATTGTGCCCGGTGAACATTTTCAAATGTGTCGAAAGCACCGGCCATTGCTAATGCTTCGATGCATTTTTTATTAACAGTCCGTAAGTTCAGGCGCAAAAGAAAATCTGTAAAATTGGCAAATGGTCCGTTTAGGCTTCTTTCTTCAATGATATGTGAAACAGCCGCTTCGCCAACATTTTTTATCGCTCCCAAACCGAATCGTATTTGCTTCTTAGAATTTACAAAAAAGTTCATTCGACTTTCGTTGATGTCGGGACCAAGAACAGGGATGCCAGTGCGTAAACATTCTTCAATAAAAAATGTGATCTTTTTAATATCACTCAGGTTATGGGTAAGAACGCCGGCCATATATTGTGCCGGGTGGCGAGCTTTCAGATAAGCGGTTTGGTATGCAATTAATGAATATGCAGCCGAATGCGAACGATTGAATCCATAATCTGCAAATTTAGCCATGGTATCAAAAACCACTTCGGCATTTTCTTTGGTAACACCTTTTTCGAGAGCCCCATCGATAAAAATCAGCTTTTGCTGTTCCATAACATCCCGCTGCTTTTTGCCCATGGCCCTTCGCAGAAGATCCGCTTTTCCGAGTGAGAAGCCTCCCATAATCTGTGCTGCCTGCATAATCTGCTCCTGATAAACCATGATGCCATATGTTGACTTAAGCAGCGGTTCAAGCATTTCGTGTGGATATTCAACCTTTTCTTTTCCATGTTTTCGGTTGATGAAGGTCGGAATAAACTGCATGGGGCCTGGACGGTAAAGCGCATTCATTGCGATTAAGTCTTCTATACTTGTGGGCTTTAATTCGCGGAGGTATTGGCGCATGCCTTCCGATTCGAACTGGAAAGTGCCAATCGTTTCACCCCGTTGATACAGCGCGAAAGTAGCCTCATCGTCCAGAGGAATGGTGTCGATATCGATGGTTATATTCTCGGTTTCTTTGATGTTTGAAATGGCTTCTCTTATAATCGAGAGGGTTTTAAGGCCTAAAAAGTCCATCTTTAGCATACCCGCCGATTCTACATATTTTCCCTCATACTGAGTAACCATCATTTTGGAGTCTTTGGCATTGGCCAAGGGAAGGTAATTTGATAGATCGTCGGGACCAATGATAACACCGCAGGCATGTGTTCCTGTATGACGGGATGAGCCTTCTAGAATTTCAGCGAATTTAAGTGTGCGCCTGATAAGTTCGTCAGGACTCTTTAATTCGTTATTTAATTCAGGCACTTCTTTGAATGCAGACTCGAGTGTGGTTCCGGGCTTTTCCGGAACCAGTTTAGCCAGGCGGTTTATGTCGAATTGTTTGACCTTAAGTACCCGGCCCACATCCCGTATAGCCGATTTTGCTGCCATGGTTCCAAAAGTGACAATCTGAGCAACCCGGTTTTCGCCATATTTATTAATAACATAATCAAGAACTTTATCCCGTCCCTCATCATCAAAATCAACATCAATATCAGGCATGGATATTCGATCAGGATTAAGGAATCGCTCGAAAAGCAGATTATATTTTAGTGGATCAATAGCGGTAATACCGGTACAAAATGCCACCGCTGAGCCCGCAGCAGAGCCCCTGCCCGGACCAACCATAACTCCCATTTCGCGTGCTGCACGAATGAAATCAGATACAATTAGAAAGTAACCCGGAAACCCCATTCGTTTAATGGTCGTTAATTCAAAATCAAGACGTTCCTGAATTTCTTCAGTAATATCTTCGTAAAAAACTTTTGCACCCTCAAAGGTAAGGTAGGCCAGATAGTCATCTTGATCGACAAATCCTTCAGGAACCGGAAATTCGGGAAGCATTATCGGGTTTTCTAATTGAAAATATTCAACTTTATCAACTATCTCCTGCGTGTTGGATAGGGCTTCAGGAATATCAGCAAAAAGTTCCGCCATTTCTTCAGGCGTCTTTAGATATTCTTGTCCGGTATAGCTTAAGCCTTCTGAATTTTCAAAATCAGAATCGGTATTGATGCAAATAAGTACATGATGGGCTTCAAAGTCGTCGGCATGAATATAATGTACATCATTGGTGGCTATTACTTTAACATTGTATTTTTTTGCCAGGCCAACGACGACTTCATTTACCTTATTTTGTTCTTCCAGACCGTGACGCATTAATTCGAGATAAAAATCCTCTCCGAAAATTTCAAGAAATTCCTGAATGGCCAGTTCGGCTTTTTCGATGTTACCCCGAAGGATAGCCTGTGGGATTTCGCCTCCCAAACAAGCCGATGAGGCAATAATTCCTTTCGAGTATTTGCGTAGTAATTCCTTGTCGATGCGTGGGTTATAATAGAAACCTTCTTTGAAGGCAAAGGTTGAGAGCTTTGCAAGGTTTCTGTAGCCTTCCAGATTTTTTGCAATAAGAATGAGATGATGTCCGCGGTTGTCTTTTTCAAAACGGCTATTGTGTGCGCAGTATGTTTCGCAACCAATAAGAGGTTTTATTCCGGCATCTTTGGCTTCATTCATAAAGGTCATGGCACCATACATATTACCATGATCGGTAATGGCAAGTGATTTCATACCTGTTTCTTTAGCCCGGGCAAAGAGGTTCTTGATTTTTGCTGCGCCATCAAGAATTGAAAACTGAGTATGAACGTGTAAATGGGTAAATTCGGACATCCTAATGCTGGTTTACAAGGGTTTAAATGGGATTTCCCCATTGGTAAAAATAGTTATAAAGAGTGCGTGGCTGCCTCATTGTTAATAAATTTAGATATTTTTTAATATTGCGGTGGCATGCATGTGGCGGTTAATGAGAAACTTTTTTCTATAAGTTGGGTTTGAAGGTTTTTAGGGCTGGCATTTTTTCTAACTTTACCCCATAACCATAATTATTAGGCTTTATGGCCAAAAGAACATATCTGTCTTCTCCAAAGTATTATTTCGGTGATACATCTTTCGACAATCTGATGCGAAAACGCATTTATCATGTACTTCTTATTGCAAGTGCTTATGATGCTTTTATGCTGGAAGATGATGGTCGTATTGATGAGTTGATTTTTAATGAATATGTATCCTTAAACCTGAGGTATCCTCCTCAATTCATTATAGCGATTACCAAACAGGAAGCTTTTGAAATTATGGAGGAAGAAAGCATTGACTTGATAATTACCATGCTCAATCTCGAGCATTCTGATACGTTTGAGCTTGCAAAAAGTATTAAAAGCCGTTATCCTGCTAAACCCATCGTTGTTCTTACTCCTTTTTCGAGAGAGGTTTCGCTAAAGGTAAATTTTGAAGATTTGTCGGTAATCGATTATATCTTTTGCTGGCTTGGAAACTCAGACATTCTTTTGGCCATCATTAAATTGATTGAAGACAAGATGAATGTCGAACACGATGTTGAGGAAATAGGTGTTCAGGTTATTATGCTGGTTGAAGATTCAATTCGGTTTTACTCGAGTTACCTCCCAAATATTTACAAAATTATTTTTCAGCAGTCGCGATTATTTATGGCTGAAGGACTGAATGAGCATCAAAAAACGATGCGAATGAGAGGTCGGCCAAAGATTCTTTTAGCTACCAGTTTTGAGGAAGCCATCGCTTTTTATCGTAAATACAAGGATAGTCTTTTGGGCATTATTTCTGATATTAGTTATAAACACGGCGGAATGATGGATAAAGAAGCCGGTTTGAAACTTGCTGAGATTGTGAAGAGTAACGATCCCAATATGCCTATTGTTTTGCAATCATCGGATCCTGAATATTCAGAAAGGGCACTCGGTTTAAAGGCAGGATTTCTTGATAAAAACTCCAAAACATTGTTATTGGATTTGAAGAGTTTCATTATCGAAAATTTTGCTTTTGGCGAATTTATTTTTCGCGATCCCATTACCCATGAAGAGGTTAGCCGGGCCGCCGACTTACAATCACTGCAATATAAAATTTTTGAAATTCCAGATGATTCATTGCGATATCATCTTACCCGGAATCATTTTTCGAGGTGGTTGTACGCAAGGGCTTTGTTTTCAATAGCGCGGACTTTTAAGGCTCTAACCATGCAGGATTTTGATGATATTGATGAAGTGAGACGTTACCTTTTTGATGCCATTGCAAGTTTCCGGATGAATAAGGCAAAAGGAGTAATTGCTGAATTTTATCGGGAGAGTTATGACGAATATCTTTCATTTACACGCATTGGGGAAGGCTCAATTGGTGGAAAAGCACGTGGACTGGCATTTCTTGATAGCATGATTAAGCGCCACCGCGTTTTTATGGAGCTTGACGATGTGGTAGTGACAATACCACGTACGGTCGTGATTTCTACAGATGTTTTCGACGAATTTATGGAGGAAAACGATCTGTATTCTTTGGCACTTTCCGAGTATTCGGATAAAGAGATTCTGGAAAGATTTATTAAAGCCCGCCTTCCATTTCGGATACATGAAGACCTTTATACTTTTATTACCTATATAAATGGTCCTATCGCTATCCGCTCCTCGAGTTTATTGGAAGATAGTCATTACCAGCCATTTGCCGGAATTTATTCGACCTACATGATTCCGAATATCAGAGACAATGAGCGTCTGATGATGGAAATGCTGAGCAATGCAATTAAAAGTGTGTATGCATCGGTGTTTTATAAGGATAGTAAGGCGTATATGATGGCAACGCATAACCTGATTGATGAAGAAAAGATGGCTGTTGTATTACAGGAAGTAACGGGTAGCTTGTATGATACGCGTTTTTATCCATCTTTTTCGGGTGTGGCACGATCCATTAATTTTTATCCCATTGCACCAGAAAAGCCGGAAGATGGCGTGGTAAGTATAGCAGTCGGACTTGGAAAACATATTGTGGACGGCGGTGTAACACTGAAGTTTTCTCCCAAATATCCTAAAAAAGTGTTACAACTTAGTTCTCCGGAGATGGCTATGCGCGAGACCCAAAAAACATTTTTCTCTCTTGATTTGAATCCGGATAGTTATAAGCCCAGCATTGATGATTGTGTTAACCTTGTAAATCAGGATATTGCAATTGCAGAAAAAGACGGAGCTCTTAGACTGATCGCCTCTACATACGATTTTCAGAATAATATGCTTCGTGAAGGAACTCAATGGCAAGGGAAAAAGGTAATTACATTTAGTAATATCCTTAAGAACAATGCATTTCCATTAGCTGTTATATTACAAAATGTATTGGAAATTGGTTCAAAGGAGATGAACAATCCCATCGAAATTGAATTTGCTGTAAATTTAAATCCTCCCGCTGGCTCACCTAAAGTATTCAGCTTGTTGCAGATTCGTCCGATAGTAAATTTGAATGAGGGTCTTCAGGAAGATTTGAGTAAAATTCCGGATCAAAAGTGTTTACTGACAACCCAATCTGCATTGGGAAATGGAATCATCAGTGATATTTATGATTTCGTTTATGTTAAACCTGATACATTCAACGCAGCCAATAATATGGAGGTCGTTAACCGGATTGATAAGTTGAATAGTGAATTTTTAAAACAAAGCAAAAATTATGTATTGGTGGGTCCGGGTCGGTGGGGCTCCAGTGATCCATGGCTGGGTATACCTGTAAAATGGCCTCAGATATCCGCAGCCCGTGTTATCGTTGAATCCGGATTGGAGAATTATCGGATTGACCCAAGTCAGGGCACTCATTTTTTTCAGAATCTAACCTCGTTCCAGGTGGGTTATTTTACTATAAATCCATATATCCGTGATGGTTATTATGATTTAGAGTTTTTGAAAACATTGCCTTCCGTCTATGAAGATGAATTTTTACGACATGTGCATTTTCAATTACCCATCATTATTAAAATTGATGGGAAGAAGAGTAGAGGCGTAATACTAAAGCCGGAAGAATAGAATTTGTTTGATAGGGTTTTTGTGAATATATTCGTCAAATGATTGATATACAGGTGATGACAGCTGTTTATTCATGGTCGTACGAATTAGCAAATTGTGATTAATGAGCTAGTTTTACTGTGTTTTCGGGTGATAATTTATTAACCATCAGTTTGAGAACAAAAAGAGGATGCGATGTTTTTTTTGGATGTGCCAGACAAAATCCGATGTAATACTTGCGTAACTGATTGAAATATTGATGATTAATCTATTTAGAATATGGCCTTTTGTTATGACTTTTGTAGAAATACAATATGAGCGATTATGACCTCATTTATCAATTGAAATGATACACCTGCCAATTGGTGCTTTATCGTTGTTTATGGCGATTGTAATTTTGCAGGAGATTTTGTTAATAACGTGATTTGGTTAATGGGCGGGCGGCAATGAAATTTTTCATTGCCGCCCGCCTGTCTTTATCGAAGTATTCAAATGGATTTGGAATTGTTAAACCGAAGAATAAGCATTAGGATGATAGACAATTGCAATTGTTTTATTAAACGTACTCTTCTATTTTGTTAGTACTGAATGACCCAACGCTTTATTCGAATCCATCGCATCTTTACTAATTCGAATTCGAAAGTTTTATTGATTCTCCCTGTATAAATTTATCAGACTTCGTTTTCGTCTGAAATATTTTCAATTTTTTTCATTCGGCGGTAAAGTTTCCTTATACAGATACTATATCAAAACAAAAAAGCCGCCCACGATGGGGCGGCTTTACGTATTATAAAAATCTAAACTTTAGCTAAAAGAAAGAATGGATTTTTTGATGATTTCGATGGCTTCACGCATTTGTTCTTCGGTAATAACCAGAGGTGGAGCAAAACGAATGATGTGTTGATGAGTTGGTTTAGCAAGCAGTCCGTTTTCGGCCATTTTTACGCAAACATCCCAGGCTTCTTTTCCGTTTTTGGGTTTAATGATAATTGCATTCAACAGACCTTTACCACGAACGAGTTCAACCATATCACTTTTGAAATTGGTTAATTCGTCACGAAAAATCTTTCCGAGATACTCTGCCTTTTCAGCGAGTTTTTCATCTTTAACCACTTCGAGAGCAGCCATAGCAACGCGGGCAGCAATTGGGTTACCTCCAAAGGTAGAACCATGTTCTCCGGGTTTGATGCAAAGCATAATATTGTCGTTGGCTAATACGGCTGAAACAGGGAATACGCCACCACTTAGGGCTTTTCCAAGAATCAGAATATCAGGTTTTACGTCTTCATGATCGCAAGCCAGAAGGCGTCCGGTGCGTGCAATACCGGTCTGTACTTCGTCGGCAATGAACAGAACGTTTTTGGATTTGCAAAGTTCTGAGGCTTTTTTCAAATATCCGGCATCGGGTACATACACACCGGCTTCTCCCTGTATGGGTTCAACAAGAAATCCTGCTACATTTGGGTCTTCCAACGCTTTTTCGAGAGCAGTAATATCGTTGTAAGGAATTGTTTCGAAACCAGGAGTGAAAGGTCCATAATCGTTGAATGCATCGGGATCGGATGACATGGAAATGATGGTGATGGTGCGGCCGTGGAAATTGCCCTCACATACAAGAATTTTTGCCTGATTTTCGGGGACACCCTTTTTTTGATATGCCCATTTGCGACAAAGTTTTAAAGCAGTTTCGTCGGCTTCAGCACCCGAATTCATTGGAAGAACCTTATCATATCCAAAAAATTCGGTAATGTATTTTTCATAAGGACCCAACTGGTCGTTGTAAAACGCTCTGGATGTAAGCGTCAGCGTTTTGGCCTGGTCGTACATCGCATTAACAATCTTTGGATGGCAATGACCCTGGTTTACAGCTGAATAAGCAGAAAGGAAATCGAAATAGCGTTTGCCTTCCACATCCCACATATAGGGGCCTTCGCCTTTAGCTAGAACTACTGGTAGAGGATGATAGTTATGTGCTCCGTATTTGTCTTCGAGCTGCATCAACTCTTTTGAAGAAAGTTTGGTTGTCATAGAAAAACTGTATTTATTGGTATGCTGAATTTTAGATGTTGAATTCTATTGCAAAGGTAAAGATTTAAACCAATTCCTGAAATCTTACCAATTTATTACATACTTTGGTAGCTTTGCCACAGATTTATTGCGTATAATTAATGTGGAATATTAGTGATGAGTGATAACTTTTCAGTATTATTGAGTCATCCGGATAAAGTTGATGAAGTTGCCAAGGCAATTTTACGTGCCTTTTCAGAATCAAGAGTATTTGCTTTTATGGGTGGAATGGGAGCCGGAAAAACCACGCTTATTAAAGGTTTTTGTTCAATGCTTGAGGTTGATGATGTTGTTACCAGCCCAACATTCTCGGTCATTAACGAATATTGTTGTAGGAATGGTGATTTAGTCTATCATTTTGATTTTTATCGTATTAAAAATGAAACGGAAGCCTGGAACCTTGGAGCAGTTGATCTTTTTGATAGTGGCCATTATTGTTTCATCGAATGGCCATCAAATGCTAGAGCGCTATTGCCTCCCGAAACCATCTTTCTCGAAATCATCCCCGATGATAATAATGACGTGAGAAACATCATCTTGCGAAACACCATCGATTAAGCTAAATTTGTGTACGTGTTTTAATCATGAAATTATAATTAACATGCCACCAATGGATACAACGAGAAAGCCTTTTCTGGATATGGAACACACTGAGCAAATGAGTCCTCAGGAAAAACTCGTTAAAACCCATAAAGAGAATTATCGTCGGAGTATTGGAATTCCACGTGAATTGTCACCTGACGAAAACCGGGTACCATTGGTTCCTTCATCTGTAAGTGTACTTGTAGCCAACGGACATCAGGTTATTGTTCAAGCCGGTGCCGGATTACGGGCCAACTTTGCAGATATTGAGTACGTTGAGTCCGGAGCCATTATTGTTCAATCTGCAGAGGAAGCATTTCGTGCAGAAATTGTTTTAAAAGTGGCGCCTTTATTCGACAGCGAAATCGAATATCTTAAACCAAGACAGGTTCTGATTTCATCCATTCAGGCAGTCACTCATTGTAAGGATTACTTTAAAAAACTATTAGCTCGTAAAATCACAGCACTTGCTTTTGAGGCCATAAAAGATGAATCCGGAGCATATCCGGTTTTAAAAGCTATGAGCGAAATCGTTGGAACTACAAGTGTTTTAATTGCTGCTGAATATCTTGCAGATCCTCTTTTGGGCAGAGGAAGCATGCTGGGTGGTTTCCCGGGTGTGAATCCATCAGAAATTGTTATAATTGGTGCTGGTACGGTTGGTGAGTACGCCGCTCGTACGGCATTGGGCATGGGAGCCATGGTAAAGGTTTTTGATGATAATATCTACAAACTCCGGAATATTCAACATCACTTGGGTGTGCGGCTTTTCACCTCCATCATTCAACCGGAGGTTCTTAATAAATCACTACGAACAGCAGATGTTGCAATTGGTGCTGTGCATTCAAAGGAATGCATTACCCCACTTTATGTTTCTGAAGAGAACGTTCGCATGATGAAAAAAGGTGCCGTCATTATTGATATCAGTATTGATCAGGGTGGTGTGTTTGCGACGTCTAAACCAACTACTCATTCAAATCCAGTGTATTCTTTGCACGATGTTACACACTATTGCGTACCCAATATTGCATCAAAAGTACCTCACACGGCATCTTATGCATTGAGTAATTTATTCGCTCCTATCCTTAACAGAATGAATGAAGCCTCTACTTTTGAAGTTTTTTTAAAGAGAAACTCAAGCTTCAGACAAGGAGTTTATATGCTGAATGGGACATTAACAAGTAAGTTTATCGGCGACTATTACCAGATTCCCTATAAAGATATTGAGCTGCTGATGGCTGCATTTTAAATAAACCAGTTTTCTCGGATTTATCAATTTTCTGACTTTAGATTAACCTACAATTTGTGATATTTAGGAGTGAATGGATATGCGTGGGCAGTTCATTACGCTTAATTGCCATTTATTCAGGGTTTTAAGAAATCAAACTATTTTTCCCCTGTTATAATTTTTCAATCGAAATGTATTATATTTGCAAAATCATTCTGATCCGACTCAGTCGGATTTGTTTTTTTTAAAGGATCCATCTTAATTACAATGAGAAATGAAAAACAAGTATATCGATCTTATTGAACAAACATTTGAATTTCCGAACGACGAGTTTAAAGTTGAAGAAGACGAATTGTATTGGAATAATATACCATTAATGGATATTATTAAACAGTATGGAACTCCACTGAGACTTACATATCTTCCTAAAATTACAAGTCAGATTCAGAAGGCCAGGATAATATTTAATGTTGCCATGGCCAAAGCAAATTACAATGCTGATTACCATTATTGTTATTGTACGAAGAGTTCTCATTTTTCTTACGTGCTTGAAGAGACGCTTAAAAATGGTGTTCATATTGAAACTTCATCCGCCTTTGATATCAATCTGATTGAGGTTTTGCATGAGAATGGTCATTTCGAAAAAGATAATTACATTATTGCCAATGGGTTTAAAAGGCCGCAATACATTGAGAATATTGTCAATTTCTTGAATAATGGATTCATAAATACAGTTCCAATCTTGGATAATAAGTTTGAACTGGATAAATATATTGAAGCGGGTTTAGTTGAGAAAACCAAGATCGGTATCCGCATTGCAGCGGAGGAAGAACCCAAATTCGAATTTTATACCTCTCGACTTGGAATCCGATACAACGAAATCATTCCATACTATCTCGAAAAAATCAAGGATAATCCGCTTTTTGAATTGAAAATGCTCCATTTCTTTATCAATACCGGTATTAGGGATACGGCGTATTACTGGAATGAATTATCGAAGGCAGTGAATGTATATTGTGAATTGAAAAAAATATGCCCCGAACTTGATTCATTAAATATTGGGGGCGGATTTCCAATTAAAAATTCATTGGAGTTTAATTACGATTATGAATACATGGCTGAGGAAATAATTGCGCAGATAAAAAATCTATGTGTTCAGCATAATGTTCCTGAGCCTGATATCTTTACCGAATTCGGAACGTATACCGTGGGTGAGAGTGGAGCAATTCTTTACTCAATTGTTAACCAAAAACAACAGAATGACCGTGAGTTATGGAATATGATCGATTCATCGTTTATGACAACACTTCCAGATACATGGGCTATTAATCAACGATATATTCTTATGGCGGTCAATAATTGGGAAGCCGAATATCAACGGGTTCATTTGGGTGGTCTCACCTGTGATAGCCAGGATTTTTACAATGCTGAAGCGCATTCGAATGCCGTGTTTCTTCCAAAAATTAATGAAGGTCGAGAACAATATATTGGGTTCTTTCATACAGGAGCCTACCAGGAATCTCTGGGTGGATACGGTGGCATCCAACATTGTCTGACACCTGCGCCCAAACATGTTATCATTGATGTGGATGAAGAAGGGGAGTACTATACCAAGCTTTTTGCCAAGGAGCAATCCTATAAAGCCATGTTAAAAATACTTGGATATTAGGCATATAGGTTTTGGTAGTTCATTATTCTATCCAAAAATTGGATTCAAGGTCATTATTTAAGTAATTTTGCAAGCCGTTAGTTGTCAAAATCATATGTTTACATCGGGTAATCATATGAAGTATATCAAAACACAGATTATTTTAGTAGAGAAATTATAAAATATCAAGATGAAAAAAGCCGATTTACTGAAAGAAACCGTTAAACACATCGACATTACTTCATTTGATGGGTCGCCCATTATTGATGCAATGCGTGATATGTCGTTCAGTTCACGCGACACCGCCTCAGCTGCTGATATTCTAAACCGCATGTTAGGCGATAAAGATTGTACCATTATGCTCACCTTAGCTGGAAGCACCAGCGCCGGCGGATGCATGCAGGTATATTCCGATATGGTTCGCCTGAATATGGTCGATGCAATTGTGGCCACCGGAGCTGCAATTGTGGATATGGATTTTTTTGAAGCACTTGGATTTAAGCACTATAAAGGCTCTGCCTGGTTAGATGATAGAATGCTTCGCAATAATTATATCGACCGTATTTATGATACCTATATTGATGAAGAAGAGCTTCAGGTATGTGATGATACAATTCGTCAGATAGCAGAAACTTTAGAACCCAGGCCATATTCCTCACGGGAATTTATTTGGGAAATGGGTAAATATCTAAGTAAGCATGCTAAAAAGCAAGGTTCTCTGATTCAAACCGCATATGAGAATAATGTTCCTATTTTTTGCCCTGCATTTAGTGATAGTAGTGCAGGTTTTGGCCTTGTAAAGCACCAATGGAATCATCCCGACAAACACATGAGTATCGATTCTGTGAAAGATTTTCTGGAATTGACTCAGATAAAAATGAAAGCCGGAATTTCTGGCCTCTTTATGATTGGCGGTGGTGTTCCTAAAAACTTTGCCCAGGATACAGTCGTCTGCGCAGAAGTTTTGGGTGTGGAAGTACCTATGCATAAATATGCCATCCAAATTACGGTGGCTGATGTTCGCGATGGCGCTTGCTCCAGCTCAACACTGAAGGAAGCCGCATCCTGGGGTAAGGTTGATACCGTATATGAGCAAATGGTTTATGCTGAGGCTACCACCGTTGTTCCCCTCATCGTTAATTACGCTTATCACAAAGGATTTTGGAAAGATAGACGGAAATTTGAATGGGCAAAAATTTATAATAAATAATACTGACCGGAGCATTGACTCCGGTTTTTTTTACCACTTTTCATAATGGATTCGTGTGGTATCAAAACGTTCAGAAGGCCCTTTTTCTTCGGCTCCATAGCCGATGCAAATTATAGCGAAAGGGATAATGTGTTCGGGGAGTTCAAAAATTTCAGAAATGTATGCTTTACGTTCCGGTCTGGGATGAACACCTAGCCATACACTTCCCAAACCTAATGAAGTTGCCTCGAGTAGAATATTTTGAGTTGCTGCCGAACAATCGATGGGCCAATAATCTTTATGAGTTTCACGATTTAAATCGCCAAGAACGATAATTAAAACCGGAGCTTCAGCGGCCATATGTGTATAAGGGCCTGTTTTTGATAATCGGGTGCGCGCCTCCTGATCGGTAACGACTATAAACTGCCATGGCTGCTGATTGCCTGCCGATGGAGCACACATAGCGGCTTCAAGAATTTTATGGAGATCTTTTTCTTCCACCTTTTGACTAGTGAATTTGCGGATGGAACGTCTTTTACGGATAATGTCCATGTTGGATGTTTTATGAATCCTAAAATTAAGCATTTCTTGTGATGAATCATTCACGGCAAGGCTGAACCAGCCATTCAATCTTTAATTTGTATCTTCGTGGCCCGAAAATCAAGGACATGTTTAGTATAAAACTTCAAAATTGCGGTAAGCGTTATAATTTCGAATGGATATTCCGGGGTATATCACTCGATCTGGAATCTGGTCACCGACAAGCCATTCTGGGTTCGAATGGTTCTGGTAAATCCACACTTCTACAAATTATCAGCAGCCGGAGTATCGCCAGTGAAGGAAGTGTTGAATTCTTTGATAATTCGGAACTCATAGAAACGGATAAAGTATATCGCCATATTACGCTTTCAGCCCCTTATCTTGAATTACCGGAAGAATTCACCCTACGAGAATTACTTGATTTTCATTTTAGCCTGAAATCGCCTTACAATGATTTAACGCCTGAAGAAATTACGGAGATTTTGCGATTGAAGTCATCCCGCAATAAACCTTTAAGGTATTATTCGTCCGGAATGAAGCAAAGAGTGAAGTTGGGTCTGGCCATTCTTACCCGTTCCGATTTATTATTACTCGACGAACCCTGTACCAATCTTGATAAGGCCGGAATGGAGTGGTATAGAAATCTTGTTGAAACCTATGCAAATGGTCGGATTATCGTTGTTTGCTCCAATCATCAGGCCATCGAATATGATTTTTGTGATAAACAGATTCTTATTGATGATTTTAAACCCCGCAAAGCGTGATTTGCCAGTAAGGGGTCACTGAATCTATCGAAAAAGTTACTACCTTTGCGCCCTAATTGTAAGTTTATCAAAATAAATACGTTATGGCAACCACCGCCGATTTCAAAAACGGTCTTTGCATTGAATTTAACGGCGATCCTTATGTGATTGTTGATTTTCAACATGTGAAACCCGGTAAAGGCGCCGCTTTTGTACGCACGAAGCTCAAAAATTTAAAGAACGGCAGAACAATTCCAAATACGTTTAATGCAGGTGTCAAAATTGATACTATCCGTGTTGAACGCAGGCAATATCAGTTTTTATATGCCGAAGGTGATGATATGCATTTCATGAATAATGAAACGTTTGAACAAACATTTTTACCGGCCGAAATGGTCGAAGGTAGAGATTTGCTCAAAGAAGGAATTTCTGTTGATATCGTTTTTCTTGCCGAAAATGAGCAGCCTCTGAGTTGCGAACTCCCAGCATTTGTTGATTTATTAATCACCTATTGCGAACCAGGCGAAAAAGGAAATACAGCCACCAATGCGCTCAAGCCTGCTACCGTTGAAACAGGTGCCATTGTTCGGGTGCCGATGTTTGTTAATGAAGGTGAAACCATCCGTGTGGACACCAGAACCGGTGATTATTCTGAAAGAGTCAGAAATTAATATTTATCGGTTTAATATTCTAAGCCTTACACTGTGAAATTTATTGCACCCATTACCCTTGTTGAAGCGGCCAGTATAACGGCCTCGGAAGCTATTGGCAATTCTGGTTTTGTAATTACCGGGATTAATGAGATTCATATGGTAGAACCTGGTGATGTTACTTTTGTGGATCATCCCAAGTATTACTCCAAAGCTTTGAATTCTAAAGCTACCACGGTCATCATCAATAAGCGGGTCGATTGCCCCGAGGGAAAAGCTTTGCTTTTGAATGACGATCCATTCGCAGCATATATTGCTTTGGTAAAAAAATTCCGGAGTTTCGAGGCTTCCTCAGCGCAAATTAGTCCAACAGCGGTAATTGGTGAAGGAACAGTCATTCAGCCCGGTGCTTTTATTGGTAATCATGTACAGATTGGACGTAATTGTCTTATCCATTCCAATGTGAGCATTTATGATCATTCGATAATCGGCGATGATGTAATCATTCATTCCAATTCGGTCATTGGCGCGGATGCCTATTATTTTCAAAAAAAGCCGACAGGATATCGAAAAATGGAATCATGTGGACGGGTTATTTTAAAGGATAAAGTTGAAATCGGTGCACTTTGTTCCATCGATAAAGGCGTTTCGGGTGATACCATTATTGATGAAGGAACCAAGTTTGATAATCACGTACAGGTGGGTCACGATACATATATCGGTAAACATTGTCTGATTGGAGCCCATAGTGCGATTGCCGGGGTAACTCGTATCGAAGACGATGTAATTCTTTGGGGACGCGTATCTGTTAATAAAGATCTGGTCATTGGTAAAGGTGCTATAATTTTAGCAACCAGTGGTGTAGATAAGTCAATTGCAGGCGGAAAAACCTATTTTGGTACTCCTGCTATTGAAGCCAGAAAAAAATGGCGCGAACTGGCTGCACTGCGTCAGTTGCCCCAATTCATGAAGAAGTTTTAAGCCAAGTTTTTTATTTAGTACGGGCTGCTCTATTCAGAGCAGCCCTTTTTGTTAAAGAAAAGGGAGACCATCTCCCGACGGTCCCCCTTCCAGAATCAATCACCAAAATCAAAAAAAACAACCAAAAAACAAATCAGATGGAATTAAGAGCCAGTTTGTAATTGTTTTCAATCACATCCCAGTCGGCTACGTTCCAAAAATTATTAACATAGTCAGGACGACGGTTTTGGTATTTCAGGTAGTATGCATGTTCCCATACATCCAAACCCAGAATAGGCATTGCTTTGCATTCGGACACATCCATCAGCGGGTTATCCTGATTGGCAGAACTACAAACACAAAGACTTTTATCCTTTTTAACACTTAGCCACGCCCAGCCACTACCAAAGCGCGTTTTTGCGGCATCTTCAAACTTCGATTTGAATTGGTCGAATGAACCAAAATCTTTTTCAATGGCTTTTAAGAGTTCTCCCGAGGGAGCTCGCTTTCCGTCCGGTGACATAATATTCCAAAACAGGCTATGGTTAAAATGCCCACCGCCATTATTTCTTATTGCTACCGGTAAATTACTGATATTCTCAAAGATTTCTAGGAGACTTTTATTTTCAAGTTCAGTATCTTTAACGGCATTCAACAGATTGGTAAAGTATCCCTGATGATGTTTCGAATAATGCAATTCCATTGTTTGTGCATCAATATAAGGCTCCAATGCACTGTATTCATAATTGAGTTGTGGAAATATAAGTTCGTTAAGTTTTTTATTAAGCATGATAAATATAAATTAGACCTTTTCTAAATAACACCTGAAAAATTGCTTTGTTTATCAATCTTTGTTTTTTTTTGATGTTCATTGTTTTTAGAATATCCGAACCGATTTTTTACAATTCCGATTTTGTTGATCTGGAGTCTGATGAAAATGTGAATTCCTTTGATTGTTTGTTTATTGAAAAATCAATTGTGTGGAAATAAAAAAGCCCTGTTCGTCAGAACAAGGCTTTATAATGAGATTGATTCCGGATTTATTCGGAGAAATCCATTTCTGAAAGGCGTTTGTATGATTTGTGTCTCCACTTGGCATTATCTTCTGACGCTAAGAACAGTTCATCAGCGATAGCAGGGAATGCTTTTTTAAGGGAGGTAAAGCGTACTTCACTTTTCAGGAAGTTCTGGAATTTGCTCCAGTCGGGTTCTTTTGAATCGAGTTGGAAAGGATTTTTACCTTCTGCTTCGAGTAGCGGATTATAACGATAGAGTGACCAGTAGCCAGCGTCCACTGCGTTCTTTTCCTGTTCCTGTGTTTTTCCCATACCAGCTTTCAAGCCGTGGTTAATACAAGGGGAATACGCAATGATGATGGATGGGCCTGGATATGCTTCCGCTTCGCGCAGTGCTTTGAAATACTGCGACTGATTGGATCCCATAGCAACCTGTGCCACGTACACATAACCATAACTCATAGCCATAGCGCCTAAGTCTTTCTTGCGAACACGTTTTCCGGCAGAAGCAAATTTAGCAACAGCGGCGGTTGGTGTCGATTTGGACGCCTGTCCACCCGTGTTTGAATAAACTTCTGTATCTACAACGAGGATGTTTACATCTTCGCCTTGAGCAATAACATGATCCAAACCACCATAACCAATATCATAAGCCCAACCATCACCACCAATAATCCAGATGGATTTTTTGATAAGGTATTGTTTGAGGGCCAGGATTTCTTTGGCTGTAGTGTCTTCCGATTTCTCAAGTAAAGGCAGTAGCTTTTCAGTAGCGGCTTTGGAAAGGTCAGAGTTGTTTTTGCCTTCGAGCCATTCGGTATACGCTGCTTTAAGTTCAGGATTTACTTTATCCATAGAGGCAGTCATGCGCAGACTGATACGTTCGCGCAATTTCTCGATACCGGTAGCGATACCAAAACCATATTCCGCGTTATCTTCAAAAAGTGAATTTGCCCAGGCGATACCATGACCTGAAACAGCATGAGCACGATATGGGGTTGAAGGAGCTGATCCACCGTAAATTGACGAACAACCTGTAGCATTGGCTACAAGCATTCTTTCGCCAAACAGCTGGGAAATTGTTTTGATATATGGGGTTTCTCCACAACCTGCGCAAGCACCTGAGAACTCGAATAGAGGCTGGGCAAACTGTGAATTCTTAACGTTTTTGGTTTTGTCGTAATACTGTTCTTTGTAACCGACTTTTGAATCCATATACAGATAGCGGGAAATTTCTGCTTCTTGTGTACCAAGAGGTTTCATTTCCAATGCTTTGGTTTTGGCAGGACAAACTTCAGCACAATTACCACAACCGGTACAATCAAGAACACTCACCTGAATGCGGAACTGAATGCCTTCCATTCCTTTACCTACCGCTTTAATAGCGTTGGTACCTTCGGGAGCATTTTTCACGTCTTCTTCACTCATTAGGAATGGACGGATAGCTGCGTGGGGGCAAACATAGGCACACTGGTTACACTGAATACAATTTTCGTGTTGCCATTCGGGAACATTTACCGCTATACCACGTTTTTCATATTGAGTAGTACCTGCGGGGAAGGTTCCGTCTTCGCGGCCAAGAAATGCTGAAACAGGAAGGTCATCACCATTTTGGTTATTAATAACATTAACAACATTACTGATGAATTCAGGAAGATTTTCATCTCCAACGTTGGGTTTAACTGTGATGTTTGCCCATTCGGAAGGAACTTCAATCTTAATTACATCACTGCCACGTTCTACGGAGGCGTAATTCATCCGAATGATTTCTTCGCCTTTATGACCATAAGACTTTTTGATCATCTCTTTCATTTTGTCAAGAGCAAGTTCGTACGGAATAACTTCCGAAACTTTAAAAAATGCTGCCTGCATGATTGAGTTGGTACGATTGCCAAGGCCTATTTCTTCTGCGATTTGTGTCGCATTGATGGTATAGAAGTTAATCTCATTTTTTGCCAGATATTTTTTAACGTGATCAGGCAGACGGTCTTTGGTTTCTTCGATATCCCAAATGGAATTGAGCAAAAAGGTACCTCCTTTTTTCAGGCCTTTAAGCATGTCGTATTTGTCGAGATATGCGGGAACATGACAAGCTACAAAATTTGGGGTGGTAACCAGATATGTCGAGCGTATGGGTTTTTCGCCAAAACGAAGGTGAGAGGTAGTAAATCCTCCGGATTTTTTAGAATCATAAGCAAAATATGCCTGACAATATAAATCAGTTTCTTCACCAATGATTTTAATGGAGTTTTTGTTGGCGCCAACAGTGCCATCCGAGCCCAGTCCGTAAAATTTTGCAGCATAGGTACCTTTTGGTGCCAGGCTGATTTCAGGTTGTAATGGAAGTGATTTGAATGTGACGTCATCAATGATACCAACAGTAAATCCGTTTTTAGGCTCGTTCATAGCCATATTGTCATAAACTGCAAGAATTTGTGATGGAGTTGTGTCTTTCGAACTCAAACCATAACGGCCTCCAATGATGAGAGGAGCCTTTTTATCTTCAAAAAACATATTGCGGATGTCGAGATAGAGGGGCTCGCCTTCGGCTCCGGGTTCCTTGGTACGATCAAGAACCGTAATGCGTTTAACGGATTTTGGGAATACCTTGAAGAAATATTTGGCAGAGAACGGACGATAGAGATGAACACTGATAAGGCCGACTTTTTCGCCTTCTGACATTTTAAAATCAATCACTTCCTTTATGGTTTCGGTTACCGAACCCATGGCGATGATAATATTTTCAGCTTCAGGATGTCCGTAATAATCGAACGGATGATATTCGCGGCCGGTTATCTTTGCCACTTCCTGCATATAATGTTCTACGAGATCGGGAATAGCATCGTAAAATGGGTTACACGCTTCGCGGGCCTGGAAGAAAATGTCCGGATTTTGTGCAGTGCCACGGGTTACAGGATGTTCCGGATTAAGAGCTGCATCACGGAAAGCTTGCAGTGACTTTTGATCGATAAGTCCGGCAATATCTTCCTGGGCGATGGCTTCAATTTTCTGAATTTCGTGCGATGAACGGAATCCATCGAAGAAATGTAAGAACGGTAAACGCGATTTAATAGCTGTGAGATGAGCGATAGGAGCGATGTCCATAATTTCCTGAACACTTCCTGAAGCTAGCATTACGAAGCCTGTCTGGCGGGTTGCCATAACATCAGAATGATCACCAAAAATTGAAAGAGCCTGAGAAGCCAGGGTACGTGCGCTTACATGGAAAACACCGGGAAGTAATTCGCCAGCAATTTTATACATATTGGGGATCATCAGAAGAAGACCCTGAGATGCTGTAAATGTGGTAGTGAGGGCACCTGATTGAAGTGAGCCATGAACAGCACCTGCTGCACCGGCTTCTGATTGCATTTCGACAACCTTCACTGTTTCGCCGAAAATATTTTTTCTGCCGACAGCTGCCCACTCGTCGACATATTCGGCCATATTGGAGGAAGGAGTAATGGGATAAATGGCAGCTACTTCGCTAAACATATAAGCGATGTGAGACGCAGCCATATTTCCGTCAAGAACAACGAAATTTTTCTTTTTTGTCATGGTAAATCAATTAAATGGACATATTGTCAGAGGTATTCACCTTTTTTTCAAAATCGCTGCGAAGTTACAAATTATAATCCTAATCTGTCATCAAAATAACGTTGCCAAGCCTTGTTTACAATGATTTAAAATAAGAAACTCCCGGATATTCTTTAAACTTTTTGAATCTTCAGACGTTTTATACGTATTGTTACTTATAACATCAAAAAACAATCAACCATGAGTAAACTTCAAACGTCCTATATGGGCATTGCCCTCAAGAATCCAATCATAGTCGGAGCATGCAATTTGAGTACCGATTCATTAAATCTCAAGCGTATGGAAGAAGCGGGTGCTGCGGCCGTTGTTTATAAATCACTTTTCGAAGAACAGATTCATATAGAAAATCTGCAGATGGAAGATGGCATGGAGGCATATAACGACCGCTTCGTTGAAGCCAGCCGGATTTTCCCAAATATTGAACATGCTGGACCGAAAGAGTTTTTAATTAATCTGGAACAGGCCGTAAAATCGATTAATATACCGGTAATTGGAAGTCTCAATGCTGTTTATGATGCCACCTGGGCAGAATGGGCCGTTAAAATGGAGAAAACCGGAATTGCTGGCCTGGAATTGAATTTTTATTCCATCCCTGGTGATTTTGAAACATCAACAAGGCAAATTATTGATCAGCAAATTGCAGCATTGGAATCGGTGATAAAACAAGTCAAAATTCCTGTAGCGGTTAAATTATCTTCTTATTATACAAACCCTTTGGGATTTATGAAACGCCTTTCCGAAAGCGGTGCATCAGGACTTGTACTTTTTAATCGTCTTTTCCATCCCGATATATGTATCGATTCTGAAGAACATGAGTATCCGTATAATTTATCAGGAAATGATGATAATCGCTTGCCTCTTCGGTTTGCCGGACTTCTCTACGATAGAATTGATGCTTCTGTTTGTGCTTCTTCAGGAATTTATTCAGGTAAAGACGTCGTAAAAATGCTTCTGGCAGGTGCTGATACTGTTCAGGTAGTTTCCACACTATACAAAAACGGTATTGATCATCTCGGAGAAATGATTGCTGAAGTTGAAACTTGGATGGATACCAAATCATATCATCATATTTCTGATTTTAAAGGTAAATTATCACAGAAGACACTGAAGGATCCATTTTCATACAAAAGGGCTCAGTACGTCGATATTTTAATGAAATCGGGTGATATTCTAATCAATAGGCCACAAGTCTAGGGATTCTCTTCTTGTTTTTTGGAGAAGTCTGTAAAAGTTCATATTTTAGAGCTGAGAAGATATTTGAAAACACAAGATCTTCCTAGTATTTTTTATGTCAACATATACAGCACTTATAGCTCTTAGCAGCCTGGTAATATTCTCCTACCTTTTTGATTTACTTTCGAAAAGGATAAGGGTGCCTTCGGTAATATTACTGTTATTCTCGGGAATAGGTCTGGCACAGCTGGCAAGCTATTTCGGTCTTGCGGAGTTGAATTTTTTTCAGATTCTCCCGGCACTCGGCACAGTGGGACTTATTCTTATCGTTTTTGAAGGCTCTCTTGAATTGAAGTATAGCCGGAAAAAGAATGTTTTAATTCGTAAAGCCTTCCTTTCTGCTTTGTTTATCTTATTATTGACAGCCTTGACGGTTGCCCTCATTATGCAGTATCTGACGGGGGCTGATTTTCAGGCATGTGTTGTAAATGCCATTCCGTTTAGCATAATAAGTTCTGCCATTGCAATTCCATCAGCAGGTAACATTCATAAGGATAAAAAGGAATTTGTAGTTTACGAGTCTTCATTTTCCGATATTTTGGGTATTATAATGTTCGATTTTGCTGTAGCCAATTCCAAACTCGCATTTTCGTCTTTCGTGGTTCTTGGCTCTGAAATTATTACAGTTTTGTTGATTTCTGTGCTTTTCAGTCTTCTCCTTCTATACATAATGGGCAGACTGAAGCATCACATCAAGTTCTTCCTCATCATTGCAATATTGATATTAGTATATGCCAGTAGTCATTTGCTTCATTTATCACCATTGATATTGGTGCTTGTTTTTGGTTTGTTTTTGGCAAATGCCGGAAGTATACCCTTCGGACTCTTTCAAAGGAAATTTATTTACCCCAAATTCAAGGAGGATTTTATACAGCTGTTTCAATTATCACGCGAAAGTGCCTTTCTTCTCAAAACTTTTTTCTTTCTGATTTTCGGATTCGGGATTCAATTGGAGGAGCTCGGTTCGATTGATATGTTAATATATGGAAGTATAATACTGGGAGTGATATATGTAATTCGGGGGCTTTATCTCAAATTTGTAATAAGACTGGAATTAATACCGGAGCTTTTTCTCACTCCCCGCGGATTGATCAGTATTCTGCTCTTTTTTAGCATCCCGGCAAATCTTAAAATTCCGGGAGTATCAACCGCCTTACTGTTTTTTATTGTGTTGGCAACCAGCGTTGTTATGACCCTTGGGCTTGTTTTTACAAGTCATACGGAGGCTTTAGAGGAAGTGATTGATGAGTAATGCAAATCATGAATGCTTTTATTTAGATTTGCATAATTATTATGGGCCGACGACCACTCAAACGAAAACGCCTTTCTCAGGTAAAAATTCAAGGGATGCATCCCGAAGGACGTGGCTGGGTTACAAGCAGTCAGGGTTCAATGGGAAGGCGTGTGTATGTTCCTGCATCCATTCCGGATGAGGTTTGTGATGTAGTATATACGGCCTCCGGTGATTACCTTAGTGGTGATATCGAAAAATTTCATGAATCATCAATTTATCGGCGAGAACCTTTTTGCCGTCATGCCAATCTTTGCGGTGGATGTTCATGGCAGCATATCGAATACATACATCAGCTCGAACTTAAAAAGCGAATTCTTTTGGATTCACTAAAACGTTCGGGAATTGCTTGCGAACTTCAAATGGATGTAATAGCATCACCTAAGGAACAATTATTCAGAAACCGAATGGAGTATGCATTAACCGATACCCGTTGGTTTTATGAGGAAGAAGGCGAAGTGACAGCTGCGGAGGATCGGATGGGAATGGGATTCCATCCTGAAGGAATTTCGGGACGAATTATTCATATAGAAGAGTGCTACTTGCAGGAAGAGCCCTCGCGACTCATTTGTGAAAGTGTTTTTGAAGTTTTGAAACCTTCCGCTAACGATTTGTGGAATTTCAAAACAGGAATGGGTGTATTCAGGAATTTGGAAATTCGGATAAACACTCTGGGTGACTCTATTGCCATTCTGGGCGTTGCACCGGAATGTGCGCAGCAAGGATTGGCGGTATTAATGCCCCTTGCTGATAAACTGCCGGAAAATTGTCAATTGGCGGTGAATGTTTTAGCAAATGCTGCCAAAGGATTATCGGGAGAAGAATGGCATTTTGTCCGTGGTGATGGGTATTTATATGAGATTTCCGGACGTTTTCGGTTTCGATATAGCATCGATAGTTTCTATCAACCGAATCCCTGGCAGGCCAATCAACTTTTTGAGTACGTTGCATCTGTAGCTGATATTCAGCCAGGTGAGATCGTTTATGATTTATATTCTGGTATAGGAACCTTAAGTATTTATCTTGCGGAAAAGGCCGGAAAAGTTATTGGGATTGAAGGAAATCATAAGGCTGTTTTGGATGCCGATTTCAACGCAAATATGAATGGAATTACCAATTTGCAAAACGTGAGGGGAGATGTACTCGAAACATTTCGTCCTGATTTTATTGAGAAGATGGGTAATCCTGACGTGATTGTTCTTGATCCACCTCGCTCGGGTACGTTGATAGAAATTAATAAGAACATCATTCATTCCGGTGCATCCAGAGTTGTATATGTAAGTTGTAATCCGGTATCCTTGGGACGGGATTTGAAATTGCTCACCACCGCTTTTGAAATTACAGACATAAAAGCTTTTGACATGTTTCCACACACCAGTCATATCGAAACAGTGGTTCTTCTTACCCGAAAATCAGTAGATTAACCCAATAGTTTCTCAAATCTCTTTTTAGATAGTATTTCGTGTGTTAGGAAAACACCATCCATAAAAACACTGTATAGCGGAAATGCAGTGATATGAGCACGGGCGTCATCAGCGCTTTTTATATGATGTGCCGTAAAATTGTATCCGGCATTTTTTGCTGCTTTGGAAAGAACTTCGTTTGTATAATAATCGGTGAACGGACATTGTGAAGTATAAAAAACTTCAATGCCTTTACTGTTTTTAATGGCAGGGGTTTTACACGATTCAGAAAATTCCGGAGTTTGACAATCTGATTTCAGCGGCAGATACCATAACTCGAAATAGGGGGGAGCAATATCGGCTTTAATAAATCCATGTTTCTGGAAAAAGGCCGCATCGGATAAAAATGGCAGTTTTTTATTTCCAGTAATAACAACGATACCGTTTTTTCCTTTAGAGTCGTTTATGCATTGCTGGAGCAAAGCTTTTGCATATCCATGTCCCTTGTACTGCCCCGATACCCAAAAACATCCGATAAAGGTGTAGCCGGGCGCATTAATTGGTGCCCAGGCTTTTTCGGCATCACCAAATTCGATAAAAACTTTAGCCCTTACGTCTGCTTTAAGGAATGTATAGCCTTCATGAATACGTTCACTCAGCCATTTTTTCTTCAGTAAATAGCCTTCATGGCATTTTTTATCAGAAAATGCACAACAGATGTGTTCTGATATTAGATTATCCTGCGTTAAGGTGAGGTATTTCATCGTTTTAATCTCCAAAAATAAAAAAACCCGACAAAAGCCGGGTAATTCAAACGGGATAATTCCTTCTATTTAAATGTGGCTCTGACAAATTCTTCCGATTCTTCATTTGGAACGAATTCGTTTTTTGCCAGAATGCTGATATACGTACGTGCAATACTTCCAACGTACGAGCTTTTATAACGATCCATCAGGTATTGATACGCTTCAAGATATGGTTGATTAACCATGCCTTCTTCGTTGATAAAGGGCGTGTTATCTACACCGGTCATCAGGATATGGAGGTATTGAGTGGCGTATTCTTTTTTTACTAAACGCAAAGGAGCTGTTTTCTGAGCATCCCATGAAATTACGTAGTCAGCAAAATCGAGCATGGGAATGATTATCGCACCATCCTGAACGGGAGGTGACTGACGTTCTGTAATAATCAGATCAAAAAACTCTTGCATCGATTTTGAAAGTAATGGTTTAATTTGTTCGGCTGATACCATGAGATCATAGGAAAAATAAATGTCTCCTTCCTCTGATTTTGAAATGATATTGCCAGCGTGAAGTTTTTCTTTCACAGTCATGGCTTTTTCATTACTATAACTTTCTATAGGAGCTCCTGCCACGGCAGCCATATAATCGGGCAAGCCTTCTTCGTTTTCAGTAAGGTTTCCAAGATTTAATTCACTTGTAATCATCGTATTATAGAAGATAGCGAAAGCAGAATCAACAAATGTGCTATCCTGCTCTGCGGCATATTTAATAAAAATATCCTTTGCCTGATTAATGCATGTATAATCTTGGCTAACAGCCGACATTTCAGTAATATAGGCAGAATAATCGGCCGGTTTTTTGCTGGTACAAGCCGTCGCTATGACGATTAGTGCCAGAATGTAGTTTACTTTTAATTTCATAAATTTCTGATTAATGCTTGTGCGTTTTTGTTTGAAGGAACAAATATTCAGCCTTTTTTTGTTTTTTGCAAGTATCGTACGGTCTGGTTTTGAATTTAAATGGGAAATCGCCCCATCCCTTCTCCTTACCCATACCCATAGTTACCATCCGTTAACAGTGTGTGATGTTTAAAAAGGAAATTCTTCCGGAACTTCTTCTTTGCTTTTATCTGATCCTTTTGGTTCTTTTGCTACTTGATGTATGGCGTTGGCCTCTACATAAATGGCTTTGTATGGCAGGGTAGGACAGGCGTACTCGCAGGCACCACATCCAACACAAATATCTTCGGTAACTTCCGGAATTGTAAGTCCGGGTTTGTAAAAAACCATGTCAACGGCTTTGCTTGGGCAGTGCTCAGAACAGGCTCCACAGGCTGTTTCATCGGTGTATACCACACAGTTTTTTTCGATGAATTTAGCTTTACCCAGCTGAGTCCTTTTTTTATTCTCAGGCGTTAAAAAGATAAGCGCTCCTGTTGGACATACTTCCATACACTTTGTACATTCATAATTACAGAAGTTATTGTGGTAGTCCATAAATGGTTGTAGCATCCCTTTTATTCCATGTTGCAGGAAAGCGGGCTGTAATACTCTTGTTGGACAAGCACTGAGGCAGGCGTGGCATGCGGTACAAACAGAAGTGAAGCGCTCATTGTTAATAGCCCCGGGTGGACTAACGGCACTTTCAGAAACTGCTTCTATAAATGCTTTTTGCACCTTTATGGGATCTTTTCCAAAGACCTTCTGAACAATACCGATGGCTAATATGCTTAGAAGTATTTCTCTTCTGCGGGTATCGGGGATGCTTGAAGGATTCGATTTGGTTTTTTTGGGAGGTATGCCATATTTTACGCCATTATCGCGGCATACAGTTAGGCAGTTAAAACAGCCGACACAACGATCGAATTCTACATTAGTATTTTTACTGTCGATGCAGCCTGCTTTGCATGAAGTGGCACATAAGCCGCATTGGTTACAGCGGCTTTCATCAAGATAGATTTTAAAAAGGCTGAAACGGCTGAAAAGCCCAAGTAATGTCCCTACCGGACACCAAGCGGTGCAATATAATCGGCCTTTCGTAAATGAAATATATGCTATAATTATGAGGTAAAATACACCGATTGCAACGGCAAATATGTCAAATCCCTGATATGGATAAGGTTTAAGTCCGTAAAAGCCGGAATTTCCCAGGAGATTACTCACCAGATTATTAATTCCTAAAACCAAAGGCATTAAGAGGTGGTTCGCTATTCTGCCATAAATAGAGAAAGGATCTGTAAAAATAAGGCCGGTATTTATCCTGAAAAAAGCAAGTGCGCCTACAAGTATTAGTAAACCATACCGAAGATAATTAAGCGGTGGCAGATATTTATAAAAGCGTCTTTTTTTAGAGGTCAAACGACCAATTCCTGAAAATAAATCCTGTAGCCAACCAAAAGGGCATAGCCAGGAGCAATACACTCTTCCAAAAAGGAGTGACAAAATAATTACCAGTAGAAAGCCGGTTCCTAAAAGATTGGGGATCTCAAAAAATTTTAATATTGAAGGAATAAATTGAGTCCAGTTTATTGCACGTATATATTCCGGAGGAATAATGCCAGTAAAATCGATGAAAGGTAAGGTCAGCAGAACGACTATCAGTAGTGAAAACCAAAACCGAAGACGCCTGAGTAAATGGTTCGGCATGTTTTAGACAGTAATCCTGTGAATGTTGATTTTTGAGAGGTCTTTCGTGCCAATTTTCATTTCATCGGCAATGCGGATATGAGCAATATCATCCGGTTCGTTACCGAATAACTTACATGCGGCAGTATCAGCAGCAACGATATCGGTAGAAATTATCAAGGATTTCATAATGTTAACATCTGCCTCAGAAACACCCCGGGGACCATTTTTCATCATTACTCGGTACGCATCAATTACATTGAGGTCGGGTTTGCGAAATGCGGCAAAATCGGCAATGCATTGTTGAAGGTTGTTACGATGCCACCAGCGCCTGTCCCAAACGATACCCATCAGATTTTTCATGGCTATCGACATATCCGCTGAGCTGTGATGTTTTAAGACCGGAACATTGATAAACACATCCGCGTTAAGAATCAATTCATGAACTGTTGTGGATTTTAAAACCCGGCCGGGAACGGTAACCGGTTTGTAATATGATTCGGTGTTACCGGGGGCCATTTTGCCACCAGCGTCTTTCACCGCTTTTTCAATTCCGCTGTTAGCGTATGCTTTGATCCAGTTATCGCAGGTATTATCGAAGACAACCACTTCTTTGGCACCGGCTTCAAGACAATGTTTAACAATACGGGCTACTAAATCGGGATTGGTATTGGCCGCTCTTTCGGGACCTACATCCCAGCCAATATTAGGTTTTACAACAACCTTTTGGCCTTTACTAACAAAGCGTTTCATTCCGCCCATAGCGGCAATGCCTTTGTCGAACATTATTCCGGGTTCTCCACCTTTAACTGCTACTAAGTCAAATGAACCGGGAGAAACAGCGGGAGAATTAGCCGTTGCGGCCATTAATGCTTCGCCGCCTTTAAGGCTAACTAAACCACCGGCAATAACTCCCATACCGAGTGATTTTAAAAAATCTTTGCGCTTCATGACATTGATATTAAATCAACAATCCGGTAAAGATACAGATTTGTAAAATTATGAGAAAAAATTAGTGAATTTTTAATATGTTAGAGATTTTCATTTGATGTTCAATGTCCTTAATTGATTTGGGAACAGGTAATGAAAGAATGCGATAAGAATCCGCGGTTATCAATACATCATCTTCTATGCGGATTCCTGTTCCACGGAGTTCTTCCGGCCAGGCTTCGTCATCAATTGGAATATATATTCCGGGTTCAATGGTAATTACCATGCCTTCTTTTAAAATCATCGACTTCATTTTATCATGTACATCAAGGCCCAGACTATGGGTTACGCCATGAATAAGGTATTTCCCCCATCCTTTTTCATTCATCATCGCCCGGGCACTGATATCAATAGCGCTGATTTCCATTCCGGGACGAAGCATTTTTATTAAACGTTCCTGAATAGCCAGAATGCTATCGTAGAGTTCTGCTTGTTTTTTCGAGAATATTCCGTCAACGGGCAAGGTGCGTGTTATGTCGGCACAGTATCCGTTCCATCGTGCCCCAACATCTATCACAACTAATTCTCCTTTTTTTAGTGTATCCTTGTTTAATTGATAATGAGGCTCAAGTGCATTAATACCACTACCTACAATGGATCGGAAGGCGGGTATGTTTTGATGATTTTTCAACATCACATACTCAATTTCTGCCTGAAGTTGATACTCCGTATTCCCTGATTTACATATAGCGGAAGCATTGGATAAACCTTCTGCGGTAATCTGAATGGCTTTTTCAATCATCCGAATTTCTGCATCTGATTTTATTTCTCTTAAGCCAGCAATCAATGCATCACTTTCCTTGAATTCTGATTCGGGAAATCGGACTTTAAGTTTTTTTATCACTTCCTTCCACGGATAAAACATGCGTTTATTAATCCAATCGGGCCGGAAATACAGGTCGGGTGCTGATAAATAGATGCATTTACTGTTTTTTAAAACTCGCTCCAGTAAGTTGTTAAATTCTGATATCGATAGGATGGTGTCAAAAGTACCATTGTTTATTATCGCATCAGGCTGCGTGAAAAAGATGCTATGATATTTTTTTTGAGAAATTATAATGGGCTCTACACTTAGCAAAAAGTATTGAAGTGCACCTTCCTTACCAGTCATATAGAGAAAGTTGGCATCCTCAATCGTTGGAATAGCATCATGAATTGGCGCGTCTGCTGACCTCATGATAAGTACAGAATTGGATTCCATGGCAGCAACAGCCTTTTCATGGCGCTGTGTGAATTCGGGAAATAAAAAACCCTGAGCTGCCGTATGTAGGCAGATCAGGGTAATGCATGAGAGGATGATATATCTCATGGCTGGATTATTTCGTTAGATTTCGGTTAACAGTAAATTTTTGAGTGATGGGAATAGTCATGTTTTGCTGACCGCTTAATGCCATGATCATTGCATTTTCAGTTGTAATCTCTTCTTTGATTACCAAACCGGTTTTAATATCAATATAAACAATTCCTTTTTGAACTCCGGTTCCTTCGATGTAAAAATCCATTCCTTGCATTTGGGTAGAGCCGGCGTTTTCAATATTTGAAATATAATTGATGCTAAGACATTTGTAATCATTGATTTTACTTTCTTCTCCGCATACGTATTCTATATTACTGATGTTTACAAGGGAGCCACCCATAAAGTCGGTCGTGTCGATGTGGCTTGATGTCCATTTGTCTCCAGTTTTAATGGCGTTTTGCGGAAGTTCCTGAAAGGTTTTATTTCCTCCGATACTTCCCATATTCATACCAAAATCATTCTGTTTTTCTTCGCCCTGTACCACCAGTTTCGATGCTTTGCCGTATTTATCAGTTGTAAAGGTCGATATTGGCATATCGGTTATCATCATGGTTGTATCCATCATCGGGGGCATTTTCATGCTCATGTTTAACAGGGTAATCTTCATGCTAATACCATAAAGGTCTTTTTCTTTGGAGGCAACGGTGATTTCCATATCTGAATTGCCTTCCATTTCCATAGTCATGTCCATTCCGCCCATCGATTGGACGATAGTGCCTACATAGGTCGTTTGGTATTTGTATACCTCACCTTTTTTTAGTTTCAGTCCCGGATTCCAGGATTTCTGTGCCATAATACCCATAGAGGATACTAAGAAGGCAATTATCAGGACGATTGATTTCATTTTTGTCATGGGTTTTTCGATTTAGGGATGATTATTAATTGTCGAAAGTTTTAAGATTTGCAAAATGGATAGAGGTCAGGAAAACCAGTTCAGCAACGCGGGAAGCCTTATATGTATCGGTAAGATCAGCCTCGTCGCTCACCTGATGGTAATGTTTGTGAAGACCGGTAAAAAAATGGACAGCGGGGATTTCCTTACCTGAAAAACTCATGTGGTCGCTACCGCCTATGAGTTTCTTGTTGTCAGTAATTAATACCAAATTAATCTTTTTATTGTTTTCGTCGAGGTTTTTTTTGAGCCATGGATAATCATAGGCTCCATTAACATACAAACTATCATTTGTCCCAAGACTAATCATATCAAGATTTAACATTAAACGGGTCTGTTTTAAAGGGAATAGGGGATGTGCTACATAGGCCGTTGAACCGATGAGTCCTAACTCTTCTCCGGCAAACAGCATGAAGATAACGGTTCGTGCAGGTTTAATGCCGTATCGTTTGTATGCTTCTGCAATTGCTAAAACTGCTGCAGTTCCGGACGCATTATCGTCAGCACCATTAAAAATATGGTCTGCAAGCGTGTCTTTATCGGTCTTCATTCCAACATGATCGTAATGAGCGCCTAAAATGATGTATTCATTTTTCAAAATTGAATCGTTGCCCTCGATGTAGGCGATAATGTTATCAGCTTTACACCTTTCAGTATCTATACTGGTTTTTAATTCAGCTTGCCACGGTTCCAAAAAATAGGAATTAGGCTTACTGTTTTGATCGATTTTTAGTTGAATTTCTTTGAGTGCGTCTACGCTTCCAAATAAAGCCTTCATCGTTTCCGGCCCTCCGTGAATTACAGGTATCGTATTAATGGACGTATCAGACATACTCATTTGAATGAAACTATTGGGAATAAGCTTAGACAAGGATGGCCAGGGATAACCCCGGGGGCGGAGTAATAAGTTATTTACGGGATTGGTTAATACGATAATCCCAGCAGCACCTTTCTCTATCGCTGTTTTTACTTTTGCTTTAATAGAAGAGTATTTTTTATTCTTCAAATCACCCAAAGTGGCTGAATCTTTTTCAGAAGGAAAGCCAGTGAGTATTACAACGATTTTATTATGAACATCCAGGTTTTCGTAGTCATCATAAGATAATGCTGGGGCAGAAATGCCATAGCCCGCGAAAACCAAGGGCGCAATTACCTGCGTGTCGCCCGTCATTTGAAATGGAACATAATCTTTTTTAATTTCTAATTCGATCCGATTTTGTCCATTTATCAGGCAATAACGGTTATCCTTGCCCAAATTTTTTCTTTCGAGACCCAGACCTTGACGGTACGATTTTCCTGGTTTTTGTAATCCCAATTTTTCGAAGCTGGAAATAATATATGTTGCTGCTTTTTCTAATCCTTTACTTGGCGTATTTCTTCCTTCCAGTTCATCGGAGGCCAGATACTTAATTCCCTTTCGGATGATGCTTGAATCTATTTGGCTGATGCTTGCTTGTCCAAAAATATTCAGACTGAAAAAAGTGAGAACGATAACCGAAAAAATAATTGTAAGCCGTTTCATAATGCTTGATTATAATCTTGATAACAGAATGCTATTAATGGTGTGAGGTGTAATCAGGCCTTTTTCACCAAGTTTATTGGGGCCATTCTTGTTAAATCGATCGGTAATATACTGTATGTCTTCTTTTGTAATTTGATGTTCGCTTAGTCGAGTTTTAAGTCCAAGGTTTCTGAAAAGTTGATCAGTCATTTCAATTCCTGCTTCAATTTTTTCATCATCGCTGCCCTGAGTAATATTCCACACTCTTTCAGCATATTGCAACAGTTTCTCTCTTTTTTCAATTTTCATCATCCGCATAAGACCAGGGAAAATGATTGTGAGTGTCAGTGCATGATCCAAGCCATGAAGTGCCGTTAATTCATGCCCAATCTGATGCGTGGCCCAATCGGTGTACACGCCGGTACTTAGTAATCCATTGAGTGCCATTGTGGAACACCACATTAAATTGGCACGAGTTTCATAATTATTTGGATCTTCCAAAACTTTTTGGGCTTCCTCAATCAAGGTTTTGAGAATTCCTTCGGCTAATCGATCATTCAAAGGAGCATTTTGAGGGTATGTAAGGTATTGTTCGGTAACATGAATCCATGTATCAGCTATACCATTGGCCGTTTGAACCCATGGAAGACTCAGGGTGGTTTGTGGGTCCATAACAGAAAATTGTGGATATACCAGCGGACTCGAAAATGCCATTTTCTGACGGCTCGATTCGCGCGTTACAACAGAATTTCCATTCATTTCACTTCCGGTAGCCGGGAGGGTAAGAATACTGCCCAAGGGCAAAGCAGCCTTTACTTTAATATCTTTGGATAAAAAGTCCCAGGGATCTCCGTTATATAAGGCAGCGGCAGCGATAAACTTGGAACCATCAATAACAGAACCACCTCCTACAGCCAGAATGAAGGTGAGTTTGTTCTGATGGATAATTTCAACAGCCTTCATCAATGTTTCATATCTCGGATTGGGTTCAATACCACCAAATTCATGAAGTTCAATGCCTGCTAAAGCCTGTTTCACCTGATCATAAACGCCATTTTTAAAAATACTGCCTTTGCCATACGTCATCAGAACTCGTGCATTGGCCGGAATTTCCTGGGCAATTTTTGAGATTTGATCTTTTCCGAAAATAATTTTGACCGGATTATGAAATATAAAGTTCTTCATGGATTGTTGAATTAGACTATTGATGTATTACAATCGTTACAGTCCCCAAAGAAACAAATGAATTTTAAGTACCTTTGAAGTCGTTATCAATCATCCTAAAAGGATGATAGTATGCAAATATAGTTACAATCTCTGATGTTACTGTTTCAAAAATGAAAAGGTTTTTTGCATTTATTTTCCGATGGATACGGCGTATCTTCCTTGCTTTTCTAATCAGTTCCATATGGGTTGTAATTTTATACTGTTTTGTTAATCCACCTGTTACGCCGCTGATGATTATCCGTTATACCGGGAATTTGTTTTCTCCGGAGGATGCCCGAATCATGAAAAGTTGGAAAAATCTGGATAAGATTTCACCTGCGATGGTTCTGGCGGTTGTTGCCTCAGAGGATAATAATTTTTTAAGTCATCATGGTTTTGATGTCAAAGCGATAAAGAAAGCCCAGGAACATAATAAAAAATCGAAGCGCAAACGTGGAGCATCCACCATTTCACAACAAACTGCAAAAAATGTTTTTCTTTGGCCTCAGCGTTCCTGGTTGCGAAAAGGGCTGGAAGTGTATTTTACATTCATGATTGAGCTTGTTTGGGGCAAGGAACGTATTATGGAAGTTTATCTTAATGTGATAGAAACAGGGCAGGGGATATACGGTTCGGAAGCAGCCGCTAAATACTATTTCAATAAACCAGCGAGTAAACTCAGTCGTGGAGAATGTGCTTTAATAGTCGCTACTTTGCCAGCTCCTTTGAATAGAAATCCGGCCCGGCCATCGGCATATTTGCGTTCGCGTCAGCAATGGATCCTATGGAATATGAATAATATTGGTAAAATTGACTTTGAATAAAATTAAATCGGATGAAAAAAAGATTCGTTTTTTTAATGATGACAGGGTTTATGTTTATCGCTGCATGCCACTGTCCCAGACAATGTCAGACTTCGGATAGTGTTAAAAATCAGGAATTACTTATGGCCACGCTTTACTTTCAGCGGGCGGCCGAAAACAGGGCACTGTATTATCAGGCGTTTAATATCGCCAGAGAACGTATTATTACTGCCACCACTTCATGGAATGGAACAAAAAAACTGGCAGTAGTGGTCGATATTGATGAAACGGTTTTAGATAATAGTCCATGGGAAGCAAAATCAATTCTCGAGGGATTTTCTTATCCCGATAAGTGGCAGGAATGGACGAATATGGGTGTAGCCGATCCGACTGCTGGTGCCGTCGATTTTTTGAATTTTGCCACATCAAAGGGCGTTGAAGTGTTTTATATAACAAACCGTAAAACAGACGAGAAAGAAGGAACCCTAAAAAACCTAATCGAAAAAGGCTTCCCTTGTGCCGATGAAGCTCACCTTCTACTACGGGTAGCTGAATCAAATAAAGAAGCCAGACGTCAAACTGTTTCTCAGCATTACGAAATTATTTTGTTGATGGGTGATAATCTGAATGATTTAAGTGATGTATTTGAAAAAGCGAATCCAGAAAATCGTGATCAACTTACCGATAGCCTGAAATCTGAATTCGGCAGGCGCTTCATTGTTCTTCCTAATCCCATGTATGGTGACTGGGAGTCTGCATTATTGAAGTATCAATATAATTTTACCGCAGCTCAAAAAGACTCAATCCGAAAAGCAGCTCTGAGGCCTTTTTAACACTTGGAAAGAAGCTATGTAGGGTCTGCTGAAAAATTCAGAGAAGGCACAAACGACCTCAGCGACCTGCCTGCCGGTAGGCAGGGGTCATCCGCCAGCTGGCGGATAGAAAGTGATGATGAGAATTTGTACAACCCCGGCTGGGGTTGAATATTCATTCGTGCTATCCATTTTCTATAAACATTTTATCCCTCTGGGATATTTTTTTGAGCTAACTATAAATTCAGGTGCAAGCTTTTCTCAGTATTCCTTTTAAAATGCTTGCACATCATTAATGCAAATTGTCTGTTATATTATTTATTATCAATAGTTAACATGTTTCACAGCAGACCCTATGTAATATAAAAAAGGATGAATGTTGGTTATCAACGTTCATCCTTTTTGTATAGCGCGTGATTGAGCTTATCAGCGGCTGAAACTTTAAGCCCACATTATGTCTATTCTTGCATCTTAACAACTTCGGTCGGCGGCAATTGTGCATTGCGAATGGCAACCTGTTGGGCTACTGCGGCTGCGAGCGAAGTAAATGCCTTTCCTGTTGGAGTTTTTTCATCATTGGCAACAGGGTTTCCCTGATCTCCTGATTCGCATATGCTTTCAACCAGAGGAATCTGACCAAGAAGAGGAACGCCGGTCGATTCAGCAAATTTAACTCCTCCTTCCTTCCCAAAAATATAATACTTGTTATTGGGTAATTCTGCTGGTGTAAACCAGGACATGTTTTCTACCAGTCCTAGTACGGGTACATTTATTTTTTCCTGATTGTAAAAATCAAGTGCCTTGCGGGCATCAGCCAGAGCAACCTCCTGAGGGGTTGTTACTACCACAACACCGGTTACAGGGAGTTGTTGAACAAGCGTAAGATGAATATCACCGGTGCCTGGTGGCATATCAATGACTAAATAATCTAAATCGCCCCAGTCGGTTTCAGAAAAAAGTTGGGTTAGTGCACCCGATGCCATAGGACCTCTCCATACCAGTGCTTTTTCAGGTTCCACAAAAAAGCCGATGGAGAGTATTTTCACATCAAATTTTTCAACGGGTACAACAAGATTTTTCCCTTCACGGGTAATCATCTGTGGATGGGCATTACTTAATCCGAACATCAGTGGAACCGAAGGTCCATAAATATCTGCATCAAGCAATCCTGTTTTGGCTCCGGTTTTGGCCAAAGCTACTGCCAGATTGGCAGCTATGGTGCTTTTTCCAACACCTCCTTTACCGGATGAAACAGCAATGATGTTTTTTACATTTCTTAGCATATCAACATTTCGTTGAGCTACCCGTACCCGCGATGTCATATTGGGAATTACTTCAAGATCGGGCGAAACATATTGATGAATGGCTGCAATACAGTCGTTTTTAATCATGTCCTTCAGCGGACAGGCCGGAGTTGTAAGAACGATATTAAACCGGACGGTGTTTCCCTCGACAGTTATCTCTTCTATCATTCCCAGACTAACCAAATCTTTTTTCAGATCGGGATCGTCTACATGACGTAAGGCATCCCGTACATTATCTATATTTATCATGATTATAGTTTAAGTTCTCTGCCATTGACAACAATCCTGCCAGTTATTGGTTCGTTAACCACATACGATTTCATGCATTTTTACATCATGAATATCGGTCGGGACTTTATCGAGATATTGAAATGAAAAGCAAATTCCAATCAGATAAGCACTTAATCCGGGAAGTAATTGGTCGTAATATGCTTTTCCTCTTCCCATTCGATTCTGCTGTTTATCAAAAGCAACTCCTGGAATAATGCCCAGTTCAATTTCATGATAATTCAGAAATTCGGGCCCCGTTGGTTCTGGGATTCCAAAGAAATCGCCGGCTTTCATGCTTTCTAATCCTTGATATAAACGCAACTTTAAATGCTGGCCTTCGACACAGGGGAGAAGTAGTTTTTTCTTGCGATGCCATTTTTCGAGAAAGGAATGTGTATGTACTTCATCTTTCATGGACCAAAAAATTAAAATCAGTTCCGATTGTTGGAATCGTGGATGATTTTCGAGTTGTTGTAAAATGTCAACCGAGCGTTTAAAACGTTCATCCTCCGGAAGTTTTAGTTTTTCTTCCCGTATGAATTTACGTATTTTCTTTTTTTGGATGTCGATGGCTTCCATGAGTATAAAAAAAGGGAGGCTGTTAGGCCTCCCGCATATACGTTTGCTTATTTAATAATGATTTCAAAGGGAATACGTGCTTGAATCCCTTGCTGTGAGATGATTTTTTTTAGTCCTTCATATTGAGTATATACCGAACCAAGTTCTTTTTTAATTGCTGCCTCGGTTGGTTTGTTGGTGATGCTTTCAATAATCTCGGTAAAAGGATCTTTGGGTTCAGGCAGATTGATGATTTTTGGGTTTTCTATTCCAGCCATTTTTGCAGCTTCTGCTATGGCATCTTCCAATCCACCAAACTCATCAATCAAACCGATTGTTTTGGCATCAATGCCAGTCCATACTCTGCCTTGCCCGATACTATCAACATATGATTTACTTATTTTTCGGCCTTCAGCAACATGGCTTATAAAAACGTCATAAACATCCTCGACTGACCGAAGCATCAGTTCCTTCTGATATGTACTCATAGGTTTAGTGAGGCCAACAAAATCAGAGTTTTGATTGGTTTTTACTTCATCAAAAGTTATCCCAAGTCTATTGTTCAGAAACTTTTGAGCGTTTGGAATCATGGCAAATACTCCAATGGAACCAGTAATGGTGCCAGGAGAAGCAAATATTTTATCAGCACCACAGGCAATGTAGTAACCGCCCGAAGCCGCTAAATCGCCAAAAGAAGCAACAACGGGTTTTTCTTTTTTTGCGAGTTCAATTTCACGCCAGATTACATCCGAGGCCAATGAACTTCCTCCCGGAGAATTAACTCTGAGTACAATTGCCTTGATTTTTTTATCGAGGCGAGCTTTGCGGATTGCATTTGAAAGGGTTAAAGATCCAATGCTGTTTTCGTTTCCTTTTCCGGATTCGATTTCTCCCTGAGCATAAATTACAGCAATACGTTTGCTACGGTCAACTTTTGTGTTGGAACTGTTTGGCGTCTGCATGTATTTTGAAAAACTAATTGTTTTTAAAGTGGTGGCCGAGTCGGTTGCTGTTAGGTTTTTAAGTTCAGTGATAAGCTCGTCACGGTAAAGCAAATTATCGACAATACCGCATGATTTTGCTTTTTCAGCCACCGATGGAAGCAAACTATCTGCAATCTGGTTTAGCCGTGGGATATCGATTTTGCGTGAGGTGGATATGCCATCCAGCATTACGGCCCACATGGATGAGGCCAAGCGTTCCATTTGTTCACGATTTTCAGGACTCATACGATCATAAATGAATGGTTCTATGGCGCTTTTAAATTTCCCATGCCTGATAATTTGTGCTTCTACGTCAAGTTTTTCAAGCGTGTTTTTAAAAAACATCAGCTCAAACATAATTCCTTTGAAATCTATGCTACCTTCGGGTTGCAGGTAAACTTTATCTGCGGCAGAGGCCAGAAAATAGGCCTTTTGGCTCATGTACTCACTGTAGCAAATGACAAATTTGCCGGATTCCTTAAAATCCAGAATTCCTTTTCTAATTTCTGATATACTTGCCAATCCTGCATCTACATCGTTTAAATCGAGCAGTATACCCATGATTTTAGGATCTTCAGCGGCTTTTTTAAGCGTGTTAAGTACTTCAGTCAGGCCAATTGAATTGCTAGGTTCCATTGCCGCCCAATCAAAACCGGCCAAGGGAGATGAAGGTTCACGGTCGAGAATATTACCGTCCAGGGTTAGATGTAGGATTGTGTTTTCAGTTAATTCAGCTCCTTCTTCCTTGCTAAAAGAAACGGCCGATACAATAATACTGAGAATGATTATAATCCCGACAAATAAAGTTATAAAGGTACCCAGTACCGATGCTAATAAAAATTTGAAAAATTGTTTCATTGCTTTCTGAATTGTTGTAATGCAAGATTACAAAATATCTCGCACTTCATCTTAAAAAATCATAACTTGCTTGCATGAAAAAACGACCTCCATCAAAGGTTTATATCTCTTTGGGAAGCAATATTGGCGACCGCTTGCTATATCTAAGTCAGGCAGTTGGGTTATTGCGCGATAAAGGTCTTCAGATTTTGAAGTTTTCAAATATTTATGAGACTGATTCCTGGGGATTCGAAAGCCCGATTCGTTTCCTGAATGCAGTTGTTATTGTAAGTACCTTTAAAACAGAATCAGAACTCCTCGAATTAATCCAACAAATCGAAAAACACCTTGGCCGTTATCGCGATAAAATGGTAAAAGAATATCAATCGCGTACCATCGATATGGATATTTTGTTTTATGATGATGTTGAAATGGAAACACCCGATATAGTGATTCCCCACCCACGACTTACAGAGCGGATGTTTGTTTTACAACCTCTTTCAGATGTCTGTGGTTTAGCAAATCTTCCTGTTTTTGAGCGCGTTGTATCTGAATTTATTAAAGAGTGTAAGGATACCAGTAAGCCTTCTTATTTTTGCAGTAGTGATACTTTCGAAATGCTTATCGGTGATATTGAAACCGTGAATGATGAATTATAATTATATAGTGATAGAAGGCACGATAGGTGCCGGAAAGACCTCCCTCTCAAGGATGATGAGCGAACAATTCAATGCCCGTCTGATTCTTGAACAATTTGAAGAGAATTCATTTTTGCCAAAATTTTATAAGGATCCCGAAAAGTATGCTTTTCCATTGGAATTGTCCTTTCTAGCCGAACGGTTTCAGCAGTTAAAACAGGACGTTACCCGCATCGATTTATTTCACCAACTCACCATCTCTGATTATTTTATTCAGAAGTCCTTAATATTTGCACGGAATACGCTGGCTTCGGATGAGTATACACTTTTCGCAAAACTGTTTAATATTATCATCACGCAGCTGCCTCCTCCAGAATTACTTGTTTATCTGTATGTTGATGTGGAGCGGCTTTTATCGAATATTAAACACAGGGGTCGTAGCTATGAACAGGAAATACCTGCCAGTTATCTGGAAGGTATTCAGAGTGGATATCTTGAATATTTACGCCAGCAACAGGGAATGCGTATATTACTTCTCGATACCAATAATGTGGATTTTGTCTCGAATCAGTCCGATTACGAACGTCTGCTAGACATTATTACGCATCCCTGGGAAGTGGGAGTTCATCGGGTAAAAGTATAACAAATCAGTATTTTTTGAATTCGATTAGTATCAAAAAGGTGCTATGTTATTGGTATGTCAATTTCTTGAATCATTGATGATTCACGTTTAAAGCACTATTTTATCTTTTACGTTTTTATAAAAACAAAGAGAGCTGCTCCGAATGGAGCAGCTCTCTTTGTAAGTATTCTTATAAATTATTCAGCAATCTTGCGGAATTCAGCAGTATCCATGAATTTGATAAACTCTCTGTCAGCTTTTGCGGTGGCTTTCAAAGAAGCATCTGCTTTAACAGCCTGTTCAAGGTTTTCGAATAACATGGTAGCGTTGTTGGTTCTTGCACCAAGAACAGCTTTCAGATAATAAGTCTGAGCATTCTTTTCTGCGCAATCTAAAACTTTAGCAGCATCACCTGTGTTGCCTGAGAGCATAAGAGCGAGAGCAAGGTTATAGTCACACTTTTTGCCTTTCATTGCAACTACAGCTTCGTCGTATTTGCCTTTTGGAACCATCAGAACACCAAGATTGTATGATTCGTTCATTCCAAGTTTTTTGGCTTTTTCGAATAGCTGAGCAGCTTTGTCGTAGTCTTTTTTCATCATGGCAACAGCACCAAGATTGTTAATTACTTCGGCATTATCAGGTGAAAGGGTATTAGCTTTTTCGAGATTAGCAGAAGCTTCATTGATGTTGCCAAGCATGAGTTCAACTACACCGAGGTTGTTGAATGCTTTCCAGTTGTTACTGTAAATCTGGGTAGCCGATTTGTAAATTTTCTGTTTGATCTTCAGGTCTTCAGTGAGTGTAGCAGCATACATAATCTCTTTTTCGTTCAACGAATCAGGATAAGTAACAGCCAGTTTGGCGATTTTCTCATCTGATTTCTTAGGTTCGAAAACAGTGATTACGATTTCTGCCCTTCTCAGTGGAGGAAGAAGCTGTGTTTCGATTTCAGGATAGATTAAAATCATATTCCTGATTTCTTCTTCTTTTTTCTTAGGATCAGCGGAGTTAACAACGTTAAGGATGGTGTTTTTGTCTTTCAGTTCGGAAGTCTGAACCAGGTTCATGAAACCGTTCCAATCTGGACCATTACCGGTAACATTGAAGGTAATATCGGGTTGGATTTTGACAGGAGCTTTTTTGTCCTTTTTCATTTTATCCATATCGGCAGTAACTGCTTTTTTGGCAGCACCACCACGATTTCCTGAAAGGTTATCGTTGAAAGTTTCTTCGCCTTCCGGTGAAGCCCAACCATTAATGGTGATGTCTTTAATTTTATAACCCTGTTTTACCTGGTCATATAATGCTATGTAAGCAGCCTGGGCCATATCGGTTTTGTTGAGACCGAATTTGAAGTTAACATCGTATTTGTTTTTGGGGAAATAGATGTTGGCTGATTTCTGAAGCAGCGTTTCTTTTTCGTAGCCGTGAGCCGCGATAACTTTATCGGCATTGGGGTCAATACGTTTGCAGGTATAAATTACACCGTCAGCAAGTTTTCTGTCTCCAAGAGCGAGTGCTTTGTAATCTTGCAGGTTGCTGCAGGAGGTAGGTTTAGAAACGGGGCCCTTAGGAAGGTACGCTACAGGAGTAACGTGCAGTTCAGCAATATTCATCTCTGGTTTGTAAGGGATGGTGTATTTGTACGTGAAAGTGCCACCATTTTTGTAACTAATAACATCGCCTTCGCCTTTAACATTTTCTCCACGGAGAACGATAGGTGCGAGAACGGTGCTGTCGTTACCATAACGCAGAACGGGCTGGAAGCACACGGCTGCATTTTTTACGAAATAATTTGGGGGGAAAGTGCCACGAACGGTAACATCGATTTCATCTCCTTTGGTTTCAAGAACCTGAGGAATAACATCAAATTTAACTTTGTTGAAATCCCGCTTCATGTTGTTGAGATTTCCACCTGCGCCAAATTTATATACCAAACCAATGGTATTTAAACTGTAAAAGTCATTTTTGATTTGAACAGCACCACCAGTATACATATCCATACCTTCGGTATCGCCGATGCGGAAAAGGCTTTCTAGGGTAATGTCTACTTTTTCTGAAACGCTGAAATTGAAACCAAAACCAACTGGGATAGTCCCAATAAGGTCGCGGCCACCAAAGCCTTTGCCATCACCACCACCTTGTTCGGTGTCGTAGCCACGGCTGCCTAGTAAAGTATTCGTTGAAAGTTCGTACTGTTTAACCCTATATTGGCTGTTACCAACACCGAGTAAAGCATAAACGCCCATCCAACGGTCAGGATTGTAACCCAGGATCAGGTTATCCAGGTCGAAGGTCATCAATAGCGAATAATCGATGTAGCTACCTTCAATTTTTTTGTCGAAATATCCCTGATAGTTAAGAGCTACGCGATCTTCACTGCCGGAATAGTTACCCATAGAAACATTACCTCTCAGGCCAAAAATGGAAGTCATCTGGCGGCCGAAATTCAGTCCACCACCGAAATTCCAATTATCCTTGTCTGGTACCCAACGATATTTTGTGATATCGCCATGGAACTGGCTGAGGCCAAAATTGGCACCCACGTACCAATGAGGATCAAAGGATGGTTTTGCTTGTTTGGTTGTTTCTTTCTGGCCCATCATAGTGAGAGGAATTAATCCCACTAGTGCCAGAATTAAAACACGTGCTGTTAATTGATAGACTTTTTTCATAAGGAACGGTTTTATAGATTCTGTCTTTATAACGGATTTTAGTACAAAATTAAGCTATTTAACATACAAAACAACTGTGATTTATAAAAAATGTTCACACAGTATTATGATGAATATTAATTTTGTTTACAAATATACATCAATGTATGCGTAATTCATACAGTTAAACTTCATTTTTATTGAAAAGGTTTCAGGTTTACAGGTATATTTTTATTCAGGATTTACAATCTGTCATCAAAAAAAGGCTTTACTGAGTTCCCATATTACAATACCTGCACAAACCGATATGTTAAGGGAGTGTTTAGTACCGAATTGGGGCAATTCAATGCAAATATCTGAAGCACTTAATACTTCTTCAGAAATCCCATTTATTTCATTTCCTAAAACTATCGCTAGTTTTTGATTTGGATTGGGTGAAAATGTATTTAAAGGGATACTTTGTTGGGTTTGTTCAATACTTATGATGTAATACCCATCAGCTTTAAGTTGATGGATGCAATCCACGGTATTTTCGAAGTATTCCCAGGCAACAGATTCTGTAGCTCCCAGTGCCGTTTTTTGAATTTCGCGATGCGGAGGAACAGCGGTGATTCCACACAGAAAAAGCTTTTGGATTCGATAGGCATCAGAGGTTCTGAAAACAGAACCGGTATTGCTCTGGCTACGGATGTTGTCCAGGACGATAACCAACTCCTGCTTTTCGGCCTTGTGAAATTCATTCACGCTTAGCCGATTCAACTCTGCCATGCTTAGTTTTTTATTCATTAATTATATAGACGTTTTTTTAAACGCCAGCAAAGGTAAGCAATAGCGGTAAAAGCGCTATATAGAAAGCCTATTGAAATGAAATTCCGGAGAATTCCAGTATTTTTGTTCAGAAAATCGAAATATATTGGCAAATACGAAGATACCTTCAGAAACGCCATTGATGCAACAATACAATCGTATCAAGGCAAAATATCCGGATGCACTGCTGCTTTTCAGGGTAGGCGATTTTTATGAAACGTTTGGCGAAGACGCCATACGAGCCTCCCGTATTCTTGGAATTGTTCTTACCAAAAGGTCAAATGGCGCTGCTTCTTCGGTTGAACTGGCAGGTTTTCCCCATCATTCGCTCGATACCTATCTTCCAAAACTTGTTAGAGCAGGATTACGTGTCGCTATTTGCGATCAGCTCGAAGATCCTAAAACCACTAAAACAATAGTTAAGCGTGGAGTGACGGAATTGGTAACTCCTGGTGTTTCGTATAATGATAAAACGCTGGAACAAAAAGAGAATAACTTTTTAGCCGGTTTACACCTCGACCAGAAAATCACCGGTATTTCGTTTCTCGATATTTCAACAGGCGAATTTTTTGTAGCCCAGGGAAGTAATGAATATATTGATAAATTGCTTCAGAATTTCAGGCCCTCTGAAATAATACTTCAAAAAAATAAACTGCGTAATTTTATTGAATTATTCGGTGATAAATATTACCTGAACACCTTTGAAGATTGGGTGTTTACTCCTGATTTTGCGTCTGATATTCTTCTGAAGCATTTTCAGACTAAATCCTTTAAAGGTTTTGGTATTGAAGATCTCGAAAAGGCAGTTATCGCAGCCGGGGCAGCTTTTCATTATCTGTCAGAAACCCAGCACGATCGTATTTCACATCTGACGTCTATTCGAAGGATAGAAGAGGATCACTACGTTTGGCTCGATCGGTATACAATTCGGAACTTGGAACTTTTACAGGGTGTGGTAGAAAATTCCTCAACCCTGATTCAGGTTTTGGATCATGCTATAACGCCTATGGGCGCCCGTTTGCTGAGACGTTGGATAACCATGCCCTTAAAAGACCGAAGCCCTCTGGAAGAAAGGCATAATATTGTAGAGTATTTTATGAATCATCCCGATATTTCGGAGAAGATGGCACATCAGCTCCGCAATACCGGCGATATCGAACGCATGATTTCAAAGGTAGCAACCGGCCGAATCAGCCCCAGAGAGATGCAGCACATTCAAAAATCGCTGCATTCAACGGAGGCAATTAAGCAGTTATGCTCGGGTATTTCATCGCCATCTATTCAGTCTATTGGTGATCGTTTGAACCCATGTATCTTAATTAGGGAGAAAATAGCTCAAAGTCTGAAGGACGATCCACCGGCTGCTATTAATAAAGGAGGGGTTATCGCAGATGGTATTAATGCCGATTTGGATGATTTACGAAGTATATTTTATTCCGGGAAAGATTATTTACAAGGAATACAGCAAAGAGAGGCTGCTGCTACAGGTATTACCTCACTTAAAATAAGTTATAACAATGTTTTTGGTTACTATCTTGAAGTCACCAATGCGCACAAAGACAAAGTGCCTCCTTCATGGCATCGCAAGCAAACCCTGGTAAATGCCGAGCGATATATCACGGAAGAACTGAAGGAATACGAATCGAAAATCTTAGGAGCAGAAGAGAAAATCATTAGTCTGGAAACTACATTGTTTAATGCTTTAATACTTGAAGTCTCAGAGTATATCGAACCAATTCAGATTAATGCATCGCAGTTGGCAAGGCTTGACGTTTTGTTGTCTTTTGCTTCAGAAGCCACGGCATCTTCCTATGTTCGACCTTCGATGAATGATGGGACAAATATTGATATTCGGCAAGGCCGGCATCCGGTCATCGAAAAAAGAATGTTGCCCGGTGAAACCTATGTGGCGAATGATGTGCTTCTGAATAACGATAATCAGCAAATTATCATTCTAACAGGGCCAAATATGTCGGGTAAGTCGGCACTGCTTCGGCAAACGGCATTAATTGTGCTGATGGCGCAGATTGGTAGTTTTGTGCCTGCAGAATCAGCCAGTATCGGGATGGTTGATAAAATATTTACGAGAGTGGGAGCTTCTGATAATATCTCATCCGGCGAATCCACTTTTATGGTGGAGATGAACGAAACGGCAAGTATATTGAATAATGTGAGCGATCGGAGTCTCATTATCCTCGATGAAATTGGAAGAGGTACAAGTACATATGACGGAATTAGCATTGCATGGAGTATCGTTGAATATATCCATAATCATCCACTTTTTAAGCCCAAAGTTCTTTTTGCCACGCATTATCATGAATTGAATGAGATGGCCGAGCTTTTTAACCGTATCCGTAATTTCCATATTGCCGTGAAAGAAATTCAAAATAAAATTATTTTTTTACGGAAATTGGTTGCAGGCGGTAGTGAGCATAGTTTTGGAATTCATGTGGCCCGTATGGCCGGAATGCCACAAACGGTATTAACCAGAGCCAATGAATTGTTGATCAGACTTGAAGAATCGCATAATAGTGAAGCCCTCGCGGGGCGCAAAGTAAAACCCATGGTGAAATCCGGCGATAATTCATATCAGCTGAGTTTTATTCAGCTGGACGATCCTTTGCTTTTACAAATTAAGGATGAGATAATTAATACAGACATCAATACCTTGACACCTGTTGAAGCCTTGATGAAACTCAACGCGATTAAAATTCTTTTAACGAAAAAATAGAAAAGGCTTGCAGGGAAATTTATTTTTGTTTTATCTTTGCACCGTTATTCAAGCGGAAATAGCTCAGTTGGTAGAGCACGACCTTGCCAAGGTCGGGGTCGCGGGTCCGAGTCCCGTTTTCCGCTCTAATCCCGAATCACATCCACATAGGGTAAGACGGGATTTTTTTCTTTGAGGATATGCCCAGGTGGTGGAATTGGTAGACACGAAGGACTTAAAATCCTTTGGCCGCAAGGCCGTGCGGGTTCAAGTCCCGCCCCGGGTACTCAACTAAACAAGAGATTATTTGCGATCTCTTGTTTTTTTTTGACCCTCCTAAACCCTTGCTAATCTTAATGATAAGTTGAATCGGTTCCCTAAAGATGGGTTTGCAAATTTCCTTTCACAAAAACGAGTTTTTCAGCAAAAAGGCAAGCAAGTATCTTCTTTTTGGTAGCTCCATCCGGGTTCCTGTAATATTCTAATAGGTTTTCAGCATAATAAGTTCATTCTCAATGTAAATTTTGAATGGAGATACAACTTGTTGTGCTCGTTGAGTATTTTGTTTAAAAGAACAAGTTCTTTCTCAACTCTACCCTTCATATCTCAATAGATTTGAGAATCTAAAACCACTTCCGTGACAATGATTCATTTATAATAATTTTTTTGGAAGAAATTCATTCAATTTCACAAATAACATTGCCTAAATGCACAAGGGGTTAACATTTGTTTTAATGCCTTTTATTGGAAATAAAAACTATATTTAAACATAGAAATACGTTTCATATCGTTTTTTGAAAATGCTAATAGAAAAATTTACTTTCAGTTATAAACATTAATAATTGTTTTTATTGTTGATATACAGCAAATTAATTAATAACAACAAGTTTGCCCTATAGTAGAAATAAACACAAATGTGTTTACATAGACTTTAGGCATAATTTAAGTAAAATAATGTTTTGGACATATACAAAAACCATAATTATTAATTATTACTTAAAATGGAGGTTAATATGAAAAGTAAACAAAAATCGCTCGCCATTTTGTTTTTGGGCGTTATTTTTATCGTTTGTAATACTTCTTTGGTTCTATCACAGGAGGTTATGAAAATTCAGAAAAAGGATAATACAGTTCTTACAATTCCGACTTCTGAGATTGTAAACATTACATTTGAGGCATCCTCATTGCCTACAACAGGTAATACAGTTACAGATGTTGATGGGAATGTATACAAAACGGTTAAAATAGGGTATCAGGTCGGATGGCAGAGAACTTGAGAACTACGAAATATAATGATGGCACACCAATTCCTAATGTTAAGGATAAAGATGCTTGGGGAAATTCAGAAATCGGGAAATATTGTTGGTATAATAATAGCACAAATTACGAAGCCGTTTTTGGTGCACTGTATAATTATTACACTGTAAATACAGATAAGCTTTGCCCGTCGGGCTGGCACGTTTCTTCTGATGATGATTGGAAAACTCTGGGAAATGAGTTGGGAATGAATTCAGGAATAAAACTTAAAGAAGCTGGCACTACTCATTGGAAAACCAGCACCAACGCTACCAATGAAACCGGATTTCCGGCTCTTCCCGGAGGGCTCAGGTATAATACTGGAAATTTCACATCTGTCAATACCATGGGTGCATGGTGGACATCATTTCCAGTTGGTGTAAAAAAAGCTTTTGGCATTGTTATGTATACGCATAAATCGCCTCTCGAAAAACCTGCCTATGAAATGTCAAGCGGACTTTCGGTTCGCTGTGTAAAAGATTAAGGCAAAACAGTTAATTCAATAACATGATATTCGGATGAAACTCGAGAACATGCACTCCATCCGAATATTTTATCGCTTTTCAGTGTATTCTAATTATTTGAGTTAAGAAGAAGCAAGTTTTATATTAAAGACTCTATTAACTGCAATCAACTTTTGACTTCTTGTTTTTTTTTACCTCTCAAGTCCTTGCTAATCTTAATGATAAGTTGAATGGCTTCCGTGAAAATGGGTGTTGCAAATTGCCTGTCGTCAAAACGCTTTTTTAACATTTGAAACATTACTCATTGGACTCACTTTGTGATACGCAATGACTCAATGTCAATACTAGCGATGCTTCGTTAAATTTATAAATAATAAAAAAGGCCGCCTCCATACAGGAAAGCGGCCTTTGAAATTATATCGGTGAATTATTTTACTTCTTCGAAGTCGGCATCTTCTACCTGACCTTCTTTGTTATCGCCTCCCTGCGGTTGCTGTTCTCCACCTGCCTGAGCACCACCGTCTTGGGTTGCTTTGTAGATTTCTTCGCTACCAGCCTGCCATGCGGTATTCAGAGTAGCTGTAGCTGCATCAATGCGACTGATATCGCGCTGTTTGTGTGCTTCTTTCAGCTCTTCGAGCGCCTGCATTATGGGTGCTTTTTTATCCTCGGGAACTTTATCGCCATATTCTTTTAACTGTTTTTCAGTCTGGAAGATGAGTGAGTCGGCCTGGTTAACTTTGTCGACTTCTTCGCGGGCAACGCGGTCAGATTCAGCATTGACTTCTGCCTCGTTTTTCATGCGTTTGATTTCATCATCCGAAAGTCCGGTAGATGCTTCAATACGAATCTGCTGCGATTTGCCGGTTCCTTTGTCTTTTGCCGATACATGAAGAATACCATTGGCATCAATATCGAATGTAACTTCGATTTGAGGAATACCTCGTGGAGCAGGAGGGATGCCATCGAGATGGAATCGTCCGAGCGATTTATTTTGATTGGCCATGGGCCGCTCGCCCTGCAATATGTGAATTTCTACCGAAGGTTGATTTTCAGAAGCTGTGCTGAAAGTTTCCGATTTCCGGGTAGGAATGGTTGTATTTGATTCGATGAGACGGGTCATGACGCCACCCAGTGTTTCAATACCGAGTGAAAGAGGCGTAACATCTAGCAAAAGAACATCTTTAATTTCGCCGGTAAGAACACCACCCTGAATGGCAGCACCTACTGCAACTACTTCGTCGGGATTTACACCCTTGGAAGGTGCTTTTCCAAAAAATTCCTCTACAATCTGCTGAACTCTTGGAATACGGGTAGAACCGCCCACAAGAATTACTTCATCAACCTGTGCTGCTGTTAAACCGGCATCTTTAAGAGCCAAACGACAGGGCTCAATGGTGCGTTTTATGAGGTTATCGGTAAGTTGCTCAAACTTAGCACGGGTAAGTTTGCGAACCAAATGTTTTGGAATACCATCTACTGGCATTATGTATGGCAAATTGATTTCTGTTTCGGTAGATGAAGAAAGTTCAATTTTTGCTTTTTCGGCAGCTTCTTTCAAACGCTGCATAGCCATTGGATCTTTGTGAAGATCGATTCCCTCATCCTTTTTAAATTCATCGGCCAGCCAGTCAATAATTTCATGATCGAAATCATCACCACCCAAATGCGTATCGCCGTTGGTCGATTTAACTTCAAAAACGCCTTCGCCAAGTTCGAGGATTGAAATATCAAAAGTTCCACCTCCCAAATCGAAAACGGCAATTTTTATGTCTTTATTTTTCTTATCAAGGCCATAAGCGAGCGCTGCGGCAGTAGGTTCATTGATGATACGTTTTACTTTAAGACCAGCAATTTCTCCGGCTTCTTTTGTTGCCTGACGCTGCGAATCGCTAAAATACGCCGGGACGGTTATAACGGCCTCGGTAACTTCTTGTCCAAGATAATCTTCTGCTGTTTTCTTCATTTTCTGAAGAATCATAGCCGAGATTTCCTGAGGGGTATATTTACGGTCGTCGATGAGGACACGGGGTGTATTATTATCGCCTTTTACCACTTTATATGGTACACGACCAATTTCTTTGGTAACGCGATCAAATGTTTCGCCCATGAAACGCTTGATGGAGGAAACTGTTTTTGTAGGGTTGGTAATTGCTTGACGTTTCGCAGGATCGCCCACTTTACGTTCTCCGTTGTCAGTAAAAGCCACGATGGATGGTGTGGTACGTCTTCCTTCGCTATTAGGAATTACTACGGGTTCGTTGCCTTCCATTACGGATACACATGAGTTGGTGGTTCCTAAATCTATTCCAATGATTTTTCCCATTGTATAATTAATTTTAATGATTTTCTTATTGTTTCGTTGAGTCCTGCGCAATCACTGTGCCAAAACACTGAAAAATAAAAAAAGGAGCTCAAAGGGCTCCTTTTAAAATGGGGTAATTCATGCCAACCATTTTATTGACTTGATTAACAATCAATTAATCTCTTTTTGGGTATTTTATGCATTTCTGACAAAAAGGCAGATTATTATCGTTTAAAGAATTTGTGATTCTGTCAATAATTGACATTTAGGGCGATATTTTTTTAAAGCTATTGTCGATGGATCCGAAATAGCTTATAATATCTGCTTCCATATCGGAACCAATGCGGTACATGCGTTTTTTCGTGAGACGGCTGGAGAATAATCCCAGACCATTGTTGATATTGGTATATTCTGGTCTTTCCTGAATGATGCTGGAAGATGGTTCATTTACTTCAATATATGTATTGAATTCGTCAGCAACCACAGTGAATACCAGTTCGAGTCGGTGAGCACCCCGTTTAACATTTGAATTGGCGGGAATGTTGTTTTTAAGGAAAGTATAGAAATCGCGGCCGGAATAAACCGTTTCCATTTCATAACCGCCAATGGCATCCTTTGATTTATAAGAACCCAAACTCCAGTTTATCACATGAAGTGTAGAGTCACCAGGAGTATCCCATTCCTTATAATAGAATCGGAACATACATTCGTAGCGTTTTCCGTTTTCAGCAGCTCTCCATTTAATACTATTCGAATATTCATTATTTCGAATGGTTATTTGAGGATTGTACGGATTATATAATGGTTTGGAGATGGTGAAGTCTTTTACTAGTGGCGTACTGCTGGTGATTTCTTTTCCGTTTTTAAGGTTATTAATAATCAGTTTGTATTCAGCATCCGGATTGAGCCATAAAGTGTCGCCGGGTGAATTAACCTTAAAAAATGGATAAGGTTCGGTTTTGTATATAAGTACGTATGGGAAATCAGGATTATAGAATACGCTGCTGTATATCGAGTCGCGGTGAATCCATTCAGGGACAAGTTTAATGGATTTGAAATAATATCCGTTTCTCCAGTCTTCAATATGTGCTCTAATTAAGGTAGTATCATAATTTATGGAATCGGCAATTTGAGCAAACATCAGAGCATCGCCTGAACCAAGATACGCGCGGTTAATCCTGAAAACCTGTGAACGTTCGCTTTGGGAAATGATGCTGTATACAACCGGAGTGTCTTTCCAGTCGGCGTTTACATCAAAATTCGTTTCACAAGCTGATAATAGTATAGAAAAAAGACTGATGGCAAGAAAAAATCTTTTGGTCATTGTTTGTGGTTTAAAAATTGCAATGCCGAACCTGGCTGTGTAAGGCTATATTGCAAAATTACTTTTTTTTATCAGTGTGAGTGTAGTTTCTTCTTTTTTTGTGGCTATTATTCATCTGGAAGAGCAATAAAAGCTTGCATTTCTTTAATTTTTAATATCCGCAAGATTTTCTTTATAGCTTTGCAAATCAAATTACCAGGTTTATTACCAGGCATTAAATTGAATATATGGATCAGAAATATGGTTCTCAGAGGTATACAAAAATCACTACCCATGTTCTTCAGGAGATGAAGCTACGTGGCGAAAAGATCGCTATGTTGACGGCCTATGATTTTTCAATGGCAGGAATTCTGGAAGCGGCAGGTATTGATATTATCCTGGTGGGTGACAGTGCGTCTAATGTTATGGCAGGTCATTCCACTACATTGCCCATTACACTCAATGAAATGATTTATCATGCGGCCTCCGTTGTGAGGGCAGTTCATCGCTCATTGGTTGTTGTGGATCTGCCTTTTGGTACATATCAGGGTAACTCAAAGGAAGCGCTGGCATCAGCTATTCGTATAATGAAAGAAAGTGGCGCCAATGCTATAAAAATAGAAGGTGGTGCAGAAATTATCGAATCCGTTGATCGGATTCTGTCAGCCGGAATACCCGTGATGGGGCATCTTGGATTAACTCCTCAGTCGATCCATAAATTCGGTACTTATGTTGTGAGAGCTACAGATGACGCTGAGGCTCATAAGTTGGTTGAAGATGCTCAAAAGCTCGACCAGGCTGGTTGTTTTGCCATCGTTCTGGAGAAAATTCCATCTTCACTTGGAACAGAAGTCACACAAATGGTGAGGTGTCCGACCATTGGAATTGGTGCCGGAGGTGGTGTTGATGGACAGGTTCTTGTTTTGCACGACATGCTTGGAATTACACACAAATTCTCCCCCCGTTTCCTGCGTCGTTACCATAATTTGTACGAAGAAATTAAAGGTTCAGTCACCAATTATATCGCCGATGTGAAGTCATTTGATTTTCCGAACGACCGCGAACAATATTAATGCCTGTTGTGGATATTATTCAAAACATAGAATCACGGGTGCTTTTTGAAGATAATCACCTTTTGGTAGTAAATAAGCTTGCTACAGAAATTGTTCAGGATGATAAAACCGGTGATACTTCGCTTTTTGATAATGTAAAAGAATATATCCGAACAAAATATAAAAAACCCGGAGATGCTTTTTTAGGAGTCGTACATCGTTTGGATCGGCCTGTTAGCGGTGCACTGATTTTTGCAAAAACCACGAAGGCTTTGCAGCGTTTGAATAAAATGCTTCAGGAAAGGCGCATTAAAAAAGCATATTGGGCTGTGGTTCGTGAACGGCCTCCCTTTATTGAGCAGGAACTCAGGCATTATATCCGACGGAATACGAAGCAAAATAAGGCGTATATTTATGATAAGGAAGTAAAAGACAGTCAGTTGGCCGTTTTGGATTATAAATTAATTGCCGAATCAGATAATCATTTCTTGCTAGAGATTAATCTGCAAACTGGACGTCATCACCAAATCAGAGCTCAATTGGCACATATTGGTTGCCCCATTCGTGGTGATTTAAAATATGGTTTTGCCCGTTCCAATCCGGGAGGTTTTATTCACCTTCATGCACGCGATATCGAATTCCAGCATCCGGTAAGCAAGGAATTGATTACTATCACAGCCGCTTGTCCTACCGATCCTCTTTGGGATCATTTCAATAAAATAACCATTTAATTTAACAGGATGTCAAACGCTTTCCGCCCGATTACTTACTGTTTAGTTTTGATCGGATTGCTTGCAGCATCCTTACAGGCTCATTCTCAATTTTACCTGACCGGTGAAGATCCGTCTTCCATTCGATGGATGCAGGTAAAGTCAACAAATTTCAAGGTAATTGTCCCCAGGGAAGATACAATTACGGCCATCCGTTTTAGCCGGTATTTGTCAAAATATTACCGGCCTTTACATCAGAGTATTAAGAGTACAGGGAATGACTGGCAGATTTTAATGCATACACGAACCATGCGTTCCAATGGCTTGGTTTCATGGGCTCCGGCTCGTATGGAATTAATGACCAGAGTTCCCGAAGATATTTACAATCAACCCTGGCTCGAACAATTGGCAATTCATGAAGGCCGACATATGGTGCAATTGGATCGTATGCGAATCGGGATGACAGGAATTTTGTATTATATTTTTGGCGAGCAAATTACCGGTGGAATTGCCGGAGCGTTCTTGCCTTCATGGTTTTTGGAGGGGGATGCCGTTTATGCCGAAACTGTATTTTCAAATTCAGGCAGGGGCCGGAGTCTGCGATTTTTGGAAGCAGTCAGCATGATAAATCAAACAAAACAAGTATCATATGATAAAATGATGTTTGGCTCATACAAGGATTATACGCCTGATGCATATAGTTTTGGATATTCAATGACTTCCTGGTCTCGTTCAAGATATGGCCGCGACCTTTGGGATGGCGTTTTGCATTATGTGGCGCGTAATCCGTGGAACCCCATTGCTTTTTCTACGGGAATTAAAAAGCAGACCGGATTATCAAAATACGGGCTTTATGACGATTTTATTAAGTCAGGTATTCTTGTTAAGCCTGCCAATCTTCCTTATACACCTGGCCTGACTTTGTCTCCAAAAACGAGCGTTTTTACAAATTATTCCCATGCTTTTCCAGCATCCGGTTCAGAGTATGTGGCTTTGCGTTCTGCGTGGAATGACGTCGATCGGCTGGTGAGAAAGACAAGTAATGGAGAAGAGATAATTTATACGCCGGCATCCTACTTATCAGAGAGTTTAAGAATTCGTGATTCATTCGCCATTTGGCTTGAAGCAGTGCCTCACTGGAGATGGACTCATGCTGGTAAAACGCGTGCCAGAATGTTGAATCTGAAAACAAGACAATCCCAAATTGTTTCTAATTCCGGTGATTTTTCGGCCGTTTGTCTTTCCGATGATGCAAGTCATCTGATTCTGGTAGAACAAAACAGCAGGGGAGGGAGCCGTTTGTTAAAGGTGATGCTTAATTCGCATGAATTGCCAAATGAGATTTTATGTCTTGAAAATTCGGTTATTTTATCGCCGGTATTTTTAAATATTGATACGATAGCAGCCGTTATTTTGAGTGACTCAGGAAAAAAAATTGTCTATATACCGCTTGATGGAAGTAAAGTGCAAACACGTTTTTTCATGTTTGGTCTCGATATTTTTCATCTGACAGCCCAAAAGGATAGTTTGTTTTTTGTAAGCGAGTCAGAAAATCAGTCATTTATCCTTGCTTTATATCCTGAAGATGACGTTCCACGAATTATAAGAACCGCAGCATCTGGCTTAAGTTGGCCTGTGATGAATGGAAAAGGAAGCATTATGGTTTCTGAATTCAGCAAAAGCGGAAATGCTGTTTTTTTGTTGAATAATTTGTCGGAATCAGAAATCCTCATGAATTCCCCCCCGATTTCACATTTGGCTGATAAAGGGGCCGCTGAAGAGAATACAAAGGTTGATTTCCTCCAGGATGATACCTTAACCAGTGTTAGTTCCTATAAAAAACTTGCGCATATTTTTGGTATCCATAGCTGGGGACCCGTTAACACATATGCCAGTGATGATAATATCAAGCCCGGATTTTCTGTGCTGTCTCAAAATCTTTTGGGCACAACAATCATTCAGGCCGGTTATGAATATAGCCGGGGAAATATTCCATGGCGTTTATATTCTGATATTTCATATACTGGTTGGTACCCGACTTTCTCTTTACTAATGGAGTATTATTATCGGGAAGCAATGGCAACTCGTCAGAACCAACAGGTTTTACTGAAATTAAACGAAACCCATGTCGATGGCGAAATAGCGCTTCCTGTAAATCTTTCCCGTGGCAGATGGTTACGGACATTTTCACCACGGATAAAGGCCGGAATGACATTTATTGATCAGCTAAATCCGGAAGTGGGGAAACTGAAGTATGATCGATATATGAGTGTAGAGTACCGTTTGTTTTTTGCACAAAGTATTCGCTCTGCAAGGCAGGATATTATGCCTCGTTTCGGTCAGGTTTTAGATATACGGATGAGGTCTACACCATTGAAGGCTTCATCCTTTGGAGATCAATACATTGCAGAAATGTACCAATATTTACCCGGATTGTATAAACATCATGGACTGCGGCTGTATGGTGCTTATGAATGGTTTTCTCAAAAGGCCGATACAAGATATTTTGGGCGTGTTGTGGAAGAACCCAGAGGTCAGGGACTTTTACCTGATGGCGAAGCTATTGCAGCCGGAGTAAATTACACTTTTCCGATTGGATACCCTGACATGAGTATTCCATGGACGATGTACCTTAAACGTATCCGGGCAAGTCTATTTGCAGATTTTATTTGGGTAAAACAGATTCCGCATCACTCAGTCGGAGTGGAGTGCCTGGGTGATATGCATATTTTTGGTTTTGCAGCGCCGGTAGAAGCCGGCTTTCGTTCTTCATACATTCCAGAAAGTAATACTTTTGCTTGGGATGTTTTATTCAATATCCGATTCGACAGACTTTAATAAAAATTATCTATATGAAAAACAAGGTTGTAACACGTGAAGATGTCATGATTGATATTATCAATAAATGCGACGCAGGCTATATGGCCATGGTAGATCCAGATGGTAAACCCTATGTTGTACCGATGAATTTCGGATTTGAAGACAAAGTAATATACTTACATTCGGCAGCGAATGGTCATAAAATTGATATTCTGCGAAACAATCCGGAAGTATGTATCGCTTTCAGTACCGATCATGAATTGCAATACATCAATGAGCCCGTAGCTTGTTCGTGGAGTATGAAATACCGCTCGGTTCTGGTCTATGGCAAAGTGGAGTTTATTGATGACTATGATGAACGTATCCGCGCTATGAATGTCATAATGTTAAAGTACGCCAAACGCGTTTTTTCATATAATGCTCCAGCAATAAAAGAAGTACTTCCTTTCAGAGTTATTATTGAGCGAATGGAAGGGCGTGTTTATGGTCATATGATGTAAAAAAACAAAAACCCCCATCTTTATCAGGTGGGGGTTTTTAGTGCTTATAAAAGATGAAGTTATACTTCCCAGATTTCGCCGCTATTTAGCAGGTCATCCATGTTTTTAATTTTACTCTTGGCTTTAACTGTAGTGATTTGATCTTCCATCAAATCGTCGTAGGTGGGGTATTTTGCTGCACGAATAACACCCAGCGCTACAGGGAATGCAGGCTGAGACATTTTTGCAAGCATCAGATGAATGCCCGGATCGTTCTGATGTGGGTTGTGTATCAATAAATCGGATTCACTCATTCCGTTTTCTCCCAAAGTCACAACTTCGAGTGAATAACCATTCATGCGCAGACCCTTATCTCTGTTTTTACCGAAAATCATTGGTTTTCCGGCTTCCAGAAGAATAGTACGATCATCACGAAATTCGCGGTTGAGAATAGGTTCAAACACGTCATCATTATATATAACGCAATTCTGAAGGACTTCCACTATCGATGTTCCGTCATGTTTTGCGGCTTCAAACATAATTCCGGTTAGCATTTTAGGATTAACATCAATACCTCTGGCAAAGAATGTTCCCTGTGCACCCAGAACTAATTCACCCGGATTAAACGGATGTTCAATGGTGCCGAAGGGTGATGTTTTAGTAACAGCTCCAAGGCAGGAAGTTGGAGAGTATTGACCTTTTGTAAGACCGTAAATCTGGTTATTGAAGAGAAGGAGGTTAACGTCTATATTGCGTCTGATGAGGTGAATGAAATGATTACCACCAATGGCCATCGAATCGCCATCACCGGTAACAATCCAAACACTTAATCCCGGATTGGCAATTTTAACACCGGAAGCTATTGCCATGGCACGTCCATGGATGCCATGAAATCCGTATGTATTGACATAATATGGAAAGCGTGAGGAACAGCCAATTCCGGATACGAAAACATAATTCTCTTTTTTGTATCCGATTTCAGGGAATACTTTAGCGACAGCATTTAGGATGGCATGGTTTCCGCAGCCCGGGCACCATTTTACCATCTGATCGCTTACAAAGTCATCCTTGGTTAAAGGAACACTTGATTTTTCTATGGTATTGTTGATACGGGTAGTCATGATTTAGCCCTCCATTGTTTGAGTGATTTTATCGCAGAGTTCAGTAATAGTAAAGGGTAAACCTTGTACTTTATTGAATTGGATATATGGAATTTCCGGGAAGTTTGTACGAAGGTACTGAACGAACTGGCCGTTATTAAGTTCGCAAACAAGAACTTTCTTGAATTTTCCAAGAATTTCACGGGTATTGCGAGGCAAAGGATTAATATAGCGAAAATGTGCATGACTGACTTTTACGCCTTTATTGTGAAGGTTTTCGACCGCATTGCGAACAGCACCCTTGGTTCCACCCCAGGAAATGACAAGCAAATCGCCTTCATCATCTCCATAAACATCTTGAAGAGGGATGCGGTTTTCAATTAGTTTAATTTTTTCGGCACGAATTTTAACCATTTTTTCATGGTTATGAGGATCTGTGGAAACCAGTCCGGCACCGTCTGTTTTTTCGAGGCCACCGATGCGATGTCTTAATCCCTCGGTTCCTGGAAGTGCCCATTCGCGGACCAGTGTTTCCGGATTACGCTTATATGGTTGGAAATCTGAATTTGGAGCGGCGATTGGAGGGTGTATTTCAGGCAGATCACTCATGGATGGGATGCGGAATAGTTCTGATCCAAATCCAATATAACCATCCGTTAGTAAAATAGCAGGGGTCATGTGTTCGAGTGATAATTGAGCAGTTTCAAAAGCTGCATAAAAACAATCCACTGATGAGGCAGCTGCAAGGATAATCATAGGTGATTCTCCATTACGTCCCCAAAGTGCTTGTAAGAGGTCGCCTTGCTCTGATTTGGTCGGTAAACCGGTGGAAGGCCCGGCTCGCTGAACATTTACGACAACCAGGGGCAATTCAGTGATAACTGCCAGACCCATTGCTTCACTTTTCAAAGAAAGACCAGGCCCTGAGGTAGTGGTAATTCCAAGGGAACCTGAAAAACTGGCGCCAATGGCAGAGGTGATGCCAGCAATTTCATCTTCGGCTTGAAATGTTTTTACACCCAAACTTCTATGATTGGAAAGTTCAATGAGGATTTCTGTTGCAGGAGTGATGGGGTAAGAACCCAGAAAAATGGGTCGGCCAGATTTTTCTCCGGCAGCCATCAAACCCCAAGCTGTGGCAACATTTCCAGTAATATTACGATAGCGTCCTTTAGGCATCGTGGCTTTTGGAACTGAAACAGCAGGAATCTGAGCCTCTACCGATTCAGCATAGCTGTAGCCCGCCATCAGTACCTTTTTATTGGCTTCAATTACGATGGGTTTCTTTGCAAATTTCTTTTCGAAAAATTTGAAAGTATGCTCATGGGTTTTGCTGTACATGTAATACAACATTCCTAAAGCAAACATATTTTTACTGCGGTCGGCAGTTTTATTGTCGACGCCTAATTCTATAACGGCTTCACGTGTAAGCCGTTTCATGGGTACCTTAATTACATTATATTGTAAAAGGCTTTCATCTTCAAGAGGATTGTTAGCAAAGCCTGCTTTGGTGAATATTTTTTCTTCAAAGCTATCTTCATCAACAATGATACTTCCTCCTGTTTTAACCCATTTCAAATTGGTTTTAAGGGATGCTGGATTCATTGCTACCAGAACATCACACAAATCTCCTGAATTGTGGATTTTAATTTTGCCAAAATGCACCTGAAACCCTGAAACACCAGCAATGGTATTCTGAGGGGCTCTGATTTCGGCAGGAAAGTCTGGGAATGTTGCAATATCGTTACCTGTAATGGCGGCAGTATCAGAAAACAGTGTTCCTGTCAGCTGCATTCCATCGCCTGAATCACCGGAAAATCTGATTACAACATCATCTAATTCAATGACTTTTGTGGTGTTTTCAGCCATGATTATTGGTTTAGAAAGTTCTTGCAAAGTTATGCTTAATTTTAAAAGTCTTAGCTTTATCCATCAATTTTTGGATAAATCATAGGTCAATGATTTTTTAAACCCAAAAGTGCCCCTTCGAAAGTTTTTATTATCTCTTGAATCTTGCTCTATTAGGGGTTTGATATTTAGAATGAATTCAAATTCGAATTTTCATCTATTTTTTTACTCCGAAAATGCTCATTTGTTTATGATTTGTATATTTTTGCCGATGAATAGCAATTGCAAATCATTTAGTAAAAAACAAGTTTAGTTATGGCATACGTAATTAATGAAGATTGCGTCGCTTGCGGAACATGCATCGACGAATGTCCAGTAGAAGCTATTAGCGAAGGTGATATCTACAAGATTGATCCAGATGCTTGCACCGATTGTGGCTCATGTGTTACCGTTTGTCCCACCGACGCAATTCATCCAGCTGAATAATTCTATAGGCTTGAAAATTGAAAAGGCTCTGTTTCTATTAGAAACAGAGCCTTTTGGGTTAATGTGCGGTCGATCATCCTTCGTGAAGTCAAATAAACGCCGCACTGGGCTTTGTTGATCTCAGGACTTACAGGCTTGCAAATTGCATGGCCTGTTTTGTTTTATGAATCCGGATGAAGTCTTAAGTAGACTCCTCAACCATTGTCAATAATCAATAGCAGACTCAAGTTGTACTATTCTTTTATTGTTGAAACCGGATAAACTAACCAAAATATCCGCTATCATGTGTTCATTGTTTGCATTCATTATAATTATCTGACCTTCGGTTGATTCGTAACAATCAACATCGCCCCCCAGACCTGTTAACTGACAGTATGCAGGCTTACCTTGTCCAAATTGATAAATTCCTTTGCCATTATAATTGTTAATAATGAGTTCGAAATACATATTATCTGAACCCGAATTCTGAATTCTGGCAGAGAATTTAATGGTTTTTTCAGTATTGGAAAAAAAAAGGTTTTTACTGCCGCAATACGTGTAGTTCAAATGACCCGAAAGCCCGATCCTGAGTTTTTCTTTACAATTGTTTTGTTCCTTGTGCTTTTGAAAACAACTAACCAAAACCAGTATTAACAGGATTAATATCCCGAAAAACAGTCTTTTTTGAAATAGCTCAGGTCGGGACTTTCGAATCATGACGCCACGCAGTGGTTACTTTCCAGCTACCATAACAGAAGTCGTGGCAGCGAATGATGTGCCGGCATGGGAACCGGTTTTTATATTACCCTTAATAGTAAATGTCCATGTACCCAGTAATTTTGTAAAGTATTGTGGAAAACTAATGGGTTCATCTACAGCGAGTATCATACCACTTCCTGTAAATGTATCATCACCGGCACCACCAGGATATTTTACTTTGACGGTTATTAATTCATAATCGTCGCTGGTACACACGATAAAAAAGTCGAGAAGTTCAACACCTCCAACCGTTGTTGGCATCGCTGAAGCTGAAAATTGTGGGACATAAGCATTGGGTATTACAGGATCATCCTTCTTACAAGAAGACATTGTCAGGATTGCCCCACATAATAACAATCCGACGAAGAACATTAATTTTTTTTGCATGGCTTTAACTTTTTGAATTAGTAATTAAGTATAAGCCAAGATATGAAGTTATGGGATCTATATTGAAATTTTCTGGATATACGTGTTAGGTTATTTAGGAAGTATGCACACTGGTTTATTAAACGTGCATGATTTCGATCTATAAAATATGATGAAATCACAAAACACATAAAATGTGGGGTGTATATTGTGTGGTGCGATTCGAGGTAAAATAGTTTATATGGACAATATTACTGGGCCAAATGTTTCAGATACTATTTGTGATTAAATACTTTCAAGACATCTAATAAATCCATCCTTCCGCCTCGCGGAAACCGGAAGTTTAGAATTGTCTTTTAAAACTACAATTCCGCCCCTGCCTTTTTCATAAGAGCTTATGGTCTGCATATTAATCAAGTGTGATTGATGAATGCGATAAAATCCATAACCAGACAGCATTTCTTCAAATTCCTTCAGGGTTTTTGCAACAATAATTTTCTCCCTGCTTTCCAGATAAATAATCGTGTAATTCTCATCCGCTTCGCATCGGACAATATCACCCACTTCAATAACATGAATATTTGTAGTAGTATTAAGAATTATTTTTCTTGACTGTGGAATGGTGTTTATATTTTCGAGATATGTTTTGATTTTAAGATCCAACATTTCCTCTGTTTCCATCGCAGATCTAGCCCGTCCCACTGATTTTATTAATTCAGAAGGGTCTACTGGTTTTTGTAAATAATCCAGTGCACTGAATTTTATTGCTTTTAAAGCATATTCATTGTACGCGGTTACAACGATTAAACGGAATGTGATTTTCTTAAATTTTCGGAGTAATTCAAATCCGGTACCATCGGGCATACGTATATCAAGAAACACCAAATCGGGCTGAATTTTTCGAATTAAATCATATCCTTCAGCTACATTTTGGGCTTCACCACAAACTTCTAGATCGGGACAGTAGAAACCAATCATGTTTACAAGTGCCTTTCTTGCATTGGGTTCATCATCAATTACCAGGGATCTGATTATCATTTTTATTGAATTTTGGGTTGCTGAAATGTGTAGGGTATATCTATTATTACCTGGGTGCCAATTACAGTTTCATTATCATCATATATTTCTTTGACTGAGAAATACATAGCGAGTCTGTGTTTTTTCTGCAGAATTTTGTGTCGTTTTTTAAACAAGGCAATTGCTACAGATTCGTGTTCTGGAATACCGGATTGTGATTTTTGTGCAACAGAAGCCGTTAATCCCATTCCATTATCGGTGATTTCCATACGGATAAGCTTTCCACTGAGTTTGTATGTAATGCTGATTTCTCCTTTCTCGTTCATTTGTTTAATGCCGTGTTCGATAGCATTTTCCAGAAAAGGCTGAGCCATCATCGGAGGGACATAAAATTCTGAAGGATCTAGGTCCGGAATGAGTTGAATTTTAAATTGGAATGGATTTTGAAATCGATGTTGCTGAAGTTGTAGATAAATTTGAATGGTTTCGAGTTCCTTTTCCAAGCTGATGTATTCATACCGGCTATTATCAAGAATATGCCTTATGAGTTTTGCAAAATCCGATAAATATTGACCAGCTTCATGTGTTTTTTGTGTATAAATGTAATTCTGAATAGCGGTTAATGAATTGAAAATGAAATGTGGATTCATTTGAACCCTCATAAGTTTCTGATCATTCTCCAGATAAGTCAGCTTTTGTTGAATCTGCTTAATTCTTAGTCTCCAAACAGTCCCTAAAATCAGAAAAACACAAATTACAATTGCGGTGATAAACCACCAGGTATTCCAATAGGGTTGTTTGATAGTGATTTCCAGAATAATTTGAGCGGGGCCTGGCCTGCCATAATGATCACTTGCCCGAATGCGTAAATAGTATTTTCCGGAAGGAACATTGGTATAGCTAACACTTTTATCAGCTGAAGAAATTATATTCCATTCGCGATCGAAATTTTGAAGAATGGCCTCATAAACAAAAGGGTCGTCGGGATACCAGTAATCAGAACCAAATTGCAACGAGATAAAATTTTCATTATGCATCAGCTCAATCTGTTGATTATTGGAAAAGCTCAGCAATAATGCCTTGTCAAATACGCTAAACTTTACTGGATAAATCCCCGGATAATTACTTTTTAAGAAAATACTATCCGAGTGAAACATTGCCATTCCATTAATGCCTCCCAACAGTAATTGTTTGTTCGGAAGTTGAATTCCTGAGCTGTTTTTTTCTCCGAATTCAAGATTAATAAGTTGTGAATAATCTGTCAGAGTTGAATCATGTGTATTAAACAGCAATAATCCTTTTTCAGACATCAGCCAAAGATAATCTTCGCTACTGCAAAGCATGGAAAACACTTCAACATTCTTGTATGCTACTGGTAAAGCAAAGGGTCTGAATTGGTTGGACCAAATGTCGAGGTAGTATATGCCTTTTCCCGAGGCGATAATCTGCCCATCGGGTCTTTGAATAATATCGTGTACGATAGGGCTGCCGAATCCTCCGGATGGGTTGAATTTTGTATAATAACAATAGCTGGTGTCTTGTTCGGGGAAATAGCAATGGATACCCGTTTGGGTTGTTCCTACCCACAAATTATTCGCCCCGTCGCGGTATAAGCGTGTTATCAGTCGCGTGAAATAACTATCTTCAAACTTGTCTTTTAGGCTAATACCGAATTGATTTGTTTTGGTATTAAATTTTAGTAAACCCTGAGCACCCCAAAAACCCAGAAAAAGATGACCATTTTTATCAAACGCCAAATCATTGTACCAATCACATTTTTGGGATTTTGGGTCAAAACTGTAATTTTTAAACTGTCGTTTTTCAGGATTCAACAAACCAAATCCTTTTCCTGACCAAAATCCGCAATAAACATTTCCTTCATCCGCTTTAAGAATACAGCGAATATTTGATGAAGGCATGCCGCTGACATTTGATGGATTGTAATGTGTAAACGTTTGGTTTTCAGGTTCAAATTTATCAAGTCCCCTATCAGCAGTTCCAATCCAAATGGTTTTATCATCGGCCAATTCTAAATCGCTTATTGAGGATGAAACAGGTGAGTTGTCCTGACCGGGAATATGAAAAAAGTAACGAATATTCGAGTTTGTGTAATCGTGAACGCCAATTTTGTTTTTGCATCCTGCCCATATTCTTCCGGTGCGGTCGGTCATCATGGTATTAACATAGTTATCCGGTAAGCTGTGTGGGTCATCTTCATTGTGTAAATACCATTCAAAAATATTGGTATGAGAGTCGAAACGAAAAATCCCGCTTCCGGTACCGATCCAAAGGCCACCTTTTGGTCCTTCGCAAATCGTAAAAGTGCTTATAGCAAGCATTTTAGTAAATTCTGATGAATTTTCATCGAATCGGTATAGCCCGTCCAGTCCTCCAACCCAACAAACACCCTTTGCATCAGTATAGAAAACAGCAACGTCGCTTTCGCGTTTTTGATGCTTTAGCGTATCACCGGTTGATAATGGTATCAGCTGATTGCTTTTATTCAGATAATATGGTCCAAAACCTCGTCCTCCTACCCATAATTTCCCTGCCGGGCTTCGCCATATACTACTATAATAGTAGTATGGTTGAATGGTTGGCGTATGATAATATCTTTCCAGGATTTTAAATGAATTAATGTCAATTTTCCAAAGATAGCCGTTGAGCATATCAACCCAAAGAAGACTATCTCCTTCTGCCAGAATTGCCCGCACCGATAGACTATCCTCCGGAACAGCGAAATCGTGTCCGTTAAGCATCGTAATAAATCCATCATTTGAATAGTCATATATGCTTAATCCTTTACTTGTTCCAATCCATAAGCGTGATAAATAGTCGATCGTTATGCATGTAACCTCACTGGAAGGAAGCGATTGCTGCATACTTGTGCCATGCTGGTATAATCTCTGGCGTGTTCCGTCAAAACGCAATAAGCCTTCAGTGCCTGCTATCCATATAAATCCTTTATTATCCTGACAGATATCGAGAACCTGTCCTAATTCCGGATTTTTAAGTGGAAAAGGATTTTTGAAACGAGCAAAGGGATTCTGTCTAACCTCAGTTTGATGTTGATTCTGGGCAGTTACACCGGCATATAACAGAAATAAAAATAGCCAGGCAACGATATTTTTTTTTGTTACCAAGTGTTTTGATTGCGTCAACCAAAATAGAATATTCCCGGGAGTTATGCAATTTTATTGCTTATAATAATCGTATTGAATAAAGGTGATATTTGGTATGGGTTTAGCATTGTCAGGCCTTTTATTTCTGGAAATCACAATTACTTTTTGACCCGACCGGCCCATATTCATCAATTCCCATTCTTGCGGAATAAAGGTGTGTGCTTCGTTTCCCGTATAAAACATTAGTGCGATATGGCCCCATGGCCAGTCGCAGAATATTAATGACTTCTCTTCCGATAATACATCCAGATTGTCGATGATATATTGTTGTTTCGCCTGCTTAGTTTTTCGCCACAATACTTCATCAGGATTGTCATCACGGTTATTATCGATGATCAGATTTATATTTAGGAAAATATATGATAAGCCAACGACAGCGATCAACAATAAAAGGAAGGCCGGATATTTCCCGAATTTAATTTTTCTCTGAATTAAGTGAAAAACGAATAGCATCGAGTTTGCAAAACTTATAAAAACTATCATGGCTACTGGTAAGCAAAATGCCAACATCTTGGTTTTTGCTATAGTATAAAAGAGATAAATCACAAAAACCATTACAAACAAGACCATCGAAACTTTGCGATCCTTGCTCGTAAAAAGCATAAGAATCATGGACGCTATTGCAAAAACAGGGATGAGGTCAGGTTTCCCATATAGCATAAAAATGGCATTATAATGATACCAAAGATCCCCGCCATGTTTTTCGATAACCTCAAAAAAGTGCCTTGTATTGTATGCGAATTCATAATTGCTTTCGATAGGGAAAGCAAGTAATGTATATAATTGCCAGGGTAAAAAAATCACGGTTGCGATAAGTGCTGCAATTACGATATCCTTCCACTTTTCAAGCGATCGTCGCTCATCATGGAAAATCAGTAGCATTAATCCCCATCCCGAGAAAAGCAAAAGCCCTGTTAGCCATTTTGTTAACACAGCAAAACCAATGAACATCCCACTTAGAAGGATGAAGCGGGTTTTATTATAGAATCGGTACTCAACAAAGGCCCAAATGGAGGCAGAAATTAAAAAAAGAAAGAAAAAATCATTATGATCGGTGGCGTATGTCCCCGATAATAGTTCCAGTGGAAATTGTGCGACACTAATAAATACAGCGGCCAACGCTCCCGTTTTTTGATCAAAAAGGAGTTTACCGGTTCGCATAGTAATTAAACTAAGCAATGCGTGTAACAGGATGGAAGGTAAACGTACTGCCAAATAATTTGTTCCAAATGCCCATACAGAAAGCCCCATAATCCATAAAAAAAATGGTTGCTTATGTAGCCATATGTATGTATAAGCCCAGTCGTTATGGTTGCTGTAGATTGGTTCATGCGGAAATAAACGGGGCGTAAAAGGATCCGAAATCATATTTCTTGCTACCAAAGCGTGAAATTGCTCATCCCACATCTGTAGCCAGGGCGATAGAATAGCAGCAAAAAATGCCATTCCAAGGCTACCGATCACGATAAAAAGTGCACTAAGTTTTGATTTACCATAAAAAGAGAAAATCAGTCCGGCACCCAATAGACTTAATGAAGCGAACAACAGGCTGATTTCTTGATTGGTGAATGCTTGCATCGAAATAATTATAAGGAATATCAAAGATAGGAAGAGAACTTCGTCTATACAATCCTGAACAATCGTATATTTGACTTTGTTAGTAGTGATGCCCTTAAAGTCGCTAAGAGGGTCATATTTATGTTTGTTTGAATAACCTGAAAAACGATGGATTCTTATAATTATCTCAATACTTCTGATCCCGAAACCATTGAAGATATGTATCAGACGTATCGGATTAATCCCGAAAATGTTGATATTCAATGGCGTAAATTTTTCGAAGGCTTTGAATTTGCCGGAAGCCGATACGGAAATTCAACAGAAGTGTTGTATCCCGATGAATTTAAAGTAATTAACCTGATCAATGGTTACCGCCAGAGAGGACATTTATTTACTCAAACAAATCCGGTAAGGGTTCGCAGGGCGTATGCGCCCAATCTTGATATTGAAAATTTTGGTCTTTCACAGTCTGATTTAGACAGAACTTTTCTGGCCGGAAACGAAATAGGCATTGGCCCGGCTAATTTAACGGCTATCATTGATCACCTGAAGAAAACCTATTGCCGATCAATTGGTGTGGAGTTTACCTACGTTCGAACGCCGGAGATTCAGGAATGGTTACGGCGGAGAATGGAAAGTGTTTGCAATACTCCTTCCTATACTTTGGCGGATAAAAAAAGGATTTTTAGAAAATTGAGTGAAGCGGTTTTGTTCGAAAAGTTTATTCATAAGCGTTTCCCGGGACAAAAGCGGTTTTCATTAGAAGGTAATGAAGCGCTTATTCCAGCCCTGGATGCTGTTATTGAGAATGGTGCCGTTTTTGGTATCGAAGAATTCATTATCGGGATGCCTCATCGTGGACGATTAAACGTCCTCGTAAATGTTCTTCATAAATCAATATCGGATATTTTTACTGAATTTCAGGGTCTTGAATATGAGGACGAATTGACTTTAGGCGATGTAAAGTATCATCTGGGTTATACCTCCCAGCGCGAAACTGCTTCCGGGAAAAAAATTAAACTGAGCCTAAGCCCAAATCCATCGCATCTGGAAGCCGTAGATCCGGTGGTGGAAGGCATTGTGCGCTCCCGTATCGATAATGTTTATGCCGGTGATCACGATAAAATTATTCCCATTGTTATCCATGGTGATGCAGCCATTAGCGGTCAGGGGGTTGTATATGAAGTGGTTCAGATGTCAGGATTACCTGGTTATAAAACAGGTGGAACGATTCATCTTGTGGTGAATAATCAGATTGGTTTTACCACAAACTACATCGATGGTCGTACAAGTACATACTGTACTGATATTGCGAAATCTGTTCAATCGCCTGTTTTTCATGTAAATGCGGATGACGTTGAGGCTGTTGTTTATACAATTCAAATGGCGATTGAATTTCGCGAGCGTTTTAACAGGGATGTTTTTGTTGATCTTCTAGGTTACCGGAAATATGGACATAACGAAAGTGATGAACCACGTTTTACTCAGCCTTTATTGTATAAAATTATCGAAAAACATCCTGATCCAAGAGCAATATATGCAGAGGAGCTATTAAAAAACGGACTTATAAGCGCTGAAGATTCTTTGGTTTTGGAAGCTGAAATTGATAAAATTCTGGAGGAAGCGTTTAGCCATAGTAAAACGGTTGAAAAAGCTCATATCACCAGTTTTCTTTCTGAAGAATGGCAGGAAATAAGACGTGCAGAAAATGAAGATTTTATCAAATCACCACCTGCAGGTATAGACGTTGATAGTATTAAAAAACTGGCAATTCAAATTTCAACCTTGCCGAACGATAAAAAATTCTTTAGAAAAATATTAAGGCTTTTTGATGAACGCCGGAAAATGATAGATGGAATTGGTAGTATTGACTGGGCTCTGGCAGAACAACTGGCATATGCCAGTTTGCTGGAAGATGGTTATAACATTCGGATTTCTGGTCAGGATGTCGAAAGAGGTACCTTTTCACATCGCCACGCGGTATTAACGCTTGAAGATAGTGAGAACAAATATGTTCCACTTCATCATCTTCAATCGAAAGGCCGGTTCGAAATTTTTAATTCGCCCTTGTCGGAATACGGAGTTCTTGGATTTGAATACGGTTACGCTTTAACAGCACCAAATACCCTCAATATTTGGGAGGCGCAGTTTGGTGATTTTAGTAATGGGGCGCAAATTATTTTCGATCAGTTTTTAAGCAGTGCGGAAGACAAATGGAATGTTCAGAATGGATTGGTTATATTCTTGCCTCATGGATATGAAGGCCAAGGCCCCGAGCATAGTTCTGCCCGTGTGGAGCGATATTTGAGTCTCTGTGCAGAAAATAATTTTCAGATTACAAATTGTACCACCCCGGCAAATTTTTTCCATCTTATCAGAAGGCAGATGAAGCGCGATATCCGAGTGCCTTTGGTGGTATTTACTCCTAAAAGTTTGTTGAGACATCCTCGTTGCGTTTCAGAACTTGAAGCATTTTCAGAAACAGGATTTATGGAGCTCATTGATGATTATCAGGCTGATCCAGAAAAGATTGAGCGGGTTCTTATGTGCACTGGAAAAGTTTATTATGATTTGCTTGAAGAGAAAGAGTTAAAAGGAAAGGATAATGTAGCTATCATTCGGCTTGAGCAAATATATCCTTTACCGGAGAAGCAGTTGATAGCCCTTAAAGAAAAATACCATTTGGCCAACCGTTGGCTATGGGTACAAGAAGAGCCGGCAAATATGGGCGTTTGGTCTTTTTTGAAATTGTATTTTGATGCAATCGATTTTAAATTAGTTTCCAGACCTGCATCGGGGAGTCCGGCGACTGGGTCCTCTAAATTTCATTTTATCCAGCAGAAAAAAATTGTAGATAAAGCTTTTCATCAATGCCAATGTCCCCGACTTGATATCGAATGCAGAATGGTATGCATTGGAAATCAGTGGCAGACGTTTGCCAAGGAAATCGCTCAACAAATTAAATAACCCATTATCACTCAAAAGATATGACAGATATAGTAGTACCCAGTCCGGGAGAATCAATCAGCCAGGTTATTGTGGCCCAATGGCTTGTTCAATCAGGTGATTACGTTGCAAAGGATCAGGAAATTGTGGAGATCGATAGTGATAAGGCTACTCTGGCTATTTCAGCCCCGGTTTCTGGAATTATTGAAATTTCGGCTCAGGCGGGCGATACCGTTGATGTTGGATCGGTAATTGCCCACGTAACACCATCAAAATCAGGGCCTAAAGATGCAGGATCCAAGTCCGTTGATAAAGTAGAACATCAGGAAGCAAAGGGGTCTATTGATAATATGCCTCCAGGACTGCCTGAACCAAAAGCTCCATTGACTACTGCAGAAAAAGAAAAAAGTATTGAGTTGCAATTGTCTCCTTTAGCACAACGCTTAATGGATATTCATGAAGTAAGCGAGTCAGAATTATTGGAATTTTACAAACATTATCGACTTAAGAAGGAAGATGTTGAGTTTTTTCTTAAAAACAGGGACGCAGAAAGACCTGCTGTACCAATTACCCGCGACGAAGAACGGGAAAAAATGAGTCCTTTACGAGTAAAATTGGCTCAACGTCTTGTTTCAGTAAAGAATGAAACCGCAATGCTTACAACCTTCAATGAAGCGGATATGAGTGAGATAATTCGTTTACGAAAGTTGTACAAAGAGGAATTCAAAGAAAAGCACGGAGTATCGTTGGGTTTTATGTCATTCTTTGTAAAAGCCGTAGCGATAGCCCTAAAAGAAATCCCCAGTTTAAATGCCATGATTGATGGTGATGAGATCGTTCGTTTCAATTATGCAGATATTGGTATTGCAGTTAGTACACCAAAAGGATTGATGGTACCTGTACTGCGAAATGCAGAAGATTTATCGCTTGCTGATATCGAACGTCAAATCAGCGATTTAGCTTCGAGAGCCCGCAATCGAAGACTGTCTCTTGACGAAATGAGTGGTGGCACTTTCACAATAACCAATGGTGGCGTTTTTGGCAGTCTTTTATCCACACCCATTATTAATCCTCCTCAGAGTGGTATTCTTGGAATGCATAATATACAGGAAAGACCCGTGGCTATTAATGGAGAAGTTCACGTGCGGCCTATGATGTATATCGCGATGTCATATGATCATCGGATAGTAGACGGAAAGGAATCTGTTACTTTTTTAGTTAAAGTAAAAGAGATGCTCGAAAATCCGGAGAAAATGCTGTTTGGTGGCAAACCACCTGCTTCTGCATTATTACAAATTTAAGTTTGTCTTAAAACCGGCTTTATAACGAAGCCGGTTTTTTTAGTGTTTTATAACAATATTAGAGCCTCCCGGAGTTTTAAAAGGATTAAATAACATGGTTGTTAGTGCAAATTTTAGAGTAAAACAGTTCATTTTACTGTCCATTTGAAAATGAAGGTTTGACTTTTTCAGCGTTTTTTGTTGATGTGATTTGACATTTATTTAACACGTAATTAATCTGTCAATCATCACTGTTTCATTCATTTGTTAAAAACAATTAAAAAGCATCTAACAGGCTGAGCGGCTTATTAGATCAATAAAATATTCTTAACTTTGCCTACTTTTTTCTTTAGTAAAAGGCACTTTTTGATATTAGCCAAATAAACAACAGCAATTATGAAGAAAACTTTACATGTTTTTATCTCTTTCGTTCTACTCTTTCTGGCCGGATATTCTACCGCTCAGAATATGATGAACAATCCCAGCTTAGAAACCTGGACAACGGCTACCCAGCCTGCACAATGGGATGTTTCTGAATTTATTGATCAAAACACTGTTTTTGTTCAAAATGGTTCAAATTCAGCCAAGCACACTGCTCAGTCATCTTCAAAAAGACTTCAGCAAGTGGTTAATGGAGTTGTTCCCGGAACAAATTACACAATCAGTTATTGGTATCTCGACAATGATGTTAATGCTAAAACAAGAATCTGGGCCTATTGGTTAAATGGTACTGCAACAATGGCGGATAATGCTACAGAACTCAGACCCGGAACCTATTCATCCGATAACCCAGCCTGGCAGCAGTATTCTGTTACTCTTCCTGCCCCGGTAGGTGCAACTGGATTCCGCTTTGAAGTTCGTGTTTATGCAGATGTTGCTGCAGGAGGGTTCAATTATTATGATAATTTCTATTTTGGAACTGGTTCAACTTCACTTCCCGAACCTACAAATTATCCAACCGCTGTACGTTCAGCTGTAAATATGCTTCATATTTATCCTCGATGGACCGATGCCACCGGAACTCAACCCCCGACCGGGTATTTGGTTCGTGTTAGTAACAATGCCAGTCTTGCTGCACCTGTGGATGGTGTGCCCATCATCGATGATCTTGATATGAGTGATGGTACGGGATACAAAAATGTTACTCCAGGTCAGCAAACTTACACTTTTAGCGGCCTTAGTGGAAATACAACTTACTATACGAAAGTGTATCCATATACAAATACAGGTTCAAATATTAATTACAAAACGGATGGTACAGTACCGACGGCTACATCAGGTACTACCAATTTGTTTCTTGTAAATTCACAAACTTTCGAACATAATGCTTTTACTCCGTGGACTACCTTCAGTGTGGCCTCGGATAAAGACTGGGGTTTGTTTGTTGGAGGAGGAGCTCAGGCAACTTCTTATTTCGCGCAAATAAATGGTTATCAGGAAAATGTACCCAGTGATGACTGGCTGATTTCCCCTGCCCTCAATATGAATACGTATTACAACGAAAAACTGATGTTCTTCAGTCAATGGAAATATGGCATTGATGATACTGAACTTAAACTGAAATATTCGACGAATTACACAACAGGTAGCCCTGCTACCGCTACCTGGACTGAACTTCCATTTACGAAACCAGCAGCCGCTGATGTATGGGATTCATCAGGTTACGTGAACCTTTCTTCCATTTCCGGAACCTCGGTTCGTATAGCCGTTCAATACCTTAGTAACGGAACTCCCCGTCGTTGGTATGTCGATCAGTTTGAAATTGTTGGTGATAATGTTGCTCCAGCTCCAAGTATTGCTGTTGTTTCACCGAATGGTGGTGAACAGTGGATGCAGGGAACAGCGCATAATATTACATGGAATTATGCTAATATTACCGGTAACGTAAAAATCGAACTAGTGGGTGCAAATCCTTCTGTTATCGCTGCTTCTGCGCCAAATACAGGAACCTACGCATGGACTATTCCTGTTTCACAGACGCCAGCCAGTGATTATAAGGTAAAGATTTCTTCTGTTTCAGCACCTACAGTTTTTGACCAAAGTGATAATGCATTTACGGTTGTTGCTGGTCTTGCTCCTGTTGCTGATTTTGTTGCCACAAATATCAATGTCGCTGTTGGAAGTACCACCAGTTTTACGGATCAATCAACGAATGCTCCCACTGCATGGGCATGGTCATTTGTGGGCGGAAATCCTCCTACTGCCAGTGTTCAAAATCCTACTGGAATCCAGTATAATTTTGTTGGTCAGTATAATGTGTGCTTGACGGTTACTAATGCTTTTGGCAATCATACCAAATGTAAAGATGCTTATATAAATGTAGCTCCTTCACTTGAAAGGAAAATTGTTATTACTGAGATAATGTACAATTCTCCTGAGTCCGGAACAGACAGCCTTGAATTTATTGAGTTGTATAACAATGGAGTTGATCCAGTAAACATGCTGGGTTATACATTTTCTGAAGGTGTTGTTTTTACTTTCCCAGATGTTACCATCGCTCCTCAGAATTATCTGCTTATTGCATATAAAGCATCAGCCATACAGGGCACTTTCGGTAAAACAGCATTACAGTGGACCAGTGGTGCTCTTTCTAATTCCGGAGAGCTTATCCGTATTAAAGATGCTGCAGGTGTAACAGTTGACTCTGTTTTTTATGATGATGTTGCTCCTTGGGATTCATTAGCTGATGGTTTTGGTCCTTCACTTGTTCTTTGCGACCCTAATTTGAATAACTCTTTGGGTGCAAATTGGACGCATTGTACCACTTTTGCCGCCATCAATGCTGCTGGTGATACAATCTGGGCTACTCCGGGTGCCGGATGTCCTCCTGCTCTACCAGTAGTTGGTTTTATCGCTAATAACCAAACGATTGTTGTAAATAATTCTGTTCAGTTTACTGATCAGACCGCGGGCGTGGGTCCGTTGACTTATAAATGGAGTTTCGAAGGTGGAACCCCTGCAACAAGTACCGTGCAGAATCCATTGGTGTTATATTCAACTGTTGGTGTATGGGATGTTAAACTGGTCGTTACAAATGCCGGAGGTTCTGATTCTCTCACAAAAACGGATTATATCACCGTTGGAATAAATCCTGGTATTATTGGCAATTTGTCTAATTCATTCACGCTAAGTCCTAACCCTGCCAGGGAATTCATCAATTTAGATCATGCTTTTAACCGTGCTGATATTACAATTTTTAGTCTGCTTGGTAAAAAAGTGGCACAATATAGTACGACGTCGAAAAGAAGCAGAGTTTCTATTTCTCACCTTCCCCAAGGTGTGTACCTTGTGAAACTTGTTTCTGATCAAGGAGAAGAATTAACCCGAAAACTTATTGTACAGTAATACCTTGTGAGTGTGGTGCCTTAATAAAAAGGGCACCACACTCATATTTTCTGATAGCACTCAATTAAAATCATTTAAAATTACCACGATGAAGAAAACTTTTTTACTCTTTTTTGCGATGCTTGTCCTTGGTGCCACCAATCTTATTGGCCAGGGACTTGAAAATTTCGCCAACTTTACGCCTACCAGCAATTCATACGTTGATGGTAGCTTTACCGGTCAGGATGGATCGGTATGGTCATTCTGGCAGTGCCGCGGTGATATTATCATCGCAGCCCCTTCACCAACCCTTGGAAAAGCCCGTACCCCGGTTTCGACTGTTGAATCTGGAAATATCAATGGCGGTTGCGGTACATTAAGCTTTGATTATATGCAGGCATTTTCTACCAATGTAAATCTGGATGTTTATGTTAACGATATTCTTGTTGGTAATGTTACTTCTAATGCCGAAGTGAATATCATCAAAAATAGCGGCGCAATACAGGTGAACTCTTCCGGAACATTTAAAGTTAAATTTACTCAGAAAAACACTTCTTCGGGACAGGTAACCATCGACAACATTACCTGGACTGCATATGGTGCTGGCCCATTGCCAGAGCCTACCAATTATCCGACAGCTTTTGCTGCTACTTCCAACGCATTTTCTGTAAGCCTTAACTGGGCCGATGCTACCGGAGCTCAGCTTCCTCAGTATTATCTGATTAAAGCGTCAACCCAGAATAATATCACAGCCCCTGTTGATGGAACTCCTGTTGCCGACGATCTCGATTTTTCAAATGGTAATGGAGCGAAAAACGTAGCTCAAGGTGTTCAGTCGTACACTTTTTCCGGTTTAGATGGAAATAAAACGTATTATTTCAAAATCTATCCTTATACCAACACTGGTTCAAACGTTAATTTCAAAACGGATGGTACCACACCCTCTGCTAATGCTACCACTCCCAATCTTACACTGATTCATGGTCAGAATTTCAATAATAAGACGTTTGGTACATGGACAACCTTTAGTGTTATCGGCGATCAATTATGGACAATCGATACGCTTTATGGTGTTGGAAGTTCTGCTTGCGCACGCATGAGTGGTTATTCAACTGCCGCTGCTCAGAATGAAGATTGGCTGATTTCACCAGCACTTAATTTTAATAATTATCATAATGAAAAACTGATGTTCCAGACCGCCAAAAACTATACTGGCGATCCTCTTCAGGTGATGATTTCTGAAGATTATAGTGGTACTGGTAATCCAAATGCTGCTAGCTGGGATATGCTTCAGGTGAATCTATCTGCAGGTGGATGGGTGTGGACTCCTTCGGGAACCATTGACATCAATGATTATAATGGAAGTAATGTTCGCGTTGCTTTTAAATACACTTCCAACAGCACAGCAGCCGCTACCTGGGAAGTTGATAACATCGAAGTGTATGGCGAAATGGGAACTGGTATTGAAAACAGCCCTGTAATGACCTTCAATCTTTATCCAAATCCCGCTCAGGGATATGTAAAAATTCAGGCATCAAAAAATGCTGAAACACTAAGAGTTTATTCGCTTTTAGGTGCTTTAGTTGCTGAATACAGCATACACAATGGTTTGAACCAGATTAATATTGATATCTATAAACCTGGTATGTACTTGTTTGTCGTTAGCAGTAACAACGAAACATCTGCTCCTCAGAAAGTTATTGTAAAATAATCTAGAGGCACACATAAAAAAAGCCATCTTTCGGGATGGCTTTTTTATTTTATTAATTTTATATCTTTATACCCGGTGGTTTATTATTGAAATTTTGTTTTCAAAAATGGAAATTTGTCCTAATTTTGTTTTTTTATTGAGGTATGGATATTTATTTATTAATTGTCGCTTATATTGGGGTAGCGATTTTCATCGCTTGGCTCTCCTTTAAAAAAGGTTTGAATTGGTTTAAGTTGTTGATATTTGGAGTTTTATTTACTCCATTTGTTTCAGCAATTATTTATTCAAATTCAAATCCGGTCAGGGTATATCGTGAGAAACGATATAAATGTTCGCGATGCAATTATTACTTCACCGAAAACCATGCCAATTGTCCTCATTGTATTTCTGATGGGCATGAGATCAATCTAAAGACTACTTGGGTTGATATGACCTGATTCGTTAATTTCTGCAAATTTCACCCACGCTAATTAGTTTTAAATTCCGGCTTTACGCTATATGTGAGCTAGGTTTGTAATTCAAACGTTTTACTCAGAAATGATGGAGTTTATTTCGGGTGAATAAGTCAGATTACTTTCCATTTTTGTTGATTCTACAGTATTTTCCGGAATGAACTTGGGTGCAATTAGTGCTTCAAGCATGATTTGGGCGATGTCGAGTATTTCTATGTTCTTATTGGAGCATGCGAGGCTTTTTTTACAAAGCGGGCAGGCAGTTGCCACAATGTCGGCTTTATCCGAAAGAATTCCACTCAGCGTATTTTCGGCAATTGATTTTCGTTGATTGGCACTCAGATTTGTATTTCCAAGACTACCCCCGCAACATAATGATTGTTGTTTACCTGAGTTTTCCGGAGAGTGAATTAACTCTCCGGCAAGGCGCAATAATTGTCGGGGCTCTTCAATTATATTCAGTCCCCGGCTAAGTTCGCATGGATCGTGGTAAACTATTTTTGTTGAATTATTCCTGAATGACAGCTTTTTTGACATCGCTAATTCAAGAATGTACTGGGAGTGATGGAACACCGGAATACCCAAAACGTAGTGTTCGATAAATTCACGAGTACAAATAGGGCAGGAGCTAACCAATATTTCTGCTCCACTGTTTAGAATTAAATCTTTATTTATTTGTCTTAGGCTAATTCCAGCATCTGTTTGTCCGTTTTGCATTAGAGGTCGGCCACAACAAATACTACCTTCCTCATCAATAAAAGTATAATTAACATTTGCGGCCTTAAATAGTGCCAAAGTTGCTTTAATTACCCCCGGAGTTAAGTGCCCCATGCACCCGGCAAAGAAGGCCACCTTTCCTTTTGCAGCATTTTTGGGTGAAGTCAGATAATTATAGCTTTCGCTGGCAAATAGTTGATATTCTTTGCGTTCATTTTCCCGAATGCGTGTTATTTCAATGCCTACCGGACAAGCTTCCTCGCAACGCATACACAACAAACAACTTTCATTCTGATTATTTGTGGGCTTATCATAACGCATTTCCCGCAGAAAATAAGCAGACTGAGTCTCAGATGATTCAGGGAGAGCCGTTATTGGACAAGCATCGATGCAAATGCCACAACGTGAACACGCGTTGATTTCGATTTTTGTAAACGAACTATGTTGTTCTTTTTCTTTAACTCCATATCTGCGAAGAAAAATCAATAGAATTTCCGTGGGGATATGCATATACCGTGAAAATGGAAGCGTAATAAAAAAGATTCCAAGAGCTATAGAATAAGCCCACCAGGCTTGCAGGTATAAAGTTGGGGAAGCAATTCCGGATAATATTTCATCGCCCATAAAACTGGTTAAAAAGTTTCCTGTTTTGTACAGTGCCGCTGAAAAACCTTCAGCCAGTAACCGAAGTGGAAATATAAACCAAAGTGATGTCAGTGCGATTTTATCAATGATTATATGCTTTGTTGTTCTTTTTATCCCTAATACCTTACTATGAGCACGTTTAATAAATGCCAACGATAAACCCAATAACACAATCAACAGAAAAAAATCCATCCAGAATCCAAAATAGGCTTCAAGTTTTTTTAACGGAGCAAGATCGTGTCGGAAAAATTTGAAGAAAATAGGAAAATACGGTGGGTTAATTCTTCCGGCTGTGTAGGTACGTGATTCCAGGTTACCGATTAAAATAAGCATAAACCACCCGAAAGCCAGGCTCATATGCATAAAACCAAGAAATACATTTTTTCTGAATATTTTTCGGTGCATCAGGCTTTCCATGAAAACTTCCCTGATGGCCGCCAGAGTATTAAACGAAAACAGATTTTTCCGTAGTAATTGTTTGTCATTTTCAGACAAGCGATTGATCCAACGAATCCAAATAATTGAAGTGTAGATTAAGAGGAATGCCAGTCCAAAACTAAATGGCAGAACAAAAGGGTGGTACCTCATAAAGGACTTGTTTTAGCAGCTTTTCGTACCATTTTAATAATGTTCCGTGTATTGATATTCCGTGGACAAGCAATGGAACATTTTCCGCAAAGCATACACTTTTCAGATTCTTTCATCGCTTTTTCAGCATTTCCCCAACGGATATCCTTACATAATTCCCGAAAACTGAAATGTGTATAACTTCCGGCGCTACACGTTGATGCACAGGTTCCGCAGGCTATACATAGATTGAAAGAGGAATCCTGAATTGCTATCCACTGATGAAAGTCATGATTGAGTTCGTCAAAGTTAAGGACTTTATTTTTCATCGGGCTGAATCCAAAGTCTTTCATGCTACACTTGATTTAAGTAATGATGGACTTCTACGCTGGCCGATCGGGATGCATTTATTGCATCCGTTATGGAACAAGGACCAGTACAAGCACCTGCAATAAATACACCTTTTACTTTGCTATGTGTGGGGCTTAAATGATCATCGGCAATTTCCGCAAAACCATCCTTGTTGGGCTCTAATTTTAGATCGGATAGAATTTGATTGTTTGCCAGAGAAGGTGAGATCCCAATCATCAAAACAATAAGATCAACGGTCATTTTGATGGGGCGCGAAGAAAGTGTGTCTTCTGTTTTTATGAGAATACGATTATTTTCAACTTCGCTGGCTTCTGAAAGCCTTCCCCTGATAAATGTGATTCCTTTTTGTTGGGCTTTTTGATACATATCTTCATAACCCGGTCCAAACATTCTTAAATCCATGTAAAGGTTGTAAACAGAGGCTTCAGGAATGGATTCCTTTACTTCAATGGCTTGCTTTACGGCAGTGATGCAACATACTTTGGAACAATATGTGCGCTTAACTTTTTCGTCACGACTTCCTACGCAGTGAATAAAGGCAATGCGTTGTGGTATTTCCCCGTTTCGCATAAACGGGTGACCTTTTTCAACAAACATTCGCTCCAAATCTACAGAAGTAATTACATTTTCGAATATTCCATATCCATACTCTTCTTTTTTACTGGCTGAGAAAAGCTCAAAACCACTTGCGAGCACTATTGCATCAGCTTTCAATTCGTTGTTATCGGATTTGATAACAAAGGAATCGTCGATTTGTGATATTTTTTCTACGAATGAAGAAAGGTGAATATTTATTTCCTCTGATATTTGACACGTGAGTTCATTAATAATTTCTCTGGCTTTCCGCTGATTTGGAAATACGTGATCCCATTGTGCCACATGACCGCCAAGTTTTTCGTCTTTTTCGAAAACATGAACCGTATGGCCTAATTTATTAATTTGAATGGCCGCTTCCATTCCTGTAATTCCTCCTCCGATAATAGCGACTGTTTTACGCATATAATTAATCAATTGTCAGATTGGGTAGTAAATTTGACATGTTCAGGGAATTCTGGCAATCCCAATTCCTGACCCTGAGGTCCTTTAAATTTTTCTGATGCATTGTATTTGATTCCCATCTTTTTAAGTAGAGGCTCCACATCTATCTGATGCATTTGCATTCCCATTTCCCAGGGGTCAAAGCCAAGGACTAATCCTGCAACTTCTTCGTACGTTAATACAGGGATTCCATAACCATTGCTTCCGTATGTTTTTTGTTCAGTTTCGGCAAGTACATATTGCCACCGATCAAGAAAGTAGTTGCAACCAGGACAATTCGTGATAATAAAATCGGGTTGGTAGGCTTCCATTGATTCGAATTTCTTTTTTGAGGCCGACATGGAATATCCGCGGTTCGCCTGAATCAGATATTGTCGAAATCCAAATCCGCAACAATGCCGGCGTTCGGGATAGTCAATAACGTTGCCTCCCCATGCATCAATCATCCCGGCCAGAACATTCGGATATTCTGCGCCACCAACACTTTTTTCAGGAAACATCTTCGCGTAATGACATCCGATATGTTCTACAATTTTCAGCGGTTCACCTGTTTCAGAATTAATTAACTGATATTTTGCCTTTTGAGCAATTTCGTTCCTGAATTTATATATAATATCGGATGTATGAGCTAAGCTGTTGGGTTCTTCAAATTCGCGACCGGTAGCTTGTTTTAGAAATGCTCTGGTTTTTTCTTTTTCAGCCGGAAAATGCTGCCAGGTGTCGAGTATTTCGGTATATATACCAAACGATGTTACACAAGATGGTGTGTAATTTTGATATCCGGCATCTCTCATTAATGCAAAGTTTCTGGCAACTACGGTTTGTGTTGTTGCAAAAGGCACAACTTCGCAGTGGTAACCAATCCCTGTGCAGGTGGTATGATTAGGACTTTCATGAACATCTTTACCAAGAACCTCTCTTAGTATTTTTAGAAAGGTATTTTCGCTACCAGGGAAAAAAGTCTGTCGAATACAGCTACGGACATAGAAATAGCGATCCTCCGCTATTTCTTTCTGATAGTTACTCCAAATATGCTTTTTACCTTCCTGTTTCATATGCCGGTAAAATCTTTGACCAATATTTTCTTCTATTAACGATTGTGTTTTTCTTGATCATTGTGCGTATAAATATCTTTGAAATATTGAGAATCAATATCCGATTGGTTGCCCCTATTCATCACCATATCGTTCGCTTTTTTGGTAGATTGTTCTTCAATTTTTTTGAACCAATCAATTCCACCGGTAACTTCAAATATTTTTCTTAGTTCTTCCAGATTACCCTTACTGATTTTTCGATTGGGGCCATCTCCGTTTTTATAAAGATTTTGTCCGATTTTTTCAAGGATACTTTGCCGATTGTTTTGTACCCATTGCCATATGGGCCCTGATTCCGGGAACATATCATGCGGCGTATTATCAAAGTGAACGCAGTATCCGGTTTCAAGAATAGAATCTCCAATCATTCGCTTAAGGGCCAATTGCTGACGACCTTTTTCAGAATGAATAAAGTAACCTTTTTCAATGGATAGTGTTCGCAAAGCCTGAATGATAAGACCAGGGGCATTATTCCTCTGACATCTTGTTTTGCAACTCATGCACTCGCCACAATACCATATTGTATCGCTCTTCAGTAAGTCTTCAATAATGGTTTCATCTCTGGTTTGAACCAGATTTGCAATACTTCGTGGTTCATATTTATATACTTCGGCAGCGGGGCATATAGCTGTACAAGTGCCACAATTTATGCAACTTTTGATGCCTTCTGTATATCGGACATCACTCATCAATGTATTATAAAGGGTTCTCATACCGCCTAAGCAAATTCAAATGTACGTAAAAATATTCATCGGTTATTTATTATTAAAATGACTGAAATCTGCTGCAAAATAGTATATTATGTAATTAATATTTATATTTTAATATTTGAATTTTAAGTTTTTTTACTCTTGGAAATTTAATTTTTGAAAATTATTTTTTTCACTTCGTGAAAGGAATACAAATTGTACCGGTTCATAGTTTCCGGGTATCCTTTGTAAAACTGTTTATTCGAAGTCCCGAATGGTTTGTAATAAAAATTGAAAAGGATAAATTCATTGCTGCTTCGTATCTTTGGGCTTAAACACCTTAGTATGTTTCATAAGCTTGTTTTATTCTGCGTTGTATTATTGATTTTTAATTCCTCCTGTTCAAATACCAAGTCAGAATATCCCCTTCGAATGGATTTGTCAGAAGGTTGGGAATTTTCTGATTTTCAAAAGGATAGTTGGTTGAAAGCCACCGTGCCCGGCTGTGTTCATCTCGATTTGTATAATAATCAAATGATACCGCATCCGTATTCCGGTAATAATGAAAATGCGCTTCAATGGATTTCGTCACATAACTGGGAATACCAGAAATCTTTTTTTCTGGATGAGTCATCTCTCAGCAGAAATATGGAAATTGTATTTGAAGGATTGGATACACATGCCAATGTTTATCTGAATGATAGTTTGATTTTTAAGGCTGATAATATGTTCAGACAGTGGCGAATTCGTGTAAATAGCTTCGCACATCCCGGTGAAAATGTATTGCGTATTCTTTTTAAACCTGCACACATTTACGATTCTATTACGGCAAGTACTTCAGCATATAAATTGCCTGACAAGCGAGGTTTTTCTCGTAAGGCACCTTACCAATATGGTTGGGATTGGGGTCCGCGGCTTGTAGGATGCGGCATATGGAGACCCGTGTATCTGGAAATTTTTGATGACTGGAAAATCGAAAATATCCGGGTTCAGTCAAGTCTTCTTCCTTCTGGTGATGCAATGGTAATTTTTGATGTTTCTACGCATTCGGTAACTACCTTGGAAGTTTCACTAAATCTTGAGATTTCCGATCTAAACATTCACCTTCAGAAAAATCTGAAATTGAGCGATGGATTTCAACAACACCGATTGGAAATCAGTATTGAAAAACCCCGTCTATGGTGGCCAAATGGAATGGGAGAGGCCAATCTGTATCAATCCATAATTGAAGTATCAGACAAAAGCCACCGTCAACGCATCATAACAGAATTTGGAATTTGTGATATTCGGCTTATCAATAAACCGGATTCTATTGGAGAGTCTTTTTATTTTTTGGTGAATGATAAAGCTGTTTTTGTGAAGGGAGCAAATTATATTCCATCCGATTTTTTTAGTCATGATTTGTATAAAATCCGTCAAAATCTTGTATCAGCGAAACTTGCAGGAATGAATATGTTGAGAGTTTGGGGCGGTGCTTATTACGAACAAGACGAATTTTATCGTCTGGCGGATAGTTTGGGAATTATGATTTGGCAGGATTTTATGTTCGCCTGTAATATGTATCCGGGAGATGAAGCTTTTTTGAAAAATGTACGACAGGAGGCTATCGAAAATGTGAAACGTATCAGAAATCATCCCTGCATTGCATTATGGTGTGGAAATAATGAGGTGGATGAGGGCTGGAAGAACTGGGGCTGGCAAAAACAACTTAGTTATACCAAGGGTGAAGAGAAGCTTATTGAGCGGGCGTATGATGACATTTTCAATAATATTCTTCCTGGAGTAATCAAGGATTTGGATTCTAAGCGCTCATACTGGTCAAGTTCACCATCAATCGGATGGGGACATCCTGAAAGCCTTAAAAGCGGCGACAGTCATTACTGGGGCGTTTGGTGGGGTGAGCAAGCATTTGAAGTTTACAATCAAAAAGTTGGGCGGTTTATGAGTGAGTACGGTTTTCAGGGCTTTCCGGTTTATGATTTTCTTGGAAGTTTTGATTCTGCAAAACCGTTGGATTTAAGTTCTACTTCTTTTAAAAATCATCAAAAACATTCCCGGGGATTTGAACTTATCAGAAAGTACATGGAAAGTGATTTTGATGTCCCTGCCAAGAATCAGGATTATGTTTTTGTATCAGGTATTCTTCAGGCCGAGGGCATGCGCATTGCTTTGGAAGCTCATCGCAGGGCCATGCCATATTGCATGGGAACACTCTATTGGCAATTGAACGATTGCTGGCCGGTTATTTCATGGTCTTCAATCGATTATGCAGGAAATTGGAAGCCTTTTCATTATCAGGCTAAACGCTCTTTCAAACCCACATTATTATCGGTAGAAAATCCATATAACTCACCCGTTGTATATTTGATTAGAGATGATGAAAATGCGCTCGAGGCTTCACTTGAACTCAAATTGATCGATTTTAATGGAAATCTCATCGAATCGCATATCATTGGTATTACCCATAAAGGATTTGGTTCTGAAAAGATTACAAACAATTTACACACCTATTTTAGAAACAAAATCAAATCGAATGATTCGTTTGTTAAAATGATTTTGAAGAAAGGTGATAAGCAAATTTGCAGTTCTGTGACTTTTTTCGCCCGGCCAAAGGAATTGAACCTTTCGAAATCAGAGATTCATTCTTCTTTTAAAATCGTTGGCGATTCATGTATAATCAATTTGTCTTCGCATAAATTGATTCGCTTCGTCGGCCTTTCAATAACTAATGCTTCCTTAATCTTTTCAGACAATTATTTCGATCTTATACCCAATGAAACCCGGTATATTTCCTTTGCGCATCAGGGCATGAAATTGGATGAAATCAGGCGTGATTTGAAAATCAATCATTTGAATCAAATTGTGAATCCATGAAAAGGATATTTTTTATTGCATTGATGGTATTGTGTTCCTATTCGGGATATCCTCAGGTATCACTATCGGTAATGAGTTTTAATATCCGCTATGATAATCCGGAGGATGGCGTTCATGCATGGAAAAATCGTCAGGAAGCGGTCAGTGCGATGTTGAAAGGAGAAAGGCCTGTGATTATTGGAATGCAGGAAGTTTTGCATCATCAATTGAACGACATACTTGATGGATTGCCAGGATATTCTTATAAAGGAGTTGGACGTGATGATGGGAAAGTGGCTGGGGAATACAGTCCTGTTTTGTATGATTCCACAATTGTGCAGTGCCGGAAGTCTGGTTTTTTTTGGCTGAGTTCCCAGCCAATGGCAGCAGGTTCTTTGGGCTGGGATGCCGTATGTCCGCGGATATGTACCTGGGCGGCTTTTATTCATAAAGAATCTCAGCGTCCGTTTTATGTTTTTAATACCCATTACGATCATATCGGAAAAAGGGCAAGAAATATAAGCTCTCAATTATTAACCCGGATGATTGATTCTATAACCGGTGGTTGTCCAGTGATTTTATGCGGTGACTTTAATGCTTCGGCATTTTCATCTGAAATCAATAGAATAATTGATCAGGATTTAGCCATGAGTAAACCACTGACTGAAAATAGTCTCGCCGATAGCTGCACATTTACGGGATTCAGTAAAACGAATCGGGAATGTAGGCAAATCGATTTTATATTTTACAGCAAACAATTCACCCAAGAGTCCTATTTGCTGATGGAAAATCCAGACTCAGCATATCCTTTGTCTGATCATCGAGCTGTAAAAGTTGGCTTGTTTTTGAAATAGTTTTTCTTCTTCGTGCGATTCTCTATCTTTGGTTTTAAATCTTAATCAACCAAACCAATGACAAATTCGAAATCGATGAACAAAGCGGTTTACCCCGTTTTTCTGGCTTTCTTATGTATGGGCTTCGGCGATGTGGTGTCTCCCATGGTCAGTCTTGCTAAGGAAAGTTTCCAGCTGTCTAATTTCTCAGCTCAATTACTCCCTTTCGTGGGATTTATCATGTTTTTTGTACTGGCTATCCCGGTCGGGATTTTCCAGGATCGCAATAGTAAAAAGAGTGCATTGCTTGTTGGAATGCTGATTGCTTTTTTAGGGCTTATCATTCCGATTATTGCCGGAATGTATGGAGTATCCGCTAATTTTCAGGCCAATCAGTTTAATTTCGTGATATTATTGATTTCGATTTTTATGTTGGGTGCTGGTGCAACGGTTTTACAGGTTTCCGGAAATCCAGTAATGCGTGATGTAAGTAGCGAAGGCCGTTTTTCGAGTAATCTGAGCCTCGGGCAGAGCATAAAGGCCATCGGTTCTTCTTTGGGTTTTTTACTTCCGCCCGCAGTAGCAGTTGCTTTTAATATGGACTGGACCATTTTATTCCCCATCTATGCAGCTTTGATTTTTATTACAAGTCTTTGGATTTATTCGATAAAAATTCCGGAGAAGCGGGACACAGATGCTGGGACTACCAGTTTTGCCTCCTGTGTTAAACTATTAGCTAATCCATATGTATTGATGATGGTTTTTGGAATATTTGTGTATGTGGGCGCTGAAGTTTCTATGAGTTCACAGGTGCCTTTGCTGATGAAAGAAAAGTTCGGAATAGAAACACTGGGATTGGTTTTTGCCTGGGCCTTGTTTTTTCTTCCCATTTTTCTGGGACGCCTCGTTGGCTCGGCAATTCTGCGGTTTATGAAAGCCCCGGTATTTCTTGTTATCTCTGTTTTAATGGGCTTATTAGGCTTGATAATGATGCTTCTTGGAGGTCAGTATCTAACATTTGCAGGTATTGTTATAGTAGGACTTGGATTCTCCAATATTTTCCCACTTATCTTTTCGATTACGATTGATCGCATGCCCAGATTTACAAACGAATTATCAGCTCTTATGGTAATGGCTATTGTTGGTGGAGGTATTTTACCACTTTTTGCTGGAAGTATTGCCGATAATTTTGGAATTCTGTTGAGTTTTATTGTTCCTTTGGCTGCGGTAATTTATTTGATTTTTATTGCTTTTACGACGGTCAAGGCTCAGAAATAATTGTTTTTTGTTAAACAGAGTGAGGGCGCAAACGTTTCGTTTGCGCCCTCACTCTGTTTAAAATAGTCTTGTTAAAACTATAATCCGGAAACAGCTTTCTGCCAAGCGTTTTTATAGTACACCTCACGGGCTGGTGTATTCAGATAATTCGCGATTTCCATATCAATGGACTTTAATTTACGGTTGATATCATCGAGGGAGACATTTTGCTGACCTCCTTCATCACTCGCCTGCTCAGCATTTTTCTGTTGATTGATAACATCAAGTCTTCTTACTATCATATTATCAATGATCTGCTTTTCCTGTTGACTAACATCTTCGTAAGCGTTTGCTGTATAAAGAGGTTTGGTTTCTTTTACCGCCTCCATTGATGGTTTACAGCTCCAAAAGACGACACTCAACAGAATAAAAACTAAAGCTTTGGTTTTCATAGTAATATTTTTTTTAACAAGTGATAACCAGGAGTTCTATCGCTTTACAACCTAATAGAACTATCCAATATCAATATAAATATGTCCATTTAATCCATGATGCACATTTCTTCAATTAAATGGTGAGCGCCTGCCAGTTTATCAATGATAAAAAGGCAATAACGGATATCGAGTGATATGTTTCGGCACATCTCGGGATCATACATTAAATCACTCATGGTGCCTTCCCAGTTACGGTCGAAATTAATTCCAATCAGTTCACCATCAGCATTTAATACAGGGCTTCCTGAATTTCCTCCGGTCGTATGATTGGTTGCAGTAAAGGCCGTATGAATCCGGCCATCACTGGCAGCATATCGGCCGTAATCCTTGCTTTTATACAATTCTTTTAGTCGGGGTTCTACCACATAATCTAAAACTTCAGCACTTTCTTTCTCCATAATGCCATCAAGCGTAGTAAAATGTGTATACTTTACTCCGTCTCTGGGATAATAATCATTCACTTTTCCGTAAGCTACTCTGAGTGTGGAATTTGCATCAGGATAGAAACGCTTTGTTGGCGTAAATTCCATTTGAGCCCTGACAAAAACGCGTTGCAAACTGTCGATGTTTTGTTCATAAAACCTGGTTTTCGGAAGAATGATTGTCCGGTGATGCGATAGAATTTCTTCGGTTAGTTTAAATAGTGGATCTCTGCTGATTTTTTTTGCATCCGATGTTTTATAGTTTTCTAAAACACTCAGAAGTTTTTCCTCATTAATGAGAATGGATTTTTTAAAGACCTTTTCCGCAAATTTTTCCCAGTTATTATCGTATTTCTGACTGATTTGGGTAAGAATGTCTGGATAAGAAATGTCAGCCGAAGCATTTTGATACTTTTCGAGCAATGCAATCATTACTTCCTGATCAATTGTGGAATTATAGTCTTTAAAGAACTCTTTTGAACCGCTTATAAGACGTTTTACAAGCTCTTCAATTTTAGCAGGGTCGGTATCTTTTTTATTATTCAATTCAACCAAACTATTAAAGGAACGCACAAAACGCAAGGCTTCAATTCCATAGGCAGCTTCAACCAGCCATGTTTCTGATTTTTTCCAATAAGCCAGAGGTTTATAATTATCAGTAAATGCTTTTGTAAGTCCTTTATACGGCGAATCATTCTGATTATCAATCCAGTGGTTCATGTCTGCTTCGAAATCTTTCTTTTTTGTGATAGCAGAAAGGCGTTTAATACCACGGTTTTCGCCAATCCATTTCTTCCATCCATTAGCAATACCAGCATCTTTGGCTGCATATTGTATTCTGATTTGGTCGCTTTGCTGCATATATTTTCCAAAAATATCAAGACGAGTCTGTCTCAGATCGATGCGAACGGGGTTTATCACTTCAGTAATCATTTGAATAGCATCCGAAGGAAGGTATTCCTGAGTGGTTCCGGGAAATCCAAACACAAAGGTAAAGTCGCCTTTTTCGACACCTTTTAGCGAAATGGGAAGGAATTTTTTCGGTTTGTATGGTACGTTATCTTTAGAATATTCAGCTGGATTATTGTCTTTATTGGCGTATATACGAAAAATTGAAAAATCTCCGGTATGGCGGGGCCACATCCAGTTGTCAGTATCTCCACCGAATTTTCCAATGTTTGATGGCGGAGCACCTACCAGTCGAATATCTTTAAACACTTGATAAACCATAAGATAATACTCATTTCCGGCATAAAAGGCTCTTACTGCCGCATCATATTTATTATCTTCGGAAGCATCTTTTTTTATCTTGGATATATGTTTGGCTATTAGGTCTTTCCTTTTTTGTTCATTCATCGAAGGGTTAACGCCTTCTAAAACTTTGGCACTCACATCTTCCATACGGATAAGAAAGGATACACTAAGTCCCGGGTTGGCAAGCTCTTCGTCTTGTTTCATTGCCCAGAATCCGTTTTTCAGATAATCGTTTTCGAGACTTGAATGACTTTGTATCTCACCAAAACCACAATGATGATTTGTGAGAATCAGGCCTTTGTCTGATACTACTTCAGCAGTACAACCTCCTCCAAAGAGGACAACTGCATCTTTTAGCGAAGATTTATTTACATCGTATATCGCAGATGCAGGGATTTTCATTCCCATCGATTGCATTTCTTTTTCGTTTAATTTCTGAAGAAATATGGGCAGCCACATTCCCTCATCGGCCGACATTGGTATAGTTTTAAACAAAATGGCCAAAAGGAGTAATACGATTTTTTTATTCATTGGCTTTAATATGTGTTTTGAGAAATAAAAACTAAAAGGAAGCACAATTTACAAAAATGTTCCAAATACCCGATAAATCAAGATATCCGGAACATATGCAATTATTACAATAAATGCGTTTAGCGAACCGTAAATTTCTGAATTAGTGCATCAATGGTAATGCCTTCGGCTTCGGCCTTGTAGTTTTTAACGATACGATGCCTCAAAACAGAAGAGGCAATTGCATCAACATCTTCAAAGTCGGGCGAATATTTACCGCGAAGGGCTGCGTGACATTTGGCCCCCAGAATTAAATACTGACTTGCCCGGGGGCCTGCACCCCAAGTCAGGTAATCATTTGCCCAAGGATGTGCATCTTTTCCACCCGGACGTGTCATCCGCGCTAATTTAACAGCATATTCTGCCACGTGATCCGTAACGGGGATTTTGCGGATTAAATTTTGGAAAAACAGAATTTCGTCGCGCTTGAGAATAACATTTACTTCAGGAACATGCGTTCCGGTTGTTGCTTTAATAATGTCAAGCTCTTCGCTGGCCGATGGATAATCGAGCCAAATATTAAACATAAACCGGTCGAGCTGTGCTTCAGGAAGTGGATATGTGCCTTCTTGTTCGATGGGGTTTTGGGTTGCCAAAACGAAGAAAGGCTCTTCTAATGCGTGTCGAACTCCTGCTACTGTAACCGATTTCTCCTGCATGGCTTCCAGAAGTGCACTTTGTGTTTTAGGAGGGGTGCGGTTTATTTCATCCGCCAGAATAATATTTGCAAATACAGGTCCGTGGATAAATCGGAATTTGCGATTTTCATCCAGAATTTCAGTGCCTATGATATCAGATGGCATTAAGTCTGGAGTAAACTGTATCCGATTGTATTTTAAACCCAGAACCTGGCTTATCGTATTGATAAGTAATGTTTTGGCAAGTCCTGGGACGCCAACCAACAATCCATGCCCCTTGCTAAAAATGGCAATAAGCACATTTTCTACGGTAGCATCCTGCCCGATAATAACTTTGGAAATCTCCTTTTTTAACTTGATATGAACCTCAGCGAGTGCATTCACTGCCTCAGCGTCATTTTTATATTGCATATTCGGTGCTTTCAGGGATTTATTTACTCCAGCCCAATTTAAATGTACATGATTTAAATTCGTCCTGTATCCGGATATAGGTATTATTAATTCGTTCATTCACCCAGGTATCAATAACCTTATCCTTTTTGTGTTCCTGAGCCCAGGTCTGAATTTTGTCATAATCCTCACGAAGGTTGGCACGGTGAGGTTTTGTTTTTTCCTTGAGATAGAGAATGCGATAAGCATCCTGTCCTTCGTCCGATTTATATGGAATGGGTTTTGAAATTTTGCCGGCTTCAAGCTTATCGACTACATAAAGCGCTTTGGGATCGAGCTGATCATGAGAAAAACGAATGGTACCAGTCGCTTGATTAATTAGTAATCCGCCATTATTTTTGCCGGGATCATCAGAAAATTTGAGTACAGCATCATCATAGGTAATGCTTCCATCCTGAATAAGATTGTAGATGCTATCAAGCATTGTGGCCGATTTCGCAAGCTCATCCGGTGAAACTTTCGGAGTAATCAGAATATGACGGGTATTAACGTACTCGCCTCTGCGTTCAATAAGTTGAATAATGTGGAATCCTGCTTTGGATTGAACGATGTCGGATATTTCACCTTCTTTTAATTTGAATGCAACGGCTTCGAATTCGGGATATAATTCACCTCGGCCATATAATCCCACTTCCCCGCCTTTTGCTGCAGAACCCGGGTCTTCTGAATAAAGGATTGCCATGGTATTGAAACTTTCTCCATCAAGTACACGTCTGCGCAGGGCACGAAGTTTTTCTTTGACTTCAATTTCTTGAGCCAGACTGACTTTTGGTTTTTTAACAATTTGACCTATAACATATTCCGTATTAATCATGGGAATACTATCGGATGGTTGTGCTTTGTAAAATGCTCTTACTTCGGAAGGTGTTATGGTGACGGTTTTTGTTATGTTGTTCTGAACCATTTCTACCCGCATCTGGTCGGCAATAATTTCCTTCAAATCTTCTTTAATCTGAAATAAAGGTTTTTTATAATAGTCTTCCAACTTTTCTTTGGAACCTATTTGTTGAATGAAATATCGCACACGCCGATCAACTTCAGTATCTACTTGTTTATCACCAACAACAACACTATCAACTTCGGCCTGATTGATTAGGAGTTTTGAATATAACAGACCTTCAAGTATTGCACATTTGGTTTCTTGTGCACTTCCACGAATCGATCCTTGCATACGGTACTGAATGTATTGATTTTCAATATCAGAATGTAAAATGATTTTGCTTCCTACTACTGCGATAACTTCATCCACCATTTTGGGTGTTGATTGCTCGTCCTGTGCAGATATTGTAATCGAAAATGCTAGGGAAAGAAGGAAAAATAGTACCTTTTTCATTGATTGGGAATTAATATATTTCGAAATTCTTGTTTTTTAATGCTTTTGTAAAAATATCTTCTCGGTGTTTTTTTATCAATTGAACTTTACGCAAATTTAGAAGGATACCACGGATATTTTGTCTTTCGAATGCCAAAGGTGAAACGGCATCACGGACTTTAAAATTATAAAAGCGAATGATATACAGAAAAATGTCACTTTCTTGTTCAACAAGCTTGGAGTTTTTTAAAAAAGCTTCTTCGTTATACGTTACAATGGGTACCTGATTCATTAAATCGCGGAAGAGATACCATGATGTATAACTGATAAGATACCCTTGTGTTCGGTTTAAACAAAATTTCTCGAAACGGTCGTAACTGAGAATGGTATCGGCTTCCAGATATTTGCGGGCAGTCCGAATTGCTTTAATAGAGTCTTTCAGAATTTTTACATATGCAGCCCGAACGATATTGTCTTTTAGAATAAAATTATCTTTATTCTGCTCATAGTAATTTTCAATTTCAGACTCTGTAATCAGCGTATCAAGATTTTTATTTATGATGTCGTTTTCGAAAGAATAGGTCAGCAAGGAATTACGATAATTCTCGAGTTGTTTACTAAAATCCTTTTTGTCGTCGGCGAGGTTTTTTTCAGCTTCGTTAATGATGAGTCTGTCGCGAATCCAGTTTTCGATAAAACTTTTAACCATGGCAGTACTATCCGCGGTTGGTGTTCCCGGTGGGACGAGGTCTGTAATGGCCGATTCGTACAGATAATCTTTATTGGCACGTGCCAGAATACGTTCATTAGGCCTAAGTTTGCTGTCAAACCACGAGCAAGAACTTGCCATGGTAGCGATGAGTAAAATGACAAAGCAAATTTTTAGTTTTTCCATATCCTGACAAATGAAGTGCCCGGGAAATTACCCCAGGCACTAATATTAACGTTCTAATTCTTATTTAAGTTTGTCGAAGACATTTTTATCTACCTGAACTTTATACATTTTTTTAAGCTCATCAATCCATTGACTTTCAAGATAATTCTGATATTCGGCGGTAACAAGACCCTTTATTTCATTCAGTGCCTTTGGTTCTGAAGGAATAAGGGAGTGAAGGTACACATACGTCAGACTGATTTTTCCGTTTTCGCCTTTCAGGGTCTTCTGAGCAAAACTTCCTGCTTTGCTGAGCCCGTCAGCCATTTCGTTTTCCGACTTAATTAATTTATCGCGACTGATGTTAATAAGTAAGGATGTATCGGCGGATAAATTGGCCTGAAGTTCTGACACAGAATTATTTGCTCCGGCCATCGTTTTATTCAGTTTTTCTACCATTTTAGTAGCCGCTTTTTCGTTTAATAGATTATCGATAGTTATCATGCTGACGTCTTTCCGATCGTCCCAGAGATAATTATTTTTGACAGTTTCGTAAAAAGCTTCAAGGCCTGTTGTATCAGCAACTGCTTTTTCCCAAACTTTTTTCTGGGTCATTTCAAATAGGAGGATGCCGTCATGATATTCCTGCATAATCATTCTGAAATCAGGATATTTTTTCTCGAGCATACTGTCTTCATAAGCCATAATTTTTTCATCGGTCATGGCTTTGAATTTCTGCATTACGTATACCTCGGTTGCTTCAGGTTTTTCCTTTTTCTGTGTTGATTCAAGATATTGGGCAAAATCACTTACCGTGTAATCTTTTCCTGCCAGTGACCATAATTTTTTTGTTCCAAGATCGGATGCTGCTGAGGCTTTCCATTTTCCTTCGAAAATGCTGTCATTTACGGTACTGTTTATCTTTTTCAGGAGTTTTACATTCTCTGTAAAGGAGTATTCGTCTTTTAATTTGCTGATAACGCTTGTTTTGCTTTTGTCGTAACGTTGATCACGAACAATTTGCTGCTTTAATTCTGTTTTAAGTTCATCAAAGTTGCCAATTGGTTTGCGCTCAACCAGACGGATAATATGCCAGCCATACGTAGTAAGAACCGGTTTGGCTACCTGGCCGGAATCGGTTAAAGGGTAAATGGCATCAATGAAGGAAGGTACCAGTTTATTGGATGTAAACCAGGGGAGAACTCCGTCACGGGTGGCAGATCCTTTATCGTCAGAGTATTGTTTAACCATGTCAGTATAACTGGCACCGGCAATAATTTTTTGATAAACCGAATCAACATGCTCTTCAATCCGAAGACTATCTTCCCTTGTACTTCTGGGAGGAATCTGGAAATAAATATGAGCTGCCTGCACTTTACCCAGTGCCGGGCATTTGTTAATTAATTTAATGAGATGATATCCGAATTGTGTGCGAACCGGCATGGAAACTTCACCGACTTTTAATTTGTATGCAGCAGTTTCGAATGGATAAACCATATTGAATGCGGTGAAATATCCTAAATCGCCCTGATTGCCTTTCATGAAAGGATGTTGATTATTGGCCTCACGGTCACGGGCAGAGGGATCGTCGGAAAACTGCTCAGCCATGGCACCAAAGGTCTCTCCTTTGGAAATGCGTTCACGAATTCCATGAATTTTTTTGTAGGCAGCAAGGGTATCGGCTGGTTTAGCGTTTGCTTCACAACGAATAAGTAAATGACATGCACGTAAATCCCAGTGCATGCGGTCATAGGCTTCTTTTAATAAACCGGAAACAACTTCATCATCCACGAAATAAGGCTGTGCCAACTGACGGCGATATCCTGCCAGTTCTTCACGAAGCGCCTTAACGGTATCAAGTCCGTTATTCTCGGCATCTTTTACTTTAAGTTTAAAATTGATGAAGAGGTCAAGATATTCCTCCAGTGACTTCTTATCAATAACGTCGGTTTGTATATTGTTCTTTTTGTAGATGTTAAGAAATTCTCCGGCAGTAATCTTTTCGCCTTCGATATTCAAGAGGGTTTGTTGGTTAATATCCTGAGCCGAAAGAAGGCTTGTAACTACTAAAAGAACGCCAAGCATTAATGCTTTGCGGTTTACAATACAATGGGTTAAAAATGCTGCTTTCATAAAACAATCTATTAGTCCTGATTTTGGTATTATGTTATCTGCTGTAATTAGGTGCTTCGCTTGTGATAATAATATCGTGCGGATGACTTTCGTTCACCCCTGCCTGTGTTATGCGTATAAAACGGGCTTCTTTGAGTTTTTCAATGGAGACAGAACCAGTATATCCCATACCGGCACGTAATCCACCAACCAGTTGATGTACAACTTCCGTAAGGGAACCTTTATAAGGTACACGTCCAACGATGCCTTCGGGAACAAGTTTTTTAATATCATCCTCCATATCCTGGAAGTAACGATCTTTTGAACCTTGTTGCATGGCTTCTAACGAACCCATTCCCCGGTATGTTTTGAATTTTCTTCCTTCGTAAATGATTGTTTCTCCGGGTGATTCATCCACACCCGCAAAAAGAGATCCGGCCATAACGGTATCAGCTCCTGCTGCCAGGGCTTTTACGATATCACCGGTGTATCTTACGCCGCCGTCAGCAATAATGCTTACACCACTTCCTTTCAGGGCTGTATAAACATCCAAAACAGCTGAAAGCTGAGGAACACCAACTCCGGCAATTACGCGGGTAGTACAAATAGATCCGGGTCCAATACCTACTTTAACGGCGTCAACACCCAATTCTGCAAGTGCCAGTGCTGCTTCTGCCGTTGCAATATTTCCAACTACCAAATCGGTATTTGGATAAAGATTTCGAATGGTCTTTACGATTTCTGTAACACCCTTGGTATGGCCATGGGCTGTATCAATAACGATAGCGTCGGCTCCGGCGGCAACCAATGCTTCAACTCTTTCCAAAGTGTTTCCCGAAATTCCTACAGCAGCGGCAACACGAAGTCGGCCACTGGAGTCTTTACATGCATTAGGCGTTGATTTAACCTTAATGATGTCTTTATAAGTCAAAAGCCCGATGAGTACTTTTTCGGAATTGACAACGGGTAGTTTTTCGATTTTATGTTGCTGCAGAATCTCTTCAGCTTCTTCAAAGGTGGTAAATTCGGCAACAGTGATTACATCTCTGGTCATGATTTCGGCAATCGGACGACCAAGTTTGCGTTCAAACCGTAAATCGCGGTTGGTAATGATTCCAACGAGCAGATGGTTTTCATCAACAACAGGAATTCCACCGATTTTATACTCCCGCATAATTTCCAAAGCATCAGAAACTAAAGCGGTAGCTTTAAGTGTAATGGGGTCGATAATCATGCCTGATTCGGCACGTTTTACCTTGGTTACTTCCAGCGCCTGACGCTCAATACTGAGGTTTTTGTGTAGTACACCAATACCGCCTTCACGGGCAATAGCTATCGCCATACCTGATTCGGTAACAGTGTCCATTGCAGCTGTAACAATGGGTATTTTAACCTGAATATTTCTTGAGAAACTCGAAGAAATATCCACTTCTCGAGGTAAAACCTCTGAATATGCGGGAATTAGAAGGACATCATCGTAAGTCAATCCCTCGCCGCAAAATTTTTCTAATGAAAAAGCCATGATTTGCCGTTTAGGCTTGCAAATGTATAAAAAATGAAGGTTTTAGAGGTTAAATTTTGTTAAGGTTTCGAGAATCAATTAATCAAGTAATATAATAAGTCCTGTTTTAATGTGATATTTGCCTGATTTGGATAGTACCCTGATGTAATAAGCGTATGGGCCGCTATTCACCAATCTGCCGTTATGTTTTCCGTTCCAACCTTCATGGAAGTCGGTTGTTTCAAAAATTCGTTGGCCAAATCGATTAAAAATAGCCATGTAATAATCCTTTTCAGTATATGCTAATGCAATGGGCTTGAATATTTTATTGGATTCGTGGGTTGGTGTAAATGCATTGGGCAGATAGAACTGAAATTCGGGTTCAAATGCGAGGATATTTGACCAGGTTTTTTCTTTAAAACCATATTTGTTTCCGGGATTTTCAACACCGGCTACCTGATAATAGCGTGTTTCTTCAAAATTAGCCGGAACAAAATCCGGATCGGTAAAGGATAAATTGTCAGGAGGAAGAATGGCCAGAAGGATTAATGAATCACCTTCAAGCCTATAAACCTCAAAAGCACCGTTTTCGGCATCAAATCCTTTGGTGATATTCCATTCAAACATGGAGGTTTCTGATTCAGAATTTTTAAGAAGTATGGTATTGAATAGGTTAGAAAATGTTGAAAGGTTACCACAACTATCGTAGACGTAAAACTGGTAATAATAGGCAAAGCGGCCGACATTTACTGAAGAATCGTAAACAGTTATTTGTTTGGCGGGTGGCTCAAATGATTTGATACTTATATATGGTCCTTCAGCTTTCTGGGCTCTCATCAGCTCATAATGGCTAATATTGGCAGTTGAATCTGGAAAAAGTTTAAGCCGGATGCTGCGATTTTTTTCTACGGTTGCATTGGCGATGTAAAAATAGTCGGGCAAGCCGGGTTTTATGACTTTGAGACTTTGAATGGGCGAAGAGGATGAATGTGTTCCGTTTTTTGAATTCGCCCGAATATAATAGGAATAAACAATATTATGTTCCAGTCCGGTATGAGTATAGTTATAAACAGTATCCGCTACAATGCTGACAGGAATAAAATTGTCGTTATTTTCTCTGATAAATACGGTATAGTTACTTACTTGGCCTGGCAAATTAATATAGGCACTCCATGAGAGTTCAATTTTATCCAAACATACATCGGGTTGTGGCAAATTTAAAAGTATTGTTTTTTGAGACTGAGGAATACCAAGATCTCCACTGGTGTTACCACAATGGTCGTATGCTGCTACGGCGTATTGAGCGGATGTTGTTAGTGGATTTGCCAGTAAATCGGTGTAGAAGTGAGTTGATGTGTTGTTTATAATAGCTAATGTATCCCAAATCCCATTGAAAAAATTAAAAATATAATAACCCGCCAAATCGGGAGCATTGCTAACCGACCACCCTAATTCAACGTTTCCTAACGAGTTTACACTTACGCTGTCTAAACGGGGGGTGGCGGGTTGAAGAATGTCTTGCGGTACTATGGCTGTTGTTGACGATGACTGGCATGCCGAATCCATTAGCACAATCCTATAATTAACGACAGAACAGGAGTAGATGCTATCAACATACGTAAGGTTTGGTGTAGAGTCGATAAGATCCCAACTCAGGTTTCCGTATTTTCTGAAAATCTGATAATTATGACTTGCTGTGGGTGGCAAAGGTGTTTTTATAGCATTCCAAGACAGGATGTTTCGCTGTTGTTGTTGTACACTGGCCTGAAGCAACATGGCCGATAAGGTGTCAGAGTTAATTTCTTGTCCGGAAAAAGCAGCTGTTTTTACAAAATAGTGCGCCGCCTGACCGCCACTTACGCCAATCGGATGCAGGTATGATACTGTACTCAGGTTTGTTATTTCGGCAACTTTTAAAAACGGTGTCGTAAGATTGTTTGAATAATATACTTCATAACGTGCAAAATCAGGGCTGCTATAATATGGGTACCAGTTTAGCAGGACGCTTCCGTCATCATTGATGAGTACGCAGGTCAATTTCACAGGCTTCATTTGACAGAATCCCACAAGCGGCATCAGCAATAATAACAGAAAGATTTTCGCAGTCTTCATAATGTTCTAACGCAAAGCGATTAATCTTGGTATTCGCCAACAGCAATACTATAGAAACTTTCACTTTTTAAATATTTTTGTGAAAGGTTAAGAATATCTTTGGGAGTTATGTGATACAGGTTTTGTAAGTGGTTAATAAAGTGGTCGCTTGGAAGATCAAACCGGATTATTTGTCGTATACGACTAGCAATAGCTGAAGGTCCGTCAATACTACGGTAGAAATCACCAGCCATGAAGTTTTTAACCAGATATAGTTCTTCTTCGCTTATTAAATTCTCACAAAGTTTCTGTAATTCATTTTTGGTTTCCAGTATGGCAAGGGCAGTGTTTTCGGCTTTCACTTCCGCAGCAATGATAAGCATTCCATCGTGTTGCATCGGCTGATAGGCAGAACCTATTCCATAGGTAAGACCCTTGTCTTCCCGTATGTTCATCATCAGCCTGGAACCAAAATATCCACCCAGAATGACGTTCAGAATTTTAAGGCCCGAATAATCCGGATTTTGAGCTGTAGGGGCTCTTTTACCAAAACGTATTGCTGTTTGACTAGCGCCTGCTTTTGGAATATGCCTGAAATAGGGGGAACCATTGTTGAATGATTTATTCGGTTCTATAATTGGGTTTTGATTTTCAATGCCGGATCCGCCAAAAGTTTGCGTGATTAGGTTTAAAACGTCATCACTAATATTTCCGGATGCAAGAATATAAGAAATGCGATTGTGGTAATGATATTTATAAAAATCATGGAGGTCTGAGGCTTGAATTTGCTCATAATCCACAGGTAAAGCTATCTGTCCATAAGGATGATTATCGCCATAAACCATGTGGCTCATTTCCTGGCGCGCGAGGAAATCAACTTTTCCCAAATCGATCTGAAAGCGTTGTTTAGCCTTACTTCGTTCAATTGTAAATTCCGATTCTGGGAAATCAGGTTGTTGTAGAATATCCGACATTAGTGGTAAAAGCTCTTTTAAGTGTCGGGTGAGGGAGTATAAGCTGAGGGATGCGAAATCCTGATCAACAGAAGGAATAAGATAGGCTCCCCGATAATCAATAAATTCAGAGATTTCGGATTCCGTTTTTCCTTTACAACCTTTCATCAGCATCATATTTGTAAAACCGGCTTGTAGCTTTTTATTCTGATACCATGTACCGGCTTTTATACCAATTTCAATCTGACAAAAATCATATGAACCCGTTTGTACAACATATAAAGGAATGCTATTTGGAAGGGAAATTTTTTCAGGGGAAAGAAAACGAAAATTAGCAGGAAGGTTAGCTGCTGTGGGTAGTTCACCCATTAAATCATGAATCCGGGGTTGTATATTGCGGGGCGGTTGTGTCATTTTTGTTTAAGCTGTTTGTGATCACAAAGGTAGCTGCTTTCCTTAAAAGCAAGAAATCCTGTTTTAAAGTAATACGTATGAGTCAAAAAAAAGCGCCGCCAGCCTCAGCCAGCGACGCTAAAGTCGACATTAAATATGCTATCTGATAAGGAAAACTTTTCCTTGTTCGATATATTCAGCACCAGGTGCTGTATTGCTATTTCCCTGATACCGTATCATCCAAACATATAAAGCAGCGGGGCATTTCTGGCCTTTGTGGGTTCCATCCCAGCCATCATCAACGTTATCCGTTTCGAAGACCAGTTGTCCATGATTATCATAAATATACATATGGAATTTAACAGAAGGATCACTGGTGATTGGTTTAAATATTTCATTCATTCCGTCACCATTGGGCGAAAATGCTGTGGGAAGATATAAATAGCCCTGGCAAAGTTCTATAGTAATTGTGTCAATAATGGCACAACCATCATTGAAAACCTTTACCCAATATGTTCCGTTTTCGATTGCACGGAAATATCTGAGCTGACTTCCATCCTGCCACTCATAGCTTTCTGAACCTGTTCCACCGCCAGCATCGAGCGTAATCGGTGCACAGGAGAAGAGGTAGAGGTCATCGCCTAAATCGAGTTTGGGCGTTGGCTTCACTGTTAGTGTAAATTCCAAAGTGTCAAGACATCCCGAAGATGATATGCCAACTATCTCGTAATCAATGGTTGCAGCCGGACTGGCTATAACAACCGGACCACGTGCGGTATCCAGTGACTGTGGTGGAATCCATTTGTAATCAGCTCCGCCACTGGCCGTTAGCATAATACTCGAATCCTGACAAATTGCCGGTAATGGTGGAGTCAGGCTGACCTCTGGTTTTGGATTGATTACAAGACTCAAAGTGTCAGAGTAAACTCCGCAAGGATATTTTCCGAACACCCAAAGAATGAGATGATCTGTGGTTTTTGTGCTGATATTTATATTACCAGGATTATAAACGGGTTTGATAATTCGTGGATTGCTGAAGCTACCATTGCTATTACTGCTTGTCCATAAAACACTATCCGCGTTAATAACACTGGCATTTTTTAAGGTATAGTTTAATCCTTCACACACCGAATCATTCGTACCCGCTGTAAATACAGGTGCTGTAGTTACGCGAATTGTAATGTTTTTACAATCCGTTACGCCGCAAATATTCTCATAATTGGCATAATAAGTTGTAGTAACTGTTGGAGGCGTAATACTTACCGTGTCACCGGTGGCTATAATTTCTGTCTGACAACCATTGGCATACCAGCGTAACGAATCTCCATTTCCACCAATGCCCCAAAGAACCAGTGGCCCTGCAAAATCAGAGCATATCGTATCCTGATTCGCAAATAAGGCATCCGGAATAACAGGAGTGTTTACTTTGATTTTTATCGAGCGCCATGCGGAATTACCGCAATAGGTTTCCATACGTGCGAGATAAATGGTTGTGGTATCCGGAGCCAGAATGTTTATGGGATTTACGATACCAATATTAATGGTATCGCCTTGGACTATTTTAGCCCATCGAATTAAATCGCCATAACCTCCGTAAGCCGTGAGTGTAAGATTGGTAACGGTACCAATACAGAAATTATTGGTATCGGAAGTGATGGAGTCTACCGGTTTTGCAGTATGTACCATTACGCGGAATGAATCACATTCTGAAACACCACAAACGTTTTCCCAACGGGCAAAATACCAGGTAGAAGCAACCGGTGCAGGAATGGTAAGATTTACTCCGGTTCCTATCATCGTTCCATTGCAGTTTTTTCTGAACCAACGAACCGTTTCACCATAGGAAGAAATAGTATCTCCATAGCCTCCAATCGCTGTTAAGGTTATGAAATTTACTGAATTAGCACAGTAATAATTAGTATCAACCGAAATCGTATCCGGTGCAGTTGGGATTTCCAGAATATAAAGCTTAACGGAGTCGCATTCGGATTCACCACAATAGTTTTCCCAGCGGGCGAAATAGGTAGTGGTGGTATCTGGTGCGGGAATGCTTATGCTTATTCCACTTCCTACCGGTGTTCCTCCGCAACTGTCAGTATACCATTCAACCTGATCTCCGGAACCTCCAATAGCAGTTAGCGTAATGGGATTTGTGAAGCCCTGACAAACCCAGAGGGTATCCAGACTTAGCATTACGGGACTAACTGGTTCATTAACAACAATATCAATCTGTAAACAAACCGATTCACCGCATGAATTTACATTTCGGGCAAAGTAACGGGTCGTTGTATCGGGAGCCGGTAAACTTAAATTTATTCCGGTTCCAACCAGCGTTGTGCCGCATCCACCTTCGAACCATTGCACGGTATCTCCTGTTTCAAAAATGCCATGAGCCGTCAATGCAATTAATCCGTTGTATGCGATACAGAAAAAGTTGGTGTCAACAGACAAGGAGTCAAGAGGTCGTGCTTGTGGACGTACATTGATGACAATACTGTCGCATTCGCTTTCTCCACACATATTAATCCACCGGGCGTAATATGTGGCGGTATCACTCGGTGCATTCGTTAGTATCGGTGTTCCTGTTCCAATAAGAGTTCCTCCACAGGAATTTTTAAACCATTGGAGTGTTGTTCCACTTCCGCCACTGGCGCTTAATTGTATTATTCCTACCACACCAGCACAAAAATCGTTTTGGTCTACACTGATGCTATCAACTTTTTCAGGTTCTGGCACCACCACTACTTCCACGGATAAGCAACTGGTATTATCGCATTTATTTTTCCAGCGAGCATAATAAACGGTGGTTGTGTCAGGAGCGGTAATGGTTAAGGGCGTACCAGTGCCGACCAATGAATCGCCACATGCATAAGCGTACCATTGCAGCGTATCGCCAAGTCCGCCAGTGGCTGTAAGGGTAATGTCGCTTATTGTACCAATGCAGAAACCGGAGGTATCTACAGAAACGGTAAGCGGGATAATGGGTTGTGGAGTTACGTTAACGATAACAGAGTCACATTCTGATACGCCACATTCGTTTTCCCAACGGGCATAATAAATTGTGGTATCCATAGGGGCAGTAATGATCAGAGGCTGACCCTGTCCTACATATTGACCACTGCAGTCGTTTTTAAACCATTTTAATGTAGAGCCAATTCCTCCTTCTGTAGTCAATGTGATGATATTAACAGTTCCGGCACAGAAATTATTGGTATCAACCAAGGTGACTGTTGGAGCCAAAGGGGTAGGAATTACAAAAATCTTGATGCTGTCGCATTCGGACTCTCCACACTGATTTTCCCAACGGGCGTAATAGGTTATTGTGTCATTTGGGGCTGGGATGGTGAGATAATTTCCGCCACCGATAAGCGTTCCTCCACAGCTACCCTCGAACCAAACGAGTGTATCTCCAGCACCTCCAAAGGCTACAAGCATAATATCAACAACCGTATTGGCACAGTAATTATTGGAATCAACGGTGATAAGTGAGGGCTTAACCGGTAAGGCAATCACTGTAGTAGTCTTCGTTGTGTCTTTGGTACAACCGTTCAGGTCAGTATAGGAATAAGTAACTGATTTGATGCCAGCACCTGCAACAGCCGGATCGAACATGGCTGTTCCATTTCCCAGATCCGAGATTCCGGGTCCGGTAAAACTTCCATTCGGTGCCTGATTTCCGGCAATGAGAACTGCCACTGCATCAATGCAATACTCCGGCAGGAAAGGATTAAAATCAACCGAGGGGGCTGCATTAACTGTTACCTGATATGTGGTATCATTGGTACAACCATTAAAATCGATATACTCATAAATAATGTCATACGGTCCACCAACTCCTGCTACAGCAGGATCAAAAATGGCCATACCGATTCCTAAATCCGTAATACCGGGACCGGTGAAGGTTCCTAATGGATAAAAACTTCCTGTGATGGTATCAGTGCTTCCATTGACACAATATGCTGGTAATAATCCAAGTATTGTGGGTAATGGTAAGGAATTGACCGTGGTGGTTTTTGTTTTTGTGTTGGTACATCCGTTTACGTCTGTATACGTATAAGTAATGGTGTGTGTACCAATGCCTGCCATGGTTGGATTAAATTGGGCAGTTCCATTCGCATTATCAGTGATTCCAGGACCGGTAAAAGTTCCTTGGGGAGCTTGATTACCCGTTAGGGTAACGGCCGTCGAATTTATACAATATGAGAGATTTAAGCCAGTAAAATTGAGGGTGGGTAAGGCTGGAACCGTTGTCTGTTTTACTATGCTGTTCGTACATCCGTTTAAGGCTGTATAAGTATAGGTAATATTAAATGGTCCACCCACTCCGGCAGAAACCGGATTGAAAGTTGCGGTTCCATTGGCAAGATTTGAAATTCCGGGACCTGTGAATGATCCAAAAGGTGCCTGATTACCGGTAAGTAAAACCGTATTGGCATTTAGGCAGGTAATTGTGTTTAATCCTGTAAAATCTACCGTTGGAATGGGTAATATGGTTGTGGTTTTTGTAAAAGTATTTCCGCAACCGTTGGGGTCAGTGTAGCTGTACGTGATTGTATGGGTTCCTGCACCTGCTGTTGATGGATTAAAAATGGCTGTACCATTGGTGTTGGGTGTAATGCCAGGACCACTGAACGTACCTCCGGGTGCCATATTCCCAATAAGTGTTGATGACAGAGCATTCATACAATAACTGGATTGCAATCCGGTAAAGTTAAGGCTTGGAATATCAAATACGGTTACGCCCACCGCAGCAATATTGGAACATCCGTTTACATCGGTATTCGAATATGTAATTTGATAGGGACCACCTAATCCAGCCATAGCAGGATCAAATACAGCCTGTCCTGGGGCAATATTGGTAATTCCCGGGCCACCGAAAAATCCATTTGTGGCGGGGCTGCCAATAATAGTAACCGGAGGAGTATTTATGCAGTAGGTTGTTCCAAGACCGGCAATACTTACGGTAGGTAACGCATTAACCATAGTCGTTTTTGTGGTATCCTTTGAACAACCGTAAATATCAGTAAAACTATAGGTTATGCTATGAGGACCACCAACACCTGCTACCGAAGGATTGAAAACCCCCACGCCATTTGAACTGGATGTAATGCCCGATCCGTTGAAAGCACCGTAAGGAGCTTGATTTCCTGTGAGACTGATCGGGTTGGCATTTACACAATACTGTGCGGCCAATCCGGCAAAATTTACGAAAGGAAGAGGTCTAACCGTAACTGATTGTGAAGCAGAAGATGAGCAGCCATTAGGGTCTGTATAACTGTAAGTTACTGTATAAGGGCCACCAGCTCCGGCAAGTGCGGGATTGAAAGTTGCCGTACCGTTCAGATTGTCAATTACGCCCGGATTTCCTGAGAATGTACCGGAAGGCTGATAATTTCCGGTTAGAGTTACCGGAGTAGCATTAATACAATAGCTTCCTCCTAAACCTGTGAAAGATGCAGTAGGAAGTGGATGAATTGTTACCCCCGTATTTACACAAACTGTATATCCGCAAGTCGTTTCCCAACGTGCATAATACATCGTATTGCTGCTTGGAGCTGGTATGGTTAAAGTTGTACCTGTACCAACCAACTGGGGACTTCCACAATATCCTTTGTACCATTTCAATGTGGTTCCTGAACCTCCGGTAGCGGTTAAGGTGATGGTATTGACCGTTCCAAGACAATACGCCGGGGTATTAACACTTGCCGAAAGAGGCGGAGTGGGAGGTAATAACACATTGATGGTAATTGAGTCACAAAGTGAAGGCCCGCATGAATTTTCCCACCAGGCATAATATTTGGTCGTGACAGAAGGAGCGTCTGTTACAATGGATGGCCCTGTTCCAAGAACGGTCCCCTGACAATTTCCTGCTGACCATTTAAGCGTGCTTCCTGATCCACCCACGGCGGTCAGGGTAATGGTACCCGGGAAATTATAACAAAAATTATTGGTATCAACCGTAATTGAAGTTACTTTTTGTGGTAGAGGATTTACGGTAATGCTAACGGAAGCACAGCTGGACACTCCGCATGAATTTTCCCAGCGGGCAAAATAAGTTGTCGAAGTTGCTGGAGCAGGAATGGTGATAGGATTACCTGCTCCCGATAATGTTCCGCCACAACTTCCTGAATACCAGCGTAAAATTTGTCCGGAGCCTCCGGTGGCTGTAAGTGTAATAGAGCCAGTACCGGCACAAATGGTTGTGGCACTAGAACTTACGCTTAATGGGGCTTCTGGCAACGGAATAACTGTAGCAATAACATCTACACAGGTAGTTTGGCCGCAAGGATTTTCCCAACGGGCAAAATATGTGGTAGTAACATCCGGTGAAGGAATAACTAAAACAGTACCAGCTCCAACGAAGGTACTTCCGCAAGCACCAGTGTACCATTTCAGGCTGTCACCGGTTCCGCCAACAGCGGTGAGCGTGATAAGTCCAGCATCATTAGCGCAGAAATTATTCCGATCAATGGATGCAGAAACCGGGGCGGTCGGATCGTTGTAAAGAGAAGTGATGATAAAAGTAGTGTCTTTTGTACAACCCAACTGATCAGTGGCCGTATATTGAAATGAACCTGCGCCTATTCCTGTGATATTTTGGGTAGTGGCTCCGCTTGACCATAAAAAGGTGTAATCGGGAGTTCCACCGGCAACCCATGTCTGAATTGAGCCATCGGCACCACCCTGACAGGTAACTTGTGTAATCAACGGAGCCTTATAAACACTGTACTCCCTGAAACGGGCAAATAACATATCAGAGCCTCCGGCACTGGTTAATAATCCGGTTCCCGGGTTAAACGAATTGCTGAAACTACCAGTAATGAAAATATTGTTTTGTAAATCGGTATGAACACTGCTTGCTACATCATTTCCTACTCCCCCACTTCGGAAAGCATGTCGGAAAGCACCGGCTTCATCCACTCGGGCAATAAAAAGGTCTGTTCCACCTGCACTGACAATGTTCTGAGTTCCAAAGGATGCCGTGTTGTTAAAGGATCCGCTAAGTACAACGTGTCCACGTCCATTCAGGTGAAGACCAAGAGCGGCATCATCCCCTGTACCACCAGCCTTTAAGGCATAAATGGCAGTTCCGGTTGGATTAAGTTTCGCTATAAAGGCGTCTTTTCCTCCGTTACTTACCAGTGCATTTCCTCCAATACTGGCACTGCCTTCGAGATGACCGGCAAGATATATATTTCCGGCTGCATCTCCGGTCATGGCATTCGGTTTGTCGTTTCCTGTACCGCCTGATTGTTGTGCGAATAATAAATTGCCGTATCTATCGTAACGAGCCAGGAAAATATCGTCATCGCCCAGACTTATCAGATTGCTGACTCCAAAAACAGCGGTTTGTTGGAAGGTTCCGCTAACGTAAATATCCCCATTTACTGAATTATGAATGGAAGTTCCGGCATCCGGTGAAGATCCGCCAGCTTGCCTTATCCACTGTAAAACTCCGTAGGTATTGTATCGTGCTACGAAAATGTCATCACCACCATTACTTACCAGATTCTGACCCTGAAAAGTAGCCATTCCTTGAAAAATTCCGGTAATGCTTGTGTTTCCAGCGGCGTCACAATGGATAGCGTTTCCAAAATCGCTAAAAGAACTGCCTCCGGTTTGTACCCACTGGATAACACCTGAGTTGTTAAATTTTACAAGAAATACGTCAGCTTCACCAATACTGTTAATCATTTGAGTACCGAAAAAGGCAAGAATTCTGAAGGCTCCGGTCATATAAATATTCCCCTGAGCATCCATGGCCAAACCAGCAACCTCTTCATCAATGGTACCACCAATTTGTTGTATCCACTGAAGATTTCCGAGATTATTATACTTGGCGATAAAAATATCCTTTCCGCCAATACTGGTCAGGTTACTGCTGCCGAAACTGGCCGTTCCTGAAAATGTTCCTGCAACGTAAATATTGCCCGAAGCATCGCTTAAGACGGTTTTTCCAACATCATTGCCAACTCCGCCACCTCTGCGTATAAGACTGAAGCCACTGCTATCACGGCCAAATTGTACAGCACGGGGCTGACTGAAACGGAATACAGCCTGAGTAGCACATGCATTCACATCACTAACATTTAGGGTGTATTCACCCGGTGCCAATCCTGTTAAATCTTCGGATGTGGCTCCATTTGACCATGAATAGGTAAGCGGTGCGGTTCCACCACTTATACTAACGTCTAATGCCCCATTATTTGCCGCATTGCAAGTGATGTTCGTTTTTGCGGCAATTATGGAAAGATTACAGTAATTGTTATTCCACTGCCATAAGTCTTTGTAATATCCTGTTCCATTATCCGATCCTGTGACAATATATGCCTGTGTTCCAATGGTAAAGGCTACAGCATGTTCGCGTGCCAAACCGGGTAAATCCGATTTTCTTGACCAAATATTCACCGTTGGATTATATTCCCATAAATCTTTTCGAAGATTAACACCATCGTCGCCAAGGCCAACATATCCATTTCCACTCACGGTAAATCCGATAGCACCGCCACGAATATTTCCCGTTAGATCGGCAATAGCACTCCAGGTATTGTTCACCTGATCGTAAACATAAAAATCTTTTCGGTAAGTAGCATCGTATCCACTACCAACATATCCTTTTCCTCCGATAACGAAACCAGTGGCATAAATACGGGCGGTTCCCGGGTACATCGCTTTTTGTATCCATGTATCCGTCAGTGGCGCATATTCCCAGATGTCTTTTTTGTAACTTCCGTCAAATCCTGTGGTGATATATGCCTTCCCGGCGATATTCATGGCAAAAGCACCCTGACGGGCACCTCCTGTAAAATTGCTTTTTTGTGTCCAGGTATTGCTGATAGGATCCCATTCCCAAACGTCGGCCAGAAAACCGCCGGTATAACCGGTCGAAATATATCCTTTTCCTGAAGCTGTAAAACCCACGGCATAGGCGCGTCCTGCTCCGCTGAGATCAGCCATTTGAGTCCAGGTATCATTTATGGGGTCGTATTCCCAGAAATCTTTTCTGTAGGTACCGTCAAAACCTGTGCCTACATAAGCCTTGCTATTCATTTCAAAACCAATAGCACCCTTGCGGCTGTTACCAACAAGGTCGGTCTTTTGTAACCATGTGTCCTGTGCTTTTGTTGATATTGTTAATAACAATATGGTGGATATCAGCGTAGAACGAAAGAAGTTTTTCAACATGGGGGAGGGTGTCATACGTATAATGATTTTTCTATTGCAATATGCCTAAACTGTCAAGTTCTTTCAAACTTACAGAAGGAGGCATAATATTTTTTTTGATTTTTTCGGTGATAAGTTGTGCTGTACTTAGTGCTTGCAAACTGTCCTTAAAGGCTTGCCGGCCTTCAATGGCCGGAATATGTGCCTGGTGAATGATAACATGACCATTTTTAATAATCTCATAGCCCCAGCCTCCTTCTACACGAATAACGGTATACTGAATCGAAGCTTCTGACAGTGATGATTGGGGTACTTGATCAGATTTGACCGTATTACCACAAGCTGTCAAAAGGACAAAGAGTATGATATTCATACCAATATAGCGAAAAATCGTCGTATCGTTCATCTTCGGCCTGACCTAATTTTACCGGGATTCCCGGTTCACACATTCTTGTCAAAAGTATGGAAAATCATTCAGTCGCAGAGACTGTTGCAACCTTTTGTTGACATTTTATTGAAAAAAATCAATAAATCATCTTCAATGACTTCCATCAAACAGACAAGTAGGTATAAACCTTGGTTGTACAAGGTTCTTTAGCAATTGCATTAATTTTCAAAAAAATCATATTTATAATCGATGCTGTAATATTGCTCGGTATCATATTCAGGACGATACATCATTCCCAAAGTGCGGGAAATGTGTCCGTTAGGCAAGTATTGTCTTTGGATGCTGCTAATAAGCGTGTTATCTTCATTATATTCTTCTTGTTGTAACATCCGCCCGGTTTCGTCATTTGATATTTTGTAATATGCGATACCTGCAGAACTTTCTTCCGTCATGCTAATACCACTTCCATCTTCCAATTCTTCGATTTTTGTTTTTTCTATCACATCACCATCTTCATCAGTACTAACCGAAAAAATCCTCTTACCAGATTCATTATACTGATGTTCAGTTCTTGAGTATCCTTCTTCTATTGAAGAATGAATGTGGAGTATTACATTGCCATGGATGTCATATTCGTATTCGTCTTCCAGAATAATTTCCCCATCGGAATCTTTAGTGATTTCTTTTTGAATTTTATTTTCAACATGGATGAAACTGACAATTTGTTCAATTTCGTTATCCGGGTCGTAAGTTGTTTTTTTTATCGAGAAAAAATGTGTGTCATATTCCCACCTACTTAGGTCGAAAGAGCCATCCGTATAAATCTTTTTTTCAGTCAGTTTTTGTCCTTTTTCATTCCATTCGGTTTCAAAAACCTCGGATACATCTTCGACGAAATCATATACTTCTGAACGGATTAGATTTCCTGATTTATCGTATGTATTTAAGGTTTTCGTTTCAGCTAATCCATTCTGATCGTACTGAATATCTGTAACAATTTTACCAGAGGCATCATATTCGGTTTCAGAGCGCTTATGTCTTTGGGTCATGGACGTATCCTGATGTGTATCGTCGACGTAATAACTTTGATACACGGTCTGTAGCTTTATTTTCGTTTCCATGGATAATAATTTAAACTGCAAGTTTAGGGTTTTCTATCCGGATTTTTACCCTGCAAACCTGAATGACGCTGATTTGAGGGTAATATTTCATAAAATTCCTGTAGGTTTGCATCAATAAAAACTGATCACCAAAAAATAAGCAATGAAACTTTATAAAACAATCAGCTTTATGGCGCTTATCCTTTTTGCTGCTGCATGTAATCAGCATGTAAAAATCGACTATCCCATCACACAAAAAGGGGAACAAACCGATGAATATTTTGGAAATGATGTAGCTGATCCATATCGTTGGCTCGAAAATGATACGTCTGCCGAAACTGGTGAATGGGTCAAGGCTCAGAATGAAGTTACCTTCAGTTATCTGGCAACGATTCCTTTTCGTAATGCGCTTCAGGAACGTTTGACCAAAATATGGGATTATCCTAAATTCGGAGTCCCTTTTAAAAAAGCCGGAAATTATTTTTATTTTAAAAATGATGGCATGCAGAATCAGAGCGTTCTTTATGTACAGAATGGCCTTGATGGCGATGCCCGGGTTTTACTCGATCCTAATAAACTGGCAGAAGACGGCACTTCCGCCCTTGCCTCTCTTTCTGTTTCCAATGATGGAAAATATCTGGGTTATTGCATTGCTAAAGCAGGCTCCGATTGGAACGATATTTATGTCCTGGAGGTTGAAACTGGTAAAGTTCTCGAAGATCATATTGAATGGGTAAAATTCAGTGGAATTTCGTGGAAGGGCGATGGCTTTTATTATAGTTGCTATGATGCTCCGGCTCTAGGTTTGGCCTTGTCGAATAAAAATGAATTTCATAAGGTTTTTTATCATAAACTAGGCAATACCAGAGATAAGGATATAAAAGTATGGGAAGACACCAAAAACCCTTTGCGAAATTTTTATGCCCAGGTTACAGAAGATGAGCGGTTTCTTGTTATTTCAGAAAGTGAATCAACCAGCGGAAACCGAATGTACGTCATCGATTTGAATGTAAAAAACGCAAAACCCGTTCAAATTGGTAGCAGCTTCGATTTTGATTACAATGTTGTTGACAATGTAGGCGATGATCTTTTGGTTATAACCAATGAAGGAGCTCCGCGCAGGCAATTGGTCAAAGTAAATTTGTCTAAACCAGCCTCATCAGATTGGTTAACGATTATTCCTCAAAAAGAAGAGGTTTTGGAAAGTGTTAATCTTATTGGTGGGAAAATTATTGTTCAATACATGAAAGACGCCTGCCACCATGCCTATGTTTATAATATGGATGGTAAAATGCTCGAAGAAGTTGCAATACCAGGACCGGGTACATTGGGCGGAATGAGTGGAGACAAAAACAATTCAGAGGCTTTTTATGCTTTTACATCGTATATTTATCCGACAACAATTTTTAAATACGATGTCAACAAAAATACATCGGAAGTATTTCGCAAGCCTGAAATAGATTTTAAACCCGAAGATTTTGAGATTAAGCAGGTGTTTTATCGTTCAAAAGATTCAACATCCATTCCCATGTTTCTTGTATATAAAAAAGGCATCCGCATGAATGGTAATAACCCGACACTTCTTTATGGTTATGGTGGGTTTAATATAAGTCTTACGCCGAACTTTAGCATCAGTCGGCTACCTTTTCTTCAGAATGGAGGAATATACGTTGTTGCAAACATCCGTGGCGGTGGTGAGTATGGAGAGGAATGGCATAAAGCGGGAACTAAAATGCAGAAACAGAATGTTTTTGATGATTTTATAGCTGCCGCCGAATATCTGATTAGCCATTCATATACATCGCCTGAAAAATTGGCTATCAATGGTGGTTCCAATGGTGGTTTATTGGTTGGCGCGGTGCTTAATCAACGTCCTGAACTTTTTGCAGCTGCTGTACCTGCTGTTGGTGTGATGGATATGCTTCGGTATAATAAATTTACCATTGGATGGGCATGGGCCAGCGATTATGGCACCTCGGAAGACAGCCCTGAGATGTTTAATTATCTTAAATCATACTCGCCTTTACATTCGATAAAAAGTGGCACAAAGTATCCTGCCACACTTGTAATGACGGCAGATCATGACGACAGAGTTGTGCCTGCTCATAGCTTTAAATATATTGCTGCCTTACAGGAAGCACAAGCTGGTGATGCTCCTGTTTTAATTCGCATTGAAACGAAAGCTGGTCATGGAGCCGGAAAACCCACTTCAAAAATTATTGAAGAGGCTGCTGATATGTGGTCTTTTGTAATGTATAATCTTGGAATGAAACCAAAATTCTAGGTTTTATTCGCAAAACTAAAACCCGGAGTCAAAAGCTCCGGGCTTTCTTTTTTATGGCCGGCTTCGCGATGGCTGAAGACCTCTGTATTTTATCGTACCTTTGCATAAAACATACATATTACACTCATGTATCTTAAAAATATTGTAATCAATTAATAAGAGATGACAGAAGTGTAAATTTATTTTACATAGAAACAATAAATTAAGGATGAAATTTCAGATAGGTGATAAAGTAAAATTTTTAAATCAGAGTGGTGGAGGTGTTGTTAGTCGTATTGCCAGTCCATCGCTCGTATATGTTAATATTGAGGACGGTTTTGAAATTCCCACGGCCACTTCCGACTTGATAAAAATGGAAATTACCGGAAAGGCAGCCAGTTTTTTTGAAGAAGATTTCAATGTGTCTGCACCCGTTAGGCAACATCCGGAGAAAAATACTGAACCCGAATACGAAGAATCATATGGTGTGAGTTCGCTTCCCGGTAGCCTTAAGCGTTCGGCAAATCCTGAAGGCATTTATCTGGCTTGGGCACCCCACGATCAAAAATGGCTCATCACGGGTAATATTGATTTGTTTGTGGTGAATTATTCCAACTTAGAACTTCTGTATAATATTTTTCAAAAAAAGGATAAAAACAGGCTTTGCGGCCTTGATTACGGTTCAATACCTGCATATTCCAAAGCGTTGGTTGCCAGTTTTAGTCGTGAAGAAGTTGAGGCTCATTCGGAAGGGCATCTGCAGATATTGTTTCATACGGATGAGACACAAGCACCATATTTACCATTAAATGCTGGATTTAAAATTAACCCGGTACGTTTTGTCAAAGAAGATAATTATCGCGAATATGCGTTCTTTCCGGGTAAGGCTTTTATATATCTGGTAAGTGAGATAAAATCTCTGAAAATAGTTGGGCAGGAAGTAATGGCGGAAAAATATGGTGAGGAAATTCCTCAGGTTGAAGCCAAACAAGTTTTGCCAGAATCATTTATTTCGAAGCATAAAACAGCCCATCGTGAGGCAATAGTAGATTTGCATATTGAGGCCATGGTTGTCGATCATGCCCGCTTGAAACCAGAGGAAATAAGAGATCTTCAGTTAGCTTATTTTTCTCGTTGTTTAGAAGCAGCCATTCAGGAAAATTATTATAAAGTTACTTTCATTCATGGCGTTGGAAATGGCATTCTTAAAAATTTCCTGCGTGATAAACTTAAAGAATATCGAAGCGTTTATTTTCAGGCCGCACCCATGGCGAAATTTGGAATTGGTGCCATCGATGTAATGATAACTCATGAAAGAGGTATAGAATAGTACGATTTTTGTTCATTGAAAAAATAGCGGCAGTCCGTTCTATCGCCCTCTTAAAGGGGGAGGAAAGTCGGGACAACACAGGGCGCCCTGCTTCCTAACAGGAAGGCCCCGGATTTCCGGGTACAGCAAGTGCCACAGAAAATAACCGCCCCGTTTCATACGGGGTAAGGGTGAAAATGTGAGGTAAGAGCTCACGTCGGTTCATGGTAACATGGGTCGAGGGTAAACCTCAGGGGTTGAAAGGCCAAATAAACCGGCAGTGAAAATCACTGATTCGTCAGTGGTTTACAGCAGTGCTGCCCGCACTGTGCCGGAGGGTAGGCCGATAGAGCCTTTTGGTGACAAAAGGTCGAGATAAATGATAGAAACCCGGAATTTATTCCGGGGACAGAATCCCGCTTATAAGACTGCCGTTTATTGATTTTAACCCGGACTTCATTTATGTGGATCCGGGTTATTTCTTTTACTATTGGCGGAAATCCCGCATTTTTTACCTTTGTATCAAATAAGCTGCAAGCATTCATGGATATAAAAGATACTTCTACTCAATACCGGCTAATGTCGGTAGCTTCCGGAAAACAGTTCGATGATACCGGTTGGATACTTGACGCTCCGGATGAAAAAGCTCCGGGTTTAGTTCGGGCAATTTATAGCCAAAAGAAATTTATACCAGGACCAGCATCGCACGGAATGTATCGGTTTGCTGATTGGCTACCTATTACGCGAAAACTGAATGGGTCCTCTGCACCAATAACGTATAAAAGTTCAGCATTAGCGGTCCATTTTGGTTTGGGAAAATTATTTATAACGTTTAGTGGATATTGGCCAGAACGTCATGCTCAAATGACAACCTGTTCATTTAAAGAAATGGAAGCCTATAGTGTTTGTGCCAGACTACGGCCAGACTTATCTCAGGTTTTGGTTGTAGCTTCTGCCGGAAATACAGCAAGGGCATTCGCTCACGTATGTTCCGATAATAATATTCCACTCTTACTTTGCGTCCCGGAAGATAATCTGGATGCCCTTTGGTTTGACCGCCCTATCAGTAAGTGTGTAAAACTGATCGCTACCCGGACCGGAAGTGATTATTTTGATGCAATTCATTTATCGAATGTCGTAGTTGGATTTGATGGATTTTTTGCGGAGGGAGGAGCTAAAAATGTCGCCCGACGTGATGGGATGGGCACAACCGTTCTTTCTGCTGCAGACTTTATTGGTCAAATTCCTGAATTTTATTTTCAGGCAGTGGGAAGTGGCACAGGCGCTATTGCTGCCTGGGAAGCTAATCTGAGATTAATAGAGGCCGGTGGTTTTGGATCACATAAAATGAAATTGATGATTTCACAAAACCATCCGTTTCTGCCAATGTTTGAAGCATGGAAGGCCGGTTCGCGGGAATTGTTTACGTACGATGATGTACTGGCACGTTCACATGCTTCCGAAATTTGTGCAAAGGTATTATCCAATAGACGTCCGCCATATTCGCTGATAGGTGGATTGTTTGATGCTCTTACAGATTCAAAAGGTCAAATGTATGCGGTTAGTAATCAGGAAGCCGCAGTGGCCTCCGACTTGTTCTTGCAAACCGAAGGAATAGATATTCATCCAGCCGCGGCAGTTGCCGTTGCATCGTTAAAGCACTCTGTCGAATCGAAAGAGGTGGAGCCCGGCTCGTGCATCATGCTTAATATTACAGGAGGAGGGGAGCAGCGTTTTAAAATGGATAAAAGTTTATTTTATTTGTTGCCCGATTTGATTTTTGAAAACGATGCTCCAGTGGATGAAATAAAGGCAGGGGTTTCGACCTTGAAATGGTAAAAAAAGCAGCCCCGGAATTCCAGGATACCGGGGCTGAAAGAAAAAACACAACATACATTACCGCATAGCGGCAGGGACCTTAACGATTTCTGTATTTAGAATCCCAGCCCACTTTTCGCAAAGCTTTTTTTCGCCATTGGGTAAAAGACCCGATTGCGAATTGAAAAATTCCAGATTAATGGATTTGGAATTTGATAATTGAACTTCCAAAAAAATTTGTTCGACAAAGCGGTCGGAGGGATTTTGGGACATTGGTTGGCGGATATTTTCCATGCTTTTACAAGCCTTTATTTGCTTAATATCAACCAATAAGTCTTTTCTTGTTCCATTCGTATTCTGATAAATCAGCAATGCCTTATTGGGATCCATTCCGATGGCTTTTTCTTCCCAAATATCACATTGGTTTATATGAACATCTTGTGTAAGGGCATTTTCAATAAATGCCAGTTTTAGTTTCTTTTGTTTTTTATTCCCCGCTATTTTAATTAAAGCAACAGGTAAAATGCTTATTAATAGGAGAATAATACCAACTATAGTGGTTGACGAATCCATTTTTATTTTTTTTAGTGAATTAATACAATTTGCGTGGCATGCATGATTTATATCTTGAATGCAGCAGATAATCAGGCGTATAACACCCGATCCAAATAACTATGAATTGTATGATTCTACCAAAAAGCGTGAAAGACATAAAACTCCCGAATACTTTGTATTGATGGGAGAATGAATCCGGATTGGAAAAGAATTCGGCCAAAACGCAAAAACCTGCCTTCATCAATAAGAATCAACCGATGAAGTTGTTTTAGTTTTTTACCGACGGGTAGTTTATATAACAGGCTGATGTTGGATAACTGAATATACGGAACATGTTCCGCAAAAGCAGGTACAAAATTATGCTCCTGTTCCAGTATTTGTTGTTCCCCTGTACTGATATTTGTGAATGCATTAGCCTTTATTTCAGCCCTCGAAAAAGAACCAAAACAAACAGCCATTATTAAAATAAAAATTGACTGTATAAGGCGATATTTTTTACGACGATTCACACGGCAAATGTACATCGCTTTTTGATGATTTATACAAGCGCTATAAAAATATTTCTAAATTTGAATACTCTGCAAATCAGTTTTTTAATAATGATTTAATTTTGCTTATCGCTTAATAAATTTTTTCGTTACAATTTCATTTCCACTGATGAGATTTACGAAATACATTCCTGGTAAAAGTTCTGAGACGGACATTTTAACAGTATGGCTTAAATCGGCCGGACGTAGCTGGAGTGATTCCAGTAATCGGCCGTCAACCGAATTCAGATGTATTTGATACGAGTTTGATAAACGGAGGTTATTAATGTGTATTTTCAATTCGTCCTTGACCGGATTGGGCCATAGTTCGAAGGATAGATTTTTTCCGGTGATGGCTGGAAGAAAAACCGGGAAACCATTTCCCAGACTTATTAATTGATTGTTTTTTCCCCAGGCAAATCCATTCAATTCGTACATAATTTTTATTCCGCGTATTAATGGGTATGGCCCAAACTTTATCCAGTTTTGACCCGCATTGATAGTTTGAAGAATGAATGATGAATCGGCATTGGTAAGTAGAACGTATCCGGAATGATCATCCGTAAAACCAAAATCAGAAATTTTCTCATTCCATTCAGTCGTATACATTAGTTGTAGCTCATCACCGCTGGTTTTTCGTTTCAAACGATAGATTTCTTGGGGAGTATTTTTGATGAGAATAAAACCAAGACTGTCGTTCAGCATTTGTCCATCCAATAATTCCGGTTTATCCAAAGCGTGAAACATCCAGTTCATTCCTCCTGTTTCTGTGCGATAATACCCACCTGAGCTCGTTGTGGAATCACCTCCAAAAAGGTATCCTGTATTTATATTGATAAATTGCATCTGATTGATGCGATCGTCTGGCAACACTGCATTATTCCAACTTCGACCGTTATTGGTCGAAAACTGTATTTTTTTAATTCGTGATTGACTTAGCTGATAATATCCGCTGATGAGGCGGTAGGCCCTTGTGTTGTATGGATAACTTAGCGCTTCCAGTTTATCGAAGGATGGACTGAGGTGTTCAAATTTTGTCCATTGCCCCAATAATGGAGAGATTATGAGACTTGAATGAATTCCGCATGCCAAACCGAAATCCTGGCCGGCAAAAGCGATTTTTTGTAAGCCTTCTGCTACAACATTTTGGCTTACAGTGTCCCAGGTAAAACCTCCGTCCATGCTTTCGGCGATATAATCAACATTATTACCTAAAATGGCGTAGGCTTTTCCATTCCCAAAATACATATCCCTCAGTTCATTACTAACCAATTCATCCTGAAAAACAAAATTTTCATAATCATCGGAATATGCTTTTGAATGGTAGTTTTCATTTTCATAAACCCAAATTCTCCCGCTGAGGCTGAGGCTGATTACTCCCAAATTTTTAATATGACCATATTGATTCAAATTGGAAGGGGAAATCTTGCCAATTGTCCAATTACTTCCTCCATCCGTACTGATAAAAACAGGCCACTTGTTTCCGCTTCCACAGGCAGAGTCTTCCACAGCACCCGCCACGACGCGGTTTTCGAGCATCGATTTTATCCTTATTATTGAACTGCAATTTCCCATTTCTACAGGCAATCCGGCATCTATCCAACTAAGTCCTCCATCAATGGTTTTGAGGATTCTTGAAACTTTTCGCACGCTTGGACTTGTTATTTGATAATATCCTCCGGTATAAAGGGTCTGATTTCCTGCAAATGACAGACTATTTATGGTATAATCCCCAGTAAAATCTTCGGAAAGGGTGAATGTATTTCCTCCGTTCTGTGTGATATAAATTCTATGATCGCTTACCAAAACACCATTCGAATTATCAAAAAAAGCGATATCAATGACTGGGGTGATGACAATATCTAGAATTTCATGATTTGTCCATCCGTTGCTTGTCCGGAGGATTTTATAAATGGATGGTGAGTTTTTATACTGACAAATTGCCCATCCCTGCTGAGCATTCAGCATTGAAAGTTTTATAAACTTTAGGTCTGATGTCAGTTGAAGAAGAGTCTGCCAGCTTTGCCCGCCGTCAATGCTTCTGATTAAAAAGGTATCGGCCATAATGGTGGCGGATAGCATTCCGGTGCGACTGATTTGTTTTAATTCGTGAAAAGTTCCCGAATTAATTGCTGTCCAGGTGTCGCCACCGTCGGGAGTGTATGCGATTGCTCCCATTTCCCCGGCCATTAAACCCCTCCATTGGTCAAAAAACTCAATATCATTGATTTCATTTCCAAAAGGCTTTGGATTTACCCAGGTTGGCTGCTGGGAATATGAATTATGAGTAAGGATAAACAGGATAAGGAAGGATAGAATGAATTTCACGGAATAATAAAGATTAAAGATTCTATTCTATCAACACTTATAATTCTGATTTTGTTGAGATTGATTTGTTAAAGGGATGGAATTATGCGATTAACGGATTGTCTTCAGTTTTCGGATATCTCGGCCATCTTTTCCTCTGACTTCTATAATATACAGGGTGCCTCTTGATTTATCGGGCATTGAAATTTTTAATATGCATTCTTTCGTCTTCTGCTTTATCAAGGTTTGACCAAGGATGTTATAAACTTTTATGTTGAGAACTTCTTCATGACGATTATTGAGTTGGAAATTCAAAACCGTATTATTTAAAAAAATTGACTGAATATAATTACGGTTTTTCGGGCTGTTATTCTCTGGAATCGCTGTATTAATATCCGGACAAATGCATAGTTCGCCTCCTGCTAAATAGCGTTCGCGGGCAGGAATGCTTCCGGTATTGAGGGCATTAGGATATCCAACGGAGGGCAAAGGATAGCTAAGATTCCAAAAGATCGGATTTTGCAAATACCAAGTAGTATCGGATAAATCGGAGGTGCCTGGAGGAACACTAAGTCCCAGTTTATTATTTCCATAGCTGAAATGCTGTGCACCGGTCAGGGTAAATTGGCCGTAGCCCAATTGATTGCGGGTAATCTCGTTTCCACAGAAAATTTGACCATTTGAGGCAGCGCCCGTGGGAGTTGTCATAATGATTCCGTAAAGTTCAGCTCGGTTTCTGAAAAATGCATTAGCGGGACCAGTTGGACCCCAATAGTGATCAATTATTATATTCTGGCAAATATTTGATTCGAACAAATTGGCGTATGCGTAATGACCATGCAAAGAAATATCACCGGAGAAATCGTGTATTAATTCACTACGGTAAGGTTCTATGCTGTAATTGTACCCAATAACGTTACCGTTTGAGCCTGTTTTTACACTCATGGCATGCCGCAGCTTTCTAAAAATATTATCCTGAATCAGACATTCACCGGTATGCATCGAAAGGGTGACGCCATATCCACGGGTGGCTGTTCCATCAAACTGAAATGCATCGTAGAAATAGCAACCTTCGATGCGCAAGCTATGACAAGAGTTGAGGTGTATATGGCTGGCATTGCTTTTTTCGGAATGCACGCCCAAAATTCTGCATGCCGCTGCCAGATGGATGCCGATGTTGTAACCTCCTCCATCCGTTGGATTATCAATGCGTTTAATGCTAAAACATTCAAGGGCTGTATTTTGAATGGGTTCGATTTTTCGGATTTCGGGGTGTAAGGAAGCGTAATATTGAATCCGTAATGGAGTTTCAAGAAACAAAGTGTCGGACGATACTGACTGTATGCGTATCATTTGCCCCACCGAATAATCGGCCCAGGTAGCCGGTTGTGTGTTCCAGCTGCCATTTTCCTGACGTAATTCGATGAGGTTACCCGCTTCAAAATCTACATTTTGTGAGCTAAGTACATAAGAACTGTTTTTGTCATAAGCACCCTGAAGTGGGTAAAAGTCTCCTGCTGCATAACCGGACATCGTAATGCAATCGATGGGCTGATTCCCCAGATTAAATAGTAAGTTACTTTTACCAGCAGCTTCTCCTTTGAGAATGACATTGGAAGGGATATTTAAGGTAGAAGAAATCAGATAATCGCCTTCTGCAATGAGTATGACTCCGGCATTTCCTCCCAACGAAAGGATGGCGTTTATAAATGCCTGTGTATCGTCGGAGATTCCATTGCCTGTGGCACCAAAGTCTTTTACTTCGATGCGGTAACCCGGGTATCCGAAGAACGATTCGGCTCCGGCTCTTTGCCAATCGGCTTGCAAACTATCGGGCAAAATTCCTGTAAACAGAGTCTGTGAAAAACTCAAAACCGGAATAAGTAAGCACAGGGTGAGTATTTTGTAGCGTATTATCGGCATATCATCTGTTAATATACAAAGGTAGCGCTGAAGTGAACTAATTTCAAGGAATAGTTTTTGTCGGAGTTTGAATTCATTCTTTGATATTTTTCGTAATAATTCTTCCCGGTTTTTATCAGTTTAAAAAACGCTTGAATTTCTATAGTTTTCTTTAATTATTTATGTGCTTGGAATATCGTTCGGAATAAATTTAAAACAGCAACATGCAATATGAAGTTTTCTTAGATTTGCTTATAAATTCGTCCGGACTATGTATACCATCAAAAAGGAAGAAACCTGGTTTTATTTGTGTGCGGCACTGCTTTTTGTTTTTATCGCATTGCGGTCGGTTTTTGTACCAATATTGCAGGACGAAGTGTCGACATTTACTATTTATGTGCAATCGGGTAATTTTATTCCCTGGAAAGCATATCCGGATGCGAATAACCATTTTCTGAATTCCTTCGGTATGTGGATTTCCTATCACCTGTTTGGTGATTCGGTTTGGAGCCTGCGCTTGCCCAATGTTTTAGCGTCCATCCTTTTCCTCGTTTCTGTAATCCGACTTTCGCGTTTTATGGATAATCGGATGTTGCGCATCGGTTTTGTGTTAAGTTTGTTTTTTGCTCATGGTTTTACGGATTTTTTTGCTGTTGCCCGGGGGTATGGCATGTCGATGGCTTTTCTTCTGTTTACTCTGTGGATGATTTTCGAGTATGCAAATAGCCGTAAGTTGCATTGCCTGTCGCTGGCATTTTTATCACTGGCCTTGGCTGTAATGGCAAATCTAACGCTTCTTCCATCGGTAGCTATCATCATCATATACATTCTCATGCTGCGTATCATCAACAAAGACCGGAAAGCGACGATACCAGAAAATATTTTCCGGGTTTCGTTTTTGATATTGGTGGTCGTTTATCTTATTGCTATTCGTTACAGTCTGATGCTGAAAGGAATCGGTAAGTTATACTATGGTGGGGAAAGTGGGTTTTTTAATGCAGTTCTGATAACTCAGAGTCTGATGCTGTTTCTTTCATCCAACATTATTTTGATTTGGTGCATAGTCGGTTTGTTCGGTATAACGTTGGGGGTTTTTCTGTATCTGTATTTTGTAAAGGGTTTTCATCAGTCCTTCGAACCATCTTTTACATTGTTTCCAGCATTGTTAATGGGCTCTTTATTATCCTTTATTTTGCTTCACTTTCTGTTTAAAGTGAATTATCCAGAGGATCGGGCTTCCTTGTTTTTATACCCTTATTTTGTTGGTTTTGTGTTTTTTACGGCTCAGGCTACAGGTAAAAAAGTGATGCAATACCTGGTGCTGCCTTTTATTTTTGTAATAATTAATTTTGCGACTTATGCCAATTTTGAATATGCTTTTCATTGGCGTTATGAGCGATTTCCTGATTCCTTTCCAGAAATTGTTGCCAAGACTTCGGGTGATATTTCTCTTGGAAACATCACGATTACAGGCTATAAAATCTATGAACAGGGCTGGAGTTACCGCGTAAAAAATGTGGCACCCGGTCTTAACCTCATAAATTCGGCAAATTATCCAAATAATACCGACGATTATATATTGTTGGGAATTGCTGAGGCAGAAAGAACGCCCGGCTATTTTGATAATTACAAAACCATCGGAAGCGATAAGCATTCAAAGCTCAAGATGATGCAAAGAGTTCCCCGATTGGAAAGGCGTCTGTTGTTTGAAAAAACATCCATTGAAAAGACGATAGAAACATCCAATGAGTTTATTAGTATTCAGAAGGATACAATTATCAACTGCCGTAATAAATCCCTGATTTTCGGATTTGATTTTCGCATTGATCCTACGGAAGAACCGTTGAATGCAACTTTCGTGGTAACGGTTTGGGATTCCTTGCATAATGCATTGCGTTACGACCGCATTGAGCTCGATTGGCTATCAAAAAAGCCTCTTCCAGATTATTCTTATTCAATTAGTCTTGTAAATCTTCCGAATGAAGCGTATTCTGTGGTGGCCTATATTCTGAATAAAAACAAAAAACCAATCCGGGTTCATCTTGCAAAGGTGAGTGTTTGGGAATTTGTGAAAAATTGAAATGTTTTTTTGAAGTTTGGTTAATGCGATCACATTGTAGAAAACTATTATTTGTTTCGTTGAAAATAGTAAACTAGCCAATGAAAATACTATTTCGTATATGGATTCTTTTGCTTTCTGTTTTGACGCTTAGTCAGGTGGTTTTTTCGTATGGCATAAGTAATGTTAGTAGAGGTTTTTGGGTATTTTTTCCACCGAATTCAAATGCCTTTGCCACACGAGAAATATTAGTACTGTAATTTTTGGCAATGATTTTGCCAGATATTTTCAAGGATATTTATGAATAGACAATGAAATCAGTTGGGCGGTGTAATTATTTGGTTTTGTCCGGGTTTTTATTTTTTAACAGAATTATACTTCCCTTCTCATCTTTCCATACCTTCGCTCAATTAATGCAAAACGATGAAACGATTCTTTGAAATATGGCGAAATTTGGGTCCTGGCTTATTATATGCCGGAGCAGCCGTAGGTGTTTCGCATTTGGTACAGTCTACCCGCGCTGGTGCCGATTATGGTTTCTATCTGATGTGGATTTTGATTCTGGCGAATGTTATTAAATATCCTTTTTTTGAATTTGCCCCACGCTATGTAGCCGCTACCGGACAAAATCTTATTCAGGGTTATTCCTTGCTTGGTCGTAAAGCTCTTTTATTGTTTGTTATTCTTCAAATAAGCACCATGTTTGCTATTATGGCTGCCGTAACCATGGTTACAGCAGGCATTATTTCCGGCATCAGTGGTTTAAGCATCAGTCCGGCATTGCTTTCTGTGGTCTTACTGCTCATTCTGGCTGTTATTCTTTTATGGGGTAAGTACCGTACGCTGGATAAAATGATTCGTTACATCATTATTCTTTTATCCGTTTCAACCATTTTGGCATTGATATACGCCCTTGGACTTCCTTCAACAGAGGGAGCTGATTTTCAGAAAACATTTTCCTGGGCCAACCCCATTCATTTATTATTTCTGATTGCATTTATTGGATGGATGCCTTCACCCATTGATGTTTCTGTCTGGCATTCTGTGTGGTCAGTCGAAAAACGGGCACAACAGGGTGGAAAACTTAGTTTAAAACAAGCTTTATTTGATTTCAGACTTGGATATATCGGTACAGTATTTCTCGCGATGTGTTTTTTGAGTCTGGGTGCACTGGTGATGTATTCCTCACCCGAGGAATTATCGCCCAATGGAGCCATCTTCGCTGTGCAGTTTATGGGAATGTATACCTTAACCATTGGTCCATGGGCATATTGGCTGATAGCTGTGGCTGCACTCACCACTATGCTGAGTACAACCCTTACCTGTATGGATGCGTATCCCCGCGTTTTATCTCCCGCTACACGTATGCTTTGTAAAGGACATTATAAACTCAGATTTTCTGAGTCGCAGTTGTTTTTATTTTGGATGTTAATACTTCTGGCGGGTACCATTGCCCTTTTGCTTTTTATGCCGGGTACCATGCGATGGATGGTTGATTTAGCAACCACTATTTCGTTTGTCACCGCCCCACTTTTAGCCATCCTAAATTATTATACGATTACACACCGGCATGTGCCCGAGGTATTCCGTCCTGGATTGGGGCTTAAAATTTGGGCATGGACAGGCATCTTATTTCTGAGTCTGTTTAGCATAATCTTTATTTTCTGGAGGTTTTTCCCTAGCTTTACTACTTCACTGATTCCCTGATACGCATCATAATTTTTATTAGATTTGATTTTTTTAAGTCTGATTATGTCTGATGTGTTTGAAGTACTGGATAAGTTGGCTATACCATATACCCTTTATGAGCATCCACCGGCGCCGGATATTCCTACAGCCATGCTTTATTGGAAAGATATTGATGCAGCCCATTGCAAAAACTTGTTTTTTAGAAATCATAAGGGCAATCGTCATTATCTGGTTATCGTTGAACATCGGCATGATTTGGCCATCAGCGATTTGGAAAAACGCATGAAGCAGGGCAAACTCACCTTTGCTTCACCCGAGCGAATGATGAAACACCTGGGTTTAAGGCCTGGTTCTGTTTCTCCTTTTGGTCTTATCCATGATGTTACACATCATGTTCACCTCTTTATCGATGAAAATCTGAAGAAATTTCCTACCATCAGTTTTCATCCGAATCGGAATACCGCCTCGGTGGTTATACGTTTTGAAGATTTTATGCGCTTCCTCGACTGGAGCAAAAATACGTTCGAATTTATCCAATTGTATGAAGAATAGATTATTGTTTAGCGGAATGCTTCTTATTCCGATGATGCTGTTGGCACAAAAGGAAAAGCCCTGGCCATCGCAAAGTACCCATCAGGTTCGTAAGGCAGGATTTTATGAAGAAATCCGTCGGGAGAACCAGGAAACAACTAAATCAACTCCAGCCGGTAGATTTGTTGTCGATTTTAAAAATTTTGAAGTTCCTTCGGATACTTCATTGTATCATGTAATCAAGCATATGCCTTCCTTAAGCCAGGGAGAAACGGGCACTTGCTGGTGTTTTGCAGCGACTTCTTTTCTTGAAGCAGAAATTATCCGTCAACAGGGTAAGCAGATAAAGCTATCGGAGATGTTTTTTGTGTATCACGAATATATTGACAGGGCTGAGGCTTATGTGAAATCGCGGGGGAATATTGCCTTTTCCGAAGGCTCCGAATCATCAAGTGTGCCGATACTTTTGTCAAAGTATGGAGCAATGCCTGCGGAAGCTTATACCGGAAGACCCATTGGTAAAACCTTTCATCATCATCGTATTATGGTGGAGGAAATGCAGCAATATCTTCAGTCGGTAAAGCAAAATGCTTCCTGGGATCTGGAGGCGGTTAAAACCTGCATAAAAAGCATACTCGATCATCACATGGGTTCACCACCATCTGAATTTATATTTAAAGGCAAAACCTATTCGGCGCTTTCATTTTCAGCAGAAGTTGTTAAACTTCACCCTTTTGCATTTTTTAATTTCATGTCGAATATCCGTCAACCGCAAAATGCCCGTGCAGAATTGGTGGAAGCGGATAACTGGCGGCATTTCGATGGGTATTATAACCTTCCACTCAACGATTATATGACAAGCATTGTTTCCGCGCTCGAAAAGGGTTTCAGTATTTGTATTTGTGGCGATATTTCCGAGCCGGGTTATAATTCAGAGAATGGAGCAGCCATCATTCCTTCTTTTGATATTCCCTCATCTGCCATCGATGCTCATGCCCGTGAGTACCGCCTCGAAAACGGCAGCACCACCGACGATCATTGCATACATCTCGTAGGTTATACGGTATATAAAAACCAAAAGTGGTTTCTTGCCAAGGATTCCGGCGCTGGTGGTTTTGACTGCCCGGTGAAAGGCTACCGATACCTTCACGAAGATTTTGTAAAACTTAAAATGATGAATACCCTGATGCATGGCGATGCGGCACGGCCTATTCTTGATCGATTGATAAAATAGTGAAAGTGATTGGAGAAATTACGAATTAGCAATTACGAATTACGACATAATAATTACGAATTAACAATTACGAATTACGAAAGTGAGAGGGGAAGAAAATCCAGAAATGAATAGTGAAAAATGGAATTGTGACTGCTTTCAGCCTTTAACCTTCGACTTTCAACTTTCAACTTTCGACTTTCAACTTTCAACTTTCAACTTTCAACTTTCGACCTTCGACCTTCGACCTTCGACCTTCGACTTTCACCTGAATAAATTTTCATGGAAAAGAAGTATTGGCTTGTATTCGTGATATTCTTTCTATCTGGTTTTGCCGGCCTGATGACGGAAAGCCTGTTGGCAGGAATTCTGAAAGGTTTTGTGGGAAGTGCCTTTGCCGGCCAAGTTTGGGTTTTGATTCTTTTCATGCTTGGTATTGGTTTGGGTGCCTGGCTCTCTGAAAAACATTTTGGAAAATCACTTAAACTCTTTAAGTTATATGCCTTTATTGAATTATTTTCAGCATTCTGGTTGTTAAGCGTCAGTGTGGGTATTGATTTGTTATTGTCGACATACCAATCGTTACCGGGCGAATACCAATTTGTTTCTTTGATTTTTCGTGCCATCGTATTACTGCTGGTTCTACTTCCGCCATCGATTGCTATGGGAATGACTTTTCCTGTATTGTTTAAGGCTATGGAACCTCATTTTGTATCCAAGCAAAAACTTATCTCGGGCTTATATGGAATTAATGTGGTGGGAGGGGTGTGCGGTGTTTTGTTTACCACCTTTTTTATCAGTGGTACAATGGATATACGTTCCGGTCTTGCCATTGCCGCTGTTTTGTTTTTTGTTGCCGGATCTTCTGTGTTTGCTCTGAAGCTGACAAACGTGCATGCTTCCGAAATAGAACATCCGGAGGAAATTGGGACTGAAAACAGATCGGTATATTTTCTGGCTTTTTTTAATGGTTTGCTGGTATTTATTTTGGAAGTGAGTATGTTACGAATGATGGTTCATATTACCGGCAGTTCATTTCGCTCTTTCGATCTGATGCTTGCTGTGTTCGTTTCCGGACTGGGAAGCGGTGCGCTCTTATCTTCAGTATTTATTAAATTTTTCAATTCGGCCCGGCGTATGCTGTCGATGGTATATCTTATGCTAGTATTTGCTGCTTTCGGAAGCATTATCCTGTATTATTTCAGTTTCGATATTTTTTCGGCGTGGATGCAAAATCTGCCACGAACAGCGCATACCTGGGTATTGTACAATATTTGGCAAATCGGATTATCTGCTCTTGTGATGTTTTTACCCGCTTTTTTTGCCGGTTTAGTGCTTCCTGTTTTGCTCGGCGAATCGTTTAATCCTTCTGCCCGGAGAGTTGGTGGCATTTATGCTTTTAATGTTCTGGGATGTGTTGTGGGTGCATTGCTCACCTGGCTGCTATTGTTTCCGCTGGTGGGTAGTGTGGGAGCGGTCATGACTTCAGCTGTATTGGCTTTTATTATTGTGATAATTCTAAAACCCGGATATTCTCACCGTTTAGCTGCTTTGATTTTGTTGATGGTTATTGTAGCTGGCGTATTTACCTTTTTTAATCATCAGTCGGGGAAGTCTCGTTTGCTTTCCGGAATATTTCGTACGGGACAATCCGATATTATTCCCCAACCTGTTTTTTTTGCCGATGGACGTACGGCTTCTGTTGGTATTACGGTCGATTCATCCGGATTGATGTCGTTGATTATAAATGGAAAAGCCGATGCCGCCATTAGTATGTCTGCAAGCCCCGGGACTGATGAACCAGTCGAAATTTTGTTAGGAGCACTTCCTCTGGCTATACATACATCGCCCCAAAAAGTGGCAGTAATCGGATTAGGCTCAGGACTGACATCGCATGTCGTTCTGGCCGATCCATCCGTTAAGGAGTTGGATGTACTTGAGATGGAACCAAGGGTTGCGGAGGCTTCCCGTAATTTTGGACACCGCGTGGCGCGTACCTATTTCGATAAGCGTTGTCAAATATTATTTCAGGATGCCGCAACTTTTTTTATGCATAAACATTCAGCGTACGATGTGATAATTTCGGAACCTTCCAACCCCTGGGTTACAGGTTCATCTTTTCTTTTTACTCTGGAATTTATGACTGAAGTTCAAAAAGCATTGCGGCCCGGTGGATTATTTATTCAATGGATACAATTGTACGAAAACGATTTGAGCGGCCTTTCGATGTGTATGAAATCTCTGGGCGATGTTTTCAATTTTTATACAATATATTTTGCTGACGACAGAAATGTGCTGGTAGTTGCTGGAAATGAGATTATTCCGAAAATCAATGAGCGGCTTTTTAGATTGCCGGAGCTAGCTGCTGATTTACGACGTCTTGGAATTTATGGAGAAACGGATCTTGAAATCCGAAAGTTAGGGAGTCGTAACTGGATGCATCCTTTTTTTGTTGAAAAAGCAGCTGGAATTCCTGTTTCCTCGCGCTATCGTTCCTCATTGGAGAAACTATCTTTAATGAATCGGTTTTTTCAGCATGAAGTCAATCAAATGGATGATATTTTTTATCTGCTGAATCCAATTTTCGAAAATAATCGGCCGGGATTAACGGCCGTTGTTTATCCGTTTGCCTGGCGATTTCATACATCCCGGCAGTATGCATCCGCTGCTTGGCTTTACCAAACGCAGGTACTTAATGATAAAGCAGTTAAGGATCGTTTTTCTCTGGACGATGCATTAGCATGGCATAAGGCCGCATTGTCCGTTTATAGATGGGCAAACCGTTCAGAATCGGACAATCTGTCGTTGTGTCTTTTCAGGGAAGGAAAGCGCATTCATGTTTCGGATAAGGTTGATGAATTAATGGTGTTTTATGAGGATAGCATTCCTCTTCCGGATAAAGAATTACTAGCGCGGGCTTCCGTTTTATGTGAACCAAATCGCAAATTACATCCGGCTGTTTCTTCATGGATTAAACTACGTTGCCTTCATGTTTTTTTGCTTCATAATAATTTAAACGCATTTGATATTTTTTGGCATAATTTCTGTAAAAGTGAGGCCGATAAAACGGCTTTTCAATTTATCAAAAGTTTAAGAAATCAATATCATAATCAAAAATTACCGTTATGAAGGGTATAAAATTTTATTTTGCCGCTATAGCATTAATAGTCAGCTTTTTGTCTGTTGCTCAGGAAAATGTTGAAATTAAAAAACAACGTTTTCTCTTAGACGATGAAAACGGGATTCAGATCACCGGTTTTGGTGCGCCCATTTTTGAATTTTCAGAAATAGACAATGATCTGTCGGTTTGTATGGGTGGAGGTGGTGCTGTAATGTTTAATCAGCAGTTTTATATTGGTGGTTACGGAATGGGTCTCGTCCCGGTAAACGGAAAGTATAATTTTTCAATGCGAAATTTTATTAACGGTCAGTTAATTCAGTATAGCAATTTGAGTCCGATTTTTGCTCATGGTGGTCTTTGGCTTGGCTATATTCATGATTCCGATAAAATTGTACATTATGGTCTAAGTACAAAAATTGGATGGGGTACGCTAGGATTCGTTGATTTACAGTACAATATCCATGATAGCGAGATTGGTATCGATCCCATTTTCGTAATTACACCCCAGGCCGAAATCGAAATTAATATGTTGAAATGGTTTAAAGTGAATTTCGGACTCGGTTATCATTATGTGGGTGGAGTGGATGCTACATATGTTAATAACGACAACAAAAACATCCGGTATTACGATAAAAATGCCTTTAACAGCCTGACAGGTTCTGTTACACTGCTATTTGGTGGTTTCGAGAGGAAGTAGTTAATAATAAGATTTTGAAATAATTCGTATGAAATTTTTAATAAACACAGTTTTATTGCTGTGCCTGATATTTTGTGTCCGCTCTGTTAATGCAATGGATGGTGATGCAGGACGTATTACCATCAGTGGTACCATATCGGATGGAAAAACCGGTGAAATGCTTCTGGGAGCTACCATTTATGTGAAAGAACTTGCCTCCGGTACCACCAGTAACCTTTACGGGTTTTACAGTTTTAGCCTTGAACCGGGTAAATATCATTTGGTGTACTCTTTTATTGGTTATGAAAATATTGAAAGAGCCGTAGAGATACAAAAAAGCCAACGAATTAATATTGAGCTTTTACCAAAAGCTGAAATGCTGGAAGAGGTTGTAATCACAGGAGAACGCAAGGGCGAAAACCTGATACGGACAGAAATGAGCGTTGTGAAAATGGACGCACGCACCATCGGTCGTATACCCGCTTTAATGGGTGAGGTAGATTTGATAAAAGCCCTACAGCTTCTTCCGGGAGTTTCGATGGCAAGTGAAGGATCTTCCGGTTTTAGCGTGCGTGGAGGTGCCCCCGATCAAAATCAGATATTACTCGACGAAGCTTCAGTATATAATGCATCCCACCTGATGGGCTTTTTCTCCGTATTTAATAATGACGCTATTAAAGACGTTAAAATCTATAAAGGCGATATTCCTGCTGCTTATGGTGGCCGACTGTCGTCCGTACTTGACATCCGGATGAAAGATGGTAATTCGAAGCAATTTTCGGGTACCGGAGGTATAGGTACCATTTCGAGCCGTCTCACACTTGAAGGACCGCTGGTTTCTGAAAACACAACCTTTATCGCATCGGGCCGCCGAACGTATGCTGATTTGTTCCTGGCTCTGTCTTCCGACGAAAATGTCAGAAATAACACCTTGTATTTTTACGACTTCAATACGAAAATTACCCACAAAATTTCGGATAATGACAGAGTTTTTATCTCCGGATATTTTGGACGCGATGTTTTTAAAAACAAATTTGCGTCCATGGATTTTGGAAATCAGACGCTTACAACACGTTGGAATCATCTTTTTAGCGATCGACTTTTTTCTAATTTCTCGGTCATTTATTCCAAATATGATTACGCCATAGGTACCCCTGACGGTCAGGCAAATTCATTTATCTGGACATCGAAAATGCGGGATTATTCAGCAAAAACTGATTTTACTTATTTTATTAATCCTGATAATACCCTCAAATTCGGTTCTTCAACTACTTTTCATCAGTTTGATCCTGGTAGTGCTAAGGGAACAGGCGATGAGTCCTATTTCGGAGAGTTAATCATGCCCAAGCAGTATTCCCTCGAAAATGCTGTGTATATCAGTAACGAACAGAAGGTGGGCAGCCGATTATCGTTTAAATATGGCCTTCGTTTTTCTGCATTCACCAATGTTGCTCCAGCTACGATTTATACTTATAGTCCGCAATTTATTGTGTCTGATTCGGCGGTTTATACCGGCAGTGAGTTTTTTCATACCTATTTTGCTTTGGAACCCAGATTTGGAGCAACATACCAACTTGATGAGGTTTCATCCATTAAATTAAATTATACGCGCACCAATCAATATATTCAATTAGCACAAAACTCAACCGCCGGAACACCGCTGGATGTGTGGTTTGCCGTTTCGCCCAATATCGAGCCTCAGGTTTCTGATCAGCTAATTGGCGGATATTTCAGGAATTTTGATCATAATACCTACGAAGCCTCTGTGGAAGCATATTATAAACGCATGGATAATGCCATCGATTTTAAAGATCAGGCAGACCTGCTTTTTAATAAATACATCGAAGGCGATTTACGGATTGGCAATGCCTGGGCATATGGACTTGAATTTTTAATTCGAAAAAATGAGGGCGCGCTGACTGGCTGGATTGGATATAGCTATTCGGTTGCTAAACGTAAAATTGAAGGAATAAATAATGGAGATACGTATACATCTCCTTATAATAAACCTCATGAATTAAGTGTTGTGGCCAGTTACGAATTTTCGAAACGATACAGCCTGGCGGCAAACTGGGTATATTCTACTGGGGCTCCCGTAACGTTTCCAACCGGTCGTGCCGTAATAGGCGGAAATGTAATTCCTGTTTATTCTGACAGAAATGCCTATCGAATGCCCGATTATCACCGGCTGGATGTTTCTTTTGTTGTGAAACCACGGCCAAAACCCAATCGCAAATTTAATTACGAATGGAACTTCTCACTCTATAACGCCTACGGCCGAAAAAATGCTTGGTCCATCAATTTTATTCAGGATGAGCAGAATCCGGAAGTAACCTATGCAGAGAAAACATATCTTTTTGGAATCATTCCATCCATTACCTTTAACTTCACTTTTTAAACATACATAATGAAAATTAGAACAATAATATATATTCTTGCCTTTCTTGCCCTTTCATCGTGTACCGAAAAGATTGATCTGGAATTAAACGACGGCTTCATACGGCTTGTTGTGGAGGCAGAATTAACCAACGAAGCCAAGGCGCATGAAGTGCGACTGAGTACAACGGCTTCATACTTTTCAAATGAACCTGTTCCCATGGTCAGCGGAGCCAGCGTGCTTCTTTCAGATGGCGATGATGAGATTTTGCTCACCGAAAAATCACCGGGTATTTATGTAACACCCAATGATTATCAAGGAGTGCCAGGACGAAACTATTCGCTTCGGATTGAATTGAAGGAAGCCATTGCTAATGAAACGATTTATACAGCCGAGAGTTTCTTGAATACCGTCACAGAATCTGATTCCATATGGGTAGAAGATCATCCCGACTGGGGAAAAGGGTTTTATGAAGTTCACTGGTACGCTATGGAACCACCTTCAACAGACTTTTATATGTTCAGGCTTTTTCAGAATAATGTATTACTCACCGATAGCCTTAAGGAATGGTCAGCCTTTGATGATCGCTTTGTCAATGGGAATTACCTGAATGGACTTGGCGTTGTTTATCTTGACCGGGAATTGGGCTATTCGATAAAACCAGGAGATTCTTTAACCCTGATGGCCTGTGGAATTACAAAGGATTTTCGGATATATCTTGATTTTATGCGCCGACAGCTTAATAACCAGAACCCGCTTTTTGGCGGACCTCCAACCAATGTTTTTGGAAATATAAATGGTGGGGCACTGGGCTATTTTGCAGCGTATTCGACAAGCTATGTAAGTACCGTTTATTCGATCAGGAAGACGAATTAATTTTAAAATTCACTTGTAGATTCTTTGTCCACGGACTATAAGAATGGTGTTTTATTGGCAAAATAAAGGTCTGTTGCACTTTTGATAGATATATAAAATTCGCTCCATAAACAGTTTTCACAAAATATGATAACCTGAAGTTGAGGGATGTTCAATCATAGGCAAAAATTTGGGTATGGAATTTTGTACAGAATTTGACAAGACGACATTTGTAATTTTCATTTCTTTAATTTCATTGTTAACCCAAATCAATATTACGAGGATTACAATGTTACAACTGCTATTTATAAAAGGGAATGCTCAATATCAGTGTTATCTGCATAATATGATTGCCTTGCCGGACTAATCTTTTTTGCAAAACTGATCTATTTGATTGGATAAATCACCGTTTTTTTGAGACTACGGAAAGCAATGAGGAATTATTGTTTTTTTATTGTAAGTAAAGTATAAGTTTACTGCTGGAAATAAAAATTCTAAGCTTCTATATAACTGATATAGAATGTGTTATGAATGATTCAAAAAATTATGAAAGGTTGTGTAATATTTACTGGATTCTGATGTATATTTGTGGGATATTAAGGGGATTTTAAAAAGTGGTATCATTTCGAAAACTCAAATAATTGTAATATTAATGTTAAAGCACTCTGTTCAATAAGATTTTTTAAAAAACAACAGTAATAAATTAAAATTTAGGTACAATGAAATCAACCTTTAAAAAAACATCAATTTTAGTCTTATTTATGTTAACAGTATTGTTTGGCTGTGAAAATGATATGATTAACGATAAAACTGCGACAAGTCCCAGTTTAAAGAATGACATATCTGAATTGGAAACATTCGGTATTGAGCATAACCAAGGTTTAGACTATATCTATAAAAGATTAGTAATTGCTATTGATAGTAGTCGTTTAGTATTAGATAGTAGCAGTTATATTGATCTGCTTGAGTTTGTTCAAGCAAGTACACATGATTTTTTTATTAAGAACGAAAATATTTTGATTTCTGATAATAGTTATCAAGCTAATAAAAGTGCTGACTTTTCCTTTTCTTGGGTTGTTAATTCGAATCTTAATCAAAATCTTTGGGATGTATCTGTAGATAGTTATTTAACTGCGAAACAAAAGGAACTTTTAACTGTGTTAAGTAATGCAGTTTATGATACTAATTTAGATATAGATACAACATTATTGATTTTTGATCAGGTTTATCGAACAGCAATTACTGATTGTTCTAGTAATGAGTTGGTAGTTATAATTGCTGCAATTGAAATAGGTACAAACTCTTTATTATACTGGAATAAAAACCATGAAGCATGGATTAATTTATTTCAACCGTCTTGTAAATCATGGTTTAATTGGAAAAAGGTTGCTGGTTCTGATATTCAGGGTGCAGTCACTGGTGGCGTTACAGGTGGAATTACAGGTGCTGGAGCTGGAATAGGAGCTCTTGGAGGAGGTCTTGGTGCTTCAGCTGGGTCAATAGCTGTACAATTGTGGAATCATTGGTTTGATAAGTAATTCATTAAATTATGAGAAAATTATTAGTTTTTCTTTTAATGCTCTATTCTTCAACTGTTTTTTCACAAGCGATGAAGTTTGAGGCGGTTATTCCGGGCAATTATTACAAATCTGATAAAATAGTATTGGTTAATGAAACGCATGACACGGTTATCAGTTTTGAGAGGAAAGGAAAAGTAAATTCTATTCATGTTGATGACAAAAATTACACTCTAAAAAAGAGAAGATTATTACTGAACGATAAGGGAGATTCACTGGCTTACTACAATAAACACAAAGTTTATTTTACTGACGAAGAAGTAGTTGTCTATGAAAACAGAATTAAAAATGGTTGGGAATATACACTGAATAACAGGAAAATTCTTGAAGTCGTGTACAATTATAATCGAAGTGAAGGAGAGTATCATTTAGTTGCGATTTCTGATAATTTCGATGATAAGGCTTTATTTTCTTTACAATTATGCATTGGTAAATTCGACAAAAGCGTAGTCATGGATTACGATAATGATGAATTTATATATGCTGCAATAATTATTTCTATAATCGTAGTAGCGTTATATTAGAAATTATTTAATGCTTAACACTTCACAAATCCATACATTGCCACATGCGCAATATGTGAATTGGTGGGATAGTAACAGGCGCAAGACAAAAAGAAATTTCCTATTGCTTTAATTGAGTATTGGATTTAAAATGCAAGGTGATGTTAATGCTTATACCCATAAAAAAATGAACATGTCATTGCATTTTCTGACGGATCCTAAGTATCTTCTCTACGTTGTATTTACATGAGTTGCTTAGAATGTAATTTCCCTTTGCCTAAAGGATTCAGCAATGGTTATTTTTATTAGGTTTGTATAATGATTGGTATGCTGAATTCAGAAAATAAACCAGTCAGCACTTTTTATGAGAAAATATTTTTTTACCTTGCCTATATTGTTGATGGTACTCTTTGGCTGTAGGAATTCCGAGCCAAATGTCAAGAGCAATATTACGGTTTCGTTACATCCCCATAAATACCTTGTCGATAAGATTAGTGGAAATTTGTTTGATGTCGAGGTATTGGTTCCGCCAGGTGCCGATCACGAAACATATGATCCCACGCCGGCGCAGTTTGCCAGAATATCTTCGTCTTCCTTATATTTTGCCAATGGTCATCTTAGTTTCGAAGAAGCCTGGCTTCCGAATATCCGTTCCAATAATCCATTGCTTAAAATTGTAGATTTATCAGAAGGTATCGAATTAATTGAAGGCGATGGACATATGCATGGCGATCATCATCATGCTACGGCCGATCCTCATTTCTGGCTTTCAGCATCTGGAATAAAAGTGATGGCGACCAATGTCTATCGTGCTTTATGCACTTCGTTTCCAGAAAATGAAGCCGGTTTTACAGCAAATTACAAAATGCTGAATCAAAGCCTTGATAGTTTAAATCTGGCCATTACAAATAAGCTGCTTCCGTATGAGGGGCAATCGTTTATGATTTTTCATCCGGCTTTAACATATTTCGCGGCTGATTATAATATGCATCAGGTCGCAATAGAAGTTGATGGAAAAGCACCCAGTTTGAAAGGCCTTCAAAAGTTTATTGATATAGCAAAGCAGGAAAATATCAAGGTTGTATTAATTCAGGCTCAGTACGACAAAGAGAATGCAATAAATATCGCCAAAGAAGCCAATGCTAAAGTGGTGAGTTTCGATCCGGTAGCATACGACTGGATTAAAAATATGTCGGAAATCAGTGATGTTATAGCATCGTCACTTAAGCAATGATGTATGAATAAATTGCTGGAAATAAAGAATTTAAGCGCTGGCTATGGCAGCAATGTTGTACTCAGGGAGGTCGATTTTTCGGTAAGTAGTCGTGATTTCATTGGTGTTATTGGCCCCAACGGCGGAGGTAAAACAACACTGCTTCGCATCATCACCGGATTGCTGGAGCCATTAAGTGGAAGCATTACTTTATATCCGGAAAATGCTCCCAAAGGAAGCCTGATTGGGTATCTTCCCCAAATGAATATGTTTGATAAGAGCTTTCCAATTACCGTAAGGGATGTGATTTATACCGGACTTTTAGGCAGTAGAAACCTGCTACAACGATACAGTAAGCTTGATAGACAAAGGGTTGAGGAATTGATGGAGCAATTGCATATCTCAGATTATGCTGACCGGTCCTTACGCCAGCTCTCGGGCGGACAAATGCAAAGAGCTTTTTTGGCACGGGCACTGGTTTCTAATCCGGCACTTCTTATATTGGACGAACCCGGCACTTATGTCGATAATCGTTTTGAAAGTGAGCTCTATGAAATTCTCGCCGAATTGAATAAAGAAATTGCTATCATTGTTGTTTCCCATGATATGGGTATCATTTCGAGTTACGTAAAATCCATCGCTTGTGTTAATGGTTCATTGGATTATCATCCAACGGCCGAAATCACTCCGGGTGTGCTGAAATCATATAATTGTCCTTTTGATTTGTTGCTTCATGGAGAAGTGCCTCATCGGGTCTTAAAACATCATTCTCATAAATCATGAACTTTCTTGATTTAATGCAATATCAGTTTTTTCAGAATGCAGTCCTAGCTTCGGTACTGGCCAGTATTTTATGCGGAATTGTTGGGACATACATCGTGGCCCGTCGTATTGTTTTTATCAGTGGCGGTATTACCCATGCTTCTTTTGGTGGGATAGGAATGGCGTATTATTTTGGTTTTAATCCCCTGTTGGGCGCCGCAATCTTTGCTATTTTTTCTGCACTGGGCATTGAATTTATGTCAAAAAAGATTGAAATACGGGAAGACAGTGCCATTGGTATTCTTTGGTCGTTGGGTATGGCTGTTGGTATCATTTTCATTTTTCTCAGCCCCGGATATGCTCCCAACTTAATGACCAGCCTTTTTGGTTCCATCCTGAATGTGGGGCGTTTAGAATTAATACTGATGCTTATTCTATCAGTGATTTTGATAGTGGTTTTCTACTTTTTATACCGACCCATTCTGGCTGTGGCTTTTGATGAGGAGTATGCCCGTTCTCAGCGAATTCCAGTAGCAGCCATTAATTATATGATGATTGTATTGCTTTCGCTCGTCATTGTTATGAATATCAGAGTGGTTGGTATCATTTTGGTATTGTCGTTATTAACAATACCGCAGTCGGCGGCCAATATTTTTACGAGGCATTTTGGTCGTATGATGGGCTTATCGGTACTCTTTAGTTTTATTGGTTGTTTGTCGGGATTATTATTATCGTTTTATGGCGATTTGCCATCCGGAGCAAGTATTATCTTTTCGCTGGTAATTTTATTTATTCTGGCGAAATTATTTCAGTTTATTTTTCAAAGACTTAAGTAGTTATTTACAATTGTCCGGGGTTTTCGTAACTTTGTTTGAGATCAAAAACAACGCTTATGAAACGCATCCTTCTTCCTGTGGATTTATCACAGCAAAGTCAGCCTCCCGCTGATTATGCCGTTGCTTTGGCAAAATCTTTCGATGCTAAAGTTTATCTGTTTCATTCCTATTTCGAACGATTGTATATTGCAGCAGGTACCTTTCCCGAGTCCCTTGCAACACAATTGGTGGTTGATGTTCAAATGATTTCGGAAATAGGAGCCGAGGCGCAGAAAAAGCTCGACCTTATGGCTGATGATATTGCTATCCGCCTCGGATATCCAAAGGAAGGCAATGTTTTTGTTAAAATGGAGGCCGGCGAACCTTATGCAGCTATTCTATCGTATGCATCTGAAATCAATTCTGATATCATTATTGCCGGAGCAAAAGGGCATGGATTGAAAAACCATTTTTCAGGTTCCATAGCCCAAAAGCTTTTAAATGGCAGTCCAGTTCCGGTGATGGCTGTTCCCGATGGATATGCATATAATGGTTTTAAATCGGTATTCTATCCGGCCGATCTCAGCAATACAATCGTAGAAGATTTGCAAAATCTTATTGCTTTTTTTCGCCCGTATAACAGCCTGATACACTGCGTGCACATGCAATCTGGTTCCGACGATTTTGAAATTGCCACCCTTACTGATTTAAAGGAACGATTCGAACTGGAAGAAAGGGAAGGATTAGTAAAATTTCATGTTTGTGCCTGCGATACCGCCGTCGAAAAATTCAATGAATTTATTATTGATTATTCGGTGAGTCTGATAGCGTTTCATCAACATCGTTCTACTTTTTTCTCATGGCTTAAAAACGAATTATCGAAGCGCGATTTTTATAAGGCCAATATTCCTTTGTTATCTTTGCCCTAAATAATTTGAGGCAGGGTAAACATGAAGCGAATAGGACTATTATCTGATACGCACGGATTTTTGCATCCCAAACTGGAAAATTTCTTTAAAGACTGCGATGAAATATGGCATGCTGGAGATATTGGCAGCCTTATAGTAAGCGACACAATCGGTGTTCAGAAATACCTGCGTGCTGTACACGGGAACATTGACGACCATCGTGTGCGAATCGAATTTCCGGCGGTTCAGTTTTTTGAATGCGAAGGGCTGAAAGTATTGATGATGCATATTGGAGGTTATCCTGGTAATTATAGTCCTGAAGCAAAAGAGGCCATTCAAAAGTATAAACCGGGTCTTTTTATCGCCGGACATTCGCATATTCTTAAGGTGATTTACGATAAAAAGAATGATTTATTGCATATGAATCCTGGTGCTGCCGGAACAGCCGGGATACACCATCTGATAACCGCCTTACGTTTTACAATTGATGATGGCAAGCCCACCGCACTCGAAATTCTTGAAATACCAAGATAAAATCGCATAACTGTCACACTGAACGCAGTGAAGTGTCTGCATTGTCACACTGCTGTAGTGCCTCCAATAATCAATAGACAATAATCCATAATCAATCGAAGAAAGTGATGCGCCCTTCGGGCGGTGATGATGTGATGGAGTGATGGGAAAATACCTGCCCACAGATGACGCAGATGAAACACAGATGAACAC
>JAUSOY010000055.1 GCA_030656615.1 Bacteroidales bacterium | reverse complement strand
GGGCTTTTAGCTGCCCTTACAGGGCGTTGTTGGATTACTATTTTAATACCCCGGGATTCTCCCGGGGCTCAATTTAGCTGGGCTTTCAGCCCGAACCACTACCGGTATTTTTCTGAGTCAACTAGTATTGTTATTTTTTTTTACACAAACTTGTCAAGAATAGACTTCTCAACTTCTCCCACTCTCTTCCGTAATTCGTAATTGCTAATTCGTAATTGCTCTATTTACTATCCACAAAAAAACCGCTCCTTTTCGGGAAGCGGTTTTTGATGTATTGTTGAGCTATAGCTTAATAAACCATGTTTTCGGAGGCGGGGCCTACACGGTCCATGGCGCAGCGGAAGCCGATGAAGTCGGTGCAAAGATTTTCTTCGAGGAAGCGACGTACACTGGGGCTGAGGTAATAAGCGCCATCTTTCCATGAGCCGCCTTTATATACGCGGGTACGGTCGGTGATGAGGGATGTGGCACCTTCACCAAATTTACCTTGTTGTGCATCCCATTCGCCATTGTAGTACATTTTATTGGTGGCATCATCGGGATTTTCTGCTTTTTTCCATCCGGCGCGTGCCTCTGAGCTGGCATCGCCAATCGAAGCCCAGTCACCATCGAGGTAATTGCGGTTATCGGCCGAGCGGTAATTGCGGCGGAAAGGCAGGGTGGGATCGACTTCGGCATCTACTGGTTTGCGTTTTATGCGTCCGAAGTATTCGTTCATGCTGCCATCTTCATTTTTAATATTGCGGGCAATCTGCGATTTGCCTTGTCCGGTATTATCGGGAGCGGTATAAACGTTACCACGGAAGGGTGCTATATCATTAACATCTTCGAGACTTTGTGGGCGGTATACATCCAGTACCCATTCGGCCACATTACCAGCCATATTGTAAAGTCCGAAGTCATTTGGATAGTACGAGAGTACGGGAGCGGGGATATCGGCACCGTCGTTCAGGCTGCCAGCAACACCCATATAGTCACCACGTCCGCGTTTGAAGTTGGCGGCAAAGCGTCCCCATTCTTTATCATCGGTAGCTTCAACCCTTACGAAGTTACCATTCCATGGATAAATACGGCGTTCACGAACATTTTCAAACTCGGTATTTCCAATGAGGCCAATGGCGGCAAATTCCCATTCTGCTTCGGTCGGCAGGCGGTAGTTGGGGAGCATAATACCATCTTCCATGCGTACACGGCGTTTGGCATCTTTTTCTTTTTTCGTCATATCGGGAAGTCCGAGGGTATCGCCTTTGAGGGTATCACCTTTGGTAAAAAATCCACCGAGGTATGCTTCCGTTGTAAAGAAATCGTTCACATCGAAGTCGGTATCGAGGCTATAAACGCCTTTATCGAAGAGACGTATTTCGTTAACGCGGTCGGAGCGCCAGCGGCAGAATTCGTTGGCCTGCATCCAGTTGACACCAACCACGGGGTAATCGCGGTAAGCCGGATGGCGCAGGTAAAGGTTTGCCATTGGTTCGTTATACGAGAGGCGTTCTCTCCAAACAAGGGTGTCGGGGAGCTGACGTACAAAGAATTCCTGATATTGAGGATTCTGACTTTTATAGAATACATTTTTCACCCAGAAAAGAAATTCCAGATAATGAAGATTGCTGACTTCGGTCTGATCCATATAGAAGGAGCGAACGGTAACGCGCCGTGGGGTATTGTTCCAATCGAACATTACCTGATCCTGAGTAGCTCCCATCACGAAGGTACCACCTTCGATGAGAATGAGTCCGGGGCCGTTATCCTGTCCCACGAAGTCGAATTTTTCGAATCCGCCCTGTTCAGGGTCATTATAATTCCATCCGGTGGCTGAACTTTGTTCCTTGGGCTTTTTAAAAAGCTTACAGGAAGGGAGTGAGAACAGGAAAACAGCCAGGGTGAATAAAACTACAATTTTACTGTATCGTGCCATTTTTAAGAAGTGATTTTCGTGCAAAAGTAATAAAGCATTTCGATTAAAAACTAGGACAAGGTATCGGTTGATTTTTCTTTCTGCCTGCCGATGGGTTACGGAAGAGGTAGGTGAAGGAAATTTCGTGGGCACCGCCGGTTACGTTTTTAAGTTTTGAAACGGTTACATCATAGGAGTATCCGATTCGGAAGGACTCTTGTTGGAAGCCCAGCAGGAAGATAAACGCATCGGGGTTTTCGATATTGTGTCTGAACCAGGTTCCAACCACAAATGGGTACTTATTTAAATATAGACCGACATTAATCTGTTCGAAATTCTGCTGTTTTTGATAGAGAATATTGGGTGAGATGGTCACCGCTTCGAGTCTGCGCCGGTTCCGTGTACGGGGTTCCAGGTCGATGATACCACCGGCATGGAGGGTGTATTTCATATTAAGACGGGTAGAATTATCATTATACCAGCCGTCGTAAGGTTCGGTAAGATGGTTGACGGCGATGCCACCATAAAGTACATCGGAGTACGCAGCTGCCAGTCCTGCTGAAAAGTCGAGGAAGGAGATGCTGAGATTATCGGGAGGGCGTTCTTGGGTAGGATAGATCTGTCCCCACACCGGGTGGAACATATCGTCGAAGGTAAGATTGAACCAGTCGAGTTTGCGCTGGTAGAATGTCGCCTGAAGTCCGGCATTGATATACGTGTTACGGGCTACGTTCAGAGTATAGGAATAAATTCCGCTGAATGTGGATGTAGTGATAATGCCTTCGCCGGCCCGGTCGGTATTAAAAATAATACCAAAGCCACTCGATATTTCCGGTATATACTGGTCATACGAAGCATTGTATGTCACAAAGTTTGCCGGCAGTGATGGCCACTGATTCCGGTAGTTCAATATTAGCCGTGGACTAAACGATGAACCGGTCAATGCCGGATTAAGGTAAAGCGGATTGGCATAAAATTGCGAAAACGACGGGTCCTGGGCACAGGTATCCTTTATAGTGAGACCTGTCACCGTAAGGATAATTATTGCGGTGATTCTTCTCCACATAAATTTCTGAATCTATATGTTCTACTCTTCGGTACTAAAATCCAAACAATATTACGACATTAAATTAAAATACAAAGTACAATTCTTTAAAAAAAGCAATACTGCGGTAAAAAAAACGTTAGAATCACTAAAAGATTGTTGCACTTGTACATTATATTATACTGCATAAGCTTTTCGAATGTTTCAGTGAAGCCCCCAAAGGTACTTTTTTTTCGCTTTTCAGGGCTTTTTTTCTGTTACATTTGCAACTTTCCGCCTTTTTAAGCATTATATAAATACGTAATACGGCGAAGCATGATTCACAATACCAGAAGTTTTATACATAATTTTACACTGATACTGTTGTTACTGATTCCGGGCAGCATTGCAGCCCAGTCAGATAGCCATACCATTTCCTTGCGATGGGCAAATATTCACGCTACACATCCCGAAACCGGTGCTATCCTTCAAACCTCCCTTCATTTTGATGCTGCCCTCAATTTTGAAGGCAGTGCCGCCCTGCCGGTATATCAAAAGCTATTTCCGCTGGATGCCAATGAAGAAATTTCTGCTTCCCTTTCATCTTTCATCACTCAGGAAGTTCAGGAAACCAATATATCTTCGTCCGCCTTCATTAAAAATGAATTTACCGTAGAATCGGGTATCATGGTCAACAGGGGTGAACGCATTGGCTATGTCCGCGTTTTGCCGGTCAGGAAAAACCCCTTAACGCAACGTACAGAAGTCCTTACACGCTTTGTTCTGGATATCAGCCGGAAAAACATTCCTGCCGCTTTTAAAGCGTCGCAAAGTAATTTTTCGGGAACATCGGTATTGGCCAGTGGCCGTTGGTATCGGATGAATGTGCGTCATGATGGAATTTATAAACTGACGTATTCCGATTTACAGACCATGGGTTTTCCGGTGGCAAGCCTTAATCCGCGTATGCTGGCGGTATATGGTAATGGCGGTGGTATGCTTCCCGAGCCCAATGCTTCGCCACGTGCGGATGATCTGGTGGAGAATTCCATTGTTGTGGTGGGTGAAGAAGACGGAAAATTCGATGCCGGCGACTATATTCTTTTTTATGCCCAGGGGCCTGATGTATGGACCTGGCGGAGTTCCGACAGCCGTTATGTTCATGAGAAAAATTTGTATTCGGAAGTGAATGCCTGTTTTATTACCCTGAAAGAGACGCCCGGATTGCGTGTTTCCGTCGCTGAAATCCCCTCAGGGACGCCGAACAGAACTCTGACATCCTTTCCGGAAGTTTATTTCAACGAAAAGGATTTGTATAATTTAATAAAAACAGGACGGCAGTGGTACGGTGAACATTTTGACCTTCAGACGGATATGGATTTCCCACTCACCCTGACCGATGTCAATACCTCTTCACCCGTTCGTATGAGCCTTGCAGTGGTGGCCCGTTCGCGATCCTACAGCCGTTTTATTTTACAGGCTAATGGAAATACCGTTTCCCAGATTTCTCTGGCAGCCATTCCGGCTTCTTCCCTCGAATCGGAATATGCCCGCCGCGATATCGACACCCTGGCCTTTGGCGTTTCATCCTCCCAGCTTAATCTTCGTCTGACATACAGTAAACCCTTGTCGTCTTCGGAAGGCTGGCTCGATTATTACTCATTAAATTATAAGCGTAACCTTATTTTCAGGGGACCTCAGATGCAATTCCGTTGCGGGCCGGCAAAAAGCGGAGGCAATGTGAGCCGTTTTATCATTCAGTCTTTACCGGCAAATACACAGATATGGGATATTACCGATGTGAGGAAACCGGCCTCGGTCATTGTAAATTATGGAACGAATGCTGAATTCACAGCAACAGCCGATAAACCACTTCAATACATTGCTTTTGATGGCAGTTCCTTCCAGACTCCCGAACTGGTGGGTGAAGTAGCCAATCAGAATCTGCATTCGATAGCCATGGTGGACTATGTAATTGTGGCCTATCCCGATTTTATTGAAGAGGCTAATCAGTTAAAGGCGATGCACGAAGCCAACGGACTGAATGTCATGGTTTTTACTCCGCAGCAGATTTATAATGAATTTTCGGGAGGCACACAGGATCTTACGGCCATCCGTGACTTTATGCGGATGTTATACGAAAAAGCAGCCAAGGGCGAAGAACCCAATCATCTCCTCCTCTTTGGCGATGTTTCATACGATTATTTGAATCGTATCGTTGGGAATACCAATATGATACCTACCTGGCAATCCACCGAATCGCTTAGTCCGGTGTATTCGTATGCTACCGACGATTATTTTGGATTGCTTGATCCCAATGAGGGTGGTAATGCCGTTGGTGTTAGCGATATCGCTATGGGTAGATTGCCCGTTTCTACAAAAGCACAGGCACAGGCATACATTAATAAATTAAAGGAATATGTTTCGAATTCACAAAATGTAATGCGCGACTGGCGTAATACGATTTGTTTTGTGGCCGATGATGAAGATAATAATACCCACTTCCGTCAGGCAGATGGAATGGCCAAATATATGGACACCACCTACCGCCAACTGAATGTGGATAAAATATACATGGATGCTTATACTCAGGTATCTACTCCCGGCGGACAGCGTTATCCGGATGCTACACTGGCCATCAACCAACGGATGGAATCCGGTGCCTTGATAATGAATTATACCGGTCATGGCGGCGAATTGGGATGGGCTCATGAGCGGGTACTCGAAATTTCGGATATCAGCTCCTGGAAAAATATCAGTAATATGCCCCTGTTTATTACGGCTACCTGCGAATTTAGCCGATTTGATGATCCTCAGAATACATCGGCGGGTGAATTGGTATTTCTGAATCCCAAAGGCGGTGGTATTGCCTTGTTCACTACAACCCGCCTTACATACAGCAGTGGGAATGAAACCATGAACAAAAACTTTTTCAATATGACTTTTGAAAAGGTGAATGGAAAGTACCGGAGTCTGGGAGAAGCTGCCCGGGCAGCCAAAGTATTGTCGGGTTCCGATGTAAACGGCAAGAAGTTTGTCTTACTGGGTGATCCGGCGATGCGCCTTGCCTTTCCGGAATACAACGTTGCAACGACCAGTATCAATGAAAAACCAACCGGCAGTTCCCTTGATACCATCAATGCTTTGCAATCGGTAAGCATCGCTGGCGAGATACGCGATTTCAGCGGTGGGGTGTTGAGTAATTTCAATGGTACCATTTATCCGGTGGTGTATGATAAAGCATCGGAAATTATGACGCTTGGTAATGATCCGGGAAGTGTTGTCGCAGCGTTTAAATTGCGGAAAAATATTGTTTATAAGGGTCAGACTGAGGTGATTGATGGTCGGTTTGAATTTAGTTTTATCGTACCCAAGGATATCGAATATAAGATGGGCAGGGGTAAGATTTTATATTATGCAGCATCCGAATCGACAGATGCTTCAGGTTTCTACGAAAATATCATCATCGGCGGTATTTATTCAGGCGTTGAAGATGATACGGAGCTTCCGGAAATTCGCCTTTTTATGAACAATATCAATTTTGTGGATGGAGGAATTACCGACGAAAATCCTGTTTTGATTGCTCAGCTTTCCGATTATAGCGGAATTAATACCGTGGGAAATGGCATCGGCCATGATATTCAGGCCATTCTCGATGGCAATACTAAAAATCCTTACATATTGAATGATTATTATAAGGCCGATTTAGGCACCTATAAGAATGGCAGCCTGGCATATCCATTTTTTGATTTAAGTGCCGGGGAGCATATTGTTTCACTCACGGCCTGGGATGTCTTTAATAATTCAGCCACTGCTTCACTGAAGTTTATTGTGATGAATTCCAATAAAATGGTGATTCGTAATTTTTACAATTATCCGAATCCTTTTAGTAAACTGACAAATTTCGTATTTGAACACAATCAGGCGGGGAATGAATTACTGGCAGAAATACAGATCTATGATATTCGTGGATGTAAGGTCAGGAGTATCCGTCAGACGGTTGGAATGGAAGGCTATCGTTCGGATCCTGTTGCATGGGACGGACGCTCTGATTCGGGTCATCCACTAGGGCAGGGTATTTATTTTTACAGGCTGGTTCTGACTGGTGAAAACGGTCAGACGGCCATCGAAAACGGGAAATTAATTATTGGAGGTAATTAATCTGAAATTATGAAGAAATATTTTATCCTTTTGATACTGGGTGCCACGCTTTCGATAAGCATACAGGCACAAACCATCATGCTGAATTGGGAAAATACACCCGCATCGGCTTTTAATGAATTCCCCATGAATTTCACGGGGGCGTATACATCAGCAGCCTTTGCTGACTTACCGGTATATCAGCAACAAATGCCCGGAGAAGTTCATCTTTTTCGAATTGTTGGAGATGTGTGGGAAATAGTACCTGCTTCTCTTGATTTAAAAAACTGGGAGAATCTGATTCCTGATTCACTGGTGTTGCAGAATGAAATCATGCAAATCCGCGATCAGCATTCTTTGCTGATGACCCTCGTACCACTGCGGAAATCTTCGGATGGAAGCATAGAACGGCTGATTTCTTTTCAGATGGAAAAGACGGCTGAGCGCATCGATATGCCTTTAAAAAGCAAGCATGTGTATCTGTCTGAGTCTGTTTTAAGTAATGGCGACTGGTATAAATTAAGTATCGAAAAATCGGGTATTTATAAGATAACAGCGGATGATTTAACTGCTTATGGAGTGGATATCAGTAAAATTAATCCCAAACAGATTGGTATTTACAGTATGGGCGGTGGTTCTTTGCCGGAAAAAAATGCAGATGTTCTGGTGGATGATCTGCCACAGATTGCCATTCGGGTGATGGGTGAAGAAGACGGGCTTTTTAATGCAAATGATTATATCCTTTTTTATGGACAGGGTCCGGTTATATGGAAATACAATTCCACTAAGGGTAAATTCAGCCATGTTCAGAATCATTATAATACGCGCTCCTATTATTTTTTGAATACTTCTACGCCGGATGCTTTACGGATTGGTTATGAAACCTTATCCACGCTTCCCGAATCGGCTCGTGTTAATTCGTATATGGGCCTCTACTTGCACGAAAATGACAGCCTTTGTCCTACAAAAACAGGTAAGGTATGGCTGGGAGAGGTGTTTCAGTCTACAGAACCACAGGTATTTTCATTCTCAGCCCCCGATGTGGTCAGTACAATGAATGCTCATCTCGAACTGTCGGTGGCCGGCAGAGCATCTCAGGAGAATAAGTTTTTCCTGTATTATCAAAATGAGAAATTACTTCAGGTGAATTTTAACGGCATTGCCCCATCACAGATGAATAAGTATTATGCCCGTCCTTTTACAGCGTATCGTACGTATCAGGCGAAAACGGAAGGCATTAAACTGGAGCTGAATTACGAATGGCCTAATAATACCTCGGTGGCCTGGCTCGATTATATCGAAATGAATGTACCACGCTACCTGACATACCGCGGAGGGCAATTTCCATTTAATTACCTGCCACCCAATGCGGGTAATCACCTCCCTGAAATAACCATTAGCGGTAACAGTTCCGGAGCACTCATCTGGAGGGTTGATAACCATCAGCAGGTAAAAAGCATCCTTACTCAATATACCAATGGGAAAAGGGTTTTTAAAATGCTTACCACTTCCGCTATGGAATTTATTGCTTTTGAACCCGAGTCTGCTTTTAGCCCGGAATTTGTTGGCGTAGTTGCTAATCAAAATCTGCATGGATTGGAATCGGTCGATATGATTATTATTGCTCCGGAGATTTTTCATGCGGAAGCCAATCGTTTGGCAGCCCTTCACCTGATGCATGATGGTTTAAGCAGTCTGGTAGTTGCTCCTGATAAGATATACAATGAATTTTCGGGCGGTGCCCTCGATCCGGGTGGTCTCCGTTCTTTTATACGGATGTTGTATCAGAAAGCTCCGGCAGGGAAAATGCCCCGTTTTGTCCTCCTTTTTGGTGAGGGCTCATACGATCCAAAAGACAGATTACCCAATAATGTAAATTATATCCCCGCTTTTCAATCGGATGAAGGTCTCACCGTGGTTAATTCCTTCGTTTGTGACGATTATTATGGCTTGATGGATGATAATGAAGGGGTTGATGGCAGTGGAGGTATCGATTTGGGTGTGGGACGTTTTCCGGTTTCAACGGTAGAACAGGCAAAATTAATGGTGGACAAGGTCGAAACCTACCTCTCTCAGAATGGTCTGACGCTTGCCGACTGGCGTAACAAGATATGTTTTTTGGCCGATGATCAGGACAATAATACGCATCTGGAGCAGGCCGAAACGCTTTCTATGATTGCCGATACGGCTGATGTTAATCTTAATGTGAATAAGATTTATTTTGATGCGTACCGTCAGTCCTATACCTCATCGGGTCAGGCATATCCGGATGCTTCATATGATTTGAATCAGCAGGTTCAAAATGGAGCTTTGCTGGTGAATTATACTGGCCATGGAGGTGAGTTTGGATGGTCAGGCGAAGGAGTACTGACCGTTCCTGATATCATGAGTTGGAGCAATCAGGGTCGTTTGCCGGTCTTCGTTACGGCCACCTGTGAATTCAGCCGTTTTGATGATCCGGCACTTGTATCGGCCGGAGAACTGGTGCTGGTGAAAGGCCCCGAAGGAGGAGCAGCTTTATTTACCACAACCAGGCTGGCATACAGTACCACCAACTTTTACCTGAACCGTGCATTTTATAAGGCGCTGTTTACTCCGGTTGGTGGAGGGAAGCCACATCTGGGCGACCTGGTACGAATCGCGAAGAACGAGGTGAATAATAATGATAAGATACGGAATTTTGTTTTGCTGGGCGATCCGGCCCTTGCGCCGGCCTTCCCTGCTAACCGCGTTGTGGTTACTCATGTTAACGGCCAAGCAGCTGAAGCGGGAAATGATACCTTGCGGGCAATGGATAAGGCGGTAATAAAAGGGAAAATATGTACCCGTGGTGGTGAATTTTTAAACAATTTTACCGGCCAGATGAGCTGGAAAATGTATGATAAAAAAGAGAAACTCCGAACCCTTGCCAATGATCCCGAAAGTTATGTTCAGAACTTTTATCTGCGCGGAAAGATCGTTAGTGAAGGCAGAGTCATGGTTAATAAGGGCGAATTTGAAATTCGTTTCATTGTTCCCCGCGATATTGACCTGACTTTTGGTGAAGGAAAACTGAGCATGTATGCTACTGATACGATTACCGATGCGGCCGGCGGTTTTACCGGTTTCGTTTTGGGTGGAACATCCACACAGCTCATCGATTCCGAAGGACCCGATATTACCCTTTATGTTAATGGCCCGGGATTTAAGGATGGTGTTACCATTTCTCCGGACGCTACCTTGTTCGTTATTTTAAGGGATTCGTCGGGGATTAATTACAGCGGACTTGGAATAGGTCATCATATTGCTCTGGATATTACCGATGCACCCTCGTATCAGGATATGAATCTGAATGGATATTTTGAAGCCTTCCTCGACGATTATACAGGCGGTATGATTGAATTGCCCCTGAAAGATCTTCCTGAAGGACCTCATAGTCTGACGATACGTGCCTGGGACATTAACAATAATTCTTCGCTTAAAACCATTCATTTTTTGGTGGCAAAACGATATGATATCGATTTGTATGATGTAAAAAACAGTCCGAATCCATTTAACAACCAGACATACTTTAGCTTTAAACATAATAAGGCCGGGGTAACTTTAAATATCGAAATCGTGATTTATAATCTTCAGGGCTATAAGGTGAAGACCATTCAACGCTCATTCTCCCCTTCGGGCTACGGAATTCCACCCATTGGATGGGATGGCAGCAACGATGGTGGTACACCGCTTTCAGCCGGAATGTACATTTACCAGATTCGTGTACAAACGCTGGATGGTTCCAGAGGAGAAACATCATCGAAGTTGTTTAAATTTAATTAGGCACTGTGCTTCGTAATATTTCTAATTTCTTGTTTCAAGTTTCTAATAATAAAATATTGAATTATGTAATTCGTAATTGTGTCGTAATTCGTAATTTCACAAATTTGGCTGTTCATTCGTTTTCAGTGGATTATGCTCTCGAAACTAACAGGGAGGAATTTGACCTACTCACTGGCCCAGTCTTTTAGCTGCCCTTACAGGGCGTTATTTGATTACTATTTTAATACCCCGGGATTCTCCCGGGGCTATATTTAGCTGGGCTTTCAGCCCGAACCACCATCGGTATTTTTCTGATTTATTTTATATTGGTTTATTTTTATCAAGCAACTAACAAAATAATGGACATCTCAATTGCTCATTTTCTCCCATTCTCCATCTCTCAACTTCTCCCAATCTCTTTCGTAATTCGTAATTGCTAATTCGTAATTTCATTCTTAACTCTTAGTTCTTAATTCCTAACTCTTCATTTATCACCCGCTGTCACAATACATTTAAAATTTTATCGTTATTTTTGCGTTCTTTTTGTGAGTCTAAATGAAAATATCTAATTCTTTTATGCGTAATATATTCAGAATCACAGCTTTGCTGATCCTCGCTGGCTTTATCCTTCCCTTTGGACAAGCGTTTGCACAAACGCCTCCCACTCAGGATTTAAATGCCATCACCACTTCCGTACCATTTCTATTAATAGCCCCTGACGCTCGTGGCGGTGCTATGGGTGAAACCGGTGTTGCTTCGGACCCCGATGTGGCTTCGATGCACTGGAATCCATCCAAGCTTGCCTTTGCTGAGAAAACCATGGGTTTTGAAATGTCATATCTCCCTTGGCTGCGTGAGCTGGTGGATGATATCGGAATGTACCACCTCAGTGGATATTATAAACCCGATAAAAACCAGGCCATAGGATTTGCTCTGCGTTATTTTTCACTTGGAAATATAACTTTTACCAATAATACCGGTATTCCTATCGGAGACTATAAACCCAATGAATTTTCGCTGGATGCAGCCTATTCGCGTAAACTGACTGATAATCTCTCCGCTGGTATAGCCGGACGATTTATCTATTCGAATCTTACACTGGGGCAGAATGTCTCCGGTGCCGAATCACATGCTGCGACGTCCTTTGCCGCCGATGTGTCCTTGTATTATAGAACTGATCTGGATATCCGTGATTTGCGGAAGAGTAATCTTAATTTTGGTTTGAATATTTCAAATATTGGAGCTAAAGTGGCTTATACTTCAACCACCCAGAAAGATTTTATTCCTACGAACCTTCGTTTCGGAACCAACTTCTCATTCGATATCGACGATTATAATTCGATGAGTTTTAATTTCGATGTTACGAAATTACTGGTTCCTACCTCACCCATTTATTTTGCCGATTCGGTGGATGTCAATGGCAACCGGGTGATTTATCAAGGAAGGGATCCAAATGTGTCCGTAGTTAAAGGAATATTTCAGTCGTTTTACGATGCTCCGGGTGGTTTCAGTGAGGAACTGAAAGAGTTTACCTGGGCTTTGGGTGCTGAATACTGGTACAATAAGCAGTTTGCAGTACGTGCAGGCTATTTCCACGAATCGGCCATGAAAGGCGACAGAAAATTCATCACTTTTGGTGCCGGACTTAAATACAATGTATTTGGCCTCGACTTCGCGTATCTCGTTTCTACAGATCAACGCAGTCCGCTTGATAATACACTCCGGTTCACACTTACCTTCGACTTTGCAGCTTTCCAGTAAGTATAATCCTTACGGAAATTAAACATACTTAACCGGTTTCCTTGCAATAGGGAATCGGTTTTTTTATGCCATCATGTTTTATATCTTTGGCTAAAGAAAATAATTTGTAAACTGTGCTGCTTCATAGTATAACATGATATCCGGGGCAGGCACGGAATAATAGTATTTCGACCCGGCAATTTTTATAATTATGATGGATCAACTTCTCATTAAATATTTGGAATGTAAAGGCCCTGTTATCGATTCGCGCCTGGTTTACAAAGATTGTATGTTTTTCGGGCTGAAGGGAGAACAAACCAATGGCAACGTATATGCATCCGCTGCTCTTGAAGCAGGTGCCCGTTATGCTGTTGTGGACGATCCGTCTGTCGTCGCAGACGATAGATATATTCTCAGCGGTGATGTACTCGGAACACTTCAGGATCTTGCGAAAGTTTACCGGCAACAACTGAGGATTCCGGTGATCGGCCTGACGGGTTCCAATGGAAAAACAACGACGAAAGAATTGATTGCGGCGGTATTGTCCACCAAATATAAGACGTCGTTTACCCGTGGTAATTTAAATAATCACATCGGGGTACCTTTGACTTTGCTTTCTGTTCCTGCGGATGCAGAAATGGTGGTTGTGGAAATGGGTGCCAATCATCAGGGAGAAATTGAACACTTGTGTGCGATTGCGATGCCTGATTTTGGTCTTATAACCAATATTGGAAAGGCTCATCTCGAAGGATTTGGTGGCCTGGACGGCGTAAAAAAAGGTAAGTCGGAGTTGTACCGCCATCTGGAGAAGTATGGAAAACCGGCGTTTGTTAATGCATCGGATGAGGTGCTTAAAGAAGTTATGCCAAATATTCCTCAGATACTATACGGACACATATCACAATATCCTGTTTATGGCACTGTATTGCAAAGTCGACCTTTTTTGTCGGTTGAAATTCATCTGGGTAGGGAAGTTATCATTATTGATTCAGCCCTTATTGGTGATTATAATCTTGATAATCTGTTGGCGGCGGCTTGTATCGGAAATCATTTTAATATCGACAGCGATGCGGTAAAAACGGCTCTTGAAGCCTATCAGCCTTCCAACCATCGTTCACAAAAGATGCGTACGCCATCAAATGTGCTTATTATGGACGCTTATAACGCAAATCCATCGAGTATGGCTGCAGCGCTTCAGAATTTTTCGGGAGATAACGCCAAATCGAAGGTTCTGATTTTAGGCGAAATGCTTGAATTGGGTGCCGATTCGGCGGTGGAGCATCAGAAAGTGGTGGCTTTGGCGATAGCCACAGGAAGTCAACAGATTTTTTTGGCAGGAAGGAATTATCAGTCCTGCAAACTACCCGAAAACGCCAGGTATTTTGAATCGACCTCTTTGTTGGAAGATTTTTTCCGGCAGCAGCCTTTAAAAGACGCATTAATCCTGATAAAAGGTTCGCGTGGTAACAAACTCGAAACATTACTCCCTCTGTTATGAAATCTTCAATGACCGTGGCTGGCCTGATGTCGGGCACATCGCTGGATGGCCTCGATATAGCCATCGTTCGTTTCAGCCTTACAGGCGATGAATGGAAGTATGAGGTTTTAGCGGCTACAACTTTGCCATACAGCGATTTGTGGTACGAACGATTAGACAAAGCAATCAATTCCAATGGTCGCGATTTGGCAGCCCTTCATGCAGACTATGGACGTTTTTTGGGTGAAATGGTCAAGAGTTTTCTGAAACAGACCGGGCTCAGGATTGATTTAATCGCCTCGCATGGCCATACGATATTCCATGAACCGGAAAAGGGTTTTACTTTTCAACTGGGATGTGGAGCGTCCATCGCGGCAAATAGCGGGATTACTACTGTAAGCGATTTCCGTACTCTGGATGTAGCCCTGGGAGGTCAGGGGGCACCTTTGGTGCCTGTGGGGGATAAGCTGCTGTTTCCGGAATATCATGCGTGGTTAAATCTTGGTGGGTTTGCTAATATTTCAGTAAAATCCGGCGAAGAAATGCTGGCCTGGGATTTGGCTCCCGCGAATATGGCGCTGAATTATCTGGCCGAACAATATGGAAAGAAATATGATGCGGAGGGATTAATTGCATCTTCCGGTCAGTTGGATAAGGAATTGCTCAGGCAATTTTTGCTTCTCGAATATTTTAATCGTCCTGCACCAAAATCTTTGGGCCGCGAATGGTTCGAAAAAGAATTTAAGCCATTACTCGATGCTGACGAGACATCCCTTGCTGATAAAATGGCGACCGTTTGTGAGTTTTTGGCTTTGATACTTGCGAAGGACTGTCAGCAGTATGGTGTACAGAAAATGTTGGTCAGTGGAGGTGGTACTCATAATTCGTATTTAATGGCTCGGATAGAATATCATTGTAATACCGAAGTTGTTGTTCCTGATCGATTGACGGTGGATTATAAAGAAGCGATTGTTTTTGCCTTTTTAGGATGCCTTCGAATGCTATCACGGCCCAACGCCCTTAAGTCGGTTACCGGTGCTCAACGCAATTCGGTGGGAGGCGCAGTGTATTTGGGAGAAGTAAAAAGCGAATAGTTAAGAACTATGAATGAAGAACTAATCCCGAAGGCTTTCGGAATTGAACAACCAATTTTTTTAATTACGAATTGACAATTACGAAAGAGATGGGAGAAATTGAGAGAGGGCGAGAGGGAGAAAAATGCAAATCCACAGATAACACTGATGAAAACACTGATGCACACAGATGAGTGCCCCGATAGCTATAAGGGAGTGAATAGTAAGAACTAAGAATGAATATGAATTCCTATAGCGCAGCTGTTGTCACACTGAACGCAGTGAAGTGTCTGCACTGGTCTGTCGAAATGCTTGCACTGAGCCAGCGCCGCACTGAGCCCGTCGAAGTGTCGAAGTGCCGATGTCTTACTTTCTTTTCCCTGCGGGCAAAAAGAAAGTTATCCCGCAGTGCGGGATAAACTCCGAAATGCCCTTCTAAGTCCGCTATGATGCCGTTGCTTTAATTACTACAGAATTTTGTCGTATGCGCAACCCAAGCCGTTCAGGTAATATATGTCAGGCTATTTGTATTAAGTCTCCGTCCTTCACTCGTGGGTTGCTTTACATAAACGGACTTCCAATTGCAGTGCGACAACAAAATTCCTTGAATTAATAGCAACAGCCTCAAATGCTCCATGGTAACACAAAACGGGATGGGGCTTGTAATTGATAATTAAAAAACTAAGAGATAAGATTAAAAGTGAATAGTAAATAAGCCCGTAACCCATAACATGTTAACCTTATAACCTCTTAACCTTTGATGGCACGCTGAATGCTACCCTGATCGTTACCCTGAACTTGTCGAAGGGTTTGCCGAAGGGCGCAGCTGATGTCACACTGAACGCAGTGAAGTGTCTGAACTGGCCTGTTGAAGAGTCTGAACGCCAGCTTTAGCCAATGCCAACGCTAAATCCTGAACAGAAACCACAACAAAAAAGCCGGAGAGTTTCCGGCTTTTTTGTTAATGGGCTTAGATTAGTGAGCAATTGTTTCTGAGTTCCAGAGAATTCGGTGAGGAATGGTATCGCACATTTTTTTCTGTATTAATTTCCCATCCTTACTAATCAGGAAGTGCATGACATCTACGTCAAAGGAGAGCGTATCCTTTGAATAAGGCTGTAATGCCAGGTCGGTGCTTTCGCGGCCACCTTTCCATGATTGAATTCCCTCATCGTTTGTCGTCATTTTATATCCGAATTGAGGTTCGCCTTTTTCGAGCAGGTAATGAAATGTCAGTTCGCTGGTGGAAGTCTCATTTTGACTAGAGAATCGGGTCATATGCAGGTAGTCGATGACCTCTTTTTTGTTTTCAAGGTTTAACGAAATTTCGTTATGCTGTTCGGTATGAAATATTCCGGATTCTTCCTGTATGATGTACACAAAACCACCGGCAAAGTAACCTACCAATGCCCAAATGGTGATATTCTTTAAGTACCATATAAAATCAATCTTTTCCATACCCATTACGGCAACACCTGCTGCGGAACCAATGATCAGAATACTGCCTCCGGTACCGGCACAATACGCCAGAAATTCCCAGAAGTAATGGTCCACTTCAAAACTATACATACCGATGGCACCGGCAACCAATGGAACATTGTCGACGATGGATGATAATATACCAATGACGAGGTTGATGGCATATAGGTTTCCGATATTTTCATTCAGCCAACTGGCCAGAAGTTCGAGATGTCCTGCTGTTTGAAGAGCAGCAACGGCAGTTAATATACCGAGAAAGAAAAGAACACTGGGTACATCAACTTTGCGGAGTACTCCTGTAACAGCCAGATGTGTACGGTCGCTGTCGTTTTTTTCCTTATGAAGAATTTCGGTGATAATCCATAGTAAGCCCAGACCCCACAGCATTCCAAGATAGGGAGGAAGGTGAGTAAAGGTTTTAAAAACAGGAACAAAGAGTAAAGAACCTACTCCAATGAAAAAAATCAGGTTGCGTTCCCAAACTTTGGTTTCCACTCCGTGACCCATGATGCTGTCTTCGTGGGGCCGTGTAACATGACCTTTCAGTTTCAATGAAATAAGAAGGAGGGGAATTATCATGGAGAATAAACTCGGAATAAGAGTTTTGATGATAATATTGACGGTAGTTACTTTTCCGGCTATCCAAAGCATGATGGTTGTAACATCACCAATGGGCGACCAGGCACCGCCGGCATTGGCAGCAATAATGACCATGCCGGCATAAAACCAGCGATCCTTGCGGTCGGCAATAAGCTTACGCAGCAATGCAGTCATTACAATGGAGGTAGTCAGGTTGTCGAGCGCTGCTGACATGAAAAAGGTGATGAAGGCAATTATCCAAAGCAGATTGCGGCGGCGGGTGGTTTTTATTCGGTCAGTAATAATGCGGAAACCTTCGTGGGCATCGATAAGCTCAACAATGGTCATAGCCCCGAGCAGGAAGAAAATTATTTCAGAAATTTCACCAAGATGCTCTAAGAGGGCATGATGCGAAATCCATGTAGCAAAATCGCCACCCACATTATTGGCAAGAAATGCTTTAAACGATTCAGTATTCACTAATAAATCGGGGCCACCTAGCATGAGAACTACCCAAAGAAGAACAGCCAGAACCAGAGCGGTGGCACTTTTGTTGATTTTTAGCGGATGTTCCAGGGCAATGGCAGCATAGCCCAGAACAAAAATTACGACCATTAAAATGAACATATTCAGTAAGAATTTGATGGATTTGGGTGCAAAGCTAAATATTTTATATGAGATTTTCTTCGTGCAACAGTCTCGGCTGGAAGATAATATGTTATTATAATATGTGTATGTATCTGTATATTATGATCGCCAGTGAAATAGGCCTTCATTAATGGCGCGAAACATTAAATAGTATTTGTTTTTCAATGTCACTAATCCTTGAAATATCCCTGATGATGAGCGTTTTCTTGCAACATTTCCTCTAATTTTGTAAAAAATATTTTATGATATCTAAACCAACACTGGTAATTGGTGCAAGTGATAATGTTTCGCGCTATTCCAATATTGCGATAAGAAGGTTGAAAGAGCATGCTTACGAAGTTATTGCCCTGGGTCGTAGGGCTTCCGAAACCCATGGGATACCTATTGTTGTTGATCTTCCGGATTTGCCTGTGATTCATACCGTTACATTGTATGTTAATCCGATGGTCCTGAATGATTACGAAGCTTTGATACGAAAGTTAAACCCTAAACGAGTCATTTTTAATCCGGGTACGTATAAAGGCGATTTTGCCATCGAACTTCAGGAAAAGGGAATCGAAGTCGTTGTAGGTTGCACATTGGTGATGCTTTCCGATGGTAGCTATTAGTGGATTTCTCGTATTTTGACAATTTTTCGTAATTTCGTCCGTTCATCCTAAACCAATTCGTATATCCGGGATTAAATATCCGAATCTGCCTGCTTCATGAAGAAATTTCTCTTATTGATATTGTTATGGCCAGCGATGCTTTTTCAGGCTCAGGCCATTGGCGTCAGCCTTGGAAACGACAGCCTGTGTATTGGTCAAAACGGCCTAATACCTTTGAAGGTCACCAGCTTTAGTGGGATTGCATCCTTCCGCATAGCGTTTTCATATCCTTCTGCATTAATCCGATACGATAGTATCGAATTTCAGAGTCCGATCTTTGGTTCTAATCCGATACAAGTGGTACATACACCCGGAAACCTTGTTTTTACATGGTCTTCAACTTCGATTCTTAATTTCAATAACGGCAATCTGCTTACTCTGCGATTTACAGGTTTGGCTCAGGGTAGTTCGGCAATGGCTTTTGATGTGGCGAATAGTTTTGCTAAGGATGCATCAGGCAACCCGCTTCTTACTTCTTATACCGATGGTACTGTGAAAATAAGACCAGCGTTTATCAAGTACAGCATTCAGCAAATCATGGAAGGATGCCGAAAAGACAATAAAGGACGTTACTCCATATCAGTTCAATCGGGCCAACCCCCATATACCTTCGACTGGCATGGAGGTTTTTTGAATCCCGGAGTTGATACAGTTGTTATCGGTTTAACGGGTGGTAGCCGCCAATTGTTGATTACTGATGGATTTGGATGTACGTATGATACAACGTATTTTGTTAAAGTTAAGCCGGCTCCTCACGTGGCCATCAAGGCTGATCCCGATTCTGTTTTTATTCAGAAGCCTCAGATACAGTTTTATTCAAATATTGATTCACTCATTGGAACCGGAGAAGACGTTTATAGCTGGCAGTGGAATTTTGGAGAGCCTGATTCCGTCCGATCGACAGAAGTCAATCCATTGCATGTGTTTAACAGCGCCTGGGTTTTTTATGAAAAGAAAATAGCCGCTTATAAAGTTCGTTTCTGGGCTATTACCGGGCAAGGTTGCGATACAACCGTTTATAAGGATATTCCACTTCATTTGCCCAAGGTTAACCCGCCCAATGTAATAACGCCCAACGGGGATGGTTTTAACGACACTTTTATATTGCGGATCGATAGTAAATCAGAGTCCGATCAGGCGCCCATATCAAAGTATTATCAACGCATCGAAATGGTTATTCTTAACCGTTATGGTCGTAAATTGTACGAAACCACCGATTATAAGAATGATTGGGATGGTGGTGGACTTTCCGATGGAACCTACTTTTATGTTCTTAAATGTATTGGGAAATATACTACGGAAGTCTATCAGGGCTCTCTTACGATTCTGGGCGGCCGGAAATAAATCAACTTTTTTGCCCAACGGCTGTTAGAGTATTCATACGCTAAAAGCTATGAATATTACATTTTACCAAGCTTCCGAACGAGGCTACGCCGACCATGGCTGGCTAAAAACCTGGCACTCTTTTAGTTTTGCCTCGTATTACGATCCGAAACGTATGGGTTTTGGAATGATCAGAGTGCTGAATGATGATACGATTGCTCCTTCTATGGGTTTCGGGATGCATCCCCACGATAATATGGAAATCATTTCCTATGCTATAAAAGGCAGATTGAAGCATGTGGATAGCATGGGGTACGAAACCATTATAAATCAGGGAGAAGTACAACATATGTCAGCAGGATCGGGTATTATGCATTCCGAATTTAATGCTTCAGAAACGGAAGTTGCAGAGTTCTTGCAAATATGGATAATTCCGGAGCTTAGAAATATTACACCCATTTACCACCAAATACAGACTAAAACCTTGATTCAGAGGGATGGACTGAGGTTACTGGCATCACCGGATGGAAGAGACGGAAGTATTATAATTGCTCAGGATGTTTTATTGTACGAATTTTACGATAGCAAGACGGCGAAGCTTTCTTTTCTGTTGAAAGGAAAAGGCAGGGGTGTTTTTATTTTTGTGATTGAGGGTACGCTGGAAATCGGAAATCAGAGAGTATATAAGCGTGACGCTATAGGAATAATGGATATAGAGTCGGTAGATATTAATATTTTAAGCGAATCACGATTCCTGATTTTCGATACACCAAAATAATTTTTTTAAATTTTAACCCAATTAATTCATTAAGCTAAGTAAGAAAATTCGAAACCATTGCTATATTTACAATAGTGTAAAAATATTGATTTCACCCATAGGATGAAAGGATTACCATACAATTATACAGACAAAGCAGTCTCGCCATGGGGCGG
>JAUSOY010000053.1 GCA_030656615.1 Bacteroidales bacterium | reverse complement strand
TAGGGTCAAGTCGTTGAATAGTTTCATAATGCCTGTATCTTTAATACTAAGATACTTATTCTTCTTATACCCAAAATATTTTTATCGTTAAGTTATTATATTAGTTATCAACAATTTAAGTTTAAAGACAGACTCTAACTAGCAAGGATAAAAATCAATCTGTATTTACGGCAAACGTAATTTTAGAGTTTTACCACGCTGTAGCAACTAGATAGAATCAATTTTATGCTTGAATATATTGTAACAAAATATTTTTATGACAAAAAATGATTTTATTCGTTGTTTTTCAATGATTTAACCCAATACAATTATTCATTTTTCATTATTCATTGCTCATTATCCACCATTCCTAATCGGTTGTTTATACTTTTGCAAAAAATTAATGCATGAGCGACGATAAAAAAATCATTTTTTCTATGGTGAATGTGGGACGACTTGTTCCGCCTAACCGTCAGATTCTTAAAAACATTTACCTCTCCTTTTTTTATGGAGCCAAAATTGGTATCATCGGACTAAATGGTTCTGGTAAATCTTCCCTATTAAAGATTATCGCCGGGATTGATAAATCCTTCAGTGGCGAAGTAGTATATTCTTCCGGTTATTCCATAGGTTATCTGGAACAGGAACCCGTTCTTGATGATAATAAAACCGTTCGACAGGTAGTGGAAGAAGGTTGCCATCTGGTTGTGAGCCTTTTAAAAGAATACGAAGAAGTGAACAACCGTTTTATGGAACCCATGAGCGATGATGAAATGAATAAGCTTATCACACGTCAGGGTGAACTCACAGAACTCATCGAACATCACGAAGGATGGGAACTCGACAATAAACTTGAAAAAGCGATGGATGCACTCCGTTGCCCTGAGCCCGAAACGCCTATTTTAAACCTGTCGGGAGGCGAACGCCGCCGCGTGGCCCTATGCCGTTTACTTTTACAGGAACCTGATATTCTGCTCCTTGATGAACCCACCAACCATTTGGATGCGGAATCCATTCAGTGGCTCGAGATGCATTTGCAAAACTATAAAGGCACCGTTATTGCCGTAACCCATGATAGGTATTTCCTTGATAACGTTGCAGGCTGGATTCTGGAACTCGACCGTGGCGAAGGAATTCCTTGGAAGGGGAATTATTCTTCATGGCTCGACCAAAAAACAAAACGCCTGGTTGCCGAGGAAAAATCAGAAACGAAAAGGCATAAAACCCTTGAACGTGAGCTCGAATGGGTTAGAATGGCTCCCAAAGCACGACACGCCAAAGCCAAGGCTCGTCTTACGGCCTACGACCGCATGATGAACGAAGATGTTAAACAAAAAGAAGATCGCCTCGAAATATATATCCCAAACGGACCTCGTTTAGGTTCTCAGGTGGTGGAAGCTCATCAGGTTAAAAAGGCATTTGGAGAAAAACTCCTGTTTGATAATCTCGACTTTTCGTTACCCCCAGCCGGAATTGTAGGAGTTATTGGGCCCAATGGCGCCGGAAAAACAACCCTTTTTCGCATGATTATGGGTCAGGAAACAGCCGATGCCGGAACCTTTATTACCGGCGAAAGTGTAAAAGTGGGCTATGTGGATCAGGCACATGAAGATATTGATCCGGATAAAACTGTTTGGGAAGTGATTTCCGGCGGAAACGAACAAATGCTATTGGGTGGAAAGCTCAATAACTCAAGAGCATACGTTGCCCGCTTTAACTTTTCGGGCGCCGATCAGGGCAAAAAATGCGGAGTTCTCTCAGGAGGAGAAAGAAATCGCCTCCATCTTGCGCTCACGCTAAAATCTGAAGCCAATGTTCTGCTTCTTGATGAACCTACGAATGATATCGATGTCAACACCTTGCGGGCTCTTGAAGAAGGACTGGAGAGTTTTGCAGGCTGCGCCGTTATCATTTCTCATGATCGTTGGTTCCTCGATCGGGTAGCAACACATATTCTTGCCTTTGAAGGCGACTCACAGGTATATTTCTTCGAAGGAGCATACTCCGAATACGTCGAAAATCGTCGAAAACGATTAGGCGACGAAGGTCCCAAGCGTATTCGGTACAAAAAACTGATTTAAGCGGTTCATGAATTTCCAATGGATTTCCCGGATTCGGGACCTGATGCGTAATGATAAGGCTTACTTTATCCTCTTGCTGGCATTTGGCCTGATTCCGGGATTTATTTCGTCTTCCTTGCTCTTTCTGTATCATCCACTACTAGCCAAAATGGCTGACCAAAAAACACTTCTGTTTTTTTTCTTTGGCATCAGCATTTTTACCATGGCCTTTGCTTTAACCCCAACCACCTTTATTGCTATCATCAGTGGATACTACCTGGGATGGGTCGGACTGGCAGGAATACTAGTTACTTATCCTCTGGCAGCTCTTCTTGGACTAGGATTTGGGAAATTAATGAACCACTGGTTCACCGGAAGAAATTTTTTTGATGATAATGTTTTAAAGTCGCTGGCCGAAAAACTGGCCGAGAAACAATTTGCACTCTTGTTTTTTTGCCGATTGTCGCCCTTTTTACCTTTTGCCATGACCAATGTTGCTCTATCGCGCCTCAAACTAAATCTCTGGAAATATATCGCTGGCACCATGGCCGGAATGCTCCCTCGTACTTTGTTATTTTTTATCGGTGGAATGCAGGCCGCAGACCTTATGGCTTTTCTTAAAAACCCACGCAGCGGAGAATGGCAACAAATTTTATTGCCCATTTTTATATTGATTTCGCTGGCCGGATTGTATCTTGTGATGAGGAACGCCATAAAGCAAATGAAACTGACACAGGATGAAACGAATTGATGAGAAACTAATTGCAAGTGTATCGATAAAGGCTCAGCAAAGCTCACGCCTTCGGATGAACCTGAACTTTCACGACGGCGATTCCGATAGCTGCCATCGAATGCTCAATGCCATCGAACCCGGAAGTTATATCCAACCTCACAAACATGAAAATCCCGATAAGGCCGAAGCTTTTTTTTCGTTGAAAGGACGAATTGCCGTGGTAGAATTTGATGATGATGGAAATATAACAGATTCCATTATTTTGGATCCCTCCAGAGGAAATTTCGGAGCGGAAGTTCTTCCCCGCACCTGGCATATGATTTTTTCGCTGGACGAAGGATCTGTTGCCTATGAAGTAAAACATGGGCCGTATGATGTGAGCATCGATAAAAAGTTTGCTTCCTGGGCCCCTGCCGAGGGCGATGAGGGGGTGGATACTTATCTTGAAGAGATACGAAAGAAGGTGCTTGACTAATTAGCTTTGCCACAGGCTAAAAGCCCTGTTTGCTTTGCCACAGGCTAAAGCCTGTAGCAAAGAATTCTCCATTTCAATTATCAAATTTCAGCTTTTCCTTTGCTTTGCCACAGGCTAAAGCCAGTAGCAAAGAATTCCACAGCAATTTAAAATCTCAGCTATTCCTTTGCCTTGGACTTCAGTCCGAGGCAAAGGGGCAAAGGAAATGACATATCAAATGGGCTTTAGCCCATGGGAATATCAATATTATTATCCTTGATAAATTCCTGATATTCCAAATCATAGGATTTAACACTATGATGTTTCTCCTGATTTTTAATATAATTCCGTACGGCCCCTAAATCCTTTTCACTGACAGAGGCTGCATAATAATCCCCTTGCCATTCAAACTTTCCGGGAAGAATTTTATTCTTGTTAATCCAAAATGATGACTCTCCTTTTATTAGCATCATTATATTATCAATTGTTTGCCCAGACCTCATGGATATTAAACAATGGACATGTTCGAGGTGCCCATTAATAAAATCAATATAAATGTTTTGAGGTCAGTAGATAAATGCATATATTAGCATCCAATAAAAACAAGGGATACATGAATTTATTTAAAGGTCAAAACCTGATAGAGTTTGCTGAACGCTTCAAAACGGATGAAGACTGCATTGAATACTTAGCTTATTT
>JAUSOY010000052.1 GCA_030656615.1 Bacteroidales bacterium | reverse complement strand
ATAACGATAAAGACGCTATATTGAACACCCAACGATATAAAGAAAATATGGGAGGTGCCGCTGAAGGCTTCGAAATCATTAGTAATGATAAACTTACTAATCTTGAAAACATTAGAGTTCCGGCTTCGTCTGCCGTTATTATCGAATTGTTAAACATCCAAAAATCCAAATAAGATGCTTCAATATCAAAAAAGCCTCAACAAATTGTTTTACATGGTCCTTGGCCTTCCGGCAACAGCCATGGGATTCGGTCTTTCGATTCAGATAGCTGTCCTAAGCTGGATATTGTCCACGAACTTTGGTCTGGATATTCATGAAATCGGCATCGTATGGGCCGCCGGCCCTTTGGCAGGGATTCTCGGTCAACCCATCGTTGGCCTCATTTCTGATAAAGTCTGGTTTTGGGGAGGACGGCGCCGACCTTTTATTATTATAGGAGGCGTTCTTACTTCGATTGCTGTACTTGCTTTACCCAATATCGATATCATTAATAACTTTTTGGGAATCGGTAGCCTGATGGGCGTTGCCATTGCCGTGGCTCTTACTTTGGATTTAGCCATTAATATCAGTTTCAATCCTACCCGTTCCATTATTGCCGATGTAACTCCGGAAGGTACGCCACGCACTAAGGGTTACACTTGGATGCAGTCTATTTCCAATCTATTTGGTAGCTTGGCTTATCTTACCGGGGCTATTTTTGGAAATTATTTCCTCATTTATGCTGGTGCTGTCATTATCTTGTTTTTTTCTATAATTCCAATGTTTTTCATAGAAGAACCTAAAATTTTAGAGACAAAAGAGGACGATGTGAACCCAAATACCAAAACGCAGTGGGGCGAACTAATGAAAATTTATGTAGCACATGCTTTTTCATGGTTGGGCGTGCAAACAATGTTTATTTACATCATCTTTTTTATTAATCAAAAAATGAATATTGTAAACGACATTCAGTCGGGACAAGTAATAGGAATCTCTTTTTTTATACTGAATGCCGTTAGCTTTCCACTTCCGGCAATGGTTTTAGAGCCACTCTCCCGCCGTTTTGGACGTGTAAGAGTCCACATAGGTTCCCTGGTTATTATGGCCATCGGGTATTTTGCAATTACATTTTTTGCACGCGACGCAATAAGTCTTTATCTTCTGATGTGTCTGGTATGTGTTGGCTGGGCTGCGATAGTCAGTCTTCCTTTTGCCATCATGACCGAGAACGTTGATAAATCAAGAATGGGCTTCTTTATGGGAATTTTTAATTTATCCGTTGTGTTGCCCCAACTCGTAAGCAGTTTCGCTATAGGATTTTTAATAAGATACTTAGATGATACGCAATCTATTTTTCTTATCGCCGGATTTTCTATTAGTATCTCTGCCCTGCTTTGGCTCTTGGTGAAGGAACATATAAAGGAAAAACTGAATTAAAGACAGGTAAACGTCTATTTTATATAAAAATATACATTCAAACTCAATATCATGAAGAATCTTGCTATATATATTGGAATGTCAGGCTTACTCATCTTGAGTTTTTTTTCCTGTTCAAATCAAAAAATCAACGAAAAAGCCTCAACAGATACCACGCTGGTAAAGAAGATTTACCCGGAATGGATTAAATCAGCAAACATATACGAGGTTAATATTCGTCAGTATACACCTGAAGGAAGTTTTGAGGCATTTTCGAACCACCTGCCAAGACTAAAAGAAATGGGAGTTGATATTATTTGGTTAATGCCTGTGCATCCCATTGGAATCAAAAACCGTAAGGGTAAATTGGGAAGTTATTACTCGGTGCGCGATTATAAAGATGTTAACACAGAATTTGGGAATAAAGAGGATTTTAAAAAACTCGTTGATAAAACCCATGAACTTGGAATGTATATTATCATTGATTGGGTAGCAAATCACACCGCATGGGATAACGAACTACTTACCTCGCATCCTGAATGGTATAACACCGATTCCACAGGAAAACTTCTTTCGCCCTATGATTGGTCAGATGTTGTTTCACTCGATTATTCAAAATCCGGACTCAGAAACTATATGACTGAAACTATGAAATTTTGGGTCGAAAATTATAATATTGATGGGTTCCGCTGCGATGTAGCCGGCCTTGTCCCTGTATCGTTCTGGGACAGTACAAGAAGTGTTCTTCAGCAGATCAAACCTGTTTTTATGCTGGCAGAAGCAGAAGAATTACCTTTGGTACAAGATGCCTTTGATGCTGATTATGCCTGGACACTGATGCATCGCATGAATGAACTTGCCAAAGGAAAACAAAACACGGATAGTATATTTAACCACCTTATTCAAACTTCCGAAGGATATCCAACAGAAGCATTCCAAATGAATTTCACGAGCAATCATGACGAAAACTCATGGAATGGTACAGAATATGAGCGTTACGGGTCAGCTGCAAAAGCATATGCAGTATTATGCTATACCATTCCTGGTATGCCTTTAGTATACTCAGGACAAGAAAGTGCATTGAAAAAGCGTCTTGCATTTTTTGAAAAAGACCCCATAGTATGGGGTAAATACATCCTTCAGGATTTTTATCAAACCTTGAATTTTTTAAAAAGAGATAATGAAGCTCTGTGGAACCCACCATATGGTGGAAGCCTTGAACGCATAAATACAGGAGACAATCCTATGATGTTAGGGTTTGTTCGTGAAAAAAACAGGAATCGGGTTATCACGCTGATTAATTTCGGAAAAAATCCGGGTTCATTCAGTGTCGATGAGTCATTTCCGGCCCACATCTATAAAAATGTGTTCACAAACAGTAAAACAGAGATAAAATCTGGCAATAATATTCAATTGAATGCTGGCGAATTTATAATTTACACAACTCACTAATTAATCATACCCAATAAATTTTCGGATACGGGAATTACCATGCGAAGAAAAAACGAACAACCACTCAAAGAAGTTATAGAACAATTTATTGAAACGTTTCGTCTCCGGCCAAAACTTACCGAAGCAAGCATACGAGCAACCTGGGAAAGTATTGTTGGTGCGCTCATTGCTAAACATACCACCCACATTTACATCAAAAAAAACATACTATTTATCCATATTAATTCGCCGGCTATGATGCAGGAATTAAGCTATGCAAAAACAAAACTCCTGAAAACCATCAATAAAAAATTAAACAATTCGGCCATTGATGAAATAATTTTCAGGGCATCCTAATTACTTTTTTAGAACCATATTTTTTTTAAAAGAACTTATCACCAATTAATTGATTTTATAATTACTTGTATTTATTATAGTTAAAAAGGCATTCTCTTTAAAATCGACAAAATCCGATTTAATTTAATTATAAAATTAACCAAGTGGTTAAAATTTCTGATTTACATTTGCCTCACCTAACGACTATTTGGTATATTAATGGAATTAGTAAGGAAAATCACCGACAAAGAAATCGTACAGTTTTGTCGTGCTACATGCGACTATAACGTAATTCATGATCCGGCATTTATGAATATGGCCGGAAAAAGAGTAATAGTACCCGGAATGTTATTATTCTGTACTATTTTTGGAAAGCACTATGCTGAAAGCAATGCTAAACCTGATTCTATCCGGATATTATTCAATTCAGTGGTTCATGAAGGGGAAAGTATTCAGCTAATAACCGAAGAATGCCCGGATGACCCCAATTGTGCTTATATCTCGGCTCTTAATGGCCGTGATTCTTTTCGCTATAAAGATGATCGCTCACGATTATATATACGTTCCTCTGCACCTACTATTTTCGGACAGGGTTGGATTTATAATATCAACTTTTCTCAGGATCAACTGAAAAATTTCCAGGAAGTCGTACAAATTCATGATAATGACCTGGCAAATATCTTATTTTCAGTAGCATACGCCAGCAGGGCTCTTCTCTTAAGTATCGAACAACCTTATGATATCTTTGAAGAAGAAATTGCCAATATGCTTAATAAAAATGGCAGTGAAGACCCAATGTCGCCCATATACCAAACCCTCGATATTTACCTTGAAACATCAACGCTGGAATTGGATAAATCAGAGCCTCTCGAGTTCCTGTTGGGGTATGAACGCGAAACGCTTAACCGTACGTATATTGCTCACGTCCAGTGCAGTCATAAAGGAAAAATAATTTATCATTCCTCCTATAAGCTTTCAGGAATTCCCGATCGCATGATTATGCGTATGGCTCATAACTTAACTATCAGCTAACTTTTAAGCTTAGTAGTTTTAAATCAGCAATATAAGCTTCAAGTAAATCACCGGATTTTACAGGGCCGACGCCTGCCGGAGTACCCGTAAAAATCAAATCGCCCTGCTTTAAGGTTACAAAACGGGAGACATAGGCAATGATAGTCGAAAACGAAAAAATCATCAGCGAAGAATTTCCTTTTTGAACTACTTCCATATTTTTAGTGAGGGAGAAGTCTATCGAATCAAGCTTATCAAAATGACTTTTTGGTAAAAATTTTCCAACAGGAGCGGAAAAATCCCATGATTTTGCCATTTCCCAGGGTAAGCCTTTGTCTTTACACTTCTGCTGCAAATCGCGGGCAGTAAAATCAATCCCAATTCCGATTTCATCGAAATAAGTATCGGCAAATTTCTCAGGAATATGCTTTCCCAGCTTGCATATTTTAAGAACTAATTCACATTCGTAATGCAAATCTTTTGTAAAATCAGGTATGTAAAACGGATGTCTTTTGGGTAATAAGGCATTTTCAGATTTCATAAAAAAAATTGGCTCCTCAGGAAGCGGGTTGTTCAATTCCTTTGCGTGCTCAACGTAATTGCGTCCAATACATATTATCTTCATGCTTAACAAAATTTCATAATCATCGGGCCTTAAAAATCGGATAGAATTGCCCGACATCAAAAGTAATAAATAGGTGATAAGCAAAAAGCACTATGTTTTGTATTTTTGTAAAAATAACATCATGAACTGGATAGCACTTTCCAATGGTTTTCATTCCTTTCTTCTCTTGGAGCGTTCCAATTCAAAAAATACAATTACTGCATATCTGCATGATTTAAAGCTATTTGAGCAACATCTCAATAATTACCCCGACCTTGTCAATATTCAGTCGATTAAATTAGACCACCTGCAATCGTTTACGAAAGTTTTAAATGATATTGAACTGGCTGCCAGTAGTCAGGCCCGAATTATTAGTGGTGTAAAAGCTTTTTTTCGGTATTTATTAATTGAAAATATCCTTGAAGATGACCCCTCAGAACTGCTCGAGGCACCAAAAACAGACAGAAAACTTCCCGATGTTTTATCGGTGGAAGAAATTAATTTGCTTCTAAATAGTATTGACAGAAGTACTCCCGAGGGAGAGAGAAACCGGGCCATGCTTGAAACCTTGTACGGGTGCGGTCTCCGGGTCAGCGAATTAACAGACCTGCGATTATCGCGATTAAGTTTTAATGAGGAATATATTCGCGTTCTTGGAAAGGGAAATAAAGAAAGACTTATTCCTATTGGCCGCACAGCAATCAAACACATTCAAATTTATATCGACAATTTTCGCAAACACCATGTGATTGTGAAAGGCAATGAGGATATCCTTTTTCTAAACCGGCGTGGAAAAAAAATGTCAAGAGTCATGGTTTTTATTATGGTTAAAAAGTATACCCAAATGGCCGGTATACATAAAACCATTAGTCCACACACTTTCCGGCATTCTTTTGCGACACATCTTATCGAAAATGGAGCTGACCTTCGGTCCGTTCAGGAAATGCTCGGTCATGCATCAATAATCACGACAGAAATTTATACGCATCTCGACCGGCGCTTTTTAAGGGATACCATTCTTCATTATCATCCTCGTTCCATATCAAAAAGAACTAATAATGAGTAGAAAAATCATTTACTATATCAGTTTTCCTGTAATGTTGCTTTTAGTTATCATGGTGACTAAAACACTGATAATGAAAAGCAAGCAAGCTGATATCCAGACTTATTCGACCGTTGCATTTAATGATTCACTTGTATGGCGATTACAAAAAGCGATACAATACAAAACCCTGAGTTTTACGGATACTTCAAATAATTTAACCAGTGAATTTGACGGATTTCATGCTTTTTTATTCAAGCAATTTCCTGCTGTTTTTAAAACGATGACAAAAAGAACTTTTAATCATCATGCACTATTGTTGCACTGGAAAGGGCGCAACGAAAGCCTCTCCCCTCTTGTTCTTTTAGCGCATCAGGACGTTGTAAATGTAAACGACTCGGCATGGAAATATCCGCCATTTTCGGGAAAAATTGTGGATGATTTTTTATGGGGACGAGGAACTCTGGATGACAAAGGAAGTCTGATGGCCATTTTAGAAGCTTGTGAGAAACTCATTACCGAAAATTACCAACCCCAGCGCAGTATTTTTCTTGCTTTCGGTGATGATGAAGAGATAAATGGTGTAGGAGCAAAACAAATATCTGCATGGCTTCAATCGCAAAAAATTGAACCCTATATGGTTATTGATGAAGGACTTGTAATCACAGAAGGAATAGTACCCATGACTAATCAGCCGGTGGCATTAATTGGTACTTCAGAAAAAGGCTATTTAAGTTTAAGAATTACTGCTACTTCTGATGGAGGACATTCATCAACACCCAAATCACCCAATTCCATTGAACTGATAAATTTGTATACACAAAAATTATGTGCAGAATTATCAAATAGCACTATTTGTAAACCCGTTGAGGATTTTATGGACTGGCTTGGGCCGGAGCTTGCATGGCCAGAAAAGGTGATATTTGCAAATCGCTGGCTTACTCAACCAATCATCACAGGAATTTATCGGAATAGTCCATCCGGAAATGCGCTGGTAACTACAACATGTACACCAACCGTTTTATCGGCTGGCAATGAAGATAATGTAGTTCCTCAAACAGCCTTCGCTATTCTGAATTTGCGACTATTACCAGGAACTACCATCGAAAACGTTTTAGATCAGGCTCATAGCATAATAAAAGATGAGGAAATAAGCATTCGTATCGAAGGTAATGCATACAATCCTGCAAGGGTTTCATCGGCAAGTGGTCCTGAATTTAATTACCTGGCCGGCATCATTCGATCAACTTTTCCTGATGCACTGGTTATGCCAAATTTAATGCTGGCAAGTTCTGATAGCAGAAATTACAGTGAAATCAGTAAAAATGTATTCCGATTTGCACCCTACCGATTGAACGAAAACGCCATCGATGGAATACATGGAAATAACGAACGAATCAGTGTAAGTGATTACCGAAAAATGCCTGTATTCTACTACCAATTGATGAAGAGTCTTCCGTAAATAGACTAGTCAGTTAGTACCACATCACCAAAATCGTCAAGTTCTGCTGACCAGTTTACCGTTGACAATTGGCCGTCTTCGAAATAGAAATCAATTGCCAACTCTTCGTATGACAATCTTTTTTCGCCCCACTCTTCTTCTTCTATATCTGTATCTGTGAATTTATTTTCAGCGAAAAGAGCAACAATTTCCTCCTCTTTCATCTTAAAAATCTTCTGATCAAAGATGCTGGTATCGAGATGATCACTTTCGATCGAAATCAGAAATGGTTTACCTTTTCCGCGGAAGAAAAAAGTATGAAACTTATCCCAGTAATGATAGACCAGCGTTTTACCTTCAGGATCAAAATCATCGTCCAACTCATCAGTTTCTTCCGGAGGGCCAAGAACAAACTCAAGCTGCTGAATTGTATCGCCAAATTTAATTTCGGGAAGCCCCTTTAATGGAAGAATTTCTGGATTAAATTTATTCATGATATTGATTTTCAGATATTAGTAATACAACTGGATTATTATTCAATGTTTAAGAGGTCAAAATTACAAATTCTATCAGGACCGTTTGAACATATGGCTGAAATAGATCAAACTATTTAAAAGGAGAATCCGGTTCCTTAGCCATATGATTATACGATAAGCGATCGATGAGCGATGGAAAGAATTTACTCAGAAAAACAGTCAGTTTTCCTTCCTTAAACGTAAGAATCAGGCTTCGCTTGCGCTTAATAATTGCATTGGAAATATAAAAAGCTGCAGTTTCAGCCGTCATCATTTTATCCTCGTTTCTTGGTGAAGAACCTTGCTGTTGCCCATCAGCTGTTAAAGCAGTAAATCGTATGTTGGACGCGGTAAAGCCCGGCGCTGCAACTAAAACATGTAAACCTTTCTTACTGTTTTCGACTCTGATTGTATTAAGAAAACCTCTGACAGCAAATTTTGAGGCTGAGTAAGCCGAACGACCAGGCAATCCAATATACCCAGCTATACTAATAATTCCAACCAGACTGCCTTTCGAATTAAGAAGATGGGGTAAAGCATATTTTGAACAATATACAGTTCCCCAAAAATTTACGTCCATTAGCAGCCGGATAACGTCCAGTGATGAATCTTCAAACAAAGCCCGCATGGATATTCCCGCATTATTTATTAATACATCAATCCGGCCAAATTTCTCAATGGTCTTTTCCATGATAGCCCTACAATCAATCTCTTTACTGACATCTGCCGGAATTATCATAATACCGCCAACAGACTCATTAAGTAAATTGGCCGTTTCATGTAAGGTTTCCACTTTTCTACCCACCAAAACGATTGCATATGAACGTGTAGAAAAATCTACAGCCAACGCCCGGCCAATGCCGCTGCCCGCTCCTGTAATAATGACAACTTTCGATTGAATCATGAAAATAAGTTTATTAAAGCATCCATCTACTAAGATAAATTATTTGTGGAAAATATGAACGGTAAAGATACATGCATCCATTGGGTCAAAAAAAACAAATTCATAGCGTTGGTACAAACCACTCAACTATTATTCCTATGAATTAAGAAAATGATGAACTGCATGACAGTTTAATTGTTTCTGTGGCAGAATATACCTTCTCGTAAAGCTTATTTGTACTTTTGTCGAAATTTTAAATTTACGAACATAATAAAATGGAAAATATCAATATATCCGAACAATGGCTAATGGCTGGTTTCGGAGTGGTTATTTTAATAATGTTGCTTCTCGATCTTGGTGTTTTTAACCGTAAAGCCCATAAAATCAACAATAAAGAAGCCATATTATGGAGTGTGATTTGGATACTTCTTGCACTAAGTTTTGGCTGGTTTGTATTCCACTATATGGGTCGCGATGCCAGTTCTGATTACCTTTCTGCCTATCTCATCGAAAAGGCTCTCTCGATGGATAATCTATTCGTTTTTATCCTGATTTTTGGTTATTTCAAAGTCCCTGATCAATATCAACATAAAGTATTGTTTTATGGGATTATGGGAGCCATTGTTTTCAGAGCCATATTTATTTTTGTTGGGGTTGAAATGATAAAGCTTACCTATCTTCCTGAATTTATATTATTTAATCAACCAATACACCTAAATGCTGTTTTAACAACTTTTGGTTTCTTTCTCGTATACGCTGGTTACAAGACTTTTTTTAAAAAATCGGGTGAAGCGGAAGATATGGGCTCAAACTGGGCGGTACGTATTACAAAAAAACTTATACCTGTTTCTGATAAATATGATGGTTCTAAATTCTTTTCGCGCATCAATGGAAAACGCTTTGCCACGCCTCTGCTTTTAGTAGTCGTGGTAATTGAAGCAACCGATATCATGTTTGCTGTGGATAGTATCCCGGCCATTTTCGCCATTACCGATGACCCATTCATCCTTTACACATCAAACATTTTTGCCATTTTGGGTCTTCGGGCTCTCTATTTTCTATTAGCCAATCTGATGCCGATGTTCCGTTTTCTACACTATGGATTGGCTATCATTCTGATTTTTATCGGTATAAAAATGTTAATTGTAGATTTTGTAAAAATCCCATCTCCCGTTTCTTTAACCATTGTTGCTGCAATTCTTATCCTATCTGTACTACTTTCAATTCTTATCAAGACTAATATTCACAATAAACCAATATCCTGATGCCCAGCCACAGGGAACTTTTTTTTCGATATCTCGGACATACATCTACAGCTCCACGCGCATTGGAATTTGCTTCAGCTAAAGGTGAGTATTTAATAAAAGAGAATGGAGAAAAATTTCTGGATCTTGTCTCAGGCTTTTCGGTTAGTAATATCGGACATAGTCACCCGAAAATTGTAAAAGCTGTCCAAGAACAGGCTGCACTGTACATGCATCAAACTGTTTATGGTGAATTTATTCAAAGTCCACAATTACGCTTAGCGGAAAAACTAGCTTCATTACTTCCCAAAAATCTTGATTGCACCTATTTTGTCAACTCCGGTAGCGAATCCATAGAAACGGCCATGAAACTAGCGAGAAGGCATACGCAACGTAAGCAAATTATCTTCTTCAAGAATGCTTACCATGGAAGCACTCAGGGTGCACTCAGTATCCTTGGAAATGAAGAGATGAAATCAGCCTTTAGTCCTCTAATTCCTGAATGCAAAGAATTGATTTTCAATGATTTTGAAATGATTTCACAAATCAGTAACGAAACTGCTTGCGTCATTATTGAACCCATTCAGGCTGAAGCAGGTATCATTTTACCCTTACCAGGATTTCTGACAGCTATCAGAAATCGGTGTAATAAAACAGGAACGCTACTGATCTTTGATGAAATTCAAACTGGATTTGGAAGAACCGGAAAACTATTTGCTTTCGAGAAGTACAATGTCGTTCCGGATGTTCTCTGTCTGGCAAAGGCTATGGGTGGAGGAATGCCATTGGGCGCAGTCATAAGTTCTTCAGAAATCCTGAAAAAGTTCACCTATGAACCAATGCTAGGGCATATTACCACCTTTGGAGGCCATCCAGTGTGTGCGGCTGCTGGCCTTGCTGCTCTTGAAGTTCTGGTAGATGAAAAACTATTGGAGAACGTTGAAGCTAAGGCTCAGATCTTCTATAACATCCTGATAAAAAACCAATACATTCGTGAAATTCGTATGGATGGACTTTTAATAGCCTTTGACCTTGACAATGAGAATTTTGCAGAAGAAATTAGAAAAGAATTAATAAACCAGCATATTGTTGTTGAGAGTTTTTTGTTCAGACCAAAGGCATTACGAATTACCCCACCTCTGATAATTCAATCTGAAATATGCCAGCAATCCGCAATAATTATTGATACTGTAATAAATAAAATTCACCATGACATACATTGATTTACGTAGTGATACGGTTACTAAACCAGGTCCTGAAATGCTGAAAACCATGTTAGAAGCTCCTGTGGGCGATGATGTTTTTGGCGAGGATCCAAGTGTCAGAGCGCTGGAAGAATTGTTAGCAAATATGTTTCACAAAGAAGCTGCCTTGTTTTGCCCTTCAGGAACGATGACCAACCAGATAGCCATTAAAGTACATACGCGTCCTGCTGATGAAGTTATTTGCGATGAAACCGCGCATGTTTATAATTTTGAAGGCGGTGGAATCGCATTTAATTCGGGTTGTTCTGTAAAATTAATTCATGGAGATCAGGGACGATTTACATCCGATCAGGTGGATTCGTGTATTAATGACCCGTCAAATTATCATCTGGCACGCACCCGGCTTGTTGTAGCTGAAAACACTTCAAACAAGGGGGGTGGAAGTGTATGGAATCTGAATGATTTACAAGATATTTCGTTGCTTTGCAAAAAGCAGGGCTTTGCATTTCATCTGGATGGAGCCCGTCTTTTTAATGCCATGACATTTGATGGAAGTCGTCCAGAGGAGCATGGTAAGATTTTCGATTCCATTTCGATTTGCTTATCAAAAGGACTAGGAAGTCCGGCAGGTTCTGTGTTATTAGGACCAAAGGATTTTATTACAGAAGCGCGCCGGGTTCGAAAATTATTGGGTGGGGCAATGCGTCAGTCAGGTTATTTAGCTGCCGCTGGAATATATGCCTTAAAAAATAATGTAGCTGGTTTGGTTAACGACCATACCCACGCTCTTGAACTATACAATGCACTGAAAAAAGCCCCATCGGTCGCCAATGTAACACAGCCTCAGACAAATATCGTACTGTACAAACTCAAATCAGGTATTTCTACGGCAGATTATCTGGCCCGCCTCAAAGAACGTGGCATTCTTGCAATACCCTTCGGACCCGATAGCATTCGTATGGTTACTCATTTAGACATCAGCCAACAACAAATTTCACAAGCTTGTACAACATTATCAACCACCTGATGTATTTTACGCTTTTACAAGCCCGATGATATGGTAAAACATTTTCAAATATTTCTCTATTTAATACTATCGCTAAGCATTTCGTCTCAGACAAGAATATTCCCTTCCGAATTCGAGAAACAAAAAGGAATCGTTTTGACCTGGGATTATACTCCGCAAAGAGATTCTGTCATTTCAAATATGGCTGGCGCTGTTCAAAATTTTGCAGAAGTCTATATCATTTATAATCCGTTGACCCAAATCTGTGATACATCCTGTATACGCACCTATTTATTGTCACGGGGGGTAGGATATTCAAACATTTCATTTATTCCAGCCTTTTCTGAAAGCTTATGGATAAGGCATTATGGTCCATTGAGTGGTTATAGAAGCAATGGCGATCAAATGCAACATTTTTTTCTCGATGCCCAATTTTCACAATATAATCGACCCAACGATGACTCCATTCCGCTTCAATTGGCTCATTACTGGAATATTCCGGTAAATCCGCTCGCTCTGGAACTGGAAGGAAGCAATATAATGTTAGATGGTACGGGAAATGGATTCGGGAGTAAAAAAATATGGCAGCAAAATCCTACATTAAGCAATAGTTTAATTGGAAGTCTGCTTAAAAACAATCTTGGGCTTACGGAATTTTATTTTATAGATATCCTTGAAAACAGTGGTGGAGGTATTTGGATGCATGTGGATATGTTTATGAAAATCATTGATAATCAAACGATTTTAGTTTCGAAAATTCCCGAATACCTTCCCGATTATTATCTTTTAGAAAGCATTGCCTATCAGCTTTCGCAACTTCAAAATCAGCTGGGCACAAATTATCAGGTTATTCGTATTCCGGCTCCACCCAATGAAAACGGTTTGTATGCCACCAGTTTGAATGATGAAATGCGGACGTATACTAATTCGGTTATTATCAATGGTACCGTTCTTGTCCCATCGTATAATCCCGCATTTGATTCCATGGCGAGAAGAATTTACCAGGAAAATATGCCAGGATATGAAGTACAAATGATTGATGCCAGAACCCTTACACCATCTTATGGAGCTCTTCATTCCATTAGTCGTGAGATTACGCGCGATAATTTTTTACGAATTAAACATAAAAAAATCGCTGGCGGACAGGATTACAAGCCTTCAATTTACATACAATGTGTAGTTCAGGGGAATATTATTGCTGATAGTCAATTCGTTTATTATAAAAAAAACAATGAGGCTGATTTTAGCCGGATACCAATGTTTTCGGCCTGCCCGTACACGATAGGTCAAATCAACGACCTTCAGCCTAACGACACGGTGTGGTATTATATCAGCGTTAAATCTGAAACGGAAGAGATTTGTGAGCCATCAATAGGAAAACCAGGGTCTCATAAATTCTGGTTTCAGCAAAATGTGTTGGTAGATGATTTTCAAAATGAACCAGAATTTGAGATATTTCCAATAAACGGAAATCATGGCATTCGCATACATACGAAGAATCTACAATCACCATGGAATATTGAGGTAGTCGATCTAATTGGAAGACCAGTATTTATGGGGTGTTTTTCTACATCAAGTGCTGAAATCCCTTTACAATTGGCACGTGCTTGGTACATAGTAAAAGTCTATAATTCACACAACTTTGTATCTCGAAAGTTTTTTATTCAATAAATAACTATGCCTGTAATTGCACTTGAAGAAAAATATACTGGATTTACTGTTTCGAAACAAGCAGTTAATGAGGGACTAATCGCTATTGGAGGAAATCTATCGGTCAATACACTAATAGGAGCATATTCGGAAGGTATTTTTCCCTGGTTTACGAAAGATGAACCCATTTTTTGGTGGTCGCCCGATCCTCGTATAATACTAATTCCGGAAAAATTTAACATATCGCATAGTCTGAAACAACGCGTTCGTAGTCAGAAATTTGAAGTTAGTTCAGATAGGAATTTCAAATCCGTAATCGAAAATTGCGCTCGTATTAATCGAAAAGATCAGGATGATACCTGGATTACCAAAGACATTATAAAAGCATACACTGCATTGCATAAAGCAGGTTATGCACACTCGTTTGAAACATGGCACAATGGAGAATTAGTCGGAGGATTGTATGGCGTTTCTTTAGGTAGGGCATTTTTTGGAGAATCAATGTTCCATTCCGAAACCGATGCTTCGAAAGTTGCTTTCCACGCACTGGTTCAATTTGCTCTGAAACATAACTTCTATTTTATTGATGCTCAGATGAAAACAAATCATCTTACAAGTCTGGGAGCAGAAGGAATTCCAAGAGTTGAATTCAGGCAAATTCTAAAAACAGCTCTGGAGTGGCCGACCATTAAAGGGAAATGGACTCTCGACTAAATTATACAACCCGCTAATAATCATTCTGGTATAATCTTCTTTAAAAATTAAAGCAAACCTGTATCTTTGCTTTATAATAAGGTTGTATGAATAAAGAGTTTATGCAGGAAGCTATTACGATGGCTACTGACAATATTAAATCTGGGAAAGGAGGACCATTTGGAGCTGTTGTGGTAAAGGATAATAAAATCATTGCCAGGGCTTCCAATACGGTTACTTCATCCAATGATCCAACAGCTCATGCTGAAATTAATGCAATACGAATGGCTTGCCTTGAAATTGGCAGCTTTCAACTCGACGATTGTGAAATATACAGCAGCTGCGAACCATGTCCAATGTGCTTAGGTGCAGTATATTGGGCACGCCCAAAAGCGGTTTATTTCGCTGCCTCAAAACATGACGCCGAGTCGGCAGGTTTTGATGATTCATTCATTTATGATGAAATAATTAAGGACCCCTCATCGCGAAAAATCCCCTTTATTCAGATGGAAATTGAATCAGCCTTATTTCCTTTTGAGCAATGGAATAAAACTGAATTAAAAACCGAATACTAAAAAATATGGATCTTTATATTCAAGGTAAACTAGTAAAAGTATTGCCTTCACAATCTGGAGAAGGTAAAAACGGCCCCTGGACAAAACAAAATTTCATTATTGAAACGGATGAGAAATATCCTAAGAAGGTTTGTTTGGTAGCGTGGAACGAACGTTCAGAAGCCCTGAATAATTTCAGTGAGGGCGACAGTTTAAAAATCGAAATCGGTATTGAATCAAGAGAATATAATGAGCGATGGTACACCGATGTTCGTGCATTAAATCTTGAAAAAACCAGCGGGGTAAATCAAATGCCTCCTCCACCTCTACCGAACGACACTTCTGCCTCGTATAATAATCCGCCTGATTTTCCAACCAGCAATATTGACGATTTACCTTTTTAATTTCTCTTCATGATTCAATACGATAAACATTGGATTTGTCTGAATGGCGAAATCAGTGAATGTGATTATATTGATAAAAATTTTGCATCAACCCCCTCTTCGATATATGAAGTCGTGAGAATTATAGACGGAATTCCACTTTTTATCGAGGCTCACCTTCAACGATTAATGCTTTCGTGCAAAGCAAGAGGTTTGGCATTTGACTTTAATAAATTCAATATTGAAGACGGTATTTTCAAACTTATTCATCAGTACGAGAAGAAAGAAGGCAATATTGAAATCATCATTCAACATCCAAATAATGAATACACTGAGTCATTCTATATCGCTCATTATATACCACATAAATATCCTTCACCCGCAGAATATACCCATGGAGTAGAAGCTGTATATTACTATTCTGAAAGAGTAAGACCCGAAATTAAATCAAAAAACAAGTCTTTACGAGACGCATCCAACGTTATTATCAAAAATCAGAATGTATACGAAGTCATTCTTGTTAATAAACAAAGACAAATTACCGAAGGAAGCCGATCGAATATTTTCTTTGTAAAAAACAATAGTCTATATACTGCCCCTGAATCGATGGTATTAAATGGGATAAGTCGCCAAATCATTATTAAGCTAGCCCGCCTTAATGGTATACCTGTTAATGAAGAAAGTGTTCTGTTCGATAACATTCATAAATTCGACTCTGCTTTTCTTACAGGCACCTCTCCCAAAATACTACCCATTAAAAGACTCGAAAATTGCACCTTTAATGTAAATAGTGATGTAATTCAAAAACTTATAGAGTCATTTGACGATACTATCTGTATTTATATCAAGGAAAAAAAAGACTTTTTAATAATTCCTTAAACATTTAGTTAAATTTACACTTTATACTGGTTGAATATTGGATCTGGACGCACTAATGAATCGTATTAAAGAAATTTTCAAAGCTTATACACATCATTTTCTTATAATTCTATTGAGGTCAGTAGATAAATGCATATATTAGCATCCAATAAAAACAAGGGATACATGAATTTATTTAAAGGTCAAAACCTGATAGAGTTTGCTGAACGCTTCAAAACGGATGAAGACTGCATTGAATACTTAGCTTATTT
>JAUSOY010000051.1 GCA_030656615.1 Bacteroidales bacterium | reverse complement strand
AAATAAGCTAAGTATTCAATGCAGTCTTCATCCGTTTTGAAGCGTTCAGCAAACTCTATCAGGTTTTGACCTTTAAATAAATTCATGTATCCCTTGTTTTTATTGGATGCTAATATATGCATTTATCTACTGACCTCAATATATTTATTCCATCAGAACTGATTCTGAACTTATTAAAGGAAAATTATTATTGAAATAATTCGAGAAATTAAGAAGTAAGCCGATTTCTAATTTCTGGTTTAGGAATATTAAACAACAAATATTGGCCGAAGGCCAAGTATAAATCAAGGATAAGATAAGCAGCACTAACGAATGGAAGTTCGTTCGCCAAAAATTGCACTTCCAATCCGGACCATGGTTGAGCCTTCTTCAATGGCGATGGGATAGTCGAGTGTCATACCCATTGAAATTTCTTTAAAACGTTTATCACTCACAAAAAAGGCTTGTCTGAGGCTATCAAAAATGCTTCTCAGTTTACGGAATTCTATACGTACCTGATTATGATCATCAGTAAAGGTAGCCATGCCCATAACTCCAATTATTTGGACATTTTTCAGTGCGAAATATTCGGGAGATGATAAAAATTCAGAAGCACTATTGAGGTTCAGGCCAAACTTTGAATCCTCATCGGCAATATGAAACTCGAACAAACAAGAGATACAACGCTGTACTTTAGCCGCCTCTTTATCAATCTCTTTCAGCAGTTTAAAACTATCAACCGAGTGTATGGTATGTACCAATGGTACAATTTGTTTTACCTTGTTTGTTTGTAAATGCCCGATAAAATGCCATTCGATATCTGTAGGTAGTTTTGGATATTTTTCAATAAATTCCTGCACACGGTTTTCGCCAAAAACGCGCTGTCCGGCATCATATAATTCCAGAATATCTTCAACGGGATGGGTTTTGGATACGGCTACCAATTTTACGATTTCTGGTAAACTTTTGAGAACCTGCAATAGATTTACTTTTAAATCAATCATGGGGAAAGATATTAATCTGTGGGATTTTATCATTCAAAATTACGGATTCCAGTTCAGGAAAATGACGGTAGATATGGTTGAGTGCATTCAATAACCTATCCGGTCCATCGCCACTAACAAGTTCCCATGGTAAGCTACGGTTTTTCATTTCCTGAATATACATTTCAAGAAGCTGAGGTCTGAATCCAGGATGCTCACGCTGAGGATCATATTCCCAGGGTAAATCTACGTCCATGACCAAATAAAGATCATACGAACGATTATTCAGGAGATCAATAATTCGATGATCGCATTTTTCATAACGGACCTCACTCCATATTTTAATGACCGTCAATTCTGTATCGCAAAATAATATTCGTGTGGCATTTTTGGCCGCCTCATCTTCAGAAGCAATTTGTCCTTGGGCAATGCTTAATAAATCCTCGTATTGGTAGGGCCTGTCGAATGCATCGATATAATCGCGGGCAAATTCATTCACATAAGATGTCCTGAACATTTGCGCCAAACGTGCGGTTAGCAAGGATTTTCCGGTAGATTCCGGACCAGTTATTGCGATTCTATAAAACATTGATTTTATTCTTCAGATAACTTTTATACCATTCATATAAACCGCTGGCTGCCAGAAGCAGGAAAATAAAATACTGGAAACTGGTGAACACCAGTTGTGACGAAAAGGTCAAAGGAATGGCTATCAGATCACCAACAATCCATAAAATCCATGATTCCAATTTCTTACGAGCCTGAAGCCACATAGCAACAATAAATACCGCGGTAGTAAATGCATCCATAACAGGATTCTGACTCTCTGATAATCTTAAAAGTAATTCTTTTACGACAAAAAACAGGATCGCAATGACTATCAAATGAACGATTACCGACCAGGTCTTAAGGCGTGTTACCCGAAGTGGCTCCTGATCTTCGCCTTTCCGGGCCCATTTCCACCATCCATAAACCGACATCAGGAGATAAACTCCGTTTATACCCATATTGCCATATAAACCGGTAACTCCAAAAATATAGATATACAATCCTACATTAATGATTCCGGTGGGATAAACCAGAATATTTTCTTTTCGACAGTACCAAACGCTGATAAGGCCAAAAACAACAGCCACAAACTCAATCCAGGACGTCTGAATAATGTTTTGGAACAGGGTATCAAAAAAAATGGATGCGAACATAGGCAATATTGATGCCGCAAAAGTAGGAATTTAGGAAGATAGCTGAAGAAAAAACACAGATTTAATCAAATTCAGGCAGCAGACGAACCAATGATAATAGCCATACGATTTTGGTTTCTCATCGATTTAAACCTCAAAAAATACTGTCCGTCCCCATCTTGATGATTGCAATTTAGAAAAGTATTATTCTCTATACCATTATTTTTCAGGAAAATATCAAGCCAATAACCATGCATCGAAGGATTGTAAATAAACTCCTTTTCCTCTAAATCGTTAAGAAATTGGAAAACTGAAGCATTTTTACTGTAGAAACTCTCACGATTCTCGAATCCAAAAAATTTCAAAAACTGATTATCAATAATGTTCATCGAATCGGATTCGGCCATAATCACAGATAGCTTAGCCATACCAAACAGCAGTTCGAGAATGTCATTATACTTATCAACCGAACGCTTTAACTCGAGAAGTTGAACCATATCATCGATTGCAGTGCAAAGCACCGTACGCTCAATGGGCTTGATGAGATATTTATTAATTCCGAGCTCAATGGACTTTTTCAGGTAATCTTTAAAATCAAACGCTGAAGTAACAATGATAGGAATGAATGGATTGCTTTCCCTGATTTTTTGAATCATTTCAAAACCGTCCATTACAGGCATTTTTATATCGGTTATAATAACATCAGGACTCTCCAATAGATATTTTTGTATTCCTTCGGCTCCATTAGTAGCCGTGACGACGCTGGAGACTTTACGACTCAGCATTTCAGAAATTGGTTCTCTTACAATTTCTTCGTCTTCGACATACAAAACTTTTAGATTCAATTTAATTTGCATTTAAACCAATGGTTTATCATATTATACCACAAAAAATGTAAAAAGTTACATTTCTAATCTAATTTCTAAAATTCAGGATCGGCCGCAAAATTCGTAAAATTCTTTGCATTTGTATCCATAGAAAAAAATATTGACACAAAATTTTCCAAAGCAAAACCAACCAATAATTGGTGAATTTTTAAAATGATGATAATAATTTCAGAACACCACCTATAAAAACAAATTTATTTGCAAATTGATTCATCAAAAAGCACAAATTTGCGCTGCGATCATCATTTTTCGTAAATTGTACCGCTGATTTACTATTCGATTAAGAATATCGGTAAGTCTGATAATTCTAAAGAAATAATTCAACTATTACTTTTTACCAAATACAAAATCTTAAAAAATGAAAACCCGGCTATTTTTATTGAGTCTGGTATTTGTGATGCTGGCTTCATGCAAAGCTCCTGATAATCAGAAAAAAGAAGACGCTCCCCTTATTGGGAAAAAAGAATTAAAACTTGATAGCGATAAATTGACTGCAGAGTTGATGTGGGAATTTGGTCGTGTTGGTGATATCCAGACCAATACGGATGAAAGCCTCGTATTATTCGGCGTTTCGTGGTACGATGTACAACAAAACAAAGGAAATCGTGAGCTTTACACCATGAAACCCGATGGTTCGGATCAAAAACAAATCACATCAACTGCAGGTGGTGAATATGATGCCCGATTCACACCGGAAGGTAAAATAACCTTTATGGCTTCTGCCGAAAAAGGAATACAGGTATGGGAAATGAATGCCGACGGAACAAACAGACGTCAGCTCACGAATATTGAAGGTGGAATTAACGGCTATATCTTCTCCCCAGACTTCAGTAAATTATTATACGCTGCAAATGTTGCTGCTGAAAAGCCTGAACAAAATCTTTTTGAAGGTCTTGATAAAACTTCCGGTCGCCTTATGAATGATATGATGTATCGGCATTGGGATCAGTGGGTAGACACTTATAGTCACATTTTTGTGGCAAATTATGATGGAAATGGACTGGGTGAAGCAACCGACATCATGAAAGGTGAACAATGGGAATCGCCGGTAGCTCCTTTTGGTGGAATGGAACAGATTACCTGGGCTCCTGACAATAAAAGCATTGTATACACCTGCCGTAAGAAAAAGGGTAAAGAATACACCCTGTCAACAAATACAGATTTATATCAATACGATTTGAATACTTCTGTCACTAAAAACCTTACCGAAGGCATGATGGGTTATGATATGAATCCTGTTTTTTCGCCCAATGGTTCACTACTCATTTTTACCTCTATGGCCCGCGATGGTTACGAGGCCGATCAACTCGAACTATATTCACTCATACTGGCTGATGGAAGCCGCACAAACCTCACTGCCAGCTTCGACCAAGATGTGAATCAACCCCAATGGAGCAAAGACGGAAAAATAATTTATTTCATAAGCAATGCTCAGGGCACCGAAGAACTGCATTCGTATTCGACAGAAACAAAAGAATTCAAAAAAATTACCGAAGGAGTTCACGATTACACCAGTTTTACACTGATTGGCAATAAAGTTCTGGCTACCATGACCTCCATGTCGAAACCCGCAGAAATCTATAGTGTAAACCTTAGCGATGGTTTGGATACTGAAATCTCATTTATCAACAAATCGCTGCTCGATCAACTTAATTTGGGAACGGTCACTAAAAGATGGATCAAAACCACCGATAACAAAAAGATGCTGACATGGGTGATTCTACCTCCAAATTTTGATAGCACAAAGACCTATCCCACACTACTTTATTGCCAGGGTGGACCTCAAAGTACAGTAAGTCAGTTTTGGTCGTACCGATGGAATTTCCAGATGATGGCCGCCAATGATTATGTAATTGTAGCACCAAACCGAAGAGGTGTTCCTGGCTTTGGACAAGCGTGGAACGAACAGATTAGCGGCGATTATTGTGGTCAGAATATGAAAGATTATCTGGCAGCCATTGACGAAGTTGCTAAAGAACCCTGGGCAGATGAAACCCGTATGGGTGCTGTGGGTGCCAGTTATGGTGGCTTCTCGGTTTATTGGCTGGCCGGCAATCACAACAAACGTTTTAAAGCATTCATTGCTCATGATGGAATGTTTAATCTGGAAGCACAGTATCTCGAAACGGAAGAAATGTGGTTTGCAAATTGGGATTTAGGTGGGTCTTTCTGGGATAAAAACAATGCAGTGGCTCAGCGTTCCTTCGCAAACTCGCCCCACAAATTTGTTCAGAATTGGGACACCCCTATTTTAATTATTCATAGCGAACTCGATTACCGTATCGTAGCATCACAGGGCATGCAGGCATTTAATGCAGCACAATTAAAAGGAATTCCTTCTGAATACCTTTATTTCCCTGATGAAAACCATTGGATTCTAAAACCACAGAATTCTGTTCTATGGCAAAGGGTCTTTTATCATTGGCTAGATAAATGGCTTAAATAGTAATTAAAAAGCCCGCCGGAATCCGGCGGGCTTTTTAATTAAATCATTATAGAAACAGTGTTTTAACTTTTTCAAGAGCTGCTTCCAGACCTTCTTTTTTAGAGCCTCCGGCTGTTGCAAAGAAAGGCTGTCCGCCTCCCCCACCCTGTATATCTTTAGCAAGTTCACGAATCATCTGACCGGCATTCCATCCTTTTGAAGTAGCCAAATCTTCAGAAATAATAAGTGCAAGGCCAGGTTTTGACTGATAAACATATCCTATCAGTGCAAACAGATTTTCATTCTCTGCCCGTAAAGCAAATACCAGATCTTTTGCAGAATTCGCATCGGTTTCAATGATGGCTGATAAAAAGTTATATCCATCCATAGAAATTATCTGCTTCTGTAAATCAGACTTTAGACTAGCTATTTTCTCTTTCTTTAGTTCATCAAGCTCCGATTGAAGTTTTTTATTCTCGTCTAGAAGATTTTGAATACCGCGGATAACATCTACCGGATTTTTCACCATCGCTTTGGCCTCTTCTACCAATCGCAATTGTTCGTTATAAAACTCCAGTGCTGCAATTCCACTTATGGCTTCAATACGCCTTACACCAGCAGCAATGGCACTTTCAGAAACAATTTTTACGAGCCCGATTTGTCCGGTTGCCTGTACATGTGTTCCACCACAAAGTTCAATACTGAATTCAGGATTAAAAGCTATTACCCGCACTTCATCACCATATTTTTCTCCAAAAAGCGCAATGGCTCCCATTTCTCGAGCCTTTTCTATATTAACCGTGCGCATATCCGTTAATGAAATATTTTCACGGATACGGCTATTTACAATTTCCTCAATTTGAATAATTTCTTCATCGGTAAGTTTAGAGAAATGCGAAAAATCGAAACGCAAGCGGTTTTGGTCAAGCAATGAACCCTTTTGTTCAACATGATTTCCAACTACCTGACGTAATGCCGCATGCAACAAATGGGTAGCACTATGATTGGAAGCTGTAGCTGAACGCTTTATTTTATCAACCCGGGCTACAAAAGTTCCAGTAATATCCGAAGGCAATTTAGAAATCACATGAACAATCAGATTATTCTCCTTCTGGGTATCTTCTACAATAATCTGCTCACCCTCTTCCGATATCAACACACCACAATCACCAAGCTGTCCGCCAGACTCGGCATAAAACGGAGTGCGGTTAAATACTGCCTGAAAAAAATTCTTTTTAGGAGTGGTAACTTTACGATATTTAATAATTTCGACCTGATCTTCAAGCAAATCATACCCTGTAAATAAGGTTTCATCGGCCTCAGAACTCACCGAAACCCAATCATCTGTATCCTTAATGGCAGCGGCACGCGAGCGTTCTTTCTGTTCGTTCAGACGCGCAAGAAAACCTTCCATATCCACTTCCCATCCCTCTTCACGCGCCATAAGCTGGGTAAGATCTACCGGAAAACCGTAAGTATCAAATAGTTCAAACGCAAACTGCCCTTCAATAATTCCCTGTTTTGGTGCAGACAGAAGATAGTGATGGAATTTCTGAATTCCTGTTGCCAAAGTGCGTAAAAAATTTCCTTCTTCTTCTGCGATTACACGACTAACGAGTTCCTGCTGTGACTTCAATTCGGGGAAAGCATCGCCCATCTGATTTACCAGAACATCAACCAACTTAAAAATGAATGCTTCACGGATACCAAGAAAAGTAAATCCATAACGAACAGCACGACGCAAAATTCTTCGGATAACATACCCGGCTTTATTATTGGATGGTAACTGACCATCAGCAATAGCAAAAGCGACGGCACGAAGATGATCAGCAATAACGCGCATGGCGATATCGGCTTTCAATTCCAGACCATATTCCAGACCAGCATGTTTTGCAATGACGGAAATAATTGGTTGAAAAACATCAGTATCGTAATTGCTTTGCGTTTTCTGCAAAACCATGCAGAGGCGTTCGAAGCCCATTCCGGTATCTACATGCTTTGCCGGAAGCTGTTGAAGACTTCCGTTAGACATGCGGTTAAATTCGATAAATACAAGATTCCATATTTCAATAACCTGAGGATGAGATTCATTCACCAAATCACGCCCAGGAATGGCCAATTTTTCTTCCTTTGAACGAATATCGGCATGTATTTCTGAACAAGGTCCACAGGGACCTGTATCACCCATTTCCCAGAAATTATCCTTTTTAGAACCAAAAAGAATACGATTTTCGGGTACGAAAGCTTTCCAGAAATCAAAAGCCTCCATATCCTTATCAAGACCATCTTCCTGATCACCACCAAATACTGTTACATACAAATCTTCTTGCTCGACACCATACACTTTTGTTAACAATTCCCATGCCCAGCCAATGGCATCCTTTTTAAAATAATCGCCAAACGACCAGTTGCCGAGCATTTCAAACATCGTATGATGATATGTGTCATGCCCAACTTCTTCCAAATCGTTATGTTTGCCTGATACCCTTAAACACTTTTGTGAATCCACAATCCGTGAGTATTTAATCGGACTGTTTCCAAGAAATAGATCTTTGAACTGATTCATGCCTGCATTTGTAAACATAAGCGTTGGATCATTTTTAATGACCAAGGGAGCAGATGCAACTATCTGATGTTGTTTGGATTGAAAGAAATCAAGAAATGTTTGTCGAACCTGTTTTGAATTCATCAAGTATTTTTTTATAATATTGTCAGTGAATGCTCGTTTGTGAAAATGCTTGCAAATTTACTGCATTTGGTTAATTTTGCGAACCTCAGGTGATTTAAAAAAATATTTAATATCGGTAAATGGCCAAAAAAACCAAATATCATTTTGATCCTATTTCCCTGACGTATGAAATTATTCACACCCATTGGCGCGATAAATTAAAACCATTGTTGTGGACAACGGCAACGGGAAGTGTATTTGCCGCTGTGGTATTACTAATTGCGTATAATTTTTTCTCTTCCCCGAAAGAACGTGTACTGGATAGAGAAATCGATCAATACAAGCTTCAGTTTAGCATTCTCAACGATCGTCTGGAACAACTACAAAAGGTAACTTCCGACCTTCAAAATCGTGATGATAATATTTACCGCATTATTTTTGAAGCCGAACCCATTCCATCTGATGTACGAAAAGCGGGTATAGGCGGTGCCGATCGATATTCGAAACTTGAAGGTTTTAATAATTCGGAAATCGTCATTGAAACAACCAAAAAAATTGATCAATTAGCCAGCCAGTTATACGTTCAGTCTAAGTCATATGACGACGTTTTTAAACTTGCCAAAAGCAAGGAGCTAATGATGTTAAGTATTCCTGCCATACAACCTGTGAACGACCGGGATATCAAATATATTTCATCGTATTTCGGTTTCAGAATCCACCCCATCTATAAGCGAAGGATTTTTCATGAGGGCATCGATTATACATCTCCTATCGGCACGAAAGTTTATGCTACCGGCGATGGAGTCGTATCAGATGTAGCTTATATTATCCGCGATGGTTTTGGGAAAAAAATAATTATTGACCACGGATTTGGGTACCAAACCATATACGCCCATCTGAATGGCTTCAATGTTAGACCCGGGCAAAAAGTAAAACGTGGTGATTATATAGGCACTGTTGGAAATACCGGACTAACCTCCGGTCCTCATCTGCATTATGAGGTTGTTTGGAATAACCGTAAGGTAAATCCGGTTTATTTTATGTTTGACCTCGATCCTGCTCGTTTCAAAGAAATTATTGAACAGTCAACCGAATATGGAATGCAATAGTTTTCCTTAATTCCTGAAAATCTGCCTGTCAATTTTCTTTATTTTTCATTTAAGATATACTTAATTACCCTCTTTTCTGGTTTTAGACCTGTCAAAAAAAATTATTTCAGGTTCTTTTAGGCATTTGATTTCATTAAAATCAGATTGTTATCATTATAATTTTATCTTTCTCACCAATCCTGCCTTATTATAACTCTAACAGCATTGTTATATATTTGCAATAGAATATTTAATGTGATGCCTTTAAGAGATAAACCCATCGGAAAATTATATTATCCCATCAGTGAAGTTGCCGAACTGATGGATGTAAATGCATCTACACTCCGTTATTGGGAAAAAGAATTCGATAACATTCGACCTCATCGCAATAAAAAGGGTAACCGGTTTTATACTGCTTCTGATATAGAAAGCATCCGCATGATTCATTACTTACTAAAAGATAAGGGATTTACTATTCAGGGAGCCCGTGATCAATTAAAGTCTCATGCAGAAAGCACGAAGAAGAGTATGGATGTTGTACGATCATTGGAAAGTATTAAAGATTTTCTGATACAAATCAGGGATGAATTATAGTAGAAATTACTGAAAACAGAATACATTATGAATTTCTGGTATCACTCAGGAGATGTTTTTTTTGTAATCTTTCATTCAGCTTTTCTCGTTTTTATTTTAACGGGCTGGATTTTCAAAACTTTACGGCCGTCGCATCTTATTGCATTAATTTTCACCGCACTTTCATGGTTTTTTCTGGGGATCTGGTTTGGTTGGGGGTATTGTTTTCTTACAGATTGGCACTGGATTATTCTTGACCATCTCGGGAAAACTGATATTCCAGCTTCATATATACAATACCTTATACTTCGTATTACCGGATTTAATACAGGCGCTCAGTTGGCTGATATAATTACCGCCGGAGGCTTTCTTATAGCGATAATACTGAGTGTAATATTGAATTTCCGCGATTACCGCCAGAAACGTAAAATCAATAATACAATCCGTTTTTGAGATAATCGCTTACGTATATCCCCACGGCATCTTCGAGTGGAGTAAAAACAAATCCGGGTAACGCACTCATCAATTTTCCCATATCGGCTTCGGTAAAATATTGATATTTGTCACGAATGTCTTCCGGTGTATCCACAAATTCGATTCGAGGCTCCAAACCCAAAGCGGAAAAAACAGCCTTGGCCAGATGAAGAAAAGCTCTTGCATGACCGCTTCCCAAATTGTATATACCACTTGCCGGCTTCTCCTGAATCATCCTGAATAAAATTTCGACGACATCACCCACAAAAACAAAATCGCGTAATTGCATCCCATCATCAAAATCAAGACGATGCGATCGAAATAATTTTACAAGCCCCGTTTGATGTATTTGTTTGAACGAATGATATACCACAGACGCCATACGGCCTTTATGGTATTCGTTGGGTCCGAAAACATTAAAAAATTTAAATCCGGCCCAAAAAGGCGGATGATGCTTTTGTTTCAATACCCATTTATCGAATTCATTCTTTGATTCTCCATATGGGTTGAGAGGTTTGAGCTTCGGAATCAAATCATGATCATCCTTATAACCAAATTCTCCTTCACCATATGTAGCTGCGCTTGATGCGTATAGTAACGGAATATTGTATTGCACACAGGCTTCCCAGACCTTACAACTATACGAAAGATTCAGTTCGTCAAATACGGATTTATCAAATTCGGTGGTATCGGTTCGGGCGCCCAGATGAATAATTGCCTCAACATCATCATAATTTTTTGAAAGCCATTCAAAAAACACACTGCGTTCGATTCGTGATTCCGAAGGAATGGAAAGAATATTTCGATTTTTATCCTCCCTTGAGAAATCATCAACAGCAATAACTTTTTTAATCCCGGATGATAGAAGGCGGGAAACCATACAACTTCCGATAAATCCTGCGGCTCCTGTTACAACAAACATGCTTCTGAATTTTTTTCAAAGGTAAGAATTTTGAGCGAGGCTTTCCGGCAATACAAGCGGCAGATTACCGGTTGAAATTCCATAGGTATCGAACATTTTTTGGATAGCACGTCTTCCCTCCTGTCGTAAACTCACTGAAAAATCATTGACGTACAAAGCGATATGCTTTCTCATCACGACTTCTTCCATTTCCTGGGCATGTTGTTTAATAAAAGGAAAAGCATCCAATGGGTTATTCCACGCATAAATAACGGAAGATGATATCAGCTGAGAAACTTGAGAAATTATTTCATTCCCAAGACTTCTTTTAGCTACAATACCTCCAAGAGGAACTGGCATTAATGTCTTTTCTTCCCATATCAAACCTAAATCGGCCAAACAAATAAGGCCTTTATCCTGATAGGTAAAACGATTTTCATGAATTATCACCCCGGCATCTACTTCGCCGGAAAGCACCGCATTTTCAATATCTGAAAACAACATTTCCTTGATATTTAGCGATTTACCAAATGCAAAATTCAAAAGAAATGCGGCTGTGGTATTAATTCCAGGAATCGCAATCGTTTTATTCAAAATCTTTTCAAGCGAATTTCCTGGCCGACAAATCAGTAACGGCCCTACGCCTTTACCAAGGGCAGCCCCGGCATCCAGCATCACATAATCTTTATAAACCTTTGTATATGCGTTGAAACTTAGCTTGCTAATATCAGGCATACCCTGTAGTACCCGTTGATTTAATTCCTCAACATCAGCCATATATACTGTGAAATCCAGGCCATATGAATCAATCCGATGATGTACTAATGCATCAAAAATAAACGTATCGTTCGGGCAGGGAGAAAAATTCAGACTAAGATTCATTGACAATAATTATTTAAAATTAAATGGTCAGAGAGCAGATTCAATAGAAATTCTGGTAAAGGAATTAGATCTGCGATGACTTTATTATTCATTCGTCAAATTGCTAATAAAAGCATGAAGAGCAGTTGCCAATTTATTGAGTGCCGATTCAGCTTCCCATGCGGTTTTGCCTTTGATTCCGGTATAATTACTAATCGCCCGTAACTGAAGAAAAGGAACCGATGAAAGCAAACAGGCAAAGAAAAAGGCAGCACCTTCCATAGTTTCCACAGAAGCTGCCGTGGATTTATAAAAATTACGGCTATAATCGAGTCCAATAACAGTAGCGCCTTTTACTTTAATAATTGATTCAGGAAGTTCATAATTTTCGGCGAAAGGATTTACTAATGTTTCACTGGAATAAAAATCGGGTAAACTGGCATCAAAACTCATTTGATGTATTGGTGTGAAAATGCATTTTTTAGGATTCATTTCACCAAACTCCGGTAGACATTCTGAGGTGATATGCACGAGACTACCGGGTGCTAAATCCAAAAGATACGATCCGGCTATCCCAGCATTTATGACCAAATCGAAATGTTGATTTTGCAAAATAGCCGCTGTGGAAGCAGCACAGGCAACAGGACCAGTGCCACAAATAAACGGATGAATGGTATGCTTCAAAAAAGAAAATGGCCTGACCAATTCTTCTTTTGAACCATCGAAACCATCAAGTAAAAACCGGGCTTCGAAACGGGTAGGTATTACGATTAGAATATTCACAATTTACCGGATAAGTTCATTATTTCACAACAAAAGTAAAGTAAAAAAGATTTCTTACATTTGGCTGCTTTTTGAATCTGCAATTTAAAAATCGCAGCAAAACAATTACGTTAAAAATCATTTCAAACAAATCTTATGAAAGATAAAGTACAGCTCTTACTCAGTGAGTCAAAGACCGCGCGGTGGGTGGCTCTTGGGCTTATTTCTCTAACGATGTTTTTCTCTTATTTCTTCGTAGATGTAGCATCGCCACTTCAAAAAATGTTCGAGACTCATTACAAATGGACACCGGAAGTATATGGTATGCTCGGTGGATCAGAGTTTTTTCTGAATGTTTTTGCTTTCTTCCTAATTCTATCGGGTATTATTCTCGATAAAATGGGCATTCGGTTTACACTGATTACCTCCGGTTTAGCAATGGTATTTGGTGGAGCATTAAAATATTACGCACTTACTGATGCATTCCAGACTACCGGTTTGCATGAAGTATTAGGTTCCTTTATCGTTAGTATTCCGGCAACAGCAAAATTAGCATACATCGGTTTTGCTATTTTTGGTATAGGGGTTGAAATGGCGGGAATTACGGTTTCCAAAACAATTGTAAAATGGTTTAAAGGCAGAGAAATGGCATTAGCCATGGGCATTGAAATGGCAATTGCCCGTTTGGGTGTTTTTGCCGTATTCCAGCTCTCTCCAATCTTTGCAGAACGCGGTGGCGTATCCAATTCTGTATTATGGGGACTGGCATTCCTAACCATGGGGCTGTTGACATTCTTCATCTATACCTTTATGGATAAACGATTCGACAAGGAAACTGGCACTACCAGTGAAGCTTCACCTGAAGACGAATTTAAATTGTCGGACATCAAAAAGATTTTTATGAATCCTGGCTTTCTTGCCATTGCCGGTCTTTGCGTTTTATTTTATTCGGCCATCTTCCCCTTTCAGAAATTTGCTACCGACATGCTGGCATCTAAACTGGATGTGGATTTAAAAACCGCTTCAGCATTTGTTTCATATTTCCCTATCGGAGCGATGGTCCTGACGCCTTTTATTGGATATTATCTTGATTTAAAAGGAAAAGGCGCAACGATGATGATTTATGGAGCTGTTCTTTTGACCGTATCTCATTTGATTTTTGCATTAGTCCCTGCTGAAATGTTTAATAAAGCCTTCGCAATTGCAACTATTGTAATTCTCGGAGTTGCATTTTCACTCGTTCCGGCTTCCATGTGGCCATCAATTCCAAAAATTGTTGAAGAACGCTATTTGGGTTCTGCCTTCGGTAGTATTTTCTGGATTCAGAACATCGGACTTCTGGCAGTTCCTGTACTCATCGGATGGGCATTATCTGCTTCCAATCCTGGCGTTTCCGAACAAATTGCAGCAGGCGTTGTAGGAGCAAAATATGATTATACAGTTCCTGAACTTATATTCGCCAGTTTTGGTGGACTCGCCTTCATCCTTGCATTCGTGCTCAAAGCCGTTGATCGCAAAAAAGGTTACGGTCTTGAATTACCAAACAAGAAATAAAACATACCGCAATATGCTAAAAGCCATCCTTTTTGGGGTGGCTTTTTTTTACGACCTAACAATTAAATTTAGTACCGAAAATCAACGAGATATACATATCTCTATTTTTCAAACATTTATACTGAAAAAATTTTCTTAAATATTAAACCCGATTAACCAAAAAAAAGGAATGATTTTCATTTCAGTATTGTTCTCAATATTTTTTTTGAACAATCCTTTGAATTTGATGGCCCGAATCTGACATCATCGTCTAAAAAAATGATTAGGTTTGTAATAAACTTAGCCCTTATGAAATTCCAACAGCTTATTACTGGTCTATTCCTAATTATATTTATGCAAGGTATTGCACAAAAAACAAGCCCCATCAATCAACAGATTTATCGTTACGGACAAATAATTCCATGTATCAGTCTACCGGGCCCTGATGTACAAAATCTTATAAATCAGGATAAAATCACTGAAAAAGATGCAACACCATATCGTTTCGGTCAAATTATTCCAACACAAATTGATGTTTTAAAATCAGGAAACTGGGTTTACGTGGTCGGAGAAGGAAGTTACCTTCGGTTAATAATAACCTCTGCAGATGCCAAAGCCCTTATTCCGTATTACAATAAAATTAATATTCCGGCAGGCAGCCGTTTATGTGTTGATAACCCATCCAAAACCTTTATCAAATCATCCTATATTGCTGGTGAAAACGAATCAGGGTTTAGTTATGCCACAGAAACCATCCCAGGCGATAGCATTCTCATCGAATATTTTCAACCCTCCGGTACGCAATATCCCACAGAAATACAATTATCCGGTATTGCATATGCCTATAAAGATGTATACGGTACCAACGATTTTGGTCATGCCGGAAAATGTGAAGTCAATGCGATATGCAGCGAAGGTAACAATTGGCAAAACCAGAAAAAGGGAATTGTAAGAATACTTGTAAAAAATGGCGCAGCCACCTATTGGTGTTCCGGGGCGCTGATTAATAATACACTACAAGATAAAACACCATATTTGCTAACCGCTTTTCATTGTGGGAATGGCGCTGGAGTTAATGATATTAGTCAATGGCAGTTTTATTTCAATTTTGAATCGCAATTTTGTGCCAATCCCATAGTTCAACCAAATTTTCAGAAGATTACCGGAGCACAAAAAGTAGCTTCAAGTAAAAATATTTCTCAATTGGATTCTGACTTTTTACTTTTGAAATTAAACCAAAACGTTCCGGACACCTATAAACCCTATTATTGTGGCTGGAATGCCGAGGATATTGGCAGTGCTACTGGTGTTGCAATACATCATCCGCAGGGAGATATTAAAAAAATATCGACGTATACATCTCCTCTGATTTCATCAAATTGGTCTGGCACACCCAATACCCATTGGAAAGTAAGTTGGGTGAAGACAACGAACGGGCATGGAGTTACCGAAGGCGGCTCATCAGGTAGCCCGCTTTTTAATTCACAAGGAAAACTGATTGGTACCTTAACCGGTGGCGATGCATCCTGCGACAGTATTTATCTTACAAAACCCGACTATTTCGGCAAATTATGGTACCATTGGGATAAAACAGGAACCGTAGATTCTTTGCAACTTCGTCCCTGGCTCGATCCACAAAATTCAGGTATACTCGATATGAATGGTCTTCTTATTAGTTCCGTGAATGATTTTAAGGCGGCAAACATCATACTATCTCCCAATCCGGCCACTGATGTTATTCAACTTCAGTTATCTACGCCTCTTACACATAATTCCATCCTCAAAGTTTATGATGTTTCTGGCAAACCTGTATTAACGCAGAGTCTGACAACATCATCACAATTTATAAACATTAATATAGAAGATTTACCTGCCGGCATTTACATCATGCTGATTCAAACCAGCAAGGAAAGTTTCCAGGCACGTTTTATTAAAAGGTAATGCCATTGACAAATCAGATTTTTGAAAAACACATACCGCCCGGGCTTTTTGAAATAGTTCAAAAAATCACTGAAGGTATACGCATTAAGACCGAAGAAGGTCTTCTTTTGTACGAAAAAGCGCCTCTGAGTCTTTTGGGTTTGCTTGCTCATGATATTCGGGTGAAAAAAAACGGACAGGAAACCTATTTTTTGCGAAATATCCATATCGAACCTACAAACATTTGCAAACATGAGTGTTTATTTTGCTCGTATAATCATCGGTATGCGGGTTTTGGCTGGGAATTAACGCCCGAAGAAATTCTGGGAAAAATTGAAAAAGAAGCTAAAAACGCTCTTGAGGTTCATATCACCGGAGGTGTTCATCCCGATAGAGACATATATTATTATGCCTCAATGATTAAAGGGATAAAAAACATCCGGCCCGACATTCACATTAAAGCATTTTCCGCTGTTGAATTAGATGATATGATTACCCAATCAGGAATGAACCTTGCCGATGGCCTGCAATTCCTCAAAGACCATGGTTTGGATTCCATTCCGGGAGGCGGAGCCGAAATATTTGATTCTGTTTTGCGAAAAAAAATTTGTGGTGATAAATCCACCGCCGAGCGGTATCTCGAAATACATACCAACGCGCATCAATTGGGTATTTCTTCGAACGCCACCATGCTATATGGCCATTTCGAAAATACAGAACAACGCATTCACCATTTAGACCTGCTCCGCCAAACACAAGATATTACTGGTGGATTCAATGCTTTTATTCCGCTGAAATTCAGAAACAAAAACAATAAACTTAGCCAATTACAAGAAACTCCCCTCACGGATGATATCCGTATCTTTGCCTTTTCACGCATTTTTCTCGATAATTTTAAACATATAAAAGCATACTGGCCAATGCTCGGAAAATCGCATACACAGATGTTAATGAATTTTGGCGTTGATGATATTGATGGTACCATTGAAGACAGCACCAGAATTTATTCACTGGCAGGTTCAGAAGAACAAAACCCGAGTATGCAGATTGAAGAATTTATTAACTTTGTTAGGCAGGCCGGATTCATACCTGTTGAAAGGGATTCGTTATATCGCAAACTCAAAGTATATGATGAGTAATTACGTTTTTTGTACCGTTAGTGCTGCCCCTCTTCGTTCAGATCCCTCTCACCGATCAGAAATGGTTACCCAGATGCTTTTTGCTGAAGCTGCTGAAATACTCGAAGAAAAGGCTGGTTGGATACTCGTGCGGAATACAGATGATAACTATTCCGGTTGGGCTGATGCTAAGCAAATGTTTAAAATTACACGCGAAGAATATGAAGCAATGGCGGCTGATTATACAGCCTTTTGCAATGAACCAATTTTTAAGGTTAATAACGAAACAACTGCCGAAGATTTTAACATTTGTCTGGGTTCACCTTTGCCGGGATATTCCAGGGGCGGATTTTCTATCGGGCCTTTCCGATATAACTACAATGGACGCGTTTCTTACATGTCGACAGGATACAATAATACAAAGCTGCTAAAAACAGCCATCGGTCTTATAAATACACCGTATTTATGGGGCGGACGAACGCTTATGGGAATCGATTGCTCCGGATTTGTTCAAATCGTATTTAAAGTGAATGGCATCAATCTTTTAAGAGACGCATGGCAGCAAGCCCTTCAGGGTTCCACTGTCAGCTTTTTAACCGAATGTGAGCCCGGAGATGTTGCCTTTTTCGAAAACGAAGAAGGTAAAATTATTCATACCGGTATACTGGATGGCGAAGGTCAGATAATTCATGCCTCTGGACAGGTTCGCATCGACCGAATTGACCACGAAGGAATATATAATACACATGAAAACCGTTACACACACAAACTCAGGCTTATTAAACGGATGTGAAATCAATAAGTTAAAAGTAGTTAATACAATTTGCAAGTATTCAGTATTTTATATTTTTGCAAACAGAGAATTTCGGAAAAGCAGCAGATTGCTTATCCAATAACCTAAAAACCAACATAATGCTGACTTTAATAAGACTATTTTTCACAGCCAGTTTCATTATGCTGATTATGATTCCTTCCGCCTTTGCCGGCCAGAATCATGAACTTCCCCCAGACACCATTAAATCGGCAGCATTACAGCCTGTACATTTTGAAGATGAAGCAGAAGGCGATTCCATTGAGGATGAGGATTCAGAGGAAATCGATTCACTAGTCAGTTCTTTCTGGATTACTGATCAGGTTTTCGCTTACCGTAGCCTTACCGATATTATGGACTCTGTTTTACTCAATCTGAGTGATACCAACCGGATTTTTGTTTTACCCGTACTTGGAAAGAAATGGCATGGATTTGGTCCGCGCAAAAGACGTATGCACAAAGGAATTGACATCGGTCTCCAAACAGGCGATCCCGTCAGAGCTGCATTTGATGGCGTCGTACGTTATGCCAAAAAAAATCGTCGGGGCTTTGGTAATCTGGTCGTTTTAAGACATTTTAATGGCCTCGAAACGTATTATGCCCACCTAAGCAAATTGAATGTTCAGCCTGGCGATCAGGTAGTTGCCGGCGATGTTATTGGATTGGGCGGCAGTACAGGCCGCTCGAGAGGTGCTCATCTGCATTTCGAAATTCGTTTTTGCGACCGGCCATTTGATCCTGAAAAAGTGATAGATTTTGAAAACGCCACACTTAAAATTAATGAGTTGTGGATCAGTAAAAACCTTTTTCTCTCATCATCACGTGCCAACAATCTGGCATCGGGCCCCGATTTACACATCATTAAAAAGGGTGATACTCTCGGACGGATTGCTGCAAGGCACGGTACAACGATTGCCGCGCTGTGCAAAGCAAACAAGATTACAAAAAAGACCATCCTTCGCCCAGGACGTACCCTAAAAATTCAATAGAACTTTTAATAAATTTCCGCTTCCGGATTAAAATAAATTCAAGAGGCCCTGCAGAATCTTATTCCGCAGGGCCTCTTGAGATTAATATAAGCAAGTAATTAGGCTCCCAATGTGGCAACCATCACCGCTTTAATGGTATGTAAGCGATTTTCAGCTTCACTGAATACCAATGACATGGGTGATTCAAATACATCGTCTGTTACTTCCATCGCTTCGAGTCCGAATTTCTTGAAGATATCTTCTCCAACGGTTGTTTCACGATTATGGAAAGCGGGTAAGCAATGCAGGAATTTTACATGAGGATTACCAGTTGCTTTCACAACATTGATATTCACCTGATATGGTGTGAGTAATTTGATACGCTCTGCCCATACTTCGGCAGGTTCGCCCATCGATACCCAAACATCCGTGTAAAGGAAATCAACGCCCTTAACGCCTTCATCAACATTCTCGGTCAATGTGATTTTTGCTCCGGTTTCTTTTGCAATTTCGCGGCATTTAGCAACCAGTTCATCCGTTGGCCAACATGCTTTTGGAGCAACTGCTCTGAAATCCATACCCATTTTAGCGGCACCTACCATCAGGCTATTGCCCATATTATTGCGGGCATCGCCTAAATATGCAAATGAAACATTGTGTAAGGGTTTGTCAGAATTTTCCATCATGGTAAGAAAATCGGCAAGAATCTGCGTAGGATGAAATTCTGTGGTAAGACCGTTCCAAACTGGTACGCCGGCATATTCGCCCAGGGTTTCAACAATATCCTGACCATAGCCACGATATTCGATACCATCATACATACGTCCGAGAACGCGGGCAGTATCTTTCATCGATTCTTTTTTACCAATCTGTGAACCTGAAGGTCCAAGATACGTAACATGAGCACCCTGATCTAAAGCTGCCACTTCGAAAGCACAACGTGTGCGGGTAGAGTCTTTTTCAAAAATCAGCGCAATGTTTTTGCCTGTCAGGCGCTGCTGCTCAATACCAGCATATTTGGCACTTTTTAAATCGGCCGAAAGCTTCAGTAAGTATCTGATTTCTTCGGGGGTAAAATCTAAAAGTTTTAAAAAATTTCTGTTTCTAAGATTGAAAGCCATAATAACCTCCGGATTTTTTTATTGGTTTAAAATTGTGATTTATTCTGCAAAGATAGTCGTTCCTGCGTCAGGCTTGCCAAGTTCGGAAGCTTCAGTAATGGTTGCTTCACGTCCGCCTAATTCGCAGAACATAATACAAGCCCTGACTTTTGGAGCCATACTGCCTTCGGTAAAATGACCTTCGGCAAGATATTGTTTTGCTTCACTCACCGAAATACGATTGAGTGCTTTTTCATCAGGCTTGCGGAAATTGATATATACTTTAGGCACATCGGTGAGAATAAAAAACTCATCTGCATGAATCTGGCTAGCCAGCATGGCCGAGGCCAAATCTTTATCAATAACGGCATCAATTCCCTGAAGTTTGTTGGGCTCAACATAAAAAACAGGAATGCCACCACCACCTACAGTAATAATAATCTGACCATCGCGGGCCAGTTTTTCGATCGATTTTACATTATTAATGCGCACAGGCCGCGGTGAGGCAACTACTTTACGCCAACCACGACCACGAGGATCTTCGTGATATACTCCTTTACTGTTTTCGACCAGTTTTTCCATCTCAGCTTTTGTGTAGAATGGACCAACCGGTTTGTTGGGATTTTTAAATGCCTGATCTTCTTTATCAACAATTACCTCGGTAATAAGTGTAAGAATATCGCGTTCGAGACCTTCTTTTTCGAGTACATTGCGAAGCTGCTGTTCGATCATATACCCGATAGAACCCTGGGTTTCTGCCACACAGAAATCGATGGGCTGAGCCGGAATACCATAAAGTTTTTCGCCGGCCTCATGCTGAAGCAAAACATTACCTACCTGAGGACCATTGCCATGACCCAGAACCACATCGTATCCGGCACGGATTAACTGAACCAGATGTTCACAGGTTTCGTAAACATTGGCTTCCTGCTCGTCGATGGTACCTTTCTGATCGCCTTTAAGAAGGGCATTGCCACCAAATGCTACAACTGCAAGTTTTTTCATAGAATGCGAATAATATAAATTTTTAAGATGCTCAATTTCCAACCGCCATGTAAAAAAGAAAACAACCTCAGGCGCAGGCGAAACCATTGTCGAAGGCTGCTAACGATTTTTACAATCGCGTGGATGATAATTTGGAGCAAAGCTAAGAAGAAAGAATTGATTAAAAAAATTCCTTAAGTATTGGACTGTAAGGATATAAAACGGAGGGAAGGGAGGTTGAATATCAAAGGGATTTTGAAATCTACATTAATTCGTATCGAAGCCTCCGTCAATTATACCACTTTGGTGAAGAGATTTCCCCAAACTTATTGATATTTTAAGATCTGGGGAAAATACTATTTGAGTGTATTCCATTAGAGTATTGCATTGAGGATTGTCAATATCACCCTTTTAGAATAAAACCAATACTAAGCATTAAAAAACACAATATATAAAATAGGATAGAAAAATCTCACGTAAAGCATTGCAGTAATTAACTTCTTATTTATATTTGTATGATAAGTTTAAATCAATTAGTAGCATAAAAAAAACTCCCACCGAAGCGAGAGTATAGGAATAAATTCCTTCGGCATATAGCCTTATTGTGATAAGATCGAATTGGAAATTAATCTTAAGAGACAAATATACGATTAAAAATTCAAAAAGCAATACGATGACAAAAATTTTAGGACTTGATTTGGGAACCAACAGCATTGGATGGGCTGTGGTAGAAATGTATGATGGTGCATTTTCACTCATGGACCAAGGTGTCAGAATATTTTCAGAAGGTGTAAAAAACGAAAATGGGGTCGAGAGTTCAAGAGCATCTGAAAGAACAAGTTATAGAAGTGCAAGGAGAATCAAGTTTAGAAGAAAACTTCGAAAGTATGAAACACTTATGGTACTGGTTAAACACAAAATGTGTCCACTATCAGTTATTGAAGTTGAAGAGTGGAGAAAATCCGGTTTTCAAAAGTATCCTTTAAATCCGGAGTTTATTAGTTGGTTACGCACGGATGATGTTTTAAATATTACTCCCTATCATTTGAGAGATAAAGCCAGCAAACAAAAAGTACAACTTTTTGAATTAGGGCGAGCATTATACCATATAGCACAGAGAAGAGGATTCTTGAGTAATCGTTTAGATCAATCGGCAGATGGAATAATTGAAAAACATATACCGAATTTGGAAGATATCATTAATGAATCAGATACAATTGATGAAATGATGATTGACGTTAAAGAATATTTTGATGGTTTAGACATATTTGAGAAAAAATCCAACGATTTAGATGAAGGTGAAAAAAAGATTCTAACTCTTTATAAAGCTTTTGAAAAGATTTTCAAGGAAAACATGCCGGATATTGATGAGTTGAAGAGTAAAATTATTGCCAGACTTAATAGAAAAGAGGATTTGGGAGAGGTAAAAAAACAAATCCATGAGATTACTCAGAAAATGGAAGAAGGAAATCATGAAACACTTGGTCAATACTTTTATAGTCTTTATAATAAGGAGATTGAAGTAGAAAACAAAACCACTAAGAAAAAAGAAAAAATTAACCGAGCAAAAATTAGGAATCATTATACAGCTAGAGAAGATCACTATTTAGCTGAATTAGAACACATCTGCAAAATCCAGGGTATTGAAGGTATAAACTACGCTGAAAAGCTTCCGGAAAAGCGTTACAATGGCTTAATAAGAGAATTATATAGGGCAATTTTTTTCCAAAGACCATTAAAATCCCAAAAAGGTTCAGTTGGCAAATGCTCTCTTGAAAAAAGCAAAACACGTTGTTCCATTTCTCACCCTGATTTTGAAGAATACAGGATGTGGTCATATATTAATACAATAAAATTTCAAGGACCAGAGGATACTTATTTGAGGTTTTTAACACTTGAGGAAAAACAAAAACTTGTTCCCAAGTTTTTACGGAAGAAAGATAAATTCAATTTTGAAGATTTGGCTAATGAGCTAATACCTAAAGGATGCATATTTGCATACTACAAATCATCGGCAAAGGATACTGCGCAATTTATATTCAATTATAAGAGGAAAGATACCGTGATAGGTTGTCCAGTATCATCATCCTTGAAAAATATATTTGGTGAGGAATGGAATACTAAAAAATACACATACCAGACAAAAAATAAAAAAGGAGAGCCAGTAACCAGAATTGTTGACTACAAAGATATTTGGCATTTGATTTCCGTTTCTAAATCCGATCTTTACCTAGAGGAATATGCAAAAGACAAATTAAGGCTGGACGAAAAAAGAGCTAAATCTTTTAGTAAAATCCGGATGAAAAAAGATTTTGCAAGCTTAAGCTTGAATGCGATAAATAAAATCATACCCTTCTTGAAAAATGGATTTTTGTATTCGCATGCTGTTTTTATGGCAAATATTTGTAATATAGTTGATGAAAGCATATGGAGTGACTTATATGAAAGATCGAAAATTCAGAACAAAGTTGTTGATATAATAGATAACTACACAGCGGAAAATGACAGATTAGATGTAATAAATGCTCTAATCAAAGCCTGTAAAATAAACAACTATTATTACTCTGTAGAAGCTGAAAATTACTACAGAAAAGAACTACTTGAAAAATTACAACCATACTTCAACACTTATAAAATAACGGACAGACAAAAAGAAGTTGTCGATGAGTTATTTCCACGATTTATTGAGCAACTTAAAAAGCATGAATTTATTGCGATTAAAAGACTGGATGAGAAACTATTAGAATTCTTAATGGGAAAAAATGAAACAGGTGAAGTTTTTTGTAGTGACGAATCTTGTATCAAAAAACTCTATCATCCTTCAGACATTGAAGTTTATAAAGTAAAGGTAAGTAAAGATGAGCACGGTAATGAGCAAATGATTTTGGGTAGTCCTATGGTTTCTTCTATTAAAAATCCAATGGCTATGCGTGCTTTACATCAATTACGTAAAGTACTTAATACATTGATAAAAGAAGGTCAAATTGATCCAAAAACCAGAGTTCATATCGAGTTGGCCCGTGAATTAAATGATTCTAATAGACGTAAAGGGATTCAGGATTTCCAAAATGAAAACAAAAAGAATCGTGAGCTATACAGGGAAGAAATAAAGAATCTGTATTTTGGAGAATGCAAAAAAGAAATAGAGCCCACCGAAGATGACATTCTTCGCTATCAATTGTGGCTTGAACAAGACAAAAAAGACATTTATGAAGGCGGCAACAATATTAGTATTTGTGACATAATAGGTACTAACCCAAAATATGACATTGAACATACAATACCCAGAAGCATATCTCAGGACAATTCATTAATGAACAAAACTTTATGTAGTCAACGATTTAATAGAGAAATTAAAAGAAATAAGATGCCGATTGAATTGGCAAATTATGAAGATATTAAAAACAGAGTTGAACACTGGCTGAAGGAGGCTGAAAAGCTATCATGGGAAATTGAACGAATTGTTAAATCTACTTCACAAGCTACAACTAAAGAGGCTAAGGACAAAAAAATCAGGAGAAGGCATTACCTTACATTAAAACGTGATTATTTAAAAGGAAAATATGAACGTTTTATTATGAAAGAACCTAAAGTTGGATTTAAAAACAGCCAAATTCCAGATACTGGTTTAATTACTAAATATGCAAGGGCTTACTTAAAATCATACTTTGAACGAGTGGAATCTGTAAAAGGAGGAATGGTTTCAGAATTTAGAAAGGCATGGGGATTGCAGCCAGGGTTTGTTGAAAATGGCAATAAGTATTATGCAATAAAGGATAGGAGCAAACATACACATCACACAATAGATGCCATTACCATTGCTTGTATGACCAAAGACAAATATGATATCTTGGCACATGCATGGACTTTAGAAGACGACCCAGATAAGGAAAACTATAAAAGGGTGAAAGAGCTTTTTGAAGGCTCAAAACCATGGCCAACATTTACCCAAGACTTAAAGAGACTTGAAGATGAAATTTTAGTATCGCATCATACGCCAGACAATGCAGGAAAACAAACAATAAAAGTCCTGAGAATTAGAGGTAAAAAACAGTATGTGGCTGAAACAGAAAAAGATGAAAATGGAAAAACTATTGTTATAAAGGACAGTAACAATAAGGTCAAATACAAACTTGATGAGCTGGGTTTGAAAATGCCAAGACTACAGCAGGGTGATACAGTAAGGGGCTCTTTGCATCAGGAAAGTATTTATGGCAGAATTAAAACCTCCTCAAACCATGGCGAGATAAGAACTGTAATCCGAAAGAATTTGGAAAGTTTGAAAGCGACTGATATTGATAATATTGTTGATGAAGCAGTAAAAGTCAAAGTTCAGAATGGTGTCAAGGATAAAATATTGATGATTTCATCAAATCCCAAACAAAAAAACAAACTCATTGGCACAATTTGGATGAATGAAGAAAAGGGCATCCCAATTCGGAAAGTAAGAATTTATGCCAACTCAGTAAAAAATCCATTAATAATTAAAGACCATCCCGCCCTTTCAATATCTCGTCAACTTCATAAACAGAAGATTTATGCTCAAAATAATGAGAATTATTGCATGGCTATCTATGAAGGGGTTGATAATAACGGAAAAATCAAGCGATCAAGCATCTTAATTAATATGTTCGATGCTGGCAGTTATTTTAAATCGAGTAATGTAAATAAAAAACAATATCCGATATCTCCAGAAAAGGATAGCGATGGAAATCCATTAAAATATATCATAACAAAAGGTAAAATGGTGCTACTTTACAACGATTCACCCAGTGAACTTAAGGAAATGACAGATTCGAAAATTCTTGAAAGGCTTTTCCAAATTACCCAATTGGATGTGGAACAATCCGCAATTAAATTATTACACCATATTGAAGCAAGAGAGAAAAAAGAGATCACACCATTTATGGGTTTAAAAACCGGAATGAAGGGCGGGAAAAATATTGGAGAACATAAAAAATATCCATGGATTAAAATCGGAGTCAATTCATTTGATTGTCTTGTAGAAGGCTATGACTTTAAAATTACTCCAACAAGTAAGATTGTTTTTTTATAGTTTTTTCAGTTGGCCGAATGTGTAGTGAAACATGCAAAACACCTATTTAAAACATGCTCAAACGCACCATCTTTTTCAGCAAGCCTTCGCGTCTTAATTTAAAAGACAATCAATTAGTAATAAATCTAACTGAAACTTCCGAGCTCAGGTCGGTACCCATTGAGGATATTGGTTTTGTGGTAGTGGAGAATATGCAAGTAAGCATCACTTTGCCATTGCTTTCGGCGCTGAACGAAAATAACATAGCCGTAGTATTCTGCAATGAAAAGCATATGCCTTCGTCTATGCTCCTGAATCTGGATAGCAACAACATTCAGGGTGAACTATTTTCTCAACAAATTGCGGCCTCTGAACCTCTCAAAAAACAACTTTGGAAACAAACGGTTGAACAAAAAATTACCAACCAGTCAGCATTTCTTAAAAAACTCGGATTCAATTATAAAGATTTGTATATTCTCGCCAATGAGGTAAAAAGCGGGGATACAGATAACCGCGAAGGGGTTGCTGCCCGGCTATACTGGCCCAGACTCTTTGGAAAAGAATTTGTCAGGGATCGATACGGGGAACCGCCAAATCCTTTATTAAATTATGGGTATATCATATTACGGGCTGCTGTTGCCCGGGCTTTGGCAGGTTCCGGCTTACTTTCAACTCTGGGCATTTTTCACAAAAACCGATACAATGCTTTCTGTCTGGCTGATGATATTATGGAACCTTATCGGCCATGGGTTGATGAAGCAGTGTATAAAATCTGGAATAGTGAAGGCGGTCGTTCAGAACTGAATACTCAGTTAAAAATGAAACTTCTTGAGATTCTGACTGCTGATGTGGAAATTGGGAAAAATATGAGACCACTGATGGTCGCATTATCTCAAACCTCAGCCTCCTTGGCAAGATGTTTCGCAGGCGACTCTAAAAAAATTCAGTATCCGGATTTTAAACACACTATTTAAATGGAAAATGTCACAAATACGATTAAATGCCTACCATATTATGTGGCTGTTTGTATTTTTTGACCTTCCTGTCGGTACAAAAAAAGAAAGAAAGGAGGCAACAGGTTTCCGAAAAAAACTGGAGAAGGATGGTTTTAGCATGATGCAATTTTCTGTTTATACTCGTCATTGTGCAAGCAGAGAAAGTGCTGATGTGCATATAAAGAGAACGAAATCCTTTATTCCGGAGAAAGGTCAAGTTAGTATTTTAATGATTACAGATAAGCAATACGGAGATATTTTCAATTTCTGGGGTAGGGAGTCAAAACCGCTCGGCCCCGTACCGAAACAACTAGAGTTATTTTAAATAAAAGGAGAGTATATAATGAGCGAGAACGAAATCTCAGAAAAAATTATAGGTCGGGCAATTGAAGTACATAAATCCTTAGGACCGGGTTTGCTTGAGAATGCATATGTAGAATGTCTTTACTATGAACTGATGGAGGCAGGCTTAAGAGTTGAAAAACAAAAGGCTCTGCCATTGATTTATAAAGATGTTAAACTGGATGCCGGATATAGGCTTGATTTGATAGTCGAAAACAAAGTAATTATTGAAGTTAAGTCGGTAGAAGCTTTGAATGAAATTCACACAGCCCAGGTATTAACATATTTAAAGCTGTCAGGGTGCAAATTAGGTTTGCTAATGAATTTCAATGTCCTTCGGATAATTGATGGTTTAAAAAGATTGGTTTATAAACTATAATAAAAATCTTTGTTAAAAACTTGGCATTTCCAATAGTGCGGATATTGAAACTCTTTTGAACGCAGAGTACGCAAAGCAAACGCAAAGTACCGCTGAGAATTCAAATACCCGAATTTCGTTTTTCTCTGCGATTCTCTGCGGTTCTATACACCATTAATGAAGAGAGAAACAAATACAAATTATACTACAATTTCTCTGCGGATCTCTGCGGTAACAAACGGCCTTTAACCGCAAAGAACGCTAAGTAGACGCAGAGGCCATTAAATTAAAACTGAATTCTTTGCGGCTCTCTGAGGTAATAAACGACCATTAACCGCAAAGAACGCTAAGAAGACGCAGAGGTACGCAGAGGCCATTAAATTAAAACTGAATTCTCTGCGGCTCACTGTGGTAAAAAACGACCTTTAACCGCAAAGGACGCTAAGAAAACGCAGAGGTACGCAGAGACCATTGCATTAAAACTGAATTCTTTGCGGCTCTCTGCGGTTGAATTTGCGATTTAAAATAGGAAAGTGGGTTAGCGAAAACTAAAATCCATCTTTGCGTTCTCTGCGGTAAAAATGAAACAGTTAGAATGAAATATTTACATGCATTGTTCAAAATTATTTTCAAAGCATTATATTTGTTGAAATTAGGTTCATTGGCATCCTGGGATTGAAAAAATCAACTCGATCATACCACTTCCTGCTGTTTTCATGGATTTTCTTTTGAGGCAAAAGCGCTGAATCCATAATAAAATATAGCATTTTAGGCAATAGGTTGTGGTTTGAAGAAGAATTGGAATATAAGACACTTACGCCAAAATTCAGCCGCATGAGTACCGAGTTGTGGTTTGAAGAAGAATTGGAATATAAGACACTTTTGGCTTAACAATACCGAACATTTCGAGGGTTGTGGTTTGAAGAAGAATTGGAATATAAGACACTACTTCTTCATTAAATTCAATTTCCTCGGTAGTTGTGGTTTGAAGAAGAATTGGAATATAAGACACTGCCAACGCTTCTTAAAACAGTTTAAGTTGGTTGTGGTTTGAAGAAGAATTGGAATATAAGACACTAAAAGTCTTTTACGAATATACCTGGCTGTGTTGTGGTTTGAAGAAGAATTGGAATATAAGACACTATATTAGATATATATATTATATTAAATACAGTTGTGGTTTGAAGAAGAATTGGAATATAAGACACTTAACGACTTCAAAATATTTCTCTTTACTCTGTTGTGGTTTGAAGAAGAATTGGAATATAAGACACTTTTGTAAAAAGATTCATCTTTCGTGTCAACGTTGTGGTTTGAAGAAGAATTGGAATATAAGACACTAGATTAATGCGCCGGGTGTAACTGCCTGCCGTTGTGGTTTGAAGAAGAATTGGAATATAAGACACTAAAATGATGAAAGAATTTCCTTCATTTGTGTTGTGGTTTGAAGAAGAATTGGAATATAAGACACTTAATTCGTCCAGAGACATTCACGGTTTTCGGTTGTGGTTTGAAGAAGAATTGGAATATAAGACACTCGGCTATGAACAGTGTCGTATAAATAGTAAGTTGTGGTTTGAAGAAGAATTGGAATATAAGACACTAATTTACATAATACATGGATAGAAAGAAAGTTGTGGTTTGAAGAAGAATTGGAATATAAGACACTATTTCAGGCATTAACATATACTCAAAATGTGTTGTGGTTTGAAGAAGAATTGGAATATAAGACACTGATACAAACAGAATTACCAGCGGTAACATGGTTGTGGTTTGAAGAAGAATTGGAATATAAGACACTCACCAGTATCATCCGTCAGGTACATTTTGAGTTGTGGTTTGAAGAAGAATTGGAATATAAGACACTTTTGGATTAGACGTTAGTAAGTGAAGTAAGGTTGTGGTTTGAAGAAGAATTGGAATATAAGACACTTCCATGCGTTTGTCATTGTAGCATGTGCTAGTTGTGGTTTGAAGAAGAATTGGAATATAAGACACTGGCGGTTGAGAAATTGGAAGCTGTTGAAGAGTTGTGGTTTGAAGAAGAATTGGAATATAAGACACTTTTTTTAAATTTATGAATATGATTAGAAAGGTTGTGGTTTGAAGAAGAATTGGAATATAAGACACTAACGGAAATTTATAACATGAACTTGGATGGTTGTGGTTTGAAGAAGAATTGGAATATAAGACACTTTCTTTGAATTGAGCAAATGAATGAATGCAGTTGTGGTTTGAAGAAGAATTGGAATATAAGACACTGAATGCAGCGGTATTATTTACACAGGAATAGTTGTGGTTTGAAGAAGAATTGGAATATAAGACACTAAATTGAAAGCCCTAACGGCATAAACCGGAGTTGTGGTTTGAAGAAGAATTGGAATATAAGACACTCCGATTAGTGAGCGGAAGCGCAGCAAATGAGTGGTGGTTTTTTCATTCAAAAAAAATTCAAAAAAATTTCACCATCGTTCAATATGTTTGTTTTGTTTGTATATTGCATGGGTAATTCTATACAACTAGCGTCTTTGGGTACAGTAGTAATTGTTGAAGAAAATTAAAAAAATGAAAACACTACCAGGCATATTTTTAACAGTGCTGGCCATTTGCTCAGCCTGCTTTGGTTTTGCACAACAGCCCGAATGGCTTAATCCAAAACCATTTGGATACAAAGTAAATGATATTGGGTTTTTTAATGCCAATAAAGGCATGATGGTGGGTACCATGGGCGCTGTTGCCCTTACTTCCGACGGGGGACAAAGTTGGATAACTGTTACAAGCGGAACAAACAATACCTTTCTTAAAGCTGCCATCACAAGCACTTCTTCGGCCATTATTATGTCTGACGATAAACTTTTGAAAACCGATAATTATGGAACCACATGGCAGCCATTGCATCAGTTACAAAACAGAAAATACATTTCTATTGATATGGTGAATGCCTCTAATGGCTTTTCATTGGTTAAAAAAAACAGCGGGAATTATACCTTTGAAGTTGGAAGAACCACCGATGGTGGAATCACATGGGCCTACACCATCCTTGATTCGCTCCCTGATCTTGACTACTATTCTGATATTGCCTTTGAAAACGAAAACGAAGGAATTCTTATTCGCCGAAATTCTGAAGATGCTTCCATTTACAAAACAAGCAACGGTGGAGTAACTTTTTCACTGGTTTTCAATCAAAACGGCTCCATACGGTTCTTAAGTGCAGAATATGCTGGCGGGGGTTATTATTATACCTCAGGATTCTTAATCACTGACAATGATATAAATTCAATTTCGCGAGCACTTGTATACAAATCGACCGACCACGGAAATAATTGGCTTAGCACTTTTCCTATTAACGATTTGGGCATTGGCAACACGCTCAAAGGGATAAAGGCGTACGATCAGCAGACAATATACACTTACGGCATAGTGGCTGGTGAAGAATCGCATCACATACCCCCCATCTTTGTAAGTTTTAACGGAGGGCAGAGCTGGGAAAAAGCCAATATTCCAAACGTATATGAGTGGATTTACAATCCTGCAATCACGGCACTGGGTATCAGCAACCAACTGAGAGTTGTTGCTTATACCACCGGTGTTGAGCTACCTATTAAAACAGAGAATGCATTGAATTTTAATTTTTTCGATGGCGCATTTGGCGGTCATTTAACGGATGGTAGTTTTACCGGCAACACGGTTAATTTTTGTACCGAGCTTTTCGTCCTGCACAGTACCAACGGGGGCAACAGCTTCGACACGGTAAACATCGAACCCAATACATCAAACGTTGAGCTAAACCTCAATAAGATTGCATTTGCCAGCGGAACCGAAGGGCTTGCCACAGGAATTTCATACAGCAATGCAGGAACTGCAGATATATTCAGAACCCAAAATGGTGGAGTATCCTGGGAAAGAATCGTTCACAACAGTCTGGCAAAGCCCATTGATCTAAACTTTATGGCCTGGAACAGTGCATATCTCTTTGGCGAGAATTATACGTTTCAACCGTATCAGGTACATAAAAAACTCTTTGTCTCAGAAAACATGGGAAATTCATGGAGTGAACTCAATCTTCCGGATGATTCTTTAAACAATATGCAGTTTATAAACCCGCAAACAGGCTTCCTCTTTGGCGGAAGTACCACTTCCGGAGGGTATTACAAAACAATCGATGGAGGAAATACCTGGAATTTTAATGACCTTGGCTTACAGAAAATCAAAAAAGGCCGTATGCTGAACGACAGTCTTGGATTTGTTTTGGAAGAATCGACCCATACTATTTATGCATTACAAATGGTGAATGGCCAAAACATCGTAAGTCCGGTATTTTCCGGCGTGGGAACTTCGGTGGCAGATTTCGGATTTACGTCGTATGAGACAGGTTACGTATTGGTGAATGATGCAGCTAATAACGATACTTCATGGATTTTTCAAACCAACAATGCCGGCACCGATTGGGTACAATACGGCCCCTACCCTGCTTTTAATGGATTAAAAATATTTTATGATCAGAATGGATTTGCCTACGGCGATTATGGGAGGTTGCTGAAATTAGGAAATGGTTATCCGATTGGCCTGCCGGTTCTCAATGCTGACATGGCCAGGCTGGAGGTATCTCCAAATCCGGCCAGTGATAACATAAATATTGAGTGGCAACTGCCTGAAGGATGCCAGGTGGGTCAACTGAAAATCTTCAACATAGCAGGACAAGAGAAATACCAACTCAGCCTGACGGGAAAAACCGGAAACAAAAGCATAGACTTGCAGAAATTTGCCCCGGGCGTGTATCTTTTGACATTATCTACAACAAATCAGACATTGGTTTCAAAGAAGTTAAGTGTTTGCAAATAAATGGGTAAGCCCCCATCCCCGGCCCTTCCCCCAAATGGGGGAAGGGAGATTTTTTATAAAAATTACTACCAATCCTTTCATCTCGCGGAATTGAAATAAAGTATTAAAAATAAACGCCAGAAAGCACAAGCTTGGTATGTGTTTCCATGGAGCATTTGAGACTGTTGCCATAAATTCAAGGAATTAGGCCGTCGCACTAATGTCGGAAGTCCGTTTATATAGAGCAACCCGCGAGTGAAGGGCGTGGCATTTTTTAATACAACATGAAACAAGCACCTGAACGGCTCGGGTTGCGCACACGGCAAAATTCCGTAGTAATTTACAAAACAGTCTCAGAGCGAATTATTAAGGGCGTTTCTTTGGTACTTTCTTTTCGCCCGCAGGGAAAAGAAAGTAGAACCTAAGGCTCTAGAAGCCCCCATCCCCAACTCTTCCCTCATCTGGGGGAAGGGAGTAAATGCTTCATCCTGACATAGATTGACAATAAATAACTTGAAATATCCGCTCAAAACAGTATAAACATGACTTTTCATCCTTAATCTAACTGCAATTTACAACTCTAATGTGGGCAATATAAAAATGAGGTCATAAGCGAAAACCAAAATTCGCCGAAAATTACTACCTTTGCCATCGCCGGAATTACCGGCTATTAAACATTAAATATCAACAAATTACCTTCAATGGACAGGAATACCATTATTGGTTTAGGACTCATTTTTGTCGTTTTTGTGGGCTGGAGCATCTGGCAATCACCTTCGAAAGAAGAGCTTGAAAAACGGAGGCATTCACAAGATTCGGTTGCAATAATTCATCAAAAAATCAGCGATTCGGTTGCATTGATAACAACTGCTGCCAAACTGAATGCCGAAAACAATGAGGACCAGACTATAGAAGCTACGCTCAAGACTATCAGTCAGGATTCGGCATCAAAGCTGCTGCAGGAAAAATTCGGTTTTTTCGGTACTGCTGCTGCCGGTAAAAAAGGATTCACCCGATTTGGAAACGAATTGCTAAATATTACGCTGGTTAATCAGGGTGGCAGACCTTATGAGGTTAAACTCATAAAGTATCAAACCTGGGATACCTTACCACTTATTTTATTCGATAGTATTAAATCAAAATTTGGCTTACAGTTTTTTGCCGGGAAACGGAATATCAACACAAACGAGTTATATTTCAAACCCCATGTTTATACAGGAGTCGTGGATGCAGAAGGCATTCTTCGTCCCGATGGTGAAATACCGGCCAAAGTGGGTATGCGTTTATATGCCGACAGAAATGATGCCGATTCACTTCAAAGTTATGTAGAGTTTGTATACACCATGTATCCAAATCAATACATGCTCGATTTTGATATCCGTCTGAATAAAATGGGGCAAATCATCGAGCAGAATACCAGTTTTATCAATCTGCTCTGGACCTCTGAACTCAATCGGCATGAACAGAGTCTTGATAATGAGATAAATGAAACTACAGTATATTATCGTGATTCGCGCAATGAAGACGTTGATTATCTCTCTGAACGAAAAGACGATAAAAAAAATCTGCCTACCAATCTGAAATGGATTTCTTTTAAGTCCAAGTTTTTTGTCTCTACGTTAATTGCAAAAGAAGCATTCCCCAGTGCAGAAATCGAAAGTCAGACAAAAGCATCCGAGTTAGACAATCCTCATTATCTACGTACTTTATCAGCGGTTATACCACTCGAATATGGACAAAAGCAGCAACTTGAATATCCAATGCAGCTTTATTTCGGTCCAAATAAATATAAAACGCTTAAAAAGTTTGATTTAAAACTCGAACGTCAGATTCCATTGGGATGGAGTTTCATCCTGATGTGGGCCATCAATATTTATGCTGTTATACCTGTGTTTGACTGGCTTAATAGTTACAACATCAATTTCGGTATCATTATCCTGATACTGACCATCATGCTAAAGATTGTACTCTTCCCTATTGCATACATATCGTATAAATCGAGTGCAAAAATGAAGGTATTAAAACCTGATATTGATGAGTTAGGAAAAAAATTCCCAAAGAAGGAAGATGCTATGAAAAAGCAGCAGGCCACCATGGAATTATACAAAAAAGCCGGGGTCAATCCCATGGCGGGATGTATTCCGATGCTGTTGCAATTTCCGATTCTGCTTGCCATGTTCCGCTTCTTTCCATCTTCCATAGAATTACGTCAGGAGGCATTTTTATGGGCGCATGATTTATCGAGCTACGATAGTATTATGAGCCTTCCGTTTAACATTCCCTTTTACGGCGACCATGTCAGTTTATTTACCTTACTGATGACCGTTTCAACACTGCTGTATACAAAGATGAATAATGACATGATGAGTTCATCGCAACAGCTTCCAGGCATGAAAACGATGATGTACCTGATGCCAATCATGTTCCTTGGTATTTTCAATAATTTCTCATCCGGACTCAGTTATTATTACTTTTTAGCCAACATGATTACCTTCGGACAAATGCTCGTGATAAAACGCACCATCAACGAAGATAAACTCAGGGCCCGTATTGCTGAAAACCAAAAGAAAACCATCAAGAAATCGTCATTCCAGAAGAAACTTGAGGAAATGGCCAAACAGAAAAACAGCCGTTAATATCAGGCCAGAAATACTTTTTTTTAAACGTTGCATGATTTATGCAACGTTTTTTTTTTTTTATCGTAGAAGCAAGTACTTTTTGAAAATACCGGACGATAAACATATATGCATCAGGCGAAAAACATATTAGTAGTTGATGATGATTTAGCCATTCGCGAGGTGTTATTAAATGCACTAAGCAAAAGAGGCTATAACGTTGTAGTAGCAGAGGATGGCGCAATTGCAATAAAAGAGCTAAGCCTTCATCCATTCGATCTGGTAATTACAGATATCATTATGCCCGAACGTGATGGTGTTGAACTCCTGTTTACTATACGCAGGCATTATCCCCATATAAAAACGATTGCCATGTCGGCAGGCGGGCGCATTTTAGCAGAGGACTTACTGCAAATGGCACGTAACATCGGAGCCTTCGCAATTATGCATAAACCATTCAGTATTCAGGATTTATATGAAACCATTGCGAGAGTTCTGGATAAAGAAATACCTGCCGAAGATGATTTTCTTTTGTAGCGAGTCCCGATAGCTACCGGGAGCGATTGAACTCGTGTCCGTCAGCTGACGGATATGAATCCGACAAAATTTTCTGATACTTTTGACTTAAAAAAGAACCCTTTCACATGAATGCAAAAGAGTTCTGATGTAGCAGGTCCCGACTGCTATCGGGATACGTACGTGTTTCGTATACCGCCAACGAATCTTGATGACTTTCTACTGTTACAAAATAAGCCTGTGCTGGATCAGATGATGCCACAGCTGGCTGATAAACTATCAGAAATCAATGCCGCTGCAGCACTGAATTTTGAGTAGGCGAAGATACGTTAGGGCTTCACAAATTTTTCCGTTTTTCCTGTTTTGTGCGCGAGGTGGACGCTCAAAAAATGGATATATGATTATCAGCAATTTACAATTTAAAAATTGCGAATTTGGGTGACCAGCGCTATTTTGGGGCATGTTTATTCGTAAAAAGAGAAATAAAAGTAGGAGTGTAAGTGTTCAGATTCTTTCCAAGAATGGGCGAAAGAATAGTTATTAAAAACTGTTGGTTGTACGAAAACAACTAGAGATTGGCTAATCTGTTCACTGTCAGACTATTGTTCTGACAATTATTTGACCAAAACCGAATATGTGTGAATCATGTAACTCTTACTAATAAATGTGTAATGATTTTAGCACTTTTAGTGCTGACTTTTATTAATTGAAATTATTTCATATTCAAAACTAAAATCATGAAAAAGATCACTCTATGCTTAATTGTATCTTGTATGTTGCTAACGTTTTATCCAGTACAATCAAATGCTGCAACTACTGATGAATCTGTTACTACCACTGTGTTTGCTCCAAAACCAAAGGAATCGTCAGAAGCTAAAGCCTTATTGCTAAGGTTAGACGAAATTAAAGGGATTGATAAATCAAACATGAAATTCTCAGAAAAGAGAGTATTACGAAAAGAAGTACGCACCATCAAACATCGTCTTAATGAATTAAATGACGGAGTTCATCTTACAGTAGGAGCGGCAATTATTATTATATTACTCTTAATTATTTTATTATAAATAAGTCTGACAATCAACATGATGTAAAAGACAGTTCAATTCTGTTCTGTTGCTAATTGCGGCAAATATTCAATGATATAGCTGTCGTCCTTAATGGATTGGTATGCCATACGACTTTTGCTGGTTTTTAATAAGCGACACGCCGTGCTGATGTAGCGGCTCCCGATAGCTATCGGGAGAAGTTGAACTCATGTCCGTCGCCTGACGGATATGAATCCGACAAAATTTTCTGATACTTTTGACTTAAAAAAGAACCCTTTCACATGAATGCAAAAGAGTTCTGATGTAGCAGGTTCCGATAGCTATCGGTATACGTACGTGTTTCGTATACCGCCAACGAATCTTGATAACGTTCTACTGTTACAAAATAAGCCTGTGCTGGATCAGATGATGCCTAAGCTGGCCGATAAGCCGGCAGAAATCAATGCCGATGCCACTTTGTAATTTGATAGGGCGAAGATCCA
>JAUSOY010000034.1 GCA_030656615.1 Bacteroidales bacterium | reverse complement strand
CCGCCCCATGGCGAGACTGCTTTGTCTGTATAATTGTATGGTAATCCTTTCATCCTATGGGTGAAATCAATATTTTTACACTATTGTAAATATAGCAATGGTTTCGAATTTTCTTACTTAGCTTAATGAATTAATTGGGTTCAATAATTAAATCTACAAGTTTATCCCGCGATGAAAATTTTCCGATTTGTATAGATTGCAATAAAAATGGAGAGAGTGGAAAAGAATGTTTGATGACATATCGGAAAGAAAAATTAAAGGAATTCTCTTTCGACCGATTTGACTTTGAATTTCATTGTAGTTTTATTAACTATTCAAGAGAAAAGAAGATAATTAATAATAAACTTGACCAATAAATGGCAGCAGGTAACAATATATAAAAATAATAGCCGGTTCAGTAGTAAATTCAGTAGTTGTAGCTCGTATCAACTTTTTTGTGACTTGACAGGAATGAAGCCCACAATCGGCTATTATTCTCATACTTAACGTTAGTAAGAATCGTATAAATATCAGAAAGACTATATCAGTTATGGAAAAACTTATTCAAAGAACAACAGATTCAAAGAGGTAAATTGAACATTTAAACGATTATTAAAAAAGATAGCTTTTGGAAGATTCTTTTGAAAAACAATTTGAGCTAAGATATTTCGAAATGAATAATTTCGGAGAGGCTACGTCGACTACTATTTTAACTTTGCTTTAAGAAACGGCTGCAGATCATTGCTTTTCTATCGATCATAGTCTGTATAACCTCGAAAAGCAAAATATAGGATGGGTATTACTTTCAGGAATTATGACAATGGATCGCTATCCTGCTTATAAAGAGAAAATCATCATTAAGACATGGCTGTCTAGTAATTCGATGATTAAAGGAATTAGGGAAAACATTATTTATGATGAAAAACGAAATATTATAGGAAGAGCTAAAGGTCTTTGGGTTTTCTTTGATATTATGAGGAGAAGGACTATTTAAATTTTTTGATTCTATTAAAGAAAGATGGTCGTACTGTATTGATGAAAGTATAAATCATGACATTACTAAACAGATTAAACCAATAGACTCTGAAATACATATTAAGGAGTTTCAGGTCAATTGGTTTGATGTTGACACAAACCAGCATGTAAACAATATTAGATATTTGAAATGGTTAGTAGAGTCAATTCCAGATCATATTATTGATAATTACTATTTACATTCTATTGATGGTCGGTTTATTGCAGAAGCTCAATATGGTGATACAATTTTGTCTTATACCGGAAGGGATATAGTAGATAATACATTTATCCATACCATTAAGAGTCAAAAGAACAATAAAGTTTGTGTTACGGCAAAAACTTTATGGAAGAAAATAAAATAATAGTACGAACACACAATAAATAGGATTTGGAGTACTCTGTCCAAGCAAGGCAGAAATCTTGCTAAATATTAAAACACTTTTGCAGATATTCGGTATCTCATTTTCCAACCAACAAATTCCCAAAATCATGAGGGGTATTCAAAAAGTTTCGTACAATTTGTAGGTAATATTGTAGGTGATGTAAAAAAAATCCCTCACAAATAAAATTGTAAGGGATTGATTTTGAAGAGCCGGTGAACGGAGTCGAACCGCCGACCAGCTGATTACAAATCAGCTGCTCTACCAACTGAGCTACACCGGCCTGCAAAGGGTTTTGCGGGTGCAAAGATAGATAAGATTCATTATCATCCAAACGAAAGCCAAAAAAAATGATAATTTTCAGTGCCTGAATGTTAAAAAACTATAATAATATTCACTTAAATGTAACAAAATCAGTTTTTAACATGGGTTGTTAACCAGCCGCTTAGTCCTGAAAGTGTGAGCCTTTGGATTTTTTCTTATTTTTGCCAACCTGGAAAATTATGCATTTTCGAAATTTTACTTAATAATTACTGATTTATGAGTTTCAGAATTGTAGTTCTTGCCAAGCAAGTCCCTGACACCCGTAATGTTGGCAAGGATGCCATGAAAGCCGATGGAACGGTTAACAGGGCAGCTCTGCCTGCTATCTTCAATCCCGAAGATTTACACGCCCTCGAAATGGCTTTAGAGGTGAAGGATCGTATTCAGGATGCTGAGGTGATCGTACTTAGTATGGGTCCCTCTCGTGCTGCTGAGATTATTCGCGAAGCAATGTATCGTGGCGCCGATAAAGGTTATCTGATTACCGATAGGAAATTTGCTGGTTCCGATACCCTGGCAACATCGTATGCAATTTCTCTGGCCGTTACTAAAATGGCTCCTTTTCATATGCTTTTTGCTGGCCGACAGGCCATCGATGGCGATACTGCACAGGTTGGTCCGCAAACCGCAGAAAAGTTGAATATTCCTCAAATTACTTATGCTGAGGAAGTTCTGGCCGTTGATCATGATTCAGTAACGATAAAACGTCGTCTGGAGAGAGGTATTGAAATCGTAAAATCGCCTTTCCCCGTTTGTGTAACTGTTCATAGTTCAGCACCCGTTTGTAGACCACGTCATGCCAAATTACTGATGAAATTCAAGCATGCACGAACCATTACCGAGCTTCAGGAAGAAACAAGAGATTATACCAGTCTTCATAACGAGCGTATATATCTGAAAATAGCAGAATGGTCTGTAGATGATTTGCAAGCCAATACAGAACTTCTTGGGTTGTCCGGTTCACCTACAAAGGTTAAAAAGATCGAAAATGTAGTATTGCAGCATAAAGATTCTACTGTGCTGTCTGCTTCCGATCATGAAATAGAAATGATGATGAAGGCTTTGATTTCGAGCCATGTTATTGGTTAATCATTAAATCAGAAAAAAAGTGAATAACGTATTTGTATACTGTGAGATTACAGAAGAGGGCAACGTGGCTGAAGTAAGTCAGGAGTTGCTTTCGAAAGGACGTAAACTGGCTAACGATCTTGGTGTTCAACTCGAAGCGGTTGCTATTGGTTCAAAACTCAGCGAAATTGCTCAGCAAATTATCCCTTATGGTGTCGATTTTCTTCATATAGCGGACGATGAACGATTGTTTCCATATGCTACACTGCCTCATGCGGCCATACTCATCAAACTTTTTGAAGAGAAAAAGCCGGAAATTGCCATCGTTGGAGCTTCAAGCATCGGCCGTGATTTAGCGCCCCGTGTTGCTTCTGCATTGCGTTGTGGACTTACGGCAGATTGTACCAGCCTCGAGATTGGCGATCATACCGAGCCCAAAACCAAACAAGAATATAAAAACTTATTATACCAAATCAGACCCGCTTTTGGTGGCAATATCATCGCTACCATTATTAATCCGGATACCCGCCCTCAAATGGCAACGGTTCGGGAAGGCGTGATGAAAAAGGAAATTGTTTCTGACGCGTATAAAGGAATCGTGAATAACCTTGAAGTGGATAGTTATGTTGATGAAATCCATTTTATTGTTAAAATTATTGAGCGCCATATTGAGGCTCAAAAAATCAATATCAAAGGAGCGCCCATTATTGTTGCCGGGGGATATGGTGTTGGTTCCAAAGAAAACTTTGCACTGCTGCACGAACTGGCAGATGTTTTAGGTGGTGAGGTTGGGGCCTCACGCGCTGCTGTAGATGCCGGGTACACCGTTCATGAACGTCAGATTGGTCAGACAGGAATTACCGTGAGACCTAAATTATACATCGCCTGCGGAATTTCCGGTGCTGTTCAGCACCGCGCCGGAATGGATCAAAGTTCTCAGATTATTTCCATCAATAACGATCCTGCGGCACCGATAAATCAGATCGCTGATTATACCGTTATTGGCGACGTGAGTGAGGTAATTCCTAAAATGATCAAATACTACAAGCTTAACTCCAAATAAAACTTCTGAACATGGCTAACTTTTATACCGATAATCCCAATCTCAAATTTCAGTTGTCGCATCCTTTAATGGAAAAAATTGTTCGTTTAAAGGAGAATAATTATATCGATAAGGATAAATATGATTATGCACCGGTTGATTTTGAGGATGCTATAGATTCTTATGATAAAACCCTCGAAATTGTTGGAGAAATTTGTGGCGAAATAATTGGCCCGAATGCTGAGTCGGTGGATCATGATGGTCCTACACTTGTTAATAATGAAGTTGTTTATGCTAAGGGAACAAAAGAAAATCAGGATGCATTATCCAATGCCGGCCTTATTGGAATGTCACTACCGAGGCAATACGGCGGATTGAACTTTGCTATGGTGCCTTATGTATTGGCTGCTGAATTGGTATCCAGAGCGGATGCTGGCTTTGCCAATATTTGGGGACTTCAGGATTGTGCCGAAACACTGCATGAATTCGCTTCCGAAGAAATTAAAAACGATTTCTTACCCCGTTTTAATAAAGGTGCTACTGCCGCGATGGATCTTACCGAACCGGATGCCGGTTCCGACCTTCAGGCTGTACAGCTTAAAGCGAGCTGGGACGAGAAAAAAAACACATGGATACTTAATGGTGTAAAGCGTTTCATCACCAACGGTGATGCGGATGTTTCACTGGTTCTGGCACGTTCGGAAGAGGGTACCAGTGATGCCCGTGGATTGTCACTATTTGTGTATGATCGTACTTCCAACGCAATGACCATTCGACGGATTGAAAATAAGCTGGGTATCAAAGGTTCACCAACCTGTGAACTTGTTTTTCATAATGCTCCGGCTCAATTGGTTGGCGATCGAAAAATGGGACTTATTAAATACGTGATGGCTTTAATGAACTCAGCCCGCCTGGGTGTGGGTGCCCAGAGTGTGGGTCTTTCGGAAGCGGCTTATCGTGAAGGACTTAAATATGCCCAGGAACGTGAACAGTTCGGTAAACCCATCATCAAATACCCTGCAGTTTATGAAATGCTCACCTGGATGAAAGTCCGCATCGACGGAATTCGTACCCTGCTTTATGAAACATCGCGTTATGTTGATATGTACAAGGCGTATGGATTTATTGCCGAGGAAAGAAAACTGGAGGCAGAAGAGCGTCAGGAGTTAAAGCATTACCAGAAACTATCGGATATTTTCACCCCATTATTGAAATTGATATCCAGCGAATATAGTAATCAGATTGCCTACGATTCGCTTCAGATTCATGGTGGTACTGGTTTCATGAAAGATTTTCCCATCGAACGCATTTATCGCGATGCCCGTATAACAACCATTTATGAAGGGACATCTCAGTTACAGGTAGTTGCTGCAATCCGCGGCGTTACCAGTGGAGCGTATCTCAAGGTGATGCAGGATTATAGTCAGAAGCCCTTGAGAGCTGATTTAGACCTCCACCGTCGATTACTTCTGGGCATGATGTCAGAATATGAAGCTACGGTGAAAAAAGTGGTTGATTTCAATGATACGGAACTGCTCGATTTCCATGCTCGTCGACTGGTAGAAATGGCAGGAAACATCATTATCGGCTTTTTGCTCCTGCTCGATGCCGAACGCGACGAAGTGTATACCGATTCGGCGGTGATCTTTATTTCAAGAGGAGCAGCAGATAATTTACATAAAGCGGCTTATATTAATAAATTTGAACTTCATGATCTTGTGACATTTAAAGTTTAGATGTATATTTGGCTCTAAAATAATTACTGGCCATATGAAGTTTATATTTGATATTCATCGTTTGATTATCAGGGCTCTATTCGGAAAGTACAGCATTCAGTACATCGAATTCCATCGTCGCCGTAATGCGCGCCCCGATATCACCCCTTGCCTGAAGGATCATTATTTTCCGCGCTTTGCACCTTTTTTTATGAAGCCTAAGGATTCTAAATTGGTCAGAAGTTCTGAAGAAATCATCTTTAAGGATATTTCTTTTTTAAAGAATCTACGGGCTTCGGGTATTTTAAATCATGAACCTCAATGCTTTAGCTGTTATCGTATCGGGGAGGATGTTTTAAAAGTTATTGGTTATCAGAAAGAAAGCCACGACGGTAAATTGCGCGAGAACTATTATTTTGTTAATGATTTGTTTACGATGGGGGAGTTTGGTTTTCCGGACGTTCAGCATCGTGATATTCAAGTTGTTTTAAAAGATCTTTTTGAAAAATATGGAATTGAGGACAGGAGCCTCGTCGATAATTTTTACATCGAAGATCCTCAAGGATCACTTATTTACTTCGTGAACACTGGTTTCTCCTTATATATCCGATATTTTAATCAGGATAATTCCGATTTATATAATCGCATTGAAAAATGGTTTGAACCATCTTTTAAAACGTCGGAGGAGTTAAAAGCAAAATCAAAGTCTAGAGTTGATTTGTAAAAGATTCAAAAAAAAAGAGTGAGGGCGGCCATTGGCCGCCCTCACTCTTTTAATAGAAAATTGAATTTCCTCAGGACTCAGCAATAGCCGTTGCGTCTGGTGGCGGAAGCTGAGGTATGGCGGGCTGTATTATGATTTGAATTTCCTGTTTTTCATCGTTTAAATCCACGATAATATTATCACCTGCTTTCATGCCTGAACGGATAATTTCTTCGGCCAGTGAATCTTCGATGTATTTCTGAATGGCACGTTTAAGCGGGCGTGCACCAAACTGAGGATCCCATCCTTTTTCAAGAATGAAGTCTTTTGCTTTCTCAGTAACTTCAATCGAATAATTTAGCATTTTTACACGTCCATATAAATGCCGCAATTCAATTTCGATGATTTTATGAATGTCTTCGCGTTCTAGATTATCGAAAATGATTATATCGTCGATGCGGTTTATAAATTCAGGTGCAAAAGATTTCTTTAAGGCATTTTCGATAACGCTGCGAACATGTTCCGAGGCATTCGATTGTTTGGATGCAGTACTGAATCCAACGCCTTGTCCGAAGTCTTTTAATTGGCGCGAACCAATGTTGGAAGTCATAATAACAATGGTATTTTTAAAATCAACCCTTCTTCCGAGACTATCGGTTAAAACACCATCATCCAATACCTGAAGCAGAAGATGGAAAACATCGGGATGGGCTTTTTCTATTTCATCAAGAAGAATGATGCTGTATGGTTTACGTCTGACTTTTTCGGTAAGCTGTCCGCCTTCCTCATAACCAACATATCCCGGAGGAGCACCAACAAGACGTGATACTGCAAATTTTTCCATATATTCGCTCATATCGATACGAACCAGGGCATCTTCCGTATCGAAGAGATAGCGGGCCAAAACTTTAGCCATATGTGTTTTTCCAACACCGGTGGGTCCCAGAAAGATGAAAGTTCCAATGGGTTTGTTCGGGTCTTTCAGTCCGGCACGATTACGCCTGATAGCCCGGGTAACTTTTTTGATAGCTTCATCCTGCCCAATAACATTTCCAGCCAATTCTTCTTCCATACGAAGTAATCGATCGCCTTCATTTTGAGCAACACGCTGAACAGGAATACCGGTCATCATCGAAACTACTTCTGATACATTGTCTTCGCTAACCGTTTCACGGTTAATACGGGCATCGTCGTCCCATGCTTTTTTTGCTTTTTCAAGATCTGAAAGTAAATGCCTTTCTTTATCGCGGAATTCTGCAGCTTCTTCGAATTTCTGACTGCTTATGGCCCGTGTTTTCTTTGTTTTAACCTCTTCCACAGAGGCTTCGATATCGATGATGGCCTGTGGTACTTTAATGTTTTTCATATGAACCCTGGCTCCGGACTCATCAAGCGCGTCAATCGCTTTATCGGGTAAATATCGGTCTGTAATATATCGCAAAGTAAGTTGTACGCAGGCATTAATGGCTTCCTCTGAATAGGTTACCAGATGATGGTCTTCATACTTTTCTTTGATATTATTGAGAATTTCTATGGTTTCTTCCGGACTGGTAGCATCAACCATTACTTTTTGGAAGCGGCGTTCGAGAGCACCGTCTTTTTCGATATGTTGTCGGTATTCGTTCAGGGTGGTGGCCCCGATAACCTGTATTTCTCCTCTGGCAAGAGCAGGTTTGAACATATTACTGGCATCGAGGGAGCCGGAAGCATTTCCCGCACCGACCAATGTATGAATTTCATCCATAAACAGAATGACATCCGGATTCTTTTCCAGTTCATTAAGAACGGCTTTCATTCTTTCTTCAAACTGACCGCGGTATTTTGTACCAGCTACCAGTGATCCCAAATCGAGGGTAACGATGCGTTTGTTGAATAAGGATCTGGGTACCTGACGGTTTATAATCCGAAGTGCCAGACCTTCGGCAATAGCAGATTTACCTACACCCGGTTCTCCAATGAGAATGGGGTTGTTTTTCTTGCGTCGGCTGAGAATCTGCGCAATGCGTTCCATTTCTTTTTGTCGGCCCACAATAGGGTCGAGGCGGTTTTCTTCGGCGGCTCTGGTGAGATCGCGTCCGAAGTTGTCTAAAACAGGTGTTTTACTTTTGGAGTCTCCCGTTTTACGGATATTCGTTAATTCGCGATCCTCTTCATTTTCCTCGTCTGATGGTTCATCGCCCCGTCGGGGAGGGATTTCTGAACGTGGAGCATTTTCGTCCGGAATATAATCGTCGGCCCTCAGTTTATCTTTCAGGTCGCTACGGATGGAGTTATAATCCACCCCGTATGTATATAATGATTTCGATACTAAGTTTTCAGTATCTTTTAAAATAGCTAATAAGAGGTGTTCGGTTCCGATAAGTTCACTTTTAAAAACTTTGGCTTCGAGATACGTGATTTTAAGAGCCCGCTCAGCTTGCTTCACCAGAGGGATATTATCCGTATTTTTAACGGTCGACTGGGGGTTCTCAATGGCAGATTCGATGCGATGACGAATGGCCGTAATATTAGCACCCATTTCTTTGAGAATGAGGACGGCCAGTCCTTCGCCTTCGCGAATAATGCCCAGAAAAAGGTGTTCTACCCCGATATAGTCGTTGCCTAAGCGAACAGCTTCTTCACGACTGTAGGTCAGTACATCTTTAACCCTTTGCGAAAATTTTGCTTCCATATGATGTGTATATCCTATAAATTATCAACAATTGTAATCCAGCTTTGTTTGAAACGGCATTTGGCATGTATAACGTATGCCCAATGATCAAAAATCCGGCCAAATCAGTATTGCTTCAGTTTAAGAAATCAAAGGTAATTTTAGCGGCCTCACATCCGACACAATGTCAGTCTTTTTTTTCAACACTCCATTGTTAGTATTGAGCCGATTTTTGTCTTTATTATTCAGGGATTATTCGTATCTTCGTCAATTCATTTGTGAAAATGTAAATAGTTTAAAAAGAAACGTTTAGAAAAAGATAATGGAATTATCCGAAGAAAAAATTGTTCAGGTTAATATAGAGAACCAGATGAAAACAGCCTACATCGATTATGCGATGTCGGTTATCGTCTCACGTGCATTGCCCGATATCAGAGATGGTCTCAAACCAGTGCACCGCCGTATACTTTTTGGAATGTATGATCTTGGCATGCTCTCCAACAGGCCTTTTAAGAAATCGGCTCGTATTGTTGGGGAAGTTCTTGGTAAATACCATCCGCATGGTGATTCATCGGTTTATGATGCTATGGTTCGTATGGCGCAGGATTGGTCGTTGAGATATCCCCTCGTTGACGGACAAGGTAACTTTGGTTCTATTGACCAGGATCCCCCGGCAGCAATGCGTTATACAGAAGCAAGACTCAAAAAGATTGCTGAGGAAATGCTGGCCGATATTGATAAAAATACGGTTGATTTCAAGTTAAACTTCGACGATAGTCTTGAAGAACCTACGGTTTTACCTGCTAAAATTCCCAATCTTTTGGTAAATGGATCCTCTGGTATTGCCGTTGGTATGGCTACTAATATGGCTCCTCATAATCTTTCGGAAGTAATCGACGGATGTATCGCATATATCGATAATAACGATATTACGATTCCTGAGTTGATGAAATTTATTAAAGGCCCCGATTTCCCAACCGGGGGAATTATATACGGATATGATGGCGTGCGCGAAGCCGCTGAAACTGGAAGAGGTAGAATCGTAATTCGTGGTGTTACAAAAATTGAAACGGAAGATAATGGCCGCGAAAGAATAATTGTTTCGTCGATTCCCTATCAGGTGAATAAAGCCGAGATGATTAAAAAAACGGCCGATCTCGTTAATGATAAAAAGATTGATGGTATCAGCGATATCCGTGACGAATCTGACCGTAATGGTATGCGTATCGTTTATGAACTGAAACGTGATGCCAATACAAGCGTCGTTCTTAACTTATTATATCAGCATACTCCTTTACAGACTTCTTTCAGTGTTAATAATATAGCTCTGGTTAAAGGACGTCCGATGATGCTGAATCTGAAGGATATGCTGGTTCATTTTGTGGCTCATCGCCATGAGGTTATTGTAAGACGTACTCAATTTGAACTCGACCAAGCCGAAAAACGTGCACATATTCTGCTAGGATTACTTATTGCTCTTGACCATATCGACGAAGTTATTGCTCTGATACGGGCATCCAAAACTCCGGATGATGCACGTCAGGGCCTTATGGAGCGTTTTGAACTTTCTGAATTACAGGCCAAAGCGATTCTTGCCATGCGTCTTCAGGCTCTTACCGGTCTCGAACGCGAAAAGTTGCAGGCCGAATATGACGAACTTTGCAAACTCATCGAATATCTTAAGAGTGTACTCGCTGACATAGTTCTTCGGATGGAAATCATCAAAAAAGAGTTGCTTGAGGTTAAAGAAAAATTTGGTGATGAAGCCAAAACTGAAATTGAATATATCGCACAGGATTTCAGAATAGAAGATACCATTTCGGATGATAGCGTGGTTATTACGATATCGCATTTGGGTTATATCAAACGAACCTTATTGCGCGAATACCGTGTTCAGAAAAGGGGAGGTTTTGGTGCAAAAGGCAGCGTAATCAGGGATGAAGATTTTGTAGAATACATCTTCGTGGCAACCATGCATAATTATCTGTTATTGTTTACAGAGATGGGCAAATGTTACTGGATACGTGTATTCGAGTTACCCGAAGGTGCTAAAACCAGTAAAGGAAGAGCAATTCAGAATCTGCTTAATATTGATCCGGAAGATAAAGTCAGAGCCTTTATTAATGTTAAAGATTTGACGGATACCGAATATATACAGAATAATTTCATCATTCTTTGCACCAAAAAAGGAACTATTAAAAAGACTTCTCTGGAAGCGTATTCCAGACCCCGTCAGAATGGTATTATAGCTTTGGGTATTAAGGATGACGATAATTTGCTGGAAGCACGCCTTACTTCAGGAAACTCTATTGTAGTTATGGCGTTACGGTCCGGACGGGCTATCCGTTTTAATGAACAAAGAGTGCGCCCCATGGGACGTACAGCAACCGGTGTCAGAGGCATTACCCTTAATGGAGCAGAAGATGAAGTAGTAGGAATGGTATGTATTGAAGATACCGGATCCGATATTCTCGTCGTTTCAGAAAAAGGTTTCGGAAAACGCTCACTGGTTGATGATTATCGTGAGACTAACCGTGGCGGTAAGGGTGTTAAAACCATGAATATTACCGATAAAACGGGATCGTTGGTCGCTATCAAAAATGTTACCGATCAGGATGATCTGATGATTATTACCAAATCAGGAATTCTTATTCGCATGGCAATGTCTGATTTACGTACTCAGGGACGAGCTACTCAGGGTGTTAAGGTTATCAATATCCGTAGTACGGATGAGATAGCTGCGGTGACTCATGTTGAGCGCGAAAATGATGAAGAATTGGAAGGCATCGAAATCGAAGAAGGTTCAAGGGTTCATATGAGCACTCATGAAGGACCTTTACCTCAACCCGAGTTTGAAACAGGACCGGTGGAGGAAATATCGGATGAAAATCCGCCTGCAAAGGAAGAAGACACGACATCAGAAATAGAATAATACTTATTATCAACACTTTAACGTATTGGCATATTTCTTGCACATTACTTGTAGAATAGATTTGAATTTATAATTTTGTGATTCAGTAAACCCATAATTCAAAAAATACCATAAAATGAAGAAGTTAACATTCCTTGTGCTGATTCTTCTCGCTTTTGTAGCAGCCCAAGGACAAACCAACAAAAGAACCAGCGCTTATAATTATTTACGGAATAACAAGCTAGATAAGGCACTGGAATATATCGAACCAACCATCACTCATGAAAAGACCATGAATGATGCTAAAACATGGTATTATCGCGGAACCATCTATTTACAGATTGCTCTTTCCGATAAGCCCGAGTTTCAGAATTTGGTCGAAAATCCACTGGCTATCTCTTTTGAATCCTTCAAAAAGGCTCTATTAATGGAAGATGCCAACGATTACAAAGTTGAAATTTACACCAACATTAATGTAATTGCGGATGGATTTTTCCGTAAAGGTGTTGAGGCTTATACCACTGATAATTTTAATAAAGCGTCGGAAATGTTTTTCAGAACAGCTGCCGTTAAAGAAGAAATTGGTGTAATTGATACGACTTCATTTTTTAATGCCGCATTGAGTGCACAGGAGGGTGGAAATGTTCAGGCTGCCAAAGCTGCCTATGTGAAGCTTGCAGAAATGAATTATGATAAACCTTTGGTATATGTTAGCCTTGCTAATATTCTGATGGAAGAGGGTAAGACTGACGAGGCGTTTAAAACAATTATTATTGGTCGCGAAAAGTATCCTACCGATTTTAGTGTTCTCATCACGGAAACGAACTTCTATCTAAAAACGGATCAGACCGAAAAAGCATTAGCTAACCTGCAGGAAGCGAAGTTGAATGATCCAACAAATCCTACCATTTTTTATGCTATTGGTGTAAACTATGACAAGGTAAATAATGTTACTGAAGCAATTAGTGCTTATAAAAAAGCCATCGAATTAAAACCCGATTATTTTGATGCAATTTATAATCTGGGCGCCATTTATGTAAATGAGGCTGCCACAATTATGGAAGAAGCCAATAAACTTCCTTTGGATAAGGTAAAAGAATATGATGCTTTAAAAGCAAAAGCTGATTTAGCACTCGACAACGCTTTACCCTATCTCGAACAAGCACACGCGATTGAGGCTACCGATAAAAATACAATTATTTCACTGAAAGAGATTTATGCCCGCAAAGGCAAACTCGATAAGGTGAAAGAGATGGATGCAAAACTCAATCCATAGTTTTCCATTGATATATCAAAAAGCCCTGGCTCTGCCGGGGCTTTTTCGTTTCCCCAATACCGATTATACCGCAAAAGTCAGAAGACGCACGGCGTGCGTCTCGTATATGCTGCTATCCCTGCACCAATCATGCGTGCGTCTCGTATATGCTGTTCTCCCTGCATTTTATCGGATCTCCTCAATACCGGTAATAATGTAAAAGTCAAAAGACGTACGACCTGCATCTCACATTATTATCTATCTACGCATCTTATAGGACTTACTAGGCCTGCGTCTCGCATTACCTGCTATCTTTTCATCTTATTGGACCTACCAAACGTGTGTCTTGTATTGCCTGTTATCCCTGCATTTTATCGAATCTCCTCAATTCCGGTAATAATGCAAAAGTCAAAAGACGCAGGGCGTGCGTCTCGTATATGCTGTTATGCCTGCATTTTATCGGTTCTCATCAGTTCCGGTAATAATGCAAAAGTCAAAAGACGCAGGGTGTGCGTCTCGTGTTATTATCTATCTGCGCATCTTATAAAACCTACTAGGCGTGCGTCGCATATAGCTTGCTATCGTATCTACTAATAATGCAAGCTATCCGTTTGTTATATAGACCTGACAGGAAGGTGGTGGAGATTGCTATGCAAGCTTTTGCTGCTTTTTCTTTCCAAGATTAAGCATGATGATTGAGAAAATCATTATCACGGCACTTATCCATTGTACGACAGATAAGCGTGTCCCATTAAATATGTAATCAAAAATAATGGCGGAGATGGGGAAGAATAACTCACAAACCGTGGCAACGATGGCTTTCACTTGCCTCAGGCCAAAGTAGAATATATAAATGGCACCAGAGCCGGTCGTTAGTGCTATAATGATGAAAACCAACCAGTTTTCAGAAGTGATATTTTGAATTTCTGATATTTTACCGCTTATTAGAACAAAGGCCAGCATTATTGCTGCCGTAAATCCATACCGGAAAAAAGTGGCTGTTCCAAAACTGACATTTTTCAGAGCCAGCTTACTGAAAACCGTTGAACTTCCAAACGAAAATGCGGCGAGTAGGCTAAAGAGTGCAGCGGCCAGCATTACCGAACCACCGTCGATACTTGGTGATTGAAATCCAAAAGTCAGAAAATATCCGGCAGTTATTGCCAAACCAGCCCATAAGGCAAAACGTTTTGTCAACTGTTCTTTTAGAATAATGGCTGCCAGAGCAATCGCGAAAATGGGTTGTAATTTTTGTAATAAAACAACGATGGTCAGATGTTTGAATTCTACCAGAAAAAGAGCTTTTACTATCGCCAGGGTACCTATGGTGCCTCCAAAAAGAGAAACCAATGCCAACCATCCAAAATCAGCCGGACTTATCTTTAAAAGATTAGCATATTCGTGGCGTAAAAAAATATTCATTAATAAAAAGGGGATCATATGGACCATCATCACAACAAATCCTACATCCAGATTATAGAGTCGGGGAGTAAGTATCACGCCGTCGAGACCCCAGAGTATGGCCGCGAAACTAATGGCAAAAGCGCCCTTAATGGCCAGCCGCTTATCGTTCAGCATAAATCACATATTTTCTGCAAAAATAGGCTTTTGCAACTTACCTCTGAGGCTTGAACCGTATTATCCATATCCTTACCTTTGAAAAAAGCCTTACTATGAAAGAAGCTTTGTTTTACAATCGTCTGCAAGATCAGAAGGTGCAATGTTTATTGTGTCCCCATAACTGTGTACTTGCCGAAGGAAAGGAAGGTAAGTGCTTGATTCGCAAAAATATAAATGGATTGCTTATTGCATCTGCATTTGCTCAAATAACAGCTGTTCAGATAGACCCCATCGAAAAAAAACCTTTAAACCATTTTTATCCGGGAAGTAAAATATTTAGTATAGGATTTGCCGGATGTAATCTGCACTGTCGGTATTGTCAGAACTGGCATATTTCGCAGCATGGACATCCTGCCGGTACCAAATCACTGGATTCATCAGGAGTGGTTCAGGCAGCTTTGAAATCCGCTAGTAGAAGCATCGCCTATACATACAACGAACCACTCACGAATTTCGAATTTGTATTCGAAACGGCCATCATGGCTCATAATGCAGGATTAAAGAATGTTGTGGTCAGTAATGGATTTATAAATCCGCTTCCCTTGGATAACATTCTCCCGTACATCGATGCGTTTAATATTGATTTAAAATCATTTAGCGAAGATTTCTATAAACCAATCACGGGAGGAAGCCTAGCACCCGTTTTAAATTCACTGAAAACCATACGTCAGTCGGGCAAACATCTCGAAGTAACTTTCCTCCTCATTCCTGGATTGAATGATGACGAACAGCTTTTTATTAAAATGTTAAAATGGCTGAAGACCGAATTGGGTCAAAATACCATTTTGCATATTTCGGCTTATTATCCTGCATATAAATCAGAAATTGAAGCAACGTCAACGCGGCTTTTATTACGTTTTGCAAAAATAGCCCGGGAGCATCTTTCATGGGTTTACACGGGTAATTCCTTAGACCGGACTTTTCAGGATTCGATTTGCCCGAAGTGTGGTAGTGTCTTGATATTCAGAGAAGGATATACAGTACAAATCGAAAATCTTGAAAATTCCGTATGCAGGAAATGCGGCGAAGTGCTTCCTTTTGTAAATGAAAAGTGAAAAGTGAAAAGTGCCCCGATAGCTATCGGGGAGTGAAAAGTGAATAATGAACACTAAACACTAAACACTAAACCCCAAACCCCAAACCCCAAACCCCAAACTCTAAACACAAACTAATTATCAATAATCCTGATTATGGCTTTAAGTCTTGAAGTTTTTTTTTCACCCGTTTTGTTTCCTTATTCGACATTTGACCCGAACCGCAATATTGTTGTGATCGATATATACAGGGCAACTACGGCCATATGTGCTGCTTTTATGGCTGGTGCGGAGCGTATAATTCCGGTTTCTGATTTGAAGATTGCTGAGAAGATGCGGTCTGATTCATTGCTATTGGCTGCCGAACGGGAAGGAAAGAAGTTGCCGTTTGCTGACTATGGAAATTCCGCTCATGGATTTTTTTCGATGAATCTAAAGGGTAAAAGCCTCATATATTCGACTACAAACGGCACTGTAGCTATGGAGAAGGCTCAAACTGCGGGAAAAGTAGTGCTGGGTGGTTTTTGCAATTTGCAAGCCCTTACAAAGTATCTGGTGCAACAAGAATGCAATACGAGTCTATTATGTTCCGGCTGGAAAAATGCGTTCAGTATGGAGGATAGTCTTTTTGCTGGTGCTCTGGCTCAGTCATTAATCAGAGCCGGTCATTTTCAAACGCAGGACGACTCATGCGTAGCAGCCATGGCACTTTATGATTCTGCTAAAGATGATTTATCAGCGTATTTGCGGCAGGCATCGCATTACAAAAGGCTGGAAGCCTTAAACATGCTCGATGACTTGGGTTTTTGCCTTCAAACCGATACCTGCCCCATTGTGCCTGTGATGGCTGGGGGTGAGGTGGTTGTTAAAAGTTAAAAGTTAAAAGGGAATTTATTATTTTAATACCTATGATGGATAACTAATCAGAGCCGTTCGATTATTGTTCATTAGAGTGTAGCAATATAATCAGGATGTTATTGGTTATTAGCAATTCTATTGAGTCAAATTCTTGATAATTTCGTCTTCAATGGGTGCTTTTAATTTTACGATGGTGCTTGTTTGGCTATTGGGAATGGTCATCGACAGAACATATTGTTTTATTTTCCAGTTTTTTTTGTGTTTTATCAAAACTCCCGACCCCCTGCAGATTTTCATTTGTGTATTCAGTAACTCATCAAACCAGGCTATATTTCCGTCGGGACTGAAATAAATATGTCTTTCAATAGCTTTAAAATCCCAGGTTTTACCACAATCAAAATGGGGTTTTGCCCATAACATAAAGTCAGGCTTTGTCCAGTATTCTGCGGCGTCGGTTCCAATGAATACGGCGTCTTCGGCGAAGTAATTAAAGTAGCTGTTAAAATCGGCATTGGCGGCAGCAATATTGAACGAATCCAGGAGATGAATGATTTGGGTTTTTGCCATTGCAACCGTTGCAGAATCCTGAATTGCGTATTGGCTATTTTCGGTTTTTTCCTGGCTGTTATAAGTACAGGAGAAAAGTATAAAAACAAGGAGAAAACCAGTCAGTATTTTTATTAATGTATGCATAGGGGGGATTTTTTTGGTTTTCAAAATTAGAGATTTCTATTTCGATAGTATTAATTGTACTTGTGAATCCTGCTGAATTAAATGATTCTGTGGACATGCTTATGTAAAAATCGAAATATTTTTATTAATAAATGATAATCAATTAATTATACTTTAGAACCAATTACTTTTGTCCGAATCCGAGTTTAATTCAGTTCCATTTTGTTATATATTATTGCAAAAGCTAAAAATACGATCTTAAACCGGACACCAGAAACACTAATTGCGATTATAATTTGTATTTTATCTAAATTACACTGTAAATTATAGAACATCAGTAATATACAGATATTTAAATTTGTCTGTGAATTAATTCACAATAGAAAATACTTATGTACATTCATAGATATTTGGATTAATTAATACTTTTACGGCCTTATTTCATGTTGGCTGTTTTCTTATATCGACTATTTTTGACTACTTGATGTTTTTTATATATACTGATTATTAAATAATTAGATAATAATAAATTGGATATACTATGGACGGCAATATGCTTGTTACGATGTTTTTGGTGGCCTTTGTCTTGGTGGGAGGAGCCCTCGTTTTTTCCCATTTCATAGCCCCTAAATCCGTTAATTACCAAAAATTTGAGCCATACGAATGTGGTATTCCCACAAAGGGCGTCAGTTGGCTGCAGTTTAACGTGGGTTATTACCTTTTCGCGATACTTTTTCTGGTATTTGATGTGGAAACGGTATTCATTTATCCGTGGGCCGTGGTTATGAAAGAAGTTGGCCTGGTAGGATATATCGAAATTCTGATATTTTTTGTGATTCTGGTATTAGGCCTTTTATACGCCTGGAAAAAGAAAGCACTGACATGGGCATAAAATCAATGAAGTATGAAGATTTCAGGGACAATGAAACCCTGGAAGAAATGGCCGAAAAAAACAAAGGAAGTTTTTTTATGACCACACTCGACGGACTCATCAACTGGGGCCGTTCTAATTCCATTTGGCCACTCACATTTGCCACCAGTTGTTGTGGTATAGAAATGATGGCGGCTGGTGCCTCGCGTCACGATTTTGCACGCTTCGGTGTTGAAGTTTATAGAGCTTCGCCCCGTCAGGCCGATGTTATTGTGGTGGCCGGAACCATCACCAATAAGATGGCGCCGGTTCTTAAACGCCTTTATGATCAGATGGCCGATCCAAAGTATGTAATTGCCATGGGAGCCTGCGCTATTTCTGGCGGGCCATTTTATTATAACTCTTATCATGTGATAAAAGGCGTAGAACATGTTATTCCTGTGGATGTATATATACCCGGTTGTCCTCCGCGTCCAGAAGCTTTGCTGTATGGTATCATGCAGTTGCAGCGTAAAATTGAGACGGAAACAATCAGCAATAAATACAAAAGGGATGACGATGCCGGCTATACCAACGATTTAAAATTTCCCGAAAATGAATAATCAGGAACTTATACTGAAACTTCAGGCGATGGATCCTTCGCTGGTGATTGAAGAGAAACAGAACCTTACTGTTAGGGTGCCCGCCTCTTCTTTACTGGCATTGTGCCGTGTTCTGGCCGCTGATCCTGACCTGCAATTCGATTATCTTATCAACATTACTGGTACAGATATGGGCACTTCCTATCGAATGGCTTATCTGTTGAATTCAACGGTTTATCAGCATTGCCTGTTGTTGCATTCTGATTTGGATCGTAATGATGATGCCAATATCGACAGCCTTGTTGAGATATGGAAATCTGCTAATTTTCATGAACGTGAGATTTTTGATTTATTGGGTGTGAAATTTAGTAATCACCCTGATTTGCGAAGAATTTTTCTCGACGATGACTGGGTAGGGCACCCTCTGCGCAAGGACTATACCGACGAAGTAAACATTGTAGAACGTTAAAAAGGATACCCTACAACATGGCTATAAAAGTTGATACCGATCACAATGTAAGTCCTGATTCTCAGGAATTCATTATCAATATGGGTCCTCAGCATCCGTCAACACACGGTGTTTTGAGGTTTTTGCTAAAGCTGAAGGGCGAAACAGTTACCCAGATACAGCCTCATTGTGGATACATACATCGTGGCATCGAAAAGATGTGCGAAAAACTTACCTATCCCCAAATTATTCATTTGACGGACCGTTTGGATTATTTGTCTGCTCACATCAATAATGAAGCAGTTTGTCTTCTCGTAGAGGATGCTTTGGGCGTAGAAGTGCCGGAACGTGTGAAATACATTCGGACCATCATCGATGAACTCTCCCGTTTGGCATCGCATCAGTTATGGTGGTGTGCTTTCGGAATGGATTTGGGTGCTCTCACGACCTTCTTCTATGGTTTACGCGACCGTGAAAAAATCCTGGATATTTTCGAACAAACCACTGGTGGAAGGCTTATCCAAAGTTATAATGTTCCGGGCGGTCTGATGAACGATATTCATCCTGATTTTCAGAAAAATGTGAAGGAATTTATCAAGTATTTCCGTAAAATATTACCCGAATACGATCAGCTCCTGACCGGAAATGTTATTTTCCATAACAGGTCCAAAGGAATTGGATACATGTCGCGTGAGGATATCATTAATTGGGGCGTTACCGGGCCTTCCGGACGCGGTAGTGGTTTTTCTTGCGATGTTCGTAAACATGCGCCATACAGTGCATACGACAAGGTTGTATTCAACGAAAGTCTTGAACAGGCGGGCGATACCTTTGCACGATATAAAGTCCGTATTGCCGAAATGTGGGAATCGATGAACATCATCGAACAGCTTATCGACAATATACCGGAAGGCGATTTTGCAGTAAAAATGAAACCCATCATCAAGTTGCCCGAAGGCGAATATTATCAAAGAGTTGAAGCCTGCCGCGGTGAGTTTGGCGTACACGTTATCAGCGACGGAAACAAGTATCCGTATCGTGTGAAATTCCGTTCACCAAACTTTATTAATCTTTCAGCCATTGAAGAAATGGCCCGCGGGCAGAAAATTGCCGACCTGGTGGCCATCAGTGGTTCTCTTGATCTTGTAATTCCCGATATGGACCGTTAAGAATATTTTAAACGCTTTAATATGCCTCTAGATATTTACGATTTTTCATCCTTCACCCAATGGGTACATCAGTCGCTCGATGCGGTTATGAGTCCTTTCTGGGTTATCACCACAGAAATGGTGCTGGTGGGATTGGCGTTTCTGACCTTTTACGCTATTGTTGGACTGATGCTGGTTTTGGCCGAACGTCGTATCTGTGCCTTTATGCAATGCCGGCTGGGTCCAAACAGGGTAGGGCCCTGGGGCTTTTTCCAAACCATCGCCGACCTTATCAAACTTCTATTTAAAGAGTTGATATACATAAAGAAAGCCGATAAACTACTGTTTAACATCGCTCCGTTTATTGTAATCATTGCCTCTTTTCTTGCATTGGCTGCCATTCCTTTTGCTTTAGGACTTCATGCCGTGGATTTGAACATTGGTATATTCTATATTGTAGCGGTATCATCTTTGGGTGTTATTGGAATCCTTCTGGCTGGGTGGTCGAGTAACAGTAAATATTCACTCATTGGTGCCATGCGTTCCGGAGCACAGATAGTCAGTTATGAACTGTCCGTCGGACTTTCACTGATTACGATTATAGTTTTGGCAGGAACCATGCAGATTTCTGAGATAGTAGAATTGCAGCGCGATGGATGGTTTATTTTCACAGGACATATATCGGCCATCATTGCTTTTATAATATTTCTTATTGCAAGTACAGCAGAAATCAATCGTGGGCCTTTTGATTTGGCAGAAGCTGAATCGGAACTTACGGCTGGTTTTCATACCGAATATTCGGGTATTAAATTCGCCTTCTTTTTTCTGGCCGAATACATGAATATGTTCATTGTTGCCTCACTGGGAGCAACAGTATTTTTGGGAGGCTGGATGCCGTTCCATGTTTACGGTTGGGATGGTTTTAATGCCATTATGGACTTTCTGCCTCCTTTTTTCTGGTATATCGGTAAAACGGCCTTCATTATCTTTATTATAATGTGGTTTAAGTGGACTTTCCCCCGTTTACGAATCGACCAGTTACTCACCCTGGAATGGAAATACCTGTTGCCGATTAACTTGTTTAATGTTGTTCTGATGGCAACCCTGGTTCTTTTGGGTTTACATTTTTAATTCATTGGCTCTATGATGATAAAAGAATATTTCAGCGATATATTTAATGCCATTATCAGTCTGATGAGAGGCATGAAGGTTACTTTATCGTACTTCGTCCGGCCTTCCACCATCATTACCCAGAAGTATCCCGAAAACAGAGATACTTTGGTGATGTTCGATCGATTTAAAGGCGAGGTGATAATGCCTCATGATGAGAATAACCAACATACATGCACCGGTTGTGGTATTTGCGAAATAAATTGCCCCAATGGCAGTATCGAAATAATCAGTGTGATGAATGTGACCGAAGAAGGCAAGAAGAAAAGAGCCATCGATAAGCACATTTACCGTCTGGGAATGTGTACTTTCTGTGGTCTTTGTATTAAAACCTGCCCCTCTAACGCTTTGGCATGGGGACAGGAATTCGAACATGCCGTTTTTGATCGCACCAAACTCAATAAGGTATTAAATAAAGAAGGTTCCAGCCTTAAGAAAGGAGTTGAATAATGATGCTCACAGCCAGCCAGTTTATGTTTTACTTTTTTGCCCTGGCCATTGTCATATTTTCAATATTGACAGTTACCAGCCAGCGTATACTTAGGGCAGCCACGTATCTCTTATTTGTATTAATATCCACCGCCGGAATTTATTTTCTTCTGAATTATCAATTTCTGGCAGCCGTACAAATAACGTTGTATGCAGGAGGTATCGTTGTCCTCATCATTTTCTCCATATTACTTACGAGTCATGTTGGCGTCAAATTTGATATGGTAGGATGGAAGAAGCGATTAGCAACCGGTATTGCCGTGGCAATAGGGGCTATTCTTGTTATTACCACCATTTTACAGTACCAGTTTGAAGCCAGTACCGAAGCAGCCCGTGCTGTTGAGATGCGATGGATTGGGCTTAGTTTGCTGAGTTACGAAAAGGAAGGTTTTGTACTGCCCTTTGAAGTAATTTCAATTTTGTTGCTGGCTTCAATGATTGGAGCCATCATCATTGCCCGCAAGGAAGAAAAAAACGAATCTAACAATTAATAATTTTAGAAATCATGATTGAAGGTATTCCCCTGCATCTGATTCTGGTCGTAGCCACGGTGATGTTTTTCACTGGAATATATGGCTTTTTAACCCGCCGGAACCTCATCACGATTCTGATGTCGATAGAGCTTATCTTAAACTCTGTAAATATCAATTTTGTGGCATTCAACCGTTATTTGTATCCTCAGCATCTTCAGGGTCAGTTTTTTAGCATCTTTATTATTGCTATTGCAGCCTGTGAAGCAGCCGTTGCTATTGCCATCATCATCAATATTTATCGTCGATTCACCACCATCAATGTGGAAGACGTTTCCGAAATGAAATATTAGTCATTAAAAATCAGGAAAAATGAATTTTACGTATACAGTACTTATTCCTTTAATCCCTCTGTTTACTTTCCTGTTTTTAGGATTGGCGTCGGGAAGAATTAAGCCACAGCTGGGCGGACTCATCGGTACGACAGGTCTTTTTATATCATGGATACTTAGTCTGATGACGGTTTTTAAATATTTCAGCCTCGAAAAAGTGGATGGTGCTTATCAGCAAATCATCGGCTATAATATGGTGTGGCTGAATTTTTCGGATAAATTGCACATCGATATGGGTGTTTTTATTGATCCCATTTCTGTGATGATGCTTTTTGTTGTAACCACGGTGTCTTTTCTGGTGCATGTGTATAGCCTGGGTTATATGAAAGGCGAAACGGGATTCGTTCGTTTTTACTCTTTCCTTTCGCTGTTTAGTTTTTCGATGCTGGGTCTGGTGCTTGCTACCAATATTTTCCAGATGTATATGTTCTGGGAATTGGTTGGTGTATCTTCTTTTCTTTTAATCGGATTTTATTATCAGAAACCTTCGGCGGTAGCGGCCTCAAAAAAGGCCTTTATCGTTACACGTTTTGCTGATTTAGGTTTTTTGATCGGTATATTATTGCTTTCGTTTAATACGGGTACCTTTGATTTTCTGGAACTCACCAATCCGCAGGGAGCAGCAATGCAAACCGGAAGCGGAGCCTGGTTACTCGGTCTTTCTACGATGACCTGGTCATTGATATTTGTGTTTATGGGCGGTGCCGGAAAATCGGCTATGTTTCCGCTTCATATCTGGTTACCCGATGCCATGGAAGGCCCAACGCCGGTTTCTGCATTGATTCATGCTGCTACGATGGTTGTGGCTGGCGTATATCTGGTTGCACGACTTTTTCCTGTATATGCGCTTTCAGCTCCCGTTGGTCTCGAAATTGTGGCATGGGTTGGCGCCACATCATCCTTGTTTGCAGCAATTATTGCCACTACTCAGTTTGATATTAAACGGGTACTGGCTTATTCTACCATGTCGCAAATCGGATATATGATGGTAGGCTTGGGTGTTTCGGGTTACGGAGGACATGATGGACTGGGTTATATGGCATCGATGTTCCATCTTACAACCCACGCCATGTTTAAAGCATTACTTTTTCTTGGTGCAGGTTCCATTATTCATGCAGTACACAGTAATGTTATGAATGAAATGGGAGGACTTCGTAAATATATGCCAATTACGCATATTACATTTTTAATCGCTTGTCTTACCATTGCTGGTATTCCGGGACTCTCTGGATTTTTTAGTAAAGATGAAATTCTGGCAGCAGCCTACCACCATAATAAGGCGATATTCTTCATCCAAATGTTTGTTGCCGGTCTGACTGCTTTTTACATGTTCCGTTTGTACTTCCGGGTATTCTGGAATAAAGAACCCCATTATCATCATACCCCGCACGAATCGCCTTTAACGATGACAATTCCACTGATGATGCTGGCTTTTGCTTCAATCTTTATCGGTTATATTCCTTTTTCCGATTATATTTCTTCCGATTTCAAGCCTTTCGAAACGCATATTGAAGGCATCATAGCCATTCCTTCTGTCCTCGTCGGATTAATAGGTATTGCTATCGCATGGGTAATGTACAAAAAAGACTCTGACCTTCCTGACCGCGTTAGTCATGGTTTCCGTTTCTTCCACCGATGGGCATTTAATAAGTTTTACATTGATGAAGTATATCTCTTCATCACCCATAAGTTTGTTTTTAATCGGATTTCGACACCAATAGCCTGGTTCGACCGCCATGTAATTGATGCTACGATGGATGGTATTGGTTGGATAACTGTAAGCACTTCCCGACTTATTAAGCCATTACAATCAGGACAGTTGCAGAAGTACGGTTTTGTCTTTCTTTCTGGAGTTATTATCATGGCATTGGTGCTTTTATATGCTGCATTTGCAGCCTAGTAAAAGCTAAATTAATTATGAAATTATAAAGCATTAAAAAATGAATATACTTTCGCTCTTTGTTATCGTTCCGGTCCTTACCGTTATTGGTATAATGTTTACCCGGAATATGAAACAAACACGGGTGGTTGCTGCCGCAGGAATGGGTATACAGGTATTGCTTACCGGCATACTGATGTATCTGTATTTCGGCGAACGGGCCGCTGGTAATTTGGCTGAAATGGTTCTCGTTAAAGACATCGTTTGGTACGAAAGTCTTAATATAAGGTATACGGTTGGTGTTGACGGAATCGCGGTTGCTATGATAGCCCTCACTTCCATCATCATCATAACCGGAATTTTTACTTCATGGGAGGTGGAGTATTTATCACGCGAATTTTTCATTTCCCTGATTATTTTATCAACGGGGGTCTATGGATTTTTTATATCTCTTGATATTTTCACCATGTTCCTGTTTTATGAAGTGGCCGTTATACCAATGTATCTTTTAATTGGTATCTGGGGTAGCGGACGCAAGGAATACTCAGCCATGAAGCTTACCCTGATGTTGATGGGTGGATCGGCCTTGCTGATGGTTGGGTTACTGGGAATTTATTATAATTCTGCACCCGATGGCGGACCGCTGACAATGAATATTATGGAAATTTCTAAGATTCACATTCCAGTAAATGTGCAATTATTCTTATTCCCCTTTACTTTCATTGGTTTTGGAGTCCTTGGTGCACTTTTCCCATTTCATACATGGTCGCCCGATGGTCATGCTTCTGCACCTACGGCTGTATCCATGCTTCATGCCGGGGTTTTGATGAAACTCGGCGGTTATGGTGTTTTCCGCATCGCTCTTTTTCTTCTTCCTGATGCCGCACAATCGCTTGGGGGAATATTCATTGTTCTTACCGCTATTAGCGTGGTATATGGGGCATTTGGTGCCATTGTTCAGAAAGATCTTAAATATATTAATGCTTATTCGTCGGTTAGCCATTGCGGACTTGTATTGTTCGGACTGCTGATGATGAATAAAACAGCCATGAATGGCGCCATTCTACAGATGATTTCACACGGTATTATGACGGCTCTCTTCTTCGCCTTAATAGGCATGATTTACGGTCGTACACATACCCGTATGATAAATGAAATGGGTGGATTAATGAAAGTGATTCCTTTCTTATCGGTGGCATACGTTATTGGCGGCCTCGCTTCGCTCGGCCTTCCTGGTCTCTCAGGATTCGTTGCCGAAATGACCATTTTTGTAGGAGCTTTTGAGCATCCCGATATGTTTCACCGCGTTGCCACCATCATCGCTGTATCGGCCATTGTTATAACGGCGGTATATATTCTCAGGGTCGTGGGTATTTTACTGCTTGGCCCAATAAAAAATAAGGATTTTGAAGGGATGAAGGATGCCAAATGGTTTGAACGTTTGTCGGTAAGTGCTCTCATACTGGCCATTGCCGCCATTGGTATTGCTCCATTCTGGCTGTCTGAAATGATTGGTTTCAGCCTTGATCCTATTGTTAGTCGACTTTTAGCTGCTTTATAAGATATTATCACAGAAGAAAATTAGAATTATGCAACTCGAAAACTTTTTGTTGATGCGTCATGAACTACTACTGCTTTTATTAGCACTACTGGTTCTGGTATTCGAAATTTTTACGGATGACGGAAAAATTCACAAAATAATACCCTGGATTACCGGATTGTTTGTTTTAGTAACCTTCGCTGGTTTTCTACCACAAACCGAGGGAGTTTTATTCGGAGGAATGTTCCGCATTACCGGTATGCAGATTATGATGAAAAACATTCTGAATGTTGGTGTTGCCATCATACTTCTTCAATCGGCCGTATGGCTTAAGAAACCCGAAAATTCCGGTAAGATATCCGAGTATTATATTTTACTTCTTTCCACACTTATTGGAATGAATTTTATGATATCATCCGGCGATTTTCTGATGTTTTACCTCGGACTGGAACTGGCTACCATACCAATGGCTGTTCTTGCTGCTTTCGACCGTTATCGTAATAACTCGGCAGAAGCTGGTATTAAGCTAATCCTTTCCTCTGCATTATCATCGGGTATTTTGTTATTCGGATTATCAATGCTTTACGGAATGACCGGTTCAATATATTTTGATGCAATTAATGCCAATATCAACCAAAGCCCGCTGATGGCTCTGTCGCTTATCTTTTTCTTTGCCGGTATGGGTTTCAAAATTTCATTGGTCCCCTTCCATTTATGGACAGCAGATGTATATGAAGGAGCTCCTGTAAGTGTAACCTCGTATTTGAGTGTTGTGTCGAAAGGTGCCGCTGTATTCATTTTCAGCATTATTTTGTTTACTGTTTTTGATAAACTTTCCGGTTACTGGATAAATATGGTGTACGCATTAGCCATACTGACCATGACTGTTGGTAATTTGTTCGCCATTCGGCAGAAGAATATGAAACGCTTCCTGGCTTTTTCATCCATTGCCCAGGCTGGTTTTATCTTATTGGGTATTCTGAATGCTTCTGAATTTGGAATGACGACCATAATGTATTTTGTACTGGTGTATATTTTCTCCAATCTCGGAGCTTTTGGAGTGGTTTCGGCTATTTCATACTTCACCGGTAAAGAAAACATGGACGATTACGATTCGCTTTATAAGAATAATCCAAAACTAAGTCTGTTACTGACCATTTCTTTATTTTCACTGGCAGGCATTCCGCCATTTGCCGGATTTTTCGGAAAATTCTTTCTGTTTATGTCAGCAGCCTCACAAGGATACTATTGGCTCGTTTTTATCGCGGTGTTAAATGCAACCATCTCGTTGTATTATTACCTTTTGCCTGTTAAGGCGATGTTTATCAATAAATCAGAAACACCATTACCCGTGATTAAAAGCGATGTTTATACTCGTATAGCTCTTATTCTTTGTGCTGTTGGTATTTTTGGAGTAGGATTTTACAGTCCTGTTTATGAATGGATATACCAGTTGGTTTTACAGTTTGGAATTTAACAGGAGAAATTAATATGGCATTTTCAGGAAAACATATAGTCGAGGAAATAGAAGGTACACGATGTAGCCTGGTCGAAACAGGTGTTTCTTCCTCACGAATGCAGTTTTTAAGCGATTTACTGACTTATAACGGGTTTAAGGTTATAAGCCTTGCCATTCCTCCTAAAGAAGAGGGAGGCGAGGTTACGTATAAAGTCGGGGTTACCGATTTATTGTTCAATCCGGTTATCGCGGTTTACGAAAAAAGTTTAAAAACCAAAGAACGAATTAAGGTTTCAGCCGATTATTGGAACCAGAAAACGGAAGACATCGATCCGTATTATTGGATAAAATAGTTTATTTCTTTTTTTTGGATTTTTAGATTGATATTTTGGTGGCTTTGGTTCTGGAAACCATAGCCACTAAAATCCTGTCAGAGAGTTTTCTTTTTTATTCGGGCAACGAATCCCGGAACAATTTCCTCCAATCGGTGGTCATTTCTTATCTTTGTTCCGGAATACTAAAACTCTTATGCTATGGTTCACCGTAACAATCTATTAATTCTTATTATGAGCATTTTGCTTCTGTCCTGTAATACAGGCAATAAAGAAGAGAAATCTTCCTCCGATTTTCAGTGGCAAATCGACCGTTTCGGCGATGCCAAAATTCTTCGCTATCAAATCCCTGCATGGGATTCGCTCAACCTTCAACAGAAGGAGCTGGTGTATTATCTGAGTCAGGCGGCACTTTGCGGGCGCGATATCACGTTCGATCAAAATTATAAGCACAATCTGGTAATCCGCAGGACTCTTGAAGCGGTTTACGAAAAATATAGCGGTGACCGCAACACGGCTGACTGGGAAAATTTTATGATTTATCTCAAACGGGTGTGGTTTTCAAATGGCATTCATCATCATTACAGTACTGATAAATTTTTTCCGGAAGTATCGCGTGATGTATTTGTCGGGATGATGCAAAAAAGTGCAGGTGCAGAATGGCCCATGGTCGAAGGTCAGGATTATAATACTTTTATGGAATGGGTTACTGATCTGATATTCAATCCTGAAATTGCACCTAAACGGGTTATGCAGGATGAAGGCTCGGATATCGTAGCGGCCTCGGCATGTAATTATTATGAAGGAGTTACCGAAAAAGAAGTCGACGATTTTTACAATGCCATTCGCAAAAAAGAGGATAATACGCCCATTTCTTATGGTCTGAATTCAAAACTGATTAAAGAAAATGGTAAGGTATTGGAGAAGAAATATGTTCTGGATGGAATGTACGGACCTGCCATCGCTCAAATCGTGTATTGGCTCGAAAAAGCTTCTACCGTCGCTGAAAATGATTATCAGAAGCAAGGGATTGATAAACTCATCGAGTATTACAAAACCGGCGACTTAAAAACATGGGACGATTATAACGTTCTTTGGGTTGGTGACAATTCACTGGTCGATTTTGTTAATGGTTTTATTGAAGTTTATGGCGATCCATTGGGAATGAAAGCATCCTGGGAATCGGTTGTAAACTTTAAGGATGTTATTGCTACCCGCCGTGCCATCACCATTAGTGAAAACGCTCAGTGGTTCGAAGATCATTCGCCCATCGATCCCCGATTCAGGAAACCTCAGGTTAAAGGTGTTTCAGCGAAAGTAATTACCGTAGCACAACTGGGTGGCGATTGTTACCCGACCACTCCCATTGGTATCAACCTTCCGAATGCCGATTGGATTCGCCGCGACCATGGCTCCAAATCAGTAACCATGGAAAACATCACCTATGCATACGATCAGGCATCCTTGGGAAATGGAGCTTTGGAAGAGTTTTGTTATTCACCCGAAGAAGTGGCTATCATTAAAGAACATGGTGCTTTGGCCGGAAATCTACATACCGACCTTCACGAATGCCTGGGCCATGGTTCAGGTCAGTTGCTTCCGGGAACCAGTTCCGAGGCTTTAAAAAATTATTCATCACCTCTCGAAGAAGCCCGTGCCGACCTTTTTGCGCTTTATTATATGATGGATCAGAAAATGATCGAACTGGGTCTTTTTACTACGCTTGATGTGGCCAAATCAGAATACTCCTCATACATCCGTAATGGGCTTATGACCCAATTAGTACGTATTGTTCCTGGAAAAACCATTGAACAAGCTCATATGCGCTCTCGTGCCCTTATCGCCGGATGGTGTTATGAAAACGGACGTGCTGAAAATGTTATCGAAAAGATGGTTCGTGACGGTAAAACCTATTTCGTTATTAACGATTATAATAAACTTCGTACGTTGTTCGGAAAATTACTTTTCGAAATGCAACGCATAAAATCGGAAGGCGATTACACGGCTGGTAAACTACTGGTCGAAACCTACGCTGTAAAAGTTGACCCAGCCTTGCATACCGAAGTTTTGGAACGATATAATAAACTTAATCTGGCTCCGTACAGCGGTTTTATTAATCCTGTTCTGGAACCTGTGATTGTGGATGGAAAAATCACAGATGTTAAAGTGATTTATCCTGATAATTACACTGAACAGATGATGAATTATTCAAAAAAATTCTCTTTCCTTCCCAACCTGAACTAATCTGATTTTTCATGCGATTTTTTCAGACACTTTTTCTTGTGGTTTTTGTAGGGATGCTTTCCACTGCCCAGACAAACGGTGTAAAGCCTCTCTACATTAACCCTGTGAATATTCCTGTCAGGTTGGCCGGTACTTTCGGTGAGTTGCGTGCAAATCATTTTCACGGCGGCATCGATATCAAGACACAACAAGTGGAAGGCAAACCTATTAATGTAATTGCTGATGGGTTTGTGTCACGCATCAGCATTTCACCTATCGGCTATGGTAAGACGTTGTATATTGAGCATACCGATGGCAGAACAAGTGTATACGCTCATTTGAAGGATTTTAATCCCATTATCAAGTCTTATACTCAAAAGGAACAATATTCCCGTGAATCGTATGCAGTGGAATTATATCCCAAGAGAAATGAATTGAAGGTTACTCAGGGAGATCTCATCTCTTATGGCGGAAATTCGGGAAGTTCGGAAGGGCCACATCTTCATTTCGAGATACGCGAAACAGCCATGCAGGTTCCATTAAATCCTTTGGATTATGGATTTTATGTAAAGGATTTTATTCGCCCCACCATTTCATTAATAAAAGTTTATCCGCATGGTAAACAATCTCAGGTCAATAAATCTTTTAATGCTTCGGTTTTTAATCTGAGTGGCTGGGGTCCCAATTACCGATTACGGGACTACGATACCATACAAATAGCCGGTTTGGCCTCTTTTGGAATAACGACCTATGATTTACTGAATGATGAATCCAACAAAAATGGTGTGAAATCCATAGCCTTTTATATCGACAGCGTTCTTGTTTCGGGAGTTCAAATGCTTCGAATTCCTTTCGACGAAGGGAGATATATTAATAGTTTGTGTGATTTTGAAGATTATAAAGTTAATAAGCGGCGCATAGTTAGAACATATATTGAGCCCGGTAACCGACTGAGTTTATATACAGCCCGTGAAAAAAAAGGAGTTTATTTCTTTGAGGCAGGCTGTACGTATTTTATGAAATACGTCGTCATCGATTTTTATGATAATGTTTCTGTTCTTCGATTTGTTGTTAAGGGCACAGAATCGAAGGATTCACTGGTTTGTGCACCAACTGTTGGTGAATTAGTTAGTTGGAACAAGGATTTTGAGTATAAAAATAATGGGATAATTCTCAATATTCCGGCTAACAGCCTGTATGATAGCATGTATTTCAACTATACAAGAAAGGATTCATCTCCATCCTATCTTACAGCCTTTCATTTGATTAATGAAGATTTGGTAGCATTTCATTCTTCATTTTCACTGCGATTGAAAGCAGATACCATCCCGGTGGGTTTTGAAAATAAAATGATAATGGTTAAGATTGATGAAAAAGGACGTCCGTCAGCCGTAGACAGTAAATATGAAAATGCCTGGGTTCATGCGAAGTTGCGAGGCTTCGGAACGTATAGCATAATGCTCGATACTACAGCGCCTGTCATTAGGCCGATAAATATTAGTCAGGGAAAAAGTGTTCGCCAGCAATCCGATATCCGTATCAAAATAAGTGATAATTTGAGCGGTGTTGCTAAATACCGAGCCAGCCTGAATAGTCAGTGGATTTTGATGGAATATGATCCAAAAAATAGCTTATTGACGTATTATTTTGATGATAAGTTGAAATCAGGAAGCAATACATTTGCATTGGAAGTTACGGATTTCAAAGGGAATTCACGGAGTATAAAATTGAATATTACCAATTAAGCATGGGAAATATTCTGAAGTCATTTTTATTACTATTCATTTATGTTGGTTGTTCCCCGGCCACTTTTGCTAATATTTTTCGCTATTCAGATACCTTAATTATTCGTTATCAGGCCGATACCAGCGGTGGCTTGGGATATGGCTCGCGTATGATTGCTGATTTGGCTCAGGAAATAGGCATGCCGGTAAGAAAATGTTCAGTGGTGTTGCATTATTCCCTGGAGTTTGAAACGGAAGAAGGTATAATGAGTTGTACGGTAGATAATGTGAGTGGACTTACAACCTACCGTTCCTTTAATGTTGGTAATCTGATGATTCCATCCATGCTTAAGGCACTGATCGTTTTGAAAAATAGTTATACAGGCGATGAAATCGAGTATCAGGTAAAGCTGAATGGTGATGGAGTAAATGTACTACGTGGACAATTTCGTATGCCTGAGGCGTATGATGTTGCCAGTATTAAAATTTTGAACGGAGGATATTCGCAGGCCGTCTTTGATGTTTTTAAGGCCACACAGATGGCTGTAAAAGAGTATCATGCCGCTGTTGAAGCTGTTAAATCAGCCATGCTTTTGGCTGATTCTGCGATTAGCCTTATACCCAAAGCCCGTGCTCAGTATTACTACGCCGAGGCGCGGCGCGTATTTACATTTTTACAGCAGCGTGAAATACTTGAACACATTGGAATGCCACAGGATCCGATGAATTTTAAACAGCAGTTTCAGAAGCTGGGAATCGATTTATACCGTTACACCTTGGGTGCCACCCGATGGTCTGTATCGCTCACCGAATATATTCATACGCCATCATCACAGATTCTGACAAGGCTTACCGATGGATGGATTAGGCATTCATCATTTGCCAAACCTTCAAACAATGGATTATTTTCGGCATTGGCAAGTCTGGAAAATTCGAATTTGTGGTTTTTTGCAAGGGATATTTTTTCATCCGATTCAATCGCCGATACCGTTTTAGTAAAAGAAGCCGCAGCTTCTTTTACTAAACAGGCCGATGCTTATGCCAATTCGGGCCGCATGGCAGAAGCACGGATTCATTCGGCCAATGCTTTACTTTTGGTTTCTCAGTTAAACCAGCCCGAATTGTACGCATCCTGTCAACGCGATCTGTCTAACTATACCCATGGTATACTCGAATCATTCCTCAGTGTTTCTCAAAAGGCTGCAAGCATTGGTAATCTCAGGATGTCAGGAATGTATTTACAGCGTGCCCTGGATTTTCGCCATGCTCATTCCGATTTATTAATCTCGGATGTTTTATTAAAATCTTCCGCGGAAGTTTATGCCGGAGCCTGTTTGGAACAAGGATTGGTTTTTCTTGGAACTTCAGACTGGGTGCGGGCTATCTATTATTTTGAAAATGCTTCGCAGTACCTTGAAATTATTGGTGAATGGTCGCAGAAAGACAGGCTTGAAATGAATCTAAGGGCGGCCCGGCAAAGGCATTATGAGTTTTTGCTCATGGAATCAGTTACATATCTGCGTGCCGAAAATACCGGGAAAGGTCAACGTATTTTCGAAACGATATTATCGTATCGTCAGCAATATAAATTGCAAAGAAGAAATGAGGAAGATGAGGCTATGGCACGTATTTTTAAAGCACGTCTGCTCGATCGCCTGGAGAATATCCCCGGTTTTATTTCCGATTCGGTGTTCCTGCAAAGCAAAATTGTGCTTTTACAGACCATCGATAGCATTCAGTTTGCCAGACTTCAGGAGGATTCCTTAGTGAATCAAAAAATCGTATTGCATTCCAGACGCCTGATTGATAATTGTTTTGCCAATGCATCTTCGATGTTTTGGGACGATAAACCTGAGATGATGAAGAAATGGCTTGAATATGGAAATGCCCTTGCAGAAAAAACCGCACTATCAGGAGATTCTACTGTTAGATTTCAATATAATGTTTTACTGGAGAAAATTCCTGAGTTGCAATGCCGGATGTTACGACAAGATGTGTTTGTGATGAGTATCAGGGCGCGGGAAGCATTCGATCAGCGTCTGTGGAAGAAAGGAGCTGAAATAGCCCGGGAAGCCATCCTGATATCCAAGGAGCATGATAATTGCCAGCCTGATACCTTCGAAATTCATGACAGACTTCTTCTTCACCATCATGAAATTGCTTATAATGAATTATTATCTTCGGCTGATCTTTTACATATTAAGCATCTCACTGATTCGCTGTGGCTTTCGATGAAAACCATCAAAGCATATCATCAGCTTCATCGGGAGGATTTGGCAGGAGAAGATTTTCCGGATGACATCGCCTTATTGTATCGTTATCCTGATTTGAATATTGCAGAAAGGATGATCGACAGATTTATTGATTCGTCTGAATGGAGAATGGCTTTACGATATCTGGATACACTTCGGGTAAGGGGTGTAAGAGAGGATGCCGCACGAGCACTCATTTCAAAGCTTGGAAGTGCCTGGGGAGCTGCTTATTCCCCCGAAAACAGAGATGCATGGTATGCCGAAAATTTGCCTGCTTACGATTGGTATGCTTTTTTTAGAAAGTCGTTTGAGAAAGAAAATTGGAAGCGAAAGGGTCGGGCTCTTTTAAATTTGATTCCACTGAGGCATTAATAAGCGGTTTTTTGGGATAGTCTTATGATTCATTTTCTTTCGCATTACAATACTTTCTTTTCCCTGCGGGCAAAAAGAAAGTACTGAAGAAATGGCCTATTGTAACACACACCGGGAAAGCTCTTTTCTTGGACCGCCTTCAGAAAAATGCGTTAAGAAAATCATTCTGAACTTAAGCTATAAATATTTTAGGGTGATGCAATACGGAAATCAGGAAATAGCTCATCATGAGGGACTTATCAGCAATTCTCTAAAGCATAGTCTAGGCATTCAGTTGGATTCTTTACTTTCATCGTAAATCCATTTATCTTAGCTGATTGAAGATGAGTGCATGAAAAAAGCCCGGAATATACTATTTGCTTTGGTTTTTCTATTACCTGCCCTGATGCACGCTCAGGGCCATGGTATTCCATTATCATTTACTTATCTTTTTTTTGCATCGGATACCTCAACGGTTCATGGCGGGTCGGCAAGGATCCGTATGAATACTTTCTATGGTTTTGCGGCCGGAACCATGGGTGATGTTGAGAAACCTGAAACTTCACAGAAATTCACCAATTACAACCGATTGGGTTTTTCGTTTACCATCGATAGACAACTGATTAAAAATATATTTGTCGGATTTACAATTCCTTACCTTCAATCCAATATTGAACGTTTACCAGGGCTGTATCCTGGAGGGAATTATACCTGGCAGGGCGTATCAGAAGTAAGGCTGCGTCTGGGTTTTGAATATAAGTCTAAAAGTAAGCTATGGACCATATTATTGCATTCCGGAATCCCGGTTGATAAAGGCCGTGAAGGATTTTTCCGGCCCGAAGTGTACATCGGTCATGATGGAACATGGAACATTGGACTCGATTATTCACTCACCTGGTTTTTATCAAATAAGTTCCGGTTTCAACTTTCCAGCGAGGCGATGATGCGTATTCCTAAATCAGGTATGATTATATCCGGAGAACCTGCATTGATTTGGACAGGTAATCAGGTGAATGCTATACAAGCAACGATTAATTTGCGGGATTATGTAACTGCTTGTGCTGGTATTGTATACCTGCAACAACCCTGGACGTATACGCTTGCCTGGGAATCATATTATGAAACAGCCGATAATGCGTATGGGTATTCTCCGGCTGGATTAACGCAGATGGAGGCTTTTGTTCAGCATGAACTCGAACATGATGCGCTTGTTCATAGCGTGAATGTTGGCCTCACGCGCGATTTTCAGAAACTTCATTTTGGTCTATATGGTAGGATTCCTGTGGATGGCTACACCGCTTTTCGTGAAAATATGATTATGTTTGTATTTGGATTTAATTTCTGAAATCAAATAAAAAATCACATATGAAACAAGAGCTATTATTAATCAGTAATTCTACCAATCCGGGAGAAGATTACCTTGGATGGCCGCGTCCGTATATTTCATCATTTTTAAACGAACTTGAGATTAAAGAAGTATTGTTTATCCCTTATGCCGGTGTTTCACTCTCGAAAGAAAGTTTGGAGAAATCATACGATGTTTATGAAGCCCGTGTAGCGGGAGTGTTTGAATCCATGGGATTCAGGCTTCGCTCGGTACATCGTGAGTCCGATCCATTGAAAGCCATTATGAATGCTCCATCCATTGCCGTAGGTGGTGGTAATACCTGGCATCTTGTAAAAGTAATGCAGGAGATGGGACTCATTCAGGCTATACGCGAAAGAGTGCTGGCAGGGGTTCCTTATTTGGGTTGGTCAGCAGGCAGTAATGTGGCATGTCCAACGCTGAAAACCACCAACGATATGCCAATTATTGAGCCGATCAGTTTCAATGTGATGAATCTGATTCCTTTTCAGATTAACCCGCATTATCTCGATAAAAATCCGGAAGGCCATGGGGGAGAAACCCGTGAAGACCGTATCAACGAATTTTTGGTTATTAACCCTGAAATAATCGTTGCAGGTCTGCGTGAGGCAACGCTTTTCAGAGTTTCGGGTCAGGATATTCAATTGTTGGGTAAAAGACCCCTGCGTGTTTTCAGGGCCGGGCAGGAGCCTCAGGAATACCAGGCCGGAGATGATATTTCGTTCCTCATGAAATAGATTATCAAAAAAGCTAAAATGACCCGGCAAATTTTGTCGGGTTTTGCTTTTTATGGCCTGAATATTGTGTCTTTTTTGAATCAAATTTGTATGAAATCATGAAATAGCCATGAGAAAATATTCGCACCATCCGAAGATCATATTATGGCGTATTCCATGTGACCTTTAAAAATCGAATTAATAACACATGAAACACAGCAAATGGGATTTTTATCGTAAAAGTCTGAGCAAATCGGGCTTTTTTGTTTTGTTTGCCTTTCTGATGATACCGATGGCATTTTCTCAGCGTGCCGAAGATTATCAGTTCTATATGAATACGGGCCGTGAAGAGGTTCTCAAAGGAAATTACACAACAGGTATTGTTTATTTTGATACAGCCATACGCATCATGCCCTATTATCCGGTTTTGTATCAGGATAGGGGATATGCCCATCTTCAGATGAAGCAGTATGGCGAAGCAGCCAGCGATTTTTCAAAAGCGCTGGATAAGAAACCCTGGCTGACCGAATTACGGTTTTTGAGAGGAGTTTCATACTTCAACCTTGGGAAAACACAGCAAGCTTATGACGATTTTATCAGAGTTACGGAAGAAAATCCACAACACCCACAGGCTTTTGATTATATGAATACCTGTAAAGAGACGTTGACGGAGACTTTCGGAAATAGCTCACATGAAGCTAATGAATGGGCCCGGCAGGCAGAAGAAGAACGATATTATCGTAGCCGCGAACGGGAAGCAGTTATTTGGGGAACAGTGATTCCGCTTCTCTTATGGACGGCTGTTTTTGCCAGTTGGTAAATGCTCTAATATTTTCTTCAAAATTCGTTCAGATGTTTTGTGAGGAAAGAAAACTTTGTATATTTGCAGCCCCGTAAGGCCGTAGGGTCTTGTGGAAAGCGGAAAGTTCTTTATATAATGCCCAGGTGGTGAAATTGGTAGACACGCTACTTTGAGGGGGTAGTGCTCGTAAGGGTGTGCAAGTTCGAGTCTTGTCCTGGGCACCATAAAAGGTGTTCTTTTATAAAGATTTTTTGCCCGAGTGGTGAAATTGGTAGACACGCTAGTTTCAGGGACTAGTGCTCGTAAGGGTGTGCAAGTTCGAGTCTTGTCTCGGGTACCAAAAACACTTTTAAGCCTTGTAAATGATGAATTTACAGGGCTTTTTTCATTTTTAGGATACGCATTGGGGACGAAAGTAGATTTATTACCGTTTGTTCAGATTCTGAACGTATTCAATTCCGGTGTTTTACAAGTCACCACCAATCGAGGCGGCACACTGTTAGCTGGTGTTATTCGATCTGCTCTTGCTTTAAGTACTGTATCCATTGATTTTCCAAGGCATGTTTCGTCAAACCATAAATAATTTCAATATTTTCAGTTTCTTTTATCAGTAACACCAATTTGTCGATACCATACGTAACAACCAGGAATTCAACAATCGTAACAGAAAGGCCATAACCATTCATGTGGCCAAATTCCACAATCGATGCAGAATCGAGTTGTGCCCATGTTGGTGGTGCTTTTTCTATCAAACTTGATTTTACAGATTTCCGAATATAGTCATTTACCTGACCTGCTTCATACTGAGCATATCCTTCGCTAAGCCATCTTGGAAATGCGGTCCATCCTTTATCTCCACGTGCATAAGAAACCGCCACATGTACAAATTCATGGACAATCACTTGCATAAGGGATTTATAAGTATGAATACTCCCCGGATTCATGGGTGATACCATCATTAATTCATCTCCATTACATGACCCAACAACCCAGTCTGGTGCCTCAGGATAATTTATTGCGACATGAAAGGTCTTAATGTTTGGATAGACTTTCACATTTATTTTTTTGCCGATTTGTATTCCTAAATGATTCGTAATTCTTGAGTAATTATTCTCTAAAATTATTGCAAGAGAATCTAAAATTTTAATATCACCATTGCTTGAATAAAAATCGAAATGCTGACTCTCTTTTGCTAAACTCAGAGAGTCGTTATTTTGCCCGACTAATTTCGGTATTGTTAAAAACACAAAAATTACGATAGAAAGTATATTCAAAACGACAAGTCTCATTTTCATTCTCATGGGTTTATTGTTTTGATAGTTTTTCTTTTTCATGATTCTTAAATATTTCTGTGATGGGCAAGCAATCTTTCACCTTCATTTTGAACTGTCCTGATTTTTCGGACAGTTACTTCAGGTTACAACTCATTCGATTTGTATATGTTGCCCAAGTGCTCACTAATGGTTTTCTTTGCAATTCTGAACAATTCGCCCATTGCCCGCTGACTTAGCCAAACTGTTTCATCTTGCAGAAAAACTTCGATTTTGATTTTTCCCTGTGACGTGCTGTATAATATGATTTCCGAATTTGACATTATTCTTTTCCCTCCACAATTTTAATTTCTTCTTCTGTCAAATCGTAAAGTTAGTAAACTGATGGGGCTATTTGGTTTTCTAAACAAAAAAATCAGCTCCGGAGGAGCAAAATCATAATAGAATGTTTGAATGCGTGATTTATTAAGCTCCAGTGGAGCGACATTATTCAATCCATTCAAACAAATATTTTTCATCATAGTCAACATTAAATTTTTGCAACAATTCTATATACTCATCTCTAAATGTTATCTTTTGATGATGCTGCTCCTGGTTGTTTATGTATTTAATAACAGTATCCAGTTGAGACTTGGCATAAGAAAATGCTCCAAAGCCTTCTTGCCATCGAAATTCCCCTACTACAAACCCTTTTTCGTTCGTTGGTAATCCAGCCTCCATTTTAAAGTGGTCAGATTCGACAACTTTAAAATTCGGATTATACATTGTCTCCCAGGTACCCAGAAATTCTATCGTTGTTCGAGTTCTAATCCAATTTTTTATTACATCCGCAGCTCTACTATCTCCTCCTTTGGATTTTGCCATATCAGTCAGGCAGATGTAATCTTCATCCTTAATTTTTGTTATTGAAAGAATAGCATTATTTATGTCAATCGTGCTTATCTTACTCATAATCAAAATTATCCAAAGTGGTCAAATCCCACTACATTAACTTTCTAATTCACTCAAATATACTCCTTTGATTCTGAAAATAAAATATTAGTTTATAGTTGGCAGCATCTTTTATTGCATGAAGCACATCGACTGAATATACACAATAGCACATATTTCTGCCTTATCCTAAAGTCACTAAAACCGTAAGAACAAATTGCTTTGCAGTAAATTACGCTGTTTACGTACTCCACCATCGCTTTTGGTTTTTGCTGATTTTTTTATACAAAGTTATCCGGGTTTTATAGATATCCAAATAATCCCACTAGTTTTTTTAAATGAATGTAATGAGCCGGAAATGGGTTTAAATGAAATTCAACAGACAGTGTCACAAAAACAAACCCACATGCCGGGTCGTATTTGAGATCATCGCGGGTGTAGTATTATTTGAGTCGTTTTTATCTTCTCTGAGTTTTTCAGCAGACCCTAAATATCTTAAATCAAGATTAAAGCAGAGATAAGTGTTTTCAATAGTTTCGTATGGAAAAATTGATGCTATTGATTTGTTGTCATCACACCATACCTTTCACCCATAAGGATGTGTTGATACGTTTGTCCATTAATTAACCCTCTTGCCGGGTCTAATGTAAAACCTGCTTTCTGTTGAAACAGCATTACAATATCGGAACCACCAAATAAGAAACATCCCAGCATATCGCCCTTTTTTACCATGGTACCGACCTGGACATTATCTTCAAATTTTATCGAACATATCTGCGACATGCCAATGGGCAATATGGCTACCAAGCCGAAATCTTCTGTATCAACAATTACACATCCTCTTGTTTCAATCGATTGCCATCCGGGAACGGTCGGGTCAAGCATATATCGTTGTATGCTAGCATCCCAGGTGATTATTCCACCTACCGCATCCTGTTCATCAATGTTTCTGACTTCCTTGATGGTTCCGCCTACCGGAAAATGGAAACGGTGGTAATCCTGAACATCTAGAAAGGTATGTGTCATGATTCCGTTGGCAAATTCATTTTTATATTGGCTGTCTTCTCCAATTAGTTTTACAATGGAGGTTAATGTCCCTGATTTAATGGATACGCCGCCTTGCAGACTAATGCCTGAATTGGCATCTATCTCCCAAATACCCTGAGGAACGGCATCTGCCGGAGAAACAACAATGGTATTGTCGTCAGGAGAATCAATCGGACGTTTATCGGGCGATTTAAGATATCTGGAGAAAAACTGATTGAAGGTTTTCCAGTTGGAAGGATCTTCATACCAATCGTTGGATAAACCAAAACGATTATCTGTCAGAGCTAATTGATAGTACTCTTCTTTCCATGAATTGGGTGTGTCAAGATACAAACCCCATGCTTTATTGAAACTTACCAGCCAATCGCTGTAAGGTTTTACATACTGTAATTACTAGTGATGCGTTAACTTTTAAAAATTAAGTATAATTAATTTTATATCAATAGTTTACAAGCGTTCTTTGATTTTTTGATTTGATTTGAAAAGTAGCTTTGCAAGCTTAATTGTGAAGCTATGAATACTGGTAAGTATG
>JAUSOY010000033.1 GCA_030656615.1 Bacteroidales bacterium | reverse complement strand
CAAATTGCGTATCAAACAATCCTTGTTTCCCACTCGTTTTGTAAGACTGCTTTTTAATGCTTTTTGTGTGCTTTTTCATACACAAATATAGCTATATATATTTGAATTACAACAGTTTAATTTATAGAACTCCCCTTAAGGCAGATGGAGTTTCTGATACCAGCCTCCGTATTATTAGCGAAGCTGGTTTTTTAAAAATGACAAGGAAAGGAATTGATATTCAATTGTCTCACAAAAACACACGAAAATACTTTGGTTTACTTGCGAAAGTATAACGAAAATTAGTACTTTTGCCGCGGGTAAGTCTTATACGACCAGCTCCTGATTAACTCCCCCAGGTCCGGAAGGAAGCAAGGGCAGTCGGTTGTAGCGGTGCGATGTAAGTAGCTTACCCATTTTTTATTTCTCCCAATTCAGAATTTCAGATTATCCTTCAGGTTCTTTAGTCCAGTCCGGCTGACGGATACCGTCATTCCATTGCTTAATACCAGCACGTACGATTCTTTTTGGTATTGCTCCAGATTTTTTATGCAATTGATATTGACCAGAAACGAACGATGAACCCGTATAAATTGCGATGGATCAAGTTGTTCTTCCATCGCTTTCATCGTGAAATTTTTTAAAAACTTTTCAGTTGCTGTATGAATCATAACATAGTCGCCTTCTGCTGCAATACAACAAATATCGGATGTGGATAATACCTTTATCTGGTGGCGTGTTTTAACAACAATTCGTCTTTTAATTTCCTGTTGATACGGAACATGATTTATGAACGGTATTTCAGGATTATTATGCTTGGAACGTATCGCTAGCAATGCTTTTTCGAGTGCCTGGTCAAGTCGTTGTCGTGAAAACGGTTTTAGCAAATAGTCGGAGGCATTGGCTTCAAAAGCCTTTATGGCATATTCATCGTAAGCGGTAGTAAAAATAATTACAGGCTGATGTTCAACAACCTCCAGCATCTCGAAACCGCTTAGTCGGGGCATTTGTACGTCAAGAAAAATAAGGTCGGGTTTCAAATTGTTTATTTGTTTTAACCCATCAAATCCATCACAACATTCATGTTCGATATAAATGTCCGGATGAATTTGCAAATACTCCCGGATTAGCTGGCGTGCGGGAGCTTCATCATCAATAATCAGGCAGCGTATAGTATTCATTTCGTCTGTGGAATTCGAAGTTCTACCATAAAGGTACTTTTTGTTTTTTGGATATTTAGTAAATCATTGCGCTGATATATTAATTTCAAACGTTCACTGATATTATTTAATCCTGTGCCTTTAGCTGTGGAACGAATGCTTTCGGGATCAATTTCATTTTCAATCCGAACAAGTAAAAAATTTCCCATCATTCTGAATTCTGCCAAAACGTGGATGGGTTTTAAGCTTTCATGAACTCCATGTTTAATGGCATTCTCAAAAATTGGTTGAAGTATCATTCCTGGTAGTTTGGAACTCAATGCTATTTCTTCCACTACTTCATTATATATCAGTCGATCGCCGAATCGGATGGATTCCAGATTCATATAACGTCGTATGTTCTCCAGTTCCAGACTCAATTCCGGACGTTCGATCTGGGAATTTTTGACAACATATCGAAGAAAATCGGATAATTCAATAATCATTTCTCTGGCCTTTTCCGGTTGTTGCACAATGAGTGAAGATGCTGAGTTAAGTGCATTAAACAGAAAATGAGGTTTTATTTGAGTTTTTAATAGATTTAATTCAGCTTCTCTCTTTTGTTGTTCCATCTCAGAAGCATATTTTTGCTTAAGAAGTGAGGATTCTTTGTAGATGATCATGTAATAAAAATTCGCAATACTGGCATAAAATATAATGCCCACCGCAAACCTGAAAATGGTGGAATGTTCAAGAAAATCGGCATACGCAGGAGGAAGTGAATTGAGAGAAGACAGCGTCATGATAACTCCGTATGACCAGGCTACGCTTATAATGATTCCCACTATTACCAGTCCGAGGAAATTTTTTGTGCCATTTTTTGAATTATCAGGAAGAGCCCTGATAAAAAACCATAATCCAACGCTTAAAAGTGTTAGAAGAAAATAACTCAGGGCTGCATCAATAAAAGCAAACCAAAAGTAGTTATGAACGAGGTTGTATATAACAAAGGTATGGAGACCGGTGAAAGTCGTCCATACCAAAAGAAAATAAGGCAGATATGCGTTTTTAAGAAAATATGGAAACAGAGGCATTAAGTATAGCTTTTGATTTCTGCACCGCCGAATACAACGCTTCCTTTAAGAATTAACTCTCTATCGGTAATCTGATCTGAAGGGTTTATATACCTTTTATCAGATACTCCACCGAAAATGGGTGTAAGCTGGCTGGTTACTTTCCAGTTTGAAGGAACGATGATTTCTGTTCCTCCAAAAAGCAAATTTAAGTTTACAATAGCGGTACCTTTATCAAGTTCGGCATTGATAAGATTGATTTTTGTGCCTCCAAAAATGCAGGAAATGCTGCCGCCTTTTAAATTTTTTGAGGTGATGGTTTTTTCTCCTCCACCAAAAATTGCCGTCGATTCAAAGAATTCATCCGATGTAATTTCATTGTCACTAAACGTACGATGCCATTTTCTTTTTTCCGGATTCAGGTGATTATATATGAGAACCCCGCCAACAGTAATTAAAATTACGGGCCAGAAAAGATTATGCACGTCAACATCAATTAGGCCGGTTCGGGGTAGGATAAAAATAATCCCAATCACAACTAATACAGCCCCAACCATTTTAGAAGATGATGTTATAAGATGATATGCTCCAAATACGATGAGCAGCATTTGCCATGAAATCAAAACATGTTCGATTTCGTATGGGATGAATCCTAAACGGTTAAATAGTAAAATTATACCTGCAGTGATAATGATTAGCCCGAATCCGAGCATGCCATTTTGTTTATGTTCTTGTGTCATTTTATAATGATTTTCAGATTTATTATGATGCAAATGTATTTTAGGGATGATGAATACACAATAAAAAATCGATAAGCCGGTACCCGATTTCGATGAACAGCGTAAAATGACCGATGAACCGAAAAAAAAGAAAGGCTGCCAGTAACGACAGCCTTCCTTTTCAAAGAAATTTACCTTCGTTTAATTAAAAATATAGCGGATACCAATTTGACCCTGCCACCTGGAGCTAGTCAAACCAGAATCGTCAATACTCCATACATCACCTTTTGGTGGTGTGTATTGGAACTTAGGTGTAGTTCCATCAGCATCAAAGCCATTAAAGTTAACAAGTGGATAATTGCCATAGTAACTCGAAACATAATATTTGCGTCCAAAATCACTACTTATGAGGTTTCCAATATTGAAAACGTCGAAAGTAAGCTGCAATGTATTGCGTTTTCCGGCAACATTGATGTAGAAATCCTGTGCAAAATGTAAATCGAAATTATGCTCAAAAGGAGTGCGTGATGAGTTGCGTTCGGCATACATTCCACGACGGGTTTTGAGATAAGGATCGCCTTCGATAAATGCATTAAGATCGGCCCACTGCTGTTCTTCGGTTACCGTGATATTACCATCTTTATCCTTAATGGGATTAAAATGAATATCATTTTGGCCAGTAGGAACATACATTAATTCGAGTGCTTGATTGTCTTCTCCCAGGAATTTGGAACCACCATCAGCATATCCGTATGAATAAAGCTGTCCGCTTTGTCCATTGTAATACAGTCCGATTGTCGTTGCAAAATGCTTCAGATAATCAACTTTATATGACATAAAACCAACCACGCGATGTCCCATTGAGAAATCAGAAGTTGCCAGATCGATATCGTTTTTACCACGAACATTGGGAACCCTCCACTGCGAACTGTTCTGTGAAGATTGTCCGTCGTTCATCGAGGATGAGTAACCATATGTGTATGCCAGATTCGTACTGAAAGCGCGGGTAAAACGTTTTTCGAGTTGGAGAGTAATATTATATGCTTCTCCGAGTGAGGTATTGGAAGCAAGCATGAAATCGGTATATTTTGCACTTCCAATATTTACTCTTTCGTAAATCGGGCGATTATCACCGGTGCCTGTTAAGGTTTTGTCCGATTTTACATAACGAAGATTCTGATACATTACATTATTCTTGTTTTTTGAATAGGTAAAATCAGCGGTTCCAATAATGCCCCATGGGAGCTTTTGGTCAATAGCAATACTGGTTCTGAAAACCTGTGGAAATTTAAAATCTTTGGCAAAAAGATCGATCTGTCCGGAAGGAACAACAGGATCGCCAGGTTTTGGACCGGGTTGGGTTTGCCAGTCAGGATTAAAAATCAATTCAGGTTCACCGGCTTTTGTTACACGCATACCTCCCAAAGTAATACCATTGTTGATATAAGCTCCACCGGGCCATACATATGGAATACGGCTGGTAAATACTCCCATACCTCCACGAACCTGGGTTGTTTGATCGTTAAATACATCCCAGTTGAATCCCATACGTGGTGACAGCAAGGGTTTGGCATCAGGCATGGTTCCGCTTGTAGCACCAAGCATGTCTAAACCTGCGTTTTCCAAAATAGGAATGATATTGGTATTAAAATCTGAATTAGCTGCGGGATCATCTAGGAACATAGGAATGTCAACCCTGAAACCTGCTGTAAATTTAAGATTATCAAGTGCTTGATATTCATCCTGAACGTAGAATGCTAACTGTAAAGCCTTAAATTCTGCTGCTGCTGCTGATCCATCACCGGTAATATTATCGACCAGTGAAAATGAACGGTCATATTGGGTGGCAGGAGCACCAGTCATGAAATCGCTTAGACTAGCAAAGCGATAAGCGCCATAATTCTGGCGTATAAACAAATTATACATATCATATAATTCGTTATGCGTTCCTAAGGTCAGGCTGTGTTTTCCCATATACCAATCAAAATTGTCGGTCAGGGTTAAGATATTTTGCTTAAGAGCATTAGCGGTTGAGTATTGTTCTGAACCGAATTCGATGGTTCCTTTATCGTCCTTAATTGAAACATAGGGGAAAGGATTTTCCATTGGATTACGGTCATCATTCACTGAAGTATAGCCAATAATCAGGTTATTTGCATATTTATTCCCAAAAATGCTCTTCAATTCAATAGCTGATGAATTTGTTGTAGAGGGGAAATATACACCGGAATTTTCGAACGTCAATCGGGTTTTGCTCTGGTAGGATGGATCCGTTTTTATGCCTTTGGTGTATTGATGACGAACGGTCAGCTTGTGGTTCTTATTGATATTATAATCAATACGACCAAAAAGCTTTGTTCCTTCCAGTGTTTTTATTATTCCCTGGAAACCACCCGGATCATATCCGTAAGTAGCCAGTTTTGCAATAAGACCATTAATGTCGTCCAAACTAGCAGAACCCTCATATGTACTAAAATCAAACGGGTTTGGGGTTTCATCTTTTTGCAATTCAATATTGGCAAAGAAGAAAAGTTTATTTTTGATGATGGGTCCTCCAATGCGGACACCCATGGTTTTTGCAGTAAAATCAGGAAGTTTACTTTTGGTGATTGTTGCATTATCAGTAGGTGTTTTACCGGCCAGATCCTGATTACGCATAAAGTAATATGCAGAACCTTCCCATTCGTTGGTTCCCCGGCGGGTAATTGCGTTAATACCAGCACCAGCGAAACCACCAAGTTTTACATCATAGGGTGCGATGGATACATTAAATTGTTCGATAACGTCCATGCTAAAAGGAGAGATTCCGGTTTGGCCACCATTGGTGCCTGAACCGGCAAGACCGAATACATCATTATTGATGGCGCCATCAATAAATACTGCATTGTAACGATTGTTCATACCGGCAATACTCATGTTCGGGCCATCACCCGTTTCCTGGAGTTTAACCTGAGGTGTCATACGGGTAAAATCCGTCAGATCGCGGCTGACCGTAGGCATTCTGTCAATCTGATCACGAGAAATATTGGTCTCGGAACCTGTACGGTTTCCATCAAAAATGTCATTTCTCATGGCAATAACTTCAACGCCTGTAAGGGCCGAAGCTTTCTCCGAAAGATTAACATTTGTTTTCAGGGTTTGGCCCAGTGTCAGATAGAAACCGTCTTTAATGAATGGTTCGTAACCAACAAAACTGATTGTGAGTTTATAGGGCCCACCAACAGTTAGATTGGGTAAACGATAAAAACCATTCAAGTCGGTGGTTGTACCGAACTGTGCTCCAGTAGGTTGATGCAATGCAACAACAGTAGCACCGGGGAGAGTTTCTCCTTTATCGCTGCTAACTTTTCCATTGATTCCTGATGTAGTGACCTGTGCAAACAGTGCGCTGGTAAACAGCAGTATCAGGGTTGTCAGGAAAATACGGGTAATTTTTAAATTCATGCTTTACTAGGTTTGGTTAGTGAATTATGGTAATAAAAATAGAGAGCCTCAGCTTTAAAACCTGAAAAATTCATTTAAAGTTATCAACAATTTTACGTTAAGTGTTCATAAGTTGTTGATAAACATCAACTAAAGAAAAGATATTATAATTGTTGAATACCTCTTAACAAAGCATGCCAGAAGGTTTTCCATCTGGCATGAACAGTTTTGGGTGATTTTTCCCAGCGATTATTTGTATTCGATTTTTTTTCGAAGACAGCACAAATTAAATTAAAAATCCATTCGTATTTAGAGGTTAATACCAATACTAAAACTAAAGGTTCTGCCAAATCCCCAAAATCCGGTAAAACTTTGTAAATCGTGAGTGTTTCCATCTTTTCCTCTCAATATGTATTCCGTATTAAAAAGATTCTGACAACGAATGCTTGCGTTTGCCGGACTGTTAAAAACCTTAAATGCATAGGAAATATTAATATCGGTGAGTGCGTAGGAGGGAAGGCGATAAGGTTGTTGGTCATCTAAAGCATTTTGCCGGTTTGAGGGATCAAAATCGGCATACATACGGTCATTATAGGTCCATTGAACTCCTACCCGGAATTTTTTCAAGGTTTTTAAATTCATGCTAAGGCCGGCCTGAAGCTGGGGCGCATCTCCCACGTATAATCCTTTTGCATAAACGTTTACAGTGTCAAATGCCTGATTTTCATTATTAAATAATACAGCATTCACATTATTATTCCATTTCCAATCGCCCATACTACCAAATGCCAAAATATCAATCCGTGAATCGGGCGAGTATTTTATTTCGGCTTCCACACCTTTGTGTTTGGCACTTAATCCACTCACCATGGCTCTCGACTGTTGTTGATCGATTAGTAGATATTCGTTTGATAATAAAGCTTTATCTTTCCATAGTGTATAATAAACGCTGATTTTTGCACTGAATTTACTATCAAATATGCCATAACCGGCCTCAAGCATTTGAACTTTTTCGTTTTTCAGACGTGCTGCCGGATTATTATTATATCCCGGAAAAACAAATTTATGGTAGGGCGCTTTACTAAAGTATCCGGCGTTTGCGAAAACATATTGTTTCGGCATCAACTGGTAATTGATCCCCCCTTTAATATCAGCTCCTGATTTTGAAATAGTTTCGGAACGTATATCAGAAATATAATTATAGCGATCTTCTCTGGCATATCTGTTTTGCGAAATATTTCCTCCAAGAAAAGCATTGATTTTTTTCTGATGATATACGAGTTGCGCATATGCCAGTCCTAAATCAACTACCGCCCCATTATCAATACGCACAATATCACCGGTTTTTTTGATGATGTTTCTACCAGCCCTTCCATCGATGGCCCAGGCATAATCATCAATGAAATACTGGCCGCCCAGTAAATCAATAATTTTTTCGGAGAGGCTGCTTTTAAAATGCCTGACCATGACGCCTGTGTTCAGTGATAAGGCGTTATTAAAATTATGTTTAAGCGATGAAATTGCACCATACCAATAATGACTCGCTAAGAAATGCGTTTGAGCGTTTTTTGAAAAATTTCTTAATGTATCGCCCTCTGTACTGATGTATTCATCTGAATGGGTTGAGTTTTCTGTATAGATAGCATTCCAGTCGATTTGTCCGGAAGGATTCTTCATCATAAATACATAAGGACCACTGAAATTTTCTGCCCATTTTCCACCGCCTTTTCCTGAAGAATAAAATAAGGAAGTTGCCAGAAGGCTTTTATCACTAATCCGATAATAATGGTTTATACTCATCAGGGGTTTGTGATAAAAATTTTCGCTCATATTATTCATTTTTCCATTGTAAGAACCCCAGTCCTTATTATACTTTCGGCCGTATTTCTGGTATTCTTCCTGAGAAAACATAAAATTACGCTGTCCGTGCCGGTCTGGTGAGCCCATGATGGTGAATACAAGTTTATGATTTTTACCGAATTCCTTACCGGCATTGAGCATGTATGCCCATGAATCGACGTAAGTTCCTTTAACATAACCATCGCCAGAGGTGCGACTACCGGCAAAGGTGATGGCAAATCCATTATCCATGCGTCCTGTAGAAAAATTCAGCGATGTATTCTGCGTTCCGTAATCCGTCATGGAATATCGGAGGGAGGCTTCTTCCTCGGCTTCCGTAGTTTTTGTAATAATATTAATGGTTCCTCCAACCGAATTTACTGCCAGTCCCGATGTTCCTATGCCTTTTTGAATCTGAAGGCTATGCGTTGCACCGGCCAAGCCTTCCCAGTTCGACCAGTAAACAAGACCATTTTCTACACTGCTTATTGGAATTCCATTCAGTAGCAAGGACACATTTTCTTGCTTGAAACCCCTGATATTGACTGAAGCATCTCCGAAACCACCACCGGTGCGGGTGGCATAAACGCCGGCTACCATTTGCATAGCTTCCGGAAAGGTTTTTGAGCCCGCCTGTTCTTCAAAGATTCCGGATGGAATGGTATTAATGCTTAGTGGTGTGATGCCTTCAGTTCCGTACGAAGCGATGATATTCACCTCATCCAGGGCAATGCTCGCGGGATTCAATCGGATTTTTCCGGCATCGAAATGTTTTTGTTTCTCGAAAGTATACGCTTGTTTGATTTTATCAAAACCCATGGCCGAAACTAAAAATTCGCCGTCCATTTCACTGATAGCCAGGGTGAAACTTCCATCAGGGCGCGTAATTGTACCTATGCCGGATGAGATTTCGATGATGCTGGCACCTGAAACCGGATGTTGATCGGTGGCATTTACCACAATACCACGAAGGGTATACTGGGCGAAAAGCATGCTTCCCGCCATGAGAAATAAGAATGTAAAAATTAACTTTGTTTTCATATATTGGTATACTTAAAAAAATAGCCCTGACAAACCAGGGCAGGATGTATACCGATACACATAATACCAAAACGGACAGGTTTTGGCCATGCGGTCGTATTCTTCTTCCATCCAGACTTTAACTGTCGGTACCGGAGTTCCACCGGTTCAGTCCCTTGAAGGGGAGTCGCGGACTATACCGCCGATCGGGAATTACACCCTGCCCTGAAGAATTTCGGGACAAAGATACGTTTTTTGGTAAATCGCGAAAGAAAATTATTTTTATCTGTAAGATTTTGATAGTGATGGGGAAACAGCCCCCATCCCTGATCCTTCCTCATGCCGATGGCTATCGGCAAAGGAAGGGTATCCTCAAAAAAAAGGAGCACGGGTATCCGCACTCCTTCTCATTAAATTTTAAAACGAAACTATTTCGTTATGACCAATCGCTGGTTATAGATTTCTGTTCCATTGTTGATACGAAGCAAATAAACTCCGGCATTCAGGAGGCTGGTGTTTACTTTAATGCTTTGCTGGCCTTTTTCAATGGAAACCGACTTTGGAAACATTATTTGTTCGCCATTGAGGCTGAATAAACTCCATGAAATGCTTTGATTCACGGGTGAATTGATAACAATGGATGTTTCGGTATTGGCAGGATTGGGCACCAGACGAATGTTCATGGTTTCCAGTTTTGCGTCAGTTTTATCGGAAACAGTCAGCGTGGCCGTTTTTAGAACAATATCGTTGTTGTGGTCAAATCGAACCAGAACGGGCTGCTTGTTTACATTAAAAGTAAAGCCCTGGTGATTAACATCATTCATTACCCGGAAGGTGGTATCGAGATCGCTTCCCATTAATCGCACCTGAATGGGCATTTTAAAGAAAGCAGGATTGGCCTGAACCTGATGAACTGTAAAATGCACAGCCCATTCTCCGTTGCCTTTGTCTTCAATCCAGTATGTATTATTATAAACCGGATGGTTAGGACTAAATACCCATTGGTCGAAAAACCATGCGTAATCTTCGCTGGTAACATTGTTTACCACATCAATAAAATCTTGAATTACTGCAGAATGATATTGAAGTTCCGGATTATTGGCAAATTGTTTTAGTGCTTCAAAATATGAACTATCACCGATGGTATAGCGTAATAAATGATGAATGCTGGCTCCTTTGCTATAAGTAATGGAGGGACTGAATAAGATATTAGTAGAAGGTGTAGTTATTGCCCACTGTGGGTCAGAAATAGCCCAACCCGGATTGGTTGACAGATAATAACTTGCATTGCTATTTACGTCTTGTTTATATGCAGAATATCCTTGTGTATGTTCTAACCACAGTGATTCTGAGTACGTTGCAAAGCCCTCGTTTAACCATAAATCTGCCCATGTGGCGCAGGTAATCATATCACCAAACCATTGGTGAGCATATTCGTGGGCAATTAAGCTTTCTCCCCAACAATTCCCGCATAAACTTGTAAGTGTTTGGTTTTCCATTCCTCCCCAGCTAAAATCGGAATTCAGCGTTGCAAATCCATTTTTTTGGAAAGGATGCATGCAGAAAATGTCAGAGAAGAAATCAGTCATGCTACCAATAATGCCTTTAATGGCGGAAGGATTTTCACCTGCATTATAATAAAAACGTATGGGAATTCTTTCAGGAGGAGTAACGGGTTTGTCCCAATAAACGATGTCCAGAACAAAATTGCGCTTGGAAGTTATTATGTTAAGGTAAGTAGCAACGTTTTCATTACTTACCCATGTATACCATAATGAGTCGGCTACCACAACCGAATCGGCTAAAATCCCATTGCTGCCTAATTTTACATCCGTAGGAACCTTGGCTCTCAATTGCCAAAGTGCTTTATCCGAAGGTTTATCCCAGCAAGGAAACCAACGTCTTGCGCCTTCGGGTTCTGAGTCGGTAAATACAAATCCGTTATTGGCATAAAATGCGTTATCGGTAATATTCAGATGGTTATAATTTACAATTACACTCACCATCTCACCCGGATTGTAAGTCTGGTTTAGTTGTATGGTGAGGATATTGCCAGTATGCGTAAATGATGTTCCGGCTCCTGCTACAGATACTATTTGGATGGAAGATGCCCAAGCATCAAGATTGATTGAGTTGAGGGTTGAATCAACGCGGAACTGTACCTCAACACTTCCTGTGAAATTATGAGGATAAGGCGAATTGTAACAATGCCAGATGTCGACATCCAATGAATATTTAAGAACATCAAAAGAGTGAGGTAGTTGAGCTTGGGTCGATTTTAATACAGGCAAAGTATGGCGTGCCATTTTGCCCTGAGAGCAAAGCCAGCTTCCTTTATCCGGCTGAATGGTCTGTGCAAAAACGAACGAATTAATAATAAGGAAACCGATAGTAAAGAGTAATAGCCTTTTCATGTTTGTAATAAATTATTGTTTGGTTTGATTTTTTCCTGGATTACATCCAAAATTTCTTTGTGGGTTGGTATTTTAACATTCGTAGCAAAAAATCCGTCGCATATAAAATTTCCGTAATGGTTACATTCTTCGATGGCCGGATGCATAAAATCATTTAATGGAATATCGAATGGTAAAAGTATGGCAAAGGAAGCGTATTCATATAGAAAACGAAAATTTTCGACTTCAATATCTTTTTGGGCAGCATAAAAATTGAATTCACGGGTAATAATTTTTGCTTGCTTATCGCTGAATGGTTTATCACCCTCAGGAATTATTACACAATAAATGCGGAATTTATTGCTTTTTCCGCCCAATCCCGTGGTGACGTACGTTTCATCATTATCTGAAAGGTCACTTAAAAGCAACATCCTTGATAATTGAAGGGCGTATAGCGCGTAAGGCCTTATTTCGGTAGAAGACTCCGACAGATAGGTTTCCAGGGTTTTATACCACTCGATTCCAGGAAAAGTAGCTAAACGAACCAATAGTCTTTTTCTAACTTCCAAATCTTCATTTTCATTACGTAGAAGCGTGGCTGACTTCACAATATCAACAGGAACAGGCTTTTCTTTCTGAATTTCAGAAATGATTTGTAAAAATTCTATCTGTATTTCCGGATCAACACCTTCGTCCATCACCCGGATATTCTCAGGAATTTCGTCCAGTATATTCCGAAGGTCATCGCTCGAATATTCGTCGTTTGAATGCATATTTACGAATTAGGGAATAATGACATTTAGCGACTCCGGAATGACTTTGATTTGCAGCAGCTTTTTCATTTTTACTGATTCTCCGTCAATATTGACATACTTACCTTTTTTTCGCTCAATCGTGCATTCGGAGGCCTTAAAGATAGTAACATAACGGCTTTTATCGGCATTTTTGCTGAATAATAATGCCGCAAAGAAGGGTGTGCGGAATAGTGGAATTCGTTTAACGATGCATATTTCTGCCAGTCCGTCTTTGATATCGGCCGCCGGTGCAATGGAGGTATTGTATCCAAATTGATCGGAATTGGCGATGCTGATAAAAAATGCACGTGTTTGTATGGTTTTACCATCAATTTGCAGGGTATATACTCTTGGTTTATAGGTAAAATACTCGCGTAAACTTATTTTTAAATAGGAGAAAAAACCTCGTTTATCGGCTAAAGCAAATTGCCTGGCCACTTTTGCATCGAAGCCAATACCAGCAATACTCACAGCGAGTTTGTTGTTAATTCGTAAGGTATCAATCCAGACATTATTTCCGGTTTTAATACTTTCAAGTGATTCTTTTAAACCAAAAGGAATATTTAAATGATGAGCCAGCCCATTGCCGGAACCTAAGGGAATGATTCCCAGTTTTGTTTTTGTACCACAAAGGGCTTCTGCAGCCTCATTAACAGTGCCGTCGCCTCCCACAACAACCAATGTTTCATAGCTGTGTTCCACCGCGTAACTACTCAGATTAAAAACATCTTCTGCAGAGCGGCTGCTTTTAATCTTTATCTCAAAATCTTTCTCAGGAAATACTTCCTGAATTAACGACGGAAGTGTGCCCTTTTTACCGTGATTAACGCCGGAATGTGGATTAATTATAAAGAAGATTTTTCGTTTATTCATGCTCTACGGTCATTCGGTTTTGTTTTAAGCGCTGATTAAACTGTTGTATAATGGCTTTCATTTTGTTTTCGTTGTCTGGCTTCGCGTATAAAGCGGGGTTTTTAAGCAGGCTGTCGGATGGAAGTTGATACGTAGCGATAAGCTTGTCTCCATCAAATTGTATGCATTCATCCGTAGTGAGATACTGATATATTCCGTTAAGATATGACAGAGAATAGGATGAAGAGATACTATCACTCAAATTATTTCCAAAAGAAACATATGGATGCTTATAATGCAAAAGAGATAATACCGTTGGCATAATATCAATTTGCTGGGCAATTTGTCCCGAATGACTTCTGAACGGTTTTTCACCGGGCGTAAAAAAAAGTAATGGGATGCTGTATTGTCCGATGGCCGATTTATAATATTCAAAATTGGCTTCTGACGAATGGTCTGCAGTTATAATAAATAGGGTATTTGAATACCAGCTTTGTTTTGATGCCTCCTTAAAAAATTGTTGTAATGAATAATCGGCATACGCGATACTCTGTTGGATTTTTAATTTGCCTTCCGGAAAAACAGACGTGTATTTTTCAGGAATCGAATACGGGTGATGCGATGAAAGTGAAAAGCAAACCGAGAAGAAGGGAGGTTTCTGGCTGCTGAGTTTTTTGTTCCAGAATTTAAAAAATTCCTCATCATAAATTCCCCAGTTTCCATCAAAATCCTTGTCGTTGCCATATTCGTTCATACCAACATATTCGCCGAAACCAGCGGTTTTACAAAACGCATCAAAATTCATCGTTCCATTTTTCCCGCCATGGAAAAAAGAAGTTTTGTAGTTCTGTGATTTCAGATGATGAGCCAGACTATTGAAATGTGTGGAAGCATAAACGGAAGTAATGAAATCGCCATTCATCCATGATGGCAGGGAAGCTACAATGGCTGGAATTCCTTCAATGGAGCGTTTTCCATTTGCAAAAGACCTGTAGAAAACCCCTTCATTCATCAAACTATCAAAAAAGGGAGTGAACCCTTTGTAATCCTGACTTATTTGTTTGTTTAGTCGTCCAATGTGCTCGTTTGAAAAACTTTCCATGATGATTATGACCACATTCAGTGGGCGGAAAGCAAGTGTATCAGGGTTTTTAATGGGTGAAAAGTAATTTATTGCATCTTTTTCTGACATGTACTCCCGACTCGAAACGCCAGTTTTACCATAGGTTTTAGCCAGTGTAAACGGAGTATTTAATATGGCTGCTGTTTTATCAGCCTGAAAATTTCTGCCGGCATCGATGATTGTAATGGGCTTTAATTGAAATCCTCCACGCACCCCAATAACAATTATAGCGGCCCATAAAATCAATAATAAGGTATTCCATGCCACAAAAGCAGAAGATGTGCGAAACGTAAATGCAGGACTTGATACAAACTTCTTTGCAACGATAATCAGCACATAAACAAGTATTCCAAATACCAATATTGCATACCAAAAATCAATCATTAGCTGAGGAATAAGAGACCAATAACCATCGCCAGTATTAAGAAAACTAAAAATATCCCAGGTAAGGCGCTTTAAATTAAATGGATAATATACCGCATCAATGGTATTAAGCGCTAAGGCCAGAATGTTTGCAATATAAAATAAACTGGTCGGGATGACTTTATAGGCCAGATTTATCCTAAACCGAAAAGGAATAACAGCCAGTAAAATATAGGGCGCATTCAGCATCATCAGTGCAGAAATATCGAAACGAAATCCATTTACAAGTACTCTAGAGAAATGAATATCCCCTCCGAAAGCATTAATATTGAAGAAATATAATAGTAGGCGTGATGTCACCAACAGAATAAAAACCAGAATCAGCCGCAAAATAACAACGGAATGAACACTGCCTTTAAATAAGGCTTTACGAGGCATCATGAACTTACTTTAATTTGGAATAAATCATTTTACCAACAATCGTGTCAACGGTGCCGGGCCGTTCGTTAATCCTGTGATAGAGGACTTCGAAGCGTTGAGCATCCGACTGAATTATCCCCAGTCCGAGCATATACGAAATCAGCGTGTCTGAGGTTAATATTAATTGTTTACTGATAGCAAGCGTATCACCCAAACTTCCAATAATATCAGCCCTGATGGGTTGAAGAAGGGGAGAAGTAAGTCCAGCGAAATAGATTTTTTTAACCGTTGGATTAAATAAACTATCATTAAAAGAATTTATCTGACCACCCGGAAAAGGCTCTGTTTTTTCTACGCTCCACTGACTCCTGAGATTAAATCCTTCAATTCTGACAACTACTGTTCTGGAGGCTTCTGCAAGGTTTTCAGAGAAATCCATTGCAAAGTATTTTATCGTATACCGTCCTGCATGGCTGGTGTCAAGAGAAGTAATGTCGCTCCAGATTTTTAGTACCCCATAATTATCCATCACTAAAACACCCGTATCGCGATATGGAGTATTCAAACGCATATAATGCGGATTACTTCCCAAAACTTGAATAATGGGTTTAGAATTATCTTCATTTTCTTTAATACATCCGCCCAAAAGTATCAGCACAAATAATACTGTCGAGAGGTTGAAGAGATTTCTCATAATAAATTTCAGATTTAAAATGTGGAAATACAAAAGTACATAAAATGATAAACTAAAACATTCTGAACCGTTAATTTTAGAGGCAAACAACGGTAGATAAGGTATTCCATTCAAGTTCGGGTGAAAAGTGAAAGCGGAATTTTTGTACTTTTGCAACCCAAAAAAACAATAACATGGGTTTAACATGCGGTATCGTTGGTCTGACCAACTCAGGTAAGACTACAATTTTTAATTGTATTTCCAGCTCTAAAGCTCAGGCTTCCAGCTTTGCTTTTAGTGCTTCAAAGTCGAATATCGGAATGGTTTCTGTTCCCGACGAACGTCTTTACCAGTTGGATGCTTTAGTGAAGTCACTTAAGGTAATACATACCACGGTTGATATCGTGGATATTCCAGGACTTGCAAAAGGAGCATCAAAAGGGGAAGGGGTTGGAAATAATTTTTTAGGCGATATTCGTAACACCGATGCCATAATTCATGTTTTGCGTTGTTTTGAAGATCCTCAATTACCACATATCGAAGGCTCCATTGATCCGGTCAGGGATATGGAACTCGTTGATATAGAGCTAATGGCAAAGGATATCGAATCGGTGGATAAAAAGATAAGCCGTTTGGAGAAACTGTTAAAATCGAATGATAAAGACGCAAAGCGAGGATTGGAAGTCCTGAAAATCTATAAGGATCATCTTGAGAATATCAAGCCAGCCCGCACCGCCCAGGTTTCTGAAGATGATAAACGCTTTGTGGATGATATTTTTCTATTGACGATGAAGCCTGTTTTATACGTTTGTAATGTTGATGATGCCTCAGCTACCACTGGAAATCGATATTCAACCAAAGTTATTGAAGCCTTGGGTGAAGAGGGGCACCGAGTTTTAGTGATTGCCGGTGCTATCGAATCTGAAATTTCGGAACTGGAAGATGAAGCTGATCGTACTGAATTTTTAAATGAGGTAGGTCTGGTAGAACCAGGTGTTAATAAGCTTGTTAGAGGTGCCTACGATTTACTGAATTTGCAGACATTTTTTACTGCCGGACCAAAAGAAGTCAGAGCCTGGACAATTCATAAAGGCATGACAGCACCCCAGGCTGCTGGTGTAATACATTCAGATCTTGAACGCGGATTTATTCGTGCAGAAGTAATTAAGTTTGACGACTATATGAAGTATAAAACAGAACATGCCTGTAAAGAAGCCGGGAAATTTCATGTAGAAGGGAAAAACTACATCGTTGGGGATGGAGATGTCCTTCATATCCGCTTTAATGTTTAAAATTTGTAAATAGCAAATAAACAGTAATATAGACCTTTGATTCTATTGAATTTTTCTGGCTGTTATTTGTCATTTTAAGATTTATTTCCAGCAAATCGGGCAAGGGTTTATTCTAAAATATTGATGATTAATCTTCCCGGAAAATTTTAAGACCTGGTAATAATTTTTAACGTATAAGACTGTTTGGGACTGTTAAAAGAAAATCATTAATTTTTATCAACAAAACGAATGAAATTCTTAACAATCCGCCCATACCTGCCTGAGTATTGGTTATTTTTAAGGTCTTAAAAACACGTATGGCCCGAATAAAATCTATTCTATTTATCTTAATGCTCTGTGTATTTCAATATGCGGCGGCACAAGGTGTGGAACGACAGAAGGCCAATCTGCCAGTGATAACTGAACCCGTTACAGTTCTGGAAAAAGCGACCGGTTGGGTGCTTCAGGATAATGGGGTTTGGTTAAAAGGTTCTAATTATATCCCGAATTCAAATGCCGAGATGAATCGCTCTGGTGACCCGGAAGTAAAGCTGGGCAAGCATAATTTTGAAAAGATGGAACTTCGGGAAGTTATGATTCAGGGCGAACAGTATATGGTGCTTCTTATTTTTACTGAAGGTGGTAAATTCGAATTTGAGACTTTACGACAAGAATGGAAATCGAGTGATGATGTGCATTATTACGTTTTTAAAGCCACAATGTTGAAGGAGTTAATGCCCGATACAATTAAACCTAATATTACAAGAGTTATAAATCTTGATGTTTTTTGCGCTGATAAAATTATCGATTACGATAAGAATACGTACATCCAGAAAGTGGCGAATCACATTTTAAAAAACTCTGCTTCAGGTTTGAAAAATAAAACCACACTACTGATGCCAATTCAATTATCTGGTGGTCAGGGGGCTAAGGTTGTGCGATTCAGATTTATAGAAATTTATAATAAACGCAGTATTTTTAATCGTTATTTTGATCCGGATGCTCTTCCGGTTTTGCTTTCGAAATACTATTACGAAGTATCGTATGGTGATTTTATTTTGTTTACCCGCACTGTTCCTATTTACGAGGATTTAATTGCCAACCCCAAAACCTTTCTCGATTTTTTTAAAAGGGGTATCGCAAAATTTCACAGAATGGAGTATCAGCAAGCCATATATGATTTTGAAAAAGCGATTGAATCGGCTCCGCTCGAAAAAACATTTTTGATATATGCATATATGGGAAGTTGTTATCATGAACTGGAAGATTATTTTAATGCATTGAATAGTTTTGATAAAGCTGTGGAAAACAAACCGCAAGGCAATGAATTTATTGCTGATTGGGCTAAAGCCGTTTATAATCGTGGAATAACGCGTTACCAAACCCGAGATAATAAAGGGGCTTGTGCCGACTGGAATCAGGCGGCTATATATGGTGTTGCTGAAGCGGATAAACTTGTAAAAAGGCATTGCCGGAAATATTAAAATGCATCGGATTAAATCACATATCAGATTGTATAGTGCTTTGGCTTTAATGGCATGCATCTTTTTGCCAATCACGAATTTAGCACAGTCGACCTGGTTTGGTTTACGTGAAAAATGGGAAGTAAGTCCCAAATTCGGTACGGGTTTGATTGTATCGGATCTTAGCTTTTACAGAAAAGATAGAAAGGATATTACCTGGGCTCAGAATTTTAGCATCGGTAAAAAACTCAATCCCTGGCTTGGTGCCCGCATGGAGCTTATAAATACCGAATTATCAGGCAGCGGCCCTTTTTGGGATACCGGAGAAGAAGACCCTATTGATGTGCGTTTTTATGCTAAAAATATTGAATATTATTTCAGTCTCCAGTTCGATTTATCGACCATCATCAATGGTTCCAATCCTCAACGGAAATTTCTGGCATTATTAACCACAGGAGTTGGGATGGCAAACTGGAGAACCGATATGTATGATACGTATACATTGGCTCACCTGACAGGCAATGGCCATAAACCCTATGGTTCTGGAATTGACGGCAGGACATTGGAAGGCATTGTGCCTGTTGGTCTTATACTGGAGTATAAAGTTTTTAAATTCGTTTCGATCGAATGGGAAAATACGCTGCATTTTGTCAATTCCGATAAACTGGATAACGTTTGGGCAGGATTTTCAAAAGATGCGTGGTGGTTTAGCGGATTGGGTATTAAATTCGATTTAGGATTCGACAGACGGAAAAATATTCCTTTGGCACCTTATTCTGCTAATCCAGATCTTCTTCCCCTTAAATATAAGGATTTAGAATTTTCAATGCCCGGAAAATCAAGGATTAAGACGGGAGGAAATCCCAAAGTTAGTTATCAGTTGCCCCGAAAAATTGGTTCAGTGGAAGAATTTCCTCTTCAAATCAATATTATGAACGATGGTGTATCAGGCTTGGTGGATATTGAAATATTATTACCCGATGGTTTTTTTGTAGATGCCTCGTTAATTAAAGGAATACAAAGCGAATACACGGATAAGTTATTGAATTTGTACACAAGTTTACCTGCTTCTGATACATCACTCCAATTCATTATTCCTGTAAAGGTATCGGATGTTCCGGTTGGTAATTATGCCTTTTATTTAACATCTAAATTTACCGATGTCAGTGGTGAGGCAATACGACGTACCAGTACTGAATATGTCGAAAAAGATCTCTTTTTCGGATTGAATGAAGCAGTTTCAGGAAGTGCATCCTCTCAGGGTGTCGAATTCAGGGTTCAGCTCACATCATCCCATGAACGTAAAATTCCTATGGAAAAGGTTAAATTACTTTATCCAGTAAAAACAGTCATTAAAGAGGATTTTGATAATGGATTTTTTCAGTATACCACCGGTAGTTTTAAAACGAAAGGCGATGCCGATAAGTATAGACAGGAATTAATCCATGATTATGGACTCTCGGATATTTACGTCGTATTTTTTCAGAATGGTTCACGCATCAGTAGTTTCTCCAATCTCTCCAATTCATCGGAATTATATTTACGTGAGAATAATTCTTTATCGCGAAAAAAGAACATTGATCAAACACCCACTCAAAGAATAGATGAATACCGGATAGAAATCCGATCATCACAATTCCGTCCGGTTCCTCTTAATGAAATGACGACAAAATTCAGAACGCCAGAACGCTTATCCGAAGAATATACCGACGGCTGGTACCATTATTACGCCGGTTCATTTAATCGAAAAGATATTGCTAATGTATATCTGAAAATTATTCGTGATGACTACGGTTTTAATGAAGCCCGTATTGTGTCATTTATAAAAGGAATTCGAATCAAAGAATGACGGATTCCTCTGTGCCGAAAATAGTGCGTAATCATATTTTACAGGATCCAAAGGATCGAAAAGTCGTAAAGCGGCTGTTATTTCTTCAGCGGCTTTCCAATCATTGGCTTTCCGGTTGAGCAGGCCCATTGCCCTCGCATTCCGGCCTACATGAACATCCAGTGGGATAATAAGCCTTGAAGCATCTATGTTCCATATTCCAAAGTCAATACCTTTATCATCCTTTCTTACCATCCACCGTAAATACATATTGAAACGTTTTGCGGCCGAATTAGACAGTGGATCCGAAAAGTGTTTATGTGTTCTGTTAAGATGTGGAACCGAAAACAATTCTTTTCTGAAGACAGAAATAGCTTTAGCCATACTTTCATTATTAACTCTTAGCGCGTCTGACATCATCATCTCCGGACCTCCCCAAACTTCATAAATTCTTCGGAGTCCTAGTATTAAAGAGTGTATGTCAATCGGTTGAATCGTGCGGTGAACAAATCCATCCAGACATTTGAAGTCATGGTCGGTGGCATTCATGGTAAAATCGTACGGTTGATTTTCCAAACGCTCCATCAGTTCGGAGGCCTTTTTAATAATAATGATTCTCTTTCCCCATGAAAGGATGGCGGATAAAAACCCTGATATTTCTATATCTCGTTTTGTATTAAACCGGTGAGGAATGGAGATTGGATCATCCCCGATGAACCCTGAATGATGATATAATAACAGCAAATTATCGAGTTGTTCCTTAAGGCTGCTCATCGATAGATTCTGGAGATACAATAAAGGTTGCTGTTACCGGAAAATGATCGGAATAATGCTTTTTTAAAATCTTATAATCAATACACTGTAGAACTTTGGATGAAAAAATATGGTCAATGCGGATTGGAGGTAATACGCCTGCGTAGGTATTTCCGAATCCAGATCCACAAGTGGTATAGGAATCGTATAGTTCAGATTTAATTTTTCGGTAGGTATAGGAAGAAGGGGTGTCGTTCATATCGCCACAAACAATTACAGGAAAAGGCGAGTGGGCAATGCGTTCAGCGATGTCACGGGATTGTTTTGCCCGTTTTATAAATCCGTTCCTCAATTTCCACATTATTTTTTTTGAATCGTCTTTAAGGGTCTTATTGTTGTTTTTTGCCTCGGCAACATCAATCATCCACTGAAGATCATTATCATCGAAATAAATCGATTGCATGTGGATATTAAAAACCCGAATGGTATCACCCCCTTTTTTAATATCCGTAATCAGGCAGAAGTATTTTTTCCCCAGTTTGAGCTTGTCGGTGTTTATAATAGGATACCGGCTATACGTAACAATTGCGTCAATGCGTTTACCATCAAAGTAATCAAGATAGTTTTGGAGGGCAGAATTCCGAAGTCCTGTATGTTGAGTAACTCTTGGAATTATATCCTTATAATTTTTCCCGGCCGATTGAAATTCCTGAAAACAAATCAAATCATATTCTTCTGCACCAATAAAAGCAAATAGATTCTGCCGGTTATTATTGTTCGGAATACCACGGTTGTTGTTAATGAAATGCTTTACGTTATACGTCATGACCCGCATTTTGCCATCCACGACCCCCGAAGATTCACATCCCGAAAATTGAAAATGACGTAGAAATACGCTAAATCCCAATAGAAGAGAAATTAGCGGTATTAGTGCAAATATTCGCTTTCGGAATAACCAGAAAAAGAAGAAAAACACGTTAGAAACTGCCCAGAATGGATACGATAATCCAAAAAACGCCAACATCCAAAATTTATCCGGTGGAACATAAGGAGCAAGGTAAGAAAGCAATAAACCCAAAATCAAGGCTATATTAATTAGCCTAAGAAGCAATCCCGGGATTACAAAGCGTTTTTTCTTTTTAGCAGTGGCCATTAAAAATTATCTCTACTATTGTGATTTCCTACTTTCTCTAAATAACAACTCTTTTTCCAAAGAATTCAGGCTTTGGTATCCTGATTTTGATATTTTTTCCAAAATTTTATCGATTTCTTGTTGGTGCTGAGCCCTGTGAATGCTGTAATCTTCGTCATTCATCCGGTTTATTGGTTTGCCTGTTACTTTTAGTTTTTTGGGTTGGAACAGCAAAATGATGCGATTAAAACCCATAAAACGAAATCCCTTTTTATAGGCCCTATAATAGAGATAGCCTGCCAGTGCACCTCCCAAATGTGCAATGTGACCACCCGCATTTGTATTGCCTATCATTAAAAAATCCAGAACGAATAAACCGATTGCCAGATAAATTAGTTTAACGCGACCGATAAACATTAATTGCATGGTATAATTGGGCACGTAAAAAGCAATGGCAGAAACTATCGCCATAACGGAAGCAGATGCACCAATAACACGGGCATCACCAGCCGTAGCACCAAGTGCCGGAACGTAATTGTAAGCCAATGCAAATAACAGATATCCCCCGATGCCTCCTGCAAAATAAAGCGGTAATAATTGGTTTTTGTCGATATATTCAAGAAAAATTTTTCCCATCCAATAGAACCATAAAAGATTGAAGAGAATATGAAATAAATCATAATGCACGAACATGTAGGTCAAAATGGTCCATGGCACGTGCAGTAAAAGATTAAATGATGAAGGGCCTCCCAGATATAAATTACTGAACACTTCGGCCAGAATGACCGGTTTGCCTGCAAATAGAAGGAATACTTTTGCTGTTGATATCAATACCCAAACAGCAATATTTACCATAATAATTCCAGAAAATACATCCTTGCGAAACAAAAACTTTTTTATTTCATTCATTGGACTTCCTGCAGTATTCTGAAAATTGGTCGCCATTTTAATACTTTTCCTTCCATAATTTAATCATGAAAAATCCGAAAATCATTCCACCAAGATGAGCAAAGTGAGCCACGTTATCGCCGGCGCTATTCGCTATGCCAAAATAAAGTTCAATTGCACCATATAAAATTACAAAATACTTCGCTTTAATGGGAATAGCGAAGTACAGATAAATGATGGAGTTTGGGAATAACATTCCGAAAGCCAGCAACATTCCGAATACGGCACCTGATGCTCCAACTGTAGGAATAGAAATCTTGGCCTGTACTAAATTCTGTATGGCCAGGTGAGCTTGCTGAATATATTCAGGATTTGTGGGTTGTGCCGCCCAGAGGTTTGAAATCTGCGACAGCCATTCCGGATTATAAATTCCACTAAAATTATCTCTTATTAAAGTTTCAAAAACGGCCGGCCCGGGATTGCTTTGAAAAACAGCAATGGCGTCCATCATATTGGCGTATGAATACCAAATTACCAACAAATGGATAATTCCGGCACCAATTCCTGTAATCACATAATACGTGAGAAATCGCCTTGGCCCCCAAACTTGTTCGAGTACATTTCCAAACATCCAAAGGGCAAACATATTGAAGAATAAATGTCCGAAATTCCCATGCATAAAAAGGTAAGAAACCAATTGCCACGTTCTGAAATTATCGGAAGCAGGGAAATAAAGTGCCAGATATTGATTTAAGTCGACATCACCGCGCGTGAATTTGTAAACGGATATGGTTGCCAAAAAAAACAAACCATTTATGATTAGCAGATTTTTAACAATCGGTGTGAGTCCTAGAAATCCGGAAGGCCTGTATTGGTTAAACATATAGTATTATTATATTCAAGAATTGAAAATGCAAATTTACCTCAACAATTCCTTTATTTCTTCAGTATTCAAAATTTTAATGATGTTAATACCGGATGGACTTTGATGAGGCATTTCACAGGCGAAAAGTGAATCGATCAATGCTTTCAGTTCTTCATCCTGTCTGGGATTTAAAGTGTTAGCAGAATTTTTGGCGGCAGCAAGCGCAAGCGCCGCATTTTTATTATTTCCATGCATTTCGCCCAGATTTTTATAATTTTCCAGCAAAGCCTCTATTTGGGCAGGAATATCCTGATTTTCCAAGCCAGAAGGGGTGCCGTGTACAACATATGAAAGCTCACCTAACGCCTCCATCATGTATCCAAGAGCCTTTAGCTCGGGCAATAATTCCTTCACGATTAAAGCATTTTGAGGACTTAAGTGAATTTGATCCGGAAATAATTCCTGCTGAGATGTGCCATTTCCCAGCGAAATATTTTTAAGAAAACGCTCGAAATGAATGCGTTCGATTGCTGACTTAATATCAATAAGCATGAGGCCGGAGCGTACACTGGTAACAACGAAAGCCCCCATAATGCACAGAATGTGTTTATCCGATACCGAATCTGAATTGGATTCTGTATGTTGCGGAATCTCCATTTGTGTATCGGACGGTGAGGGGTCAGCTTCGGGCAATTCAAGATATTTTTCCCAACCTTCTGTATTCGGCTTTATTCGGAAACGGGTCTCCGGAGGACGAATGGTGGATGTATTAAAAGGATTATAATCCTGGTCCACTTTAATTACTGGTGGATTAATCGTTTGTCCGGGTGAAGGCTCGGGAACGTTGAAAATTGGATCCAGATCAAAGTCGATGGCAGGAGTGAGGTTATGTCTACCGATGGCTCGTCGCACTGCCGCTTTTAAAATACTGTAAATATGCTTTTCGTCGAGTAATTTTACTTCCGTTTTTGTTGGATGAATATTGATATCAATATTGGATGGTTCAATATCAAGATATAGAAAATATATGGGATGGCTGTCATCCTGAATTAGTTCGGTAAATGCAGATTCAACAGCATGATGCATAAATGGCAATCGAACAAAACGTCCGTTGATAAAAAAATACTGCTCGCCTCTGACTTTTCTTGCATATTCTGGCTTCCCGATAAAACCGTTTATCCGGACAATATTGGTGCTCTCTTCCACGGTTACCAGTTTTTGGTTTAATGAGGTGCCAAAAACCTGAACAAGGCGTTGTTTTAAGCTTCCGGGGTTTAGTTGAAAAACCGTTTTGCCGTTTTGTATCATCCGGAAAGCGATGTGAGGATAAACCATCGCTACCCGTTGAAATTCCTCCATAATGTGTCGGATTTCTACCGGATCGGATTTTAGAAAATTTCTTCGGGCAGGAGTATTGAAATATAAGTTTTTAACAGAGATAGATGTTCCCTGATTGCATTGCACCGCATTTTGACTCTTGACGACCGAACCCTCGATAAGAATTTGTGTGCCAAGATCATCCGCATCCCGTCGCGATTTCAACTCAACCTGAGCAATAGCCGCTATAGAAGCCAGGGCTTCACCTCTGAAGCCCAAAGTAATAATTCGAAATAAGTCACTGGCAGCGCTTATTTTGGACGTAGCGTGGCGTTCGAAACACAGGCGTGCATCTGCCGGACTCATTCCGGCTCCATTGTCAATAACCTGAATTAGTGTTCTTCCTGCGTCCTTTATGTTTAGCGTGATTTCCTTTGCACCTGCATCAATAGAATTTTCGAGCAGCTCTTTAACGGCCGACGCAGGTCGTTGAACCACTTCACCGGCAGCTATCTGATTAGCAACCGAATCGGGAAGTAATCGGATGATATCTGTCATTACCAGCCAAAAATAAAATATAGCAACGCAAGGGCGAGCAGAATATAAATAAGAATCCGATTTGAGCCGGAACCAAATATCCCGGTTTTAGATTTACTCAATTTCCACTTTTCGCGCATCTGTCGACGTAATTTATCTTTTGGATCCGTTTCCGGAATCAGACCCATGTCTTTTTTACGGTTTTCTTCTGCTTCTTTGGCTGGATTATAAAATACAGGTTTATACCCAAATTGACGAGGTTTCTTTGTATGTAAAAAGGTAAGTTTCATCCTTTGATATGGGTTTTTCTTCCGAATTATTCGATCAAAAATTATTCCCTAACAGCTCTAAATGACGATAACGCGATAATATTTATTTTTTTCGCAAAATCTAATCTGTCAGTGTGCAAAAATAACCATAATGCAGCTAGAAGACAATGATTACTTATTCTGAATCTGCTGCTTTTAATAAATTTGCAAAACAATCGTAGATATCCATGAATCAAATTGATAAACTTAAGAACTTGATTGTCATCGGTGATAAGGTATTGATTAAATTAAAATCATCATCCAAACAGACTAAAAGTGCTCTGTTTTTGCCGCCCGCTTATACTGATAAAAAGGAAGTATTAGCAGTTTATGTAACCTTAACAGGATCTGCTTACCCAATCCCTTCCATTTCTGAGCCTGATTCTGATAACTGGAAAAGTCAGGTTTCCGGGGAACATTACATACCTTTACAAGCCCGACCCGGCGATTTGGCAGTGTTTTTGCAAAAGGGATCCGTTGAGGCAATAATACAATCTGAAAGGCATTACATCACATCATCAAATACTATTACTCGAGCGAGATGAAGAACTATTTTTTTAATTATTCCATAGCATTTGCTCTTTTTTTCTGTATTGTGGTATGCAATCCTGCCTGTAATGAAAAAAAGATGGAAAAATCTTTGGTTTCATTTGTCAGCGATAGTTTGCACCCGGTAAAATATGCGCAGTACTTTCGTCTGGGTTTTTATAAACAATATCGCTCGGTTCAAATTGTAAATCCTTGGGATACCAGCCAGGTAAAGGCCTCCTTTGTTATCCTTCCTGAAAATGAAAAGGAACCCGAAATATCTTCCGAATTCACAATTATTAAATTGCCAATCCGGAAAATTGCCACTACATCAGGAACGTTGGTGAGCTTTCTAGAAAAAATTGGAATGTTGTCGTCCCTTAAAGGGATTTCCGATGCATCCTTTATTCTTAACCCCTTCATATCTTCTGAATATAAAAAAGGGAATATCGAAAACATTGGAAGTATGGAAAGCATCAATCATGAAAAACTTCTTTTCCTGAATCCGGATATTACATTTATCAGTCTGTTCCGCGATTTTGATCCGGGGAAATTATCGGAAATTACTCAGGTAGCTTATCTTGCTGATTATATAGAAAAGACACCGCTTGGACGAGCTGAGTGGCTAAGGTTTATCGCTGTTTTTTATGGCAAAGAAAAGGAAGCGGATAGTATTTTTAGTGAAATTGAATCATCCTATCTTAAGCTTAAAGCCTCAGTAAATCAATTGCAAAATAGACCTACTGTATTTGATGGAATGTTTTTTCAGGGCTCCTGGTATTTAAGCGGGGGAGATAGTTATATGGCCCGCTACTATAAAGATGCAGGTGTAGATTATATTTGGGGAACAGACTCTTCTACGGCCAGTTTTCCTTTGGGTTTTGAAGAAATATATTTATCTGCCTCCAAAGCAGATTTTTGGAGAATTACAGTGAATTCTGATCAGACATATAGCATGGAGCGATTTCTCGCAGAAGATGAACGCTACGCGTTGTTTAAGGCGTTTACTCATAAGAATATTGTATATTGCGATACAAAAAATCTGCCTTATTTCGAAAGAGGAATCATCGAACCACATATTATTCTGGCGGATCTTGTTAAAGCATTTCATCCGGAATTGTTGAAGGATTATAAGCCGGTTTATTATCACATATTAAAATAATGAAGCGCACAATCGACATTATTCCATCGTTTACCTTCAGAATAATTGCAGCAATTCTGTTAGTGATATTAATGTTTGTTTTATTTATTCTGAACTTAAAGAGTGGAGTTGTTAATCTGGGTATCAGTGAATTATTTGGAATATTAACGAATGAATCCATTTCAGATTCTGCTTTATCGATTGTAGTTTTAAAAATCCGCTTTCCACAGGCAATTACTGCTTTGATGGCTGGTTGGGGCCTTGCTGCTGGTGGACTATTAATGCAGACACTTTTTCGTAATCCTCTGGCTGATCCATCCATTCTGGGAATTAGTTCAGGTGCCAGTCTGGGTGTTGCAATTTTAATTTTAATATCGGGTAGTCTTTTCCCTGGCTTTCTATCGGGCGATATTTCTGCCAATGTAGCGATAACGATAGCCGCATTTATTGGAGCTGCTATGGTTTTAGTCCTGATAAGTCTCTTTGCAACAAAACTGCGTAATCCGGTAAACTTATTGGTATTTGGTATTATGATAGGTTTTCTGAGCTATGCGGTGGTCGATATCCTGAAATTCTATGCCAGTAAAGATGCTCTTCAGAAATATGTTTTATGGGGTATGGCAACCTTTGCCGAGGTGGATAATCGACAACTTCAGGTATTTTTAATAAGCGGGTTTATTGGGATAGTATTCGCACTGTTATTGGTAAAACCATTGAATGCCTTGTTATTAGGCGAAGATTATGCAGCTAATCTGGGTCATAAGGTAAAACACATCCGGATAATTATCATTTTAGTTGCCGGATTTTTAACGGCAGTTATAACGGCTTTCTGCGGACCGGTGGCTTTTGTAGGATTAGCAGTACCCCATTTGGCACGCTTACTTTTTGCGACCTCTGATCATCGTCAAATTCTTCCGTTTAGTATATTAATTGGTGGAAATCTCACTCTTTTCGTCAACCTGATTATCCGTTTGCCTGTATTCGGTGGCAATCTTCCGGTCAACGCGATCACTGCTCTGCTTGGAGCTCCCGTTGTTATATACTTCATACTCAAAACAAAGTTTTAAACATAATGCTAATCGAATTGTTTTAAACACCTAAGTTTCTACATTGAATACTCACAAACGACAAACATATCTGACCGAGAGTAATAATCTGAGTATAGGTTATAAAAATCCAAAGGGTAAAGGTTTCCATTGTATTCAAAATGAACTGAATCTGCATTTATCAGCTGGCAAGGTTTATACACTCATTGGTCCTAATGGTGCAGGAAAATCAACCCTAATAAAGACTCTGGCTGGATTTCTCCCTTGTGTTTCCGGGCAAATACTCATGAATGGCCAAAATTTGAATGCAATTCCTGCCAACCAACTGGCAAGGCTTCTGAGCGTTGTGTTTACTGACAGACCCTATACAGAGCATTTACGGGTATATGATATGGTGGCTATGGGAAGGCATCCATACACGGGATTCATGGGAAAACTTCGTTCGGAGGATAATATTAAGATTGATAAGGTTCTTAATATTACTGGCATTTTCTCATTAAAAGACCGTTTTTTCAATGACCTGAGCGATGGAGAAAAACAAAAGGTCATGATTGCTAAATCGCTGGCTCAGGAAACAAAAATAATCATGCTGGATGAACCGACGGCTTTCCTTGATTTTCCATCTAGAATTGAGGTGATGCAATTGTTGCGGAAAATCGCCAGAGAAGAGTCCAAAGCCATTTTATTATCATCCCATGATATCACACTTTCGTTTAGGCTTTCGGATGAAATTATCCTAATTGCCAAAGGATTTACAGGCGTACAGGATATTCCGGAAAATATTGTCAGCAAAAATCTGATGAATACGTATTTCGAAAACGCTTCGTTTAATTTTGATACACATCGTTTATCGTTTGAACCAATAACCACAAAATCAAGAAAAGTACATGTTGAGGCCGATGAATTCACAATAGCACTGCTGTCTAATATGTTGAAGAGATTTGATTTTCAATTGATTCAAGAAGGACCTCATGTTTTTTCTATTATACAGAATCATCTTGGTTTTCAGGTTAATAGTCCAAATGGCATGTTTATTATTAATGACCTAACTTTATTAGCGGAATTTCTGCATACATATGAGACTAATATTTAAACCGTTTCCAAACCTTTTTTCCCCATTCTCTTGCATGAATATGCAATCGAAGGAAAAGACAATTACGATGGATGGAGATAACGCTGAATGGGAAAATGTTGCTGGGATTACTTTCCATCATTTTCCGGTTGTCGCAGACTTCATACCAAAAAATTATTAATCAAGAAAATCTAACATTATGTTTCGTTTAAGCATTTCAATTATAGCTCTTATGTTTGTTACTTCATGTCAAAACAAAGAAAAAGCCGATCTCATTTTAGTTAATGGTAATATTTACACCCTCGACGATTCGATGCATGTGGCCGAATCGATGGTAATACGGGATGGGAAGGTTCTGGCTGTTGGAAATAGCACAGATATTCTAAATCAATTTGATGCTAAGGAAGTAGTGGATTTGGATAGGAAAAGTGTTTACCCCGGATTTATCGATGCACATTGCCACTTCTTCGGATTGGGGGAAGGGCTGATTCGCTGGGCTGAACTTAGAAATACCACTTCAATGAGTGATGTTTTAAAACGCCTGAAGCAATTCACTACTCAAAATCCACAGGAATGGATACTGGGAAGAGGATGGGATCAAAATGATTGGGTTAAAAAGGATTTCCCCGATTGTAATTCCTTGGATAAAGCTTTCCCCGAAACACCCGTAGCTTTAGTCCGGATTGACGGACATGCAATGTTGGTTAATTCTGCAGCGATGAGAAAAGCTGGAATAACGGCAGATACTCAGGTTGAAGGGGGTGAAATACTTTTAAAAAACAATAAACCTACCGGAATACTCATTGACAACGCGATGCAGCTTGTTAAAGATATCATACCCAAATTTCCACTTTCATTAGTGCCTATGGCTCTTGAAGCGGCTGAGAAAAAATGTTTTTCTTATGGTCTAACGATGGTTGCAGATGCAGGATTGGATGCTGTAATTGTCGAAAATATCGATAGTCTTCAGCTGAATGGATTATTAAAAATCAGGATGGATGCATGGCTGAATCCAACACAGGAAAATCTTGATAAATATATTACCAAGGATGTTTATCAAACTGAAAAATTACGGATTGGAGCCATAAAACTATATGCTGATGGTGCCTTGGGTTCTCGTGGCGCATTGCTAAAGAAACCATATTCCGATGCGGCCAAAACAACGGGGCTCGAAGTAGATAAATTAGACAAACTGATTCATTGGGCCAAGATCGCTTACGATAACGGATATCAGATAAATGTTCATGCGATTGGTGATTCCGGAGTAGAAAATGTTATAATTGCCTATGCCACTTTTTTGAAATCTGGCAACGACAGAAGGTGGCGTATTGAGCATGCTCAGATTGTTGATTCCTCGGAAATGAAACTTTTCGGTAAATATTCAATTATACCTTCTGTTCAGCCAACCCACGCTACATCGGATATGTATTGGGCTGAGCACCGGCTTGGAAATAACCGAATTAAAAATTCTTATGCCTATGCTGAATTATTAGTTCAAAATAATTGGATGCCATTGGGTACCGATTTTCCGATCGAAGAAGTGAATCCCATTCTTACGTTCTACGCTGCAGTTGTTCGGAAAGATTTAAAAAACTTTCCCTCAAATGGTTTTCAAACAGAAAATGCATTAACACGCGAACAGGCTCTGAGAGGAATGACCATCTGGGCCTCTAAAGCTAGTTTTATGGAAAAAATCAATGGCAGTCTTGAAAAGGGAAAAGTTGCCGATTTTGTCATTTTATCAGGTGATTTGATGACCGTTAAGGAGAAGGATATCCCCAGGATTAAAGTATTGGCGACTTTTATTGATGGGCAAAAAGTTTATCCATCCGAATCATCCAGATAGATATAGTCTGACCCAAACGCACGATGAATCCCGTCAAAAACATCAAGTTTATCGGCGCCATATTTCAACATGGAAGCCCTGATTTTATCTAGGCTTTTAGGTTTGGAAGGATTTTGGTTCGTTTTTGAAAAAAAACAATCGGCATAACACACAATCCATTCTTCCATACTCTCCGGCACAAGATCGCGGTGGGGAAGAGCTAAATTACTGCTGATAATCTCCTTACGACTGATGCCGACACCCGTATGGCGTTCAGCTATCAATGCTAGGTCGTTATACCCTTCGTATTCAAGTATCTGACGTCCCAGATAGCCGTGTGCCAGGTATGGATGCTCTCCGTAACAGCCAATTTCGGGGGCATGTACTTTGCAAATTCCAATGTCGTGCAACATCGCCCCAGCCGCGATTAATCCCACATTAACCCTTAATTGGGGGTGGTGTTTCACAACCTGAAGTGCAACCCTTCTAACGGCCGTCACATGAGCAAGATAGTATGAGAAAGCCTGCCCTTCGGGAGGAAAATATTTATGTATTAGTTCAATTATATGCGAATCGTTCATAGTATACAAACCAAAATCAGATGAAGCTTGTTCAAAGCCTAAAACAATGAGTTTTTCATGACAAATCTAACAAAGAAAATAAAATTGGGTCCGAAGGCATCATAAGGTGCAAGGCTCACTTTTGACCAGTAAATAGAGATGGCCGGATCCAAACTAACACTTTCGTTAAATTCCAGACTAAGTCCGGTGGTAATAAAACCCCCATAGCCTATTCCTCCCTGACGTAGGTCGTAATATGTATTGTTGGAATAAGGCCCTTGAGGATGTTCGCCGGCATATTTGATGGTATATTGTAAGTTATTGATTCCTATCATATTCAAATCAACAACGGTATTATTCAGATTGAATCCTATTTCTGTAAATATAGAAATTTTTTTCTGCAAGGGGAATGAACGCATATACCCAATGTCGATGTTGGTTCTGGCTTCCTGACCGATAATGGCACATTCATAATATGTTGGCTCAAACGAGAAGCCGCCAGGTACATCCAGATTCAATAAAAATATATCATTGGCTTTAAGTCGATGATAATTAAACTGAGTTATGAATGCAGAGCGGGCAGAAAAGTTATATCTTCCATAAAATCCGACACTCATAGCAGCTTTATACGCCATATTTTCTGGGAGATCATACGACTTATAGTTATAACCAATGTTTTCAACAATTTGCTGTTTAAAGTATAGATTGTCCAGAATTCTGTTTGCACTATTTTCGTTTATAGCGCTTCCATTATAAAAATTAGCAGACTGCTTATCGGGCAGAATCATACCCATGTTGAGTCCAAAATTCCAATGCTGCACATATTCTGACTCGGGATCTTCCTGATTTCTAAATTCATTTTTTTGTGCCGATGAAGAGCAAACACTTGTAAAAAATAAAATAAGAAGTAAGTATTCAGTCCTTTTCATGATGGTTTTGTGAATTTTTACAAACCTACAAATTTTATAGGGGCAAAAAAAAGGCCCGGCGTTATGCCGAGCCTTTTTTACAAAACATGGAGACTATTTTTTAACAACTTTAGAAGTTGAAACGCTTCCATTATTTCCGGTGATGCGGATAAAATACATACCTGAAAGAAGATCGTTTGTGTTTAATGTAATGTGTTCGTTTACATTTTCAACCGATTTTACCATTTGACCGGTAAGGTTGTACATTTCAACACGTTTAACGTTGTTCAGATTTGTAATATTCAGTTCGCCATTCATAGGATTAGGATAAATCTTCGTTTTGTTGGCATTTGGATCAATAATTCCAGTATGTCCAATCATCGAAGAATAAACTATTTTCGGGTCACCAATTGCGGGAGTTCCTGTAGTAGCCACAACAGTTACTTCAAAAGCAACATATTTCTGGTACTGAGCTTCTACCGGGGTAAATGCCATATTGGTAGCACCAGCAATAAAAGTAAGGTTTGTGCCAATGTTATCATCAGCAACATACCATTTGTAAGTTGATGTAGCTTCCAAGTCACCGTTAGGATCAAAATAGGTATATACACCAGTGAGTTCTTTTCCGACTTCTGCATCACCGTCGATATTCAATCCATAAGCGTAAGGAGCCATTGGCGTGGCAAGGATATTATAAACTGCTTCGTAAAGGTTAATAACACCGCCAACTGTGTCAACAATGGTATAACTACGATTAGGACCACCTGATGGAAATTCGGCATTGTCCCAGTTACTGTTGATACGGAATTTGAAATCGATGGTTGGGAAATTAGGATCTCCGAGGAAAGAAGCCTCATAACGGCCACCTTTTGCACCGCGGTCGAAAAGAACATCGTATCCGCCCCAGCCATTCATACCACCGGCTACATCTACATATTCGGTTGCTGGATCAAAACGACCAGCTGTAATTTCAGCATTCATGTCAACAATAACTCTGTAAGGCCATGTACCGGGTTTATAATTGTTATAAACATAATCCATGGTTTTTGAGGTTTCGTGAGCACGGAACATACGGTTAGGCCCACCAGAGGGGAATTCACAGGTTGCATCATCCCAGCTTCCGTTGATACGGAATTTGAAATCATAAATAGTACCTGGAGTGAAATCATTGAAAGTGATACTATAAATGGTATCGCCGTCTGCATCAGCAAGATGATGGTTTTCACCATTCCAGCCATTCATTGAGCCAGCAATATCAACAAAGTCGGTACCAGGAATGAAACGGTTTTCACGAGCATAATACTTCATATTAATGTTAAAAGTAGCTTGTGAAAGTGCGTCATTATTCCACCAAGCGGTGTAGGTAGTAGTTCCGGGAAGCGCTTCAATGGTACGATCATCTGCTTCATCAATGTTAGTTGTACCTTGCTTAATTCTGAATTTGAAAATATACTTCTGACCTTCAACCAGTCCAGATTCTATACCAGCGGTATAAATCATGTTGGTGTTTGGTGTCATCTGAATCGGATCAAATCCTTCCATTACAACATAAGCATCATCAGAAATGGGATCGAATCCACCATTACCAACGAGTTTGTTAAGGTTAAGTTCAAAGGCGAACTTAGGATCAGCGGAAGCATACGCAAGTGGAACGAAAAAGTCCATACAATTACTGCTGGCAGGATCAACATCACGTCCATCAACATCCCATGTACCATTGTTAAATACACAGCATATTTTTGTCACGATTTGGCCGGCAGGAATACCAAAATAAGTCATTGGCGTAAAGGTCATCGAATATGTGCCATCTCCATTAGGCATGAATGCGTTAACAGTGCCATCCGCTCCGTTTACATTCCACTCGATAACATTGTTCCAGTTTGAACCATTGATAAGTCCAACGCCACCATGCATACGAACAACAGGGGTTCCCACCAGACTGGCATTTTGGAAACAAGCCAGTTCAGGATTGAAAGTAAGGGTAATTTGGTCTTCGGCAGTAGCAGTTTCCGGACTCATGGTAATAGCGGCAGGCATTTGTGCCATTACTGCCAGGTTCATAATAAGTACGACAGAAAGTGCTAAAACTCTTCTCATAAATTTTAAAGTAAAAACTCTCATAGTCAATGAATTTTGGTTAACATAATAAAAATTGCTCAATACAGTCAAAAGTACCGATATTTTGTGTAAATATAATAATAAAAACAAAAATAATAAAAAAAGACTTTTCAATTTTTAGGAGGGTTGTTTATGCATGAATATTTTAATAATTTTAACCCCTATTACATAGTTTGTATTATTAACCAAAATTGCTGTTATATGCACAAATTTAAACTCATACGTACTTTTGTGCTTGTATTGTCGCTTCTTGCAATCTATTCTGCAACAGCCCAAACAGGTACAATAAAAGGTAAGGTAATTGATAAACGCAGTGGCGAATCGCTTCCGGGTGCCAATGTGTTTATCGAAGGTCATACCTTTTTCGGTGCTTCTGCCGATATTAACGGCATTTTCACCATTCAAAATGTAGTTCCGGGCAGGTATGCACTCATTTGTAGTTTTACGGGCTATAAACGCCTGTTAAAAGATGTACAACTTGTAGCCGGCCAAACGGTAACGGTCGATTTTGAAATTGAAGAAGACAAGATGATGCTCGACGAAGTGGTTGTGGTAGGGTATGGTACCAAGCGCAAGCGCGATATCACCAGCTCCATAGCCAAAGTTAAATCACAGGATATAGAAAATATTCCGGTTACTAATTTCAACGCGGCATTACAGGGAAAAGCACCCGGTATTCAGGTTACTCAGGATAATGGTATGGCCGGAGGTGGTGTTACCATTCGTATTCGTGGTACATCCTCCATCTATGCCAGCTCTGAGCCTTTGTACATCGTTGATGGGGTCCCTATTTTTACAGGAAGTTTTGGTACAGGAACTGGTTTTCCTGATAAAGCGAATGTTCTTTCACAATTGAATTCTAACGACATTGAATCCATTGAAGTGTTAAAGGATGCTGCTGCTGCTGCCATTTATGGTGCACGGGCTGCTAATGGTGTTATACTTATCACGACAAAGAAAGGAAAAGAAGGTAAAACGGTCTTTAATTTCGATTACTATGCTGGTATTTCTGACGTAACCAAGAAATTGGATGTGCTTAACGCGGAGCAATACCTGAGTCTTACGCAGGAAGCATGGACAAATTCTGCCGCTGATCCCAATTCTCCTCAGTTTGGTAAGACCATGGATGACTATTGGGCTAATCTGCCTTTTGGAATTACGAAAAAAATTGCCCAAAATACTTCTGTCGATTGGATTGACCAGTCTTTACGTAAAGGCTTTACCCAATCTGCCAATTTATCTGCCAGCGGCGGAAGTGGTAAAACCACGTATTATGTTAGTGGTGCCTATCTCGATGAGAAGGGTGTTTTGGAAGGAAATAATTTTAAGCGTTTTTCTACAAAAATGAGTCTGAACCAGAAAGTTAATGAAAAGTTTCAATTCGGAACAAGCATTAACATCTCGAAAACGATTAATAATCGCGTTCCAACGGGCTGGGCAGGTGGTTTAGGTACAGCTCAGAGTCGTTCTTTACCCATCATGCCCATTTATGATTCTGTAGGAAACTATTTTGGCGCAAGGACCTCAGGCAAAGCTAATATTGTTGCCGAAAGAGAAAACCTCGATTATGTTGCTCATGGAGTTTCATTACTTGGACACATATACGGCGAATATAAAATCACCCCTTACCTGAAATTTCGTTCAGAAATCGGAACCGATGCTTATTATCAGAGAGAACGCAAATATGAAGGAACTATCTTGTACGAAGACGCTATTTCGAGTGATAGACGTGTTCAGGTTGAAAGCTGGAATTCAAATACAACCTTGAATTTTGAGCGGACTTTCAATGCAAAGCATGATGTTAGTGCGCTGGCAGGTATTTCTGTTTACGAAAACCGACAGTACGAAGTAGAGCTCGTAGGTACCAAATATGCAAATCCTTCGCTAACCAATCCCAATGGTGGCACCATTCAAACCGGGTCTGATTATGAATCAGCATACGGTTTTGTTTCCTATTTTGCACGGGCCGGATACACGTATAATAATCGATTACTTGCCACGGTCAATATCCGTCGTGACGGTTCATCACGTTTTGGACCGGATAATCGCTGGGGCTATTTCCCGGCAGTTTCAATGGGATATATCCTTAGTGAAGAACGTTTTATGAAAGACATAGAATGGTTATCTTTCTTAAAAATTCGTGGAAGTTATGGAATCACCGGAAATGCTGAAATCGGAAATTTCCGCTATTTAGGATTATACTATACCACAAAATATAATAATGAACCTGGTATAGGTGTCAGTAACCTTTCCAATCCGGAACTGGGATGGGAAAAATCAGGTCAGCTTGATATAGGTCTTGATTTTGGTATTCTTGATGGCCGCATCAGTGGTGGTTTTGATTATTATATTAAGAAAACCTCCGATATGCTTCTTCAGGTTAATGTGCCTCAAACATCCGGATCATCAAGTATTACCCGGAATGTTGGAAAAATGGATAATACGGGAGTTGAGTTTTTCTTAACCAGTAATAACCTTATTGGACGTTTGAAGTGGTCAACCGACATTAATCTCAGCCGTAACAAAAATGAAATTACGGATATCGAAGGACAAATTATCTCAGGCGAAAACTACGGTAATAATTTTGCTCAGGAAGGTCATCCGATTGGTGCCTGGCGTCTGGTAGAGTATGCAGGTGTTAATCCTGAAAACGGTAAACCTTTATTCATTAATCAGCTTACCGGTGAAAAAACCGAAGAGTGGAATTATGATCGTGATGCCGTGGTTGTTGGCAATCCATATCCTGAAATCTTTGGCGGAGTTAATAACAACTTTTCGTACCAGGGATTCGATTTTAGTTTCCTATTCACTTTTGCACTCGGACAAGATGTTTATCGTGATGATGGCAAATTTTTCGAAGGTGGAAAAATCGGAAGCAACTGGAATCAAATGACTACAATTCTCGACCGCTGGCAGACTGCTGGTGATGTTACAGATATCCCGAAACTTGTTTGGGAAGATACTTATTCTACATACAATACAACCCAGTATCTCGATGACGCTTCATACGTTCGTCTGAAAAATATTGTATTGGGATATACGCTGCCTCAAAAAGTAGCCGATCGATTGAAGATTCAGAAATTGAGGATCTATGTGATGGGGACTAATATGCTCACGTTCACCGATTATAAAGGTTGGGATCCTGAAGTAAACCGTGATGCTTCCGGTAACATTACCCAGGGAGTTACTTATCTGAGTCCTCCTCAGATTAAAACCTTCCAGATTGGTTTAAATCTTCAATTTTAATTCATCAAATTCTGAATAAATATGAAAACGATATATAAATTATTTACCATTCTGTTTATCGGTTCTATTCTCCTTCCCGCCTGTGAAAAGGCTCTGGACATGGAACAAAAAATGGAATTAAGTGAAGAACTGGCATTTACATCCGTGATTGGATTACAAACTGCTGTGATTGGAATGTACGACCGTATGCAGGGTGGCGATTTATACGGAGGTAATTTTCAGGCCGCGGGCGATATGCTCGGCGATTTTGTTAAAAAATCAGGGGAAGGAAACATTGTGTATGAAGAAACACAAATGTTTGATAAAAACCTTACGCCCGATAACCGCATTTCCGCTTCCATGTGGTCTAATGCTTACTGGATAGTTAATCAGGCCAATGTGATTTTGGCAAATATCCCTGCCGTTACAGACCCGGAACTTACTCCGGCCATTAAAAACAGAATAGAAGGAGAATGCTTATTCGTTAGAGCGGCAATCACTTTTGAAATTCTGCGTTATTGGGGAAATCCAAAAACGGGTCTGGGTGTTCCATTACTCACAAAACCAACAGGAATTATTGGTGATGATGCGAAACCTTCCAGGGCTACAATCGAGGCTTGCTATACACAAATCATCGCTGACTTAAATAAGGCCATGGATCAGTTGCCGGAGACGAATAGTCAAAGAGCTACGAAATGGGCAGCGGCGGCATATCTGTCAAGAGTTTATTTCTACAAAGGCGACTATCCAAATTGCGAAATTATTTCAACTAGCGTAATTGAAAGCAATAAGTTTGACCTTGTTGATAGCCTTCCATTGAATTATTTGCCTGAACCCGGTAAGGAAACCATTTTTGCCATTATGAGTACCAAAACAGATGGTTCCTCAGGAACATTGAATGGATATTATCGTAAAGCCAGTGGTGCAAAATTATCACCTTCGAACGATATTCTTAAAATATTCCTGTTTTCGGGTGGCGACGCCGACAAGCGTAAGAGTCAATTACTTGCGTTCATTGGAAGTAAATGGTTTTCGACCAAATACGACGATAGATACATGAGCGTTCCGGTTATTCGCCTGGCTGAAATTTATCTCAATAGAGCTGAAGCCCGGTTTAATCTTTATCCGACTAACCCCACGCTTGCTTTGGCCGATATGAATATGGTCAGGACAAAAAGGGGATTACCAGCCGAAATGAGTCTTACTTTTAAGAAACTCGAATATGAGCGGACCAAGGAGTTATATATCGAAGGCGATCAGTTCCATAACTATCGCCGCTTGCAAAAATCAAGTATGTCGAATTATAATCTTCCGTACGACGATTCTCGTTTGATGTTTAAAATACCTCAGCGCGAAATCGATGTAAATCCAAATTTGGTTCAGAATTAATAAATTCAACGTAAAAAAATGGCCATCCGTTAGGGTGGCCATTTTTTTTAAATACAAGTATATTATATCTTCGATAGAAACCAATCGGCAAATTTAGCCGGTGTGAAACCCAGGGTTTCGTCGAGTATTTCCGCTGGTGCTGAATATCCAAAGCCATTCATACCAAAAACGTGATTGATATCCTTCGTCAAACCTGCAAGAGTTACAGGAAGTCCGGCAGTTAGTCCGAATACTTCAATGCCCGGTTTTAAAATGTTTTGAATATAGGTTTCATCCTGATTACGAAACAATCCTTCAGAAATCACTGAAATAACATTGATACGGATTCCTTTTTCCAATAAAATTGCCGAAGCACCCACTAAGGTCGAAACTTCAGAACCACTGGCCACAAATATATAATCAGGTTTTTCATGACCGATAATAATTCGGGCACCTTTTGTTGATTCATTTGCTTTTGAAAAACTATCCTGAGGCAATGAAACAATATTCTGACGCGATAATATCAGCCCTGTAGGAGATTGTGTGTTTTCAAGGGCCATTTGCCATGCAACGCACGTTTCCTGATGATCAGCGGGACGAAGAACCAGCATCGAATTTCGACCCGAATGATTTTTCAGATGTTCCATCAGTCGAATTTGCGCTTCTTGCTCGATTGGCTGATGGGTAGGACCATCTTCGCCAACCCGGAAGGCATCGTGGGTCCATATGTACACCACCGGTAATTCCATTAAAGCCGACAAGCGTATGGCCGGTTTCATATAATCTGAGAACACGAAAAAAGTACCACAAGCCACATGAATGCCACCATGAAGGGCAATTCCGTTGGCAATAGCGGCCATACTCAGTTCTGCAACACCAGCGTGTAAGAAAGCACCGCTAAAATCATTTTTTATAATTGGTTTTGAATGCTCTAGAAAGCCATCGGTGCGATCGCTATTCGCCAAATCGGCCGACATAACAATCATATTCTCAATATTTTTTGCGAAATGCGACAGAATATTGGCCGATGCAACTCTGGTGGCAATATTGGGCTTTATTTCGATATCATCCCAATGGATTTCAGGAGGAAGTCCACCCAACCATTGTAATAGTTTTGACGATTTTTCAATATTTGCAGATGCCCACAATTCAAATTCAGAATCACGTAATTCGGCCGCTTTTGTTTTTTGTTTCAGAATTGAACGATAATAATCCTCAACATTATCAAAAATACTGAATGGATTTTGAGCATTTCCTCCGAGATTTTCAACCGATTTGGAAAAAGATGCTCCTGCTTTGCTGACCGGTTGACCATGCGTAGAGCATTGGCCTTCCATTTTAGCGCCGGATTCATTAACCAGGCCTTTACCCATAATACATTTTCCGATAATCAGGCTGGGTTTCTCAGATTCCTTCCAGGCATCATTCAGGGCATTACGTATTTCATCCTGATTGTTTCCATCGATGGTTGTTACATTCCAACCCCAGGCTTTATACTTTGCTGCCGTATCCTCACTGGTAACTTCATTAACCATGGTCGACAACTGAACGGAATTCGCATCATAAAACATGATAAGATTATGGAGCCCCAAATGTCCGGCAATACGTCCGGCACCTTGCGCAATTTCCTCCTGAATTCCGCCGTCAGAAATGTATGTGATGGTTTTATGAGCAATCGTTTCTCCAAATCGTGCCGCCATAAAGCGTTCAGCTATGGCTGAACCAACAGCCATGGTATGACCTTGACCCAGTGGTCCGGAAGTGTTTTCGATTCCTCTTTCCCTGTCAAGTTCAGGATGTCCAGGAGTAGGGGAATGAAGTTGCCTGAAATTCTTCAGTTCATCCATCGAAAATTTCCCAATCAGCGACATCGCGGAATATAACATCGGCGACATATGTCCGGGGTCAAGAAAAAACCTATCGCGAAGAAACCAGGTTGGGTTTTCGGGCTTAAAGCGTAAAAAATCTGCAAAAAGAATATGAATAAAATCTGCGCCACCCATCGCACCTCCCGGATGTCCAGATTTTGCTTGTTCCACCATTGCTGCCGATAATACACGAATGTTATCTGCCGCTTGCTGATCAATCGTTTTTGTCATGGTTTAAATTGTCTGGTTTTGATTGCAAAAATAGCGCTTATGCCTTGTTTCACCAAACCAGAATTCGTTTCTGAACGGAGACAAGCAGTTGATAAACCATAATAATTTTCATGTAATGAAACGTATCGTCATCCGCTCTGAAATGTTTCGGAAGATTGCAGAATAATGTTTTGCGATACAAAAGATATTGTAGAAATGAGTCTATTTGTAGTAAATTCCTCTTAAAATCTTTCTTATAAGATGCTCAACTTCACTTCGAATCCGAGGATCGTAATTTGTACTCGTTAGTATGTCGTAGTATACAACTTCTTGCAATTTTGTATCTAAAACCAACAAGCGTACTTTTGAAGATGGTTTCGTATGAGGCGCAAAAATTATACTATTTGTTGCCATGCCCATTGCAATGTTATGGTGGGGGCCGTAGTTAGGATTGATTTTACTATTGAACGTAATCAGGAGAACAAATCGGTGTTTAAATGCAATAGGTATATCTTTTAGGATCGTGGCACATGGTATTCCATTTAGCTGTCCTTTTGAATTGTCGAGATTACAATAAAGCTCATCTAATAATTCAGTTTCAATCTCAGGAATTTCTTGCTTTTCGAGTATGTATTTTGATGACAAGATACTTGTTGCAATTTCTCCAATTTGCATTTTAATCTGCTGACCAATGACGGTATCAATGTATTGATTTTTAAAATCTTTTAACCCAATCCTAACAATAGGATCAAAAAACACCAATGTGTCCAGCTGTTTTTTTTGAGTTTTAAATTCTGAAGAATATCTTGCAGAACTACAATTTGTTAAGAATAAAATCGCTGAACCAGCAATGATGTAATTGGAAATTCTTCTTAGGCGTGACACCCGTATTAAACAAATCATAACGCATTAAATTGATTTACGATTCCTGATAATTTGAAAATAAGAAGACCACGGTTTGTTTTATCGTTGTATCGCTGTTATACCAAATTGGATAAAACCAACACGGATTTTTCACGATAAAAATACAATTAAAATTCTTATATCCAAGTTCTGAATGTATATAAGGAATCCTAAAATTGCAGATAAATAAAAATTCATTTAATGTAGTAGCAACAAATACCGGAACCCTTATAGCTGCGTTAATATTTGTAAATTGCAAAAAATATCCCGTATGAATATTTATGCCCGTAAACGGCAATGGAAATGGCTTTTATTATCAGGTGGCCTTATTATCTTCCTGGGAACGCTTTATTTTACGAATGTAATCGTAAATAAAATTGCCACCGAAGAACGTAAAAACCTACGTCTTTGGGCAGATGCTGTGAATCGAAAAGCCAGTTTGGTAAAATACACCGAGGATTTTTTCGCTCAGATCAAGGAAGAAGAAAGACGGAGGGTAGAAACCTTGGCTGAAGCGTATCGAAGGCTGATTCAAAGTGAGCAGGAAAATGATTTAACGTTTTATTTACGGCTTATCGAAAACAATAAAACCATTCCGGTTGTATTGACAGATGAAAATTATCACATTCTCAGCACCAATAATCTGGAAGGCCATTCTACATCCAAGTGGAATAAAGACAGCCTTACAAAGCATTTTGGAACATATCCACCCATTACCGTCCATTATATCGCCAATAAATATCATTTCCTTTTTTATCGCGATTCAAGATTATTTTCTGAATTGCAGGATGTTCTGAACGACCTTAATCAGAGTTTTATCAATGAAGTTGTTGCCAACTCAGCGTCCGTACCAGTTCTGATTACCGATTCTGCAATGACCAAAATTATTGCATCAGGAAATATCGACACAAGTCTGGCATTTCCTGCCGTGATAGGTAATATTTTAGGAGAAAATAAGCCTATAACTGTAAATTTGTCGGAACATGGGACCTGTCTTGTATTATATAAAGATAGTTTTCTCCTAACCCAACTGCGATATTTTCCATTTATTCAGTTGATAATCATTGGATTATTTCTTGTGATTTCGTATTTCGTATTTTCATGGACACGAAAATCGGAACAAGACCAGGTGTGGGTTGGTATGTCGAAAGAAACAGCACACCAACTCGGAACTCCTTTGTCATCGATGATGGCATGGATAGAAGTCATGAAATTGGACGGATTGAAGCACGAAGCGCTTGATGAGCTTCAAAATGACATTGACCGGCTTGAGGTAATAACCGAACGATTTTCCAAAATTGGTTCAAAGCCTCAACTTCAAATCGAAAGCCTTGCAAATCTTATTAGACGTTCGATGACATACTTACGGGCCAGAACATCGTCACGCGTTGAATTCGATCTTCAGATTCCTGAAGGAGAGCCCTATCTTGTACCATTAAATGCCAATCTTTTTGAATGGGTTATCGAAAATCTTACAAAAAATGCAGTTGATGCCATGGAAGGTCATGGTCGTTTAAGTATTCGGGTAACAGAAGATCCCAAACAAATCTATATCGATTTTTCAGATACCGGCAAAGGCATTCATAAAGGGAAGTTTAAAGCCATTTTTAATCCAGGTTATACCAGTAAGAAAAGGGGTTGGGGTCTTGGATTGTCCTTGTCAAAACGCATTGTAGAAATGTATCATAAAGGTTATATCTACGTTAAACATTCTCAAGCCGGTACAGGCACAACATTCCGGATTGTTCTTAAAAAATAATATGGCAGGCATTTATATTCATATTCCATTCTGTAAAACAAAATGCGGCTACTGTAATTTTTTTTCACTGGCTTCATCAAAATTCATAAGGGAATTTCATGAAGCCATTATTAAGGAGGCTGACTTACATAAAGGAACTTTCGCAGATCAGGATATCCATACAATTTATTTTGGAGGTGGTACACCATCGATGTTAAACCCAAATCAAATTTCAGATATTCTTAAATTTTTACATGCTGAATATAATGTACTTGCTGATGCAGAAATAACGCTGGAAGCAAACCCGGATGACTGTTCTGAAGAGAATTTGGCTGCATGGCAAAACATCGGAATAAACCGTTTAAGTATAGGGATACAATCATTTAGAGAACAGGATCTTATATATCTGCAAAGAAATCATAAAGCGGAATCAATTTTTGCTACCATTCAATCGATTCAAAAAAATGGTTTCAACAATTTTAGTCTTGATTTGATTTATGGAATTCCCGGATTGAATGATGATGACTGGAGGCGGAATATTATTATGGCAGCAGAAACCGGAGTTGAACATATATCGGCCTATGCACTTACCATTGAAGCAAATACGGCATTATCATATAATATTTTGAAAAACCAAATTATCGCTCCTGATGAAGATGCGGCTGTAAGGCATTTCAAAATTCTTCAGGATTTGATGCCGAATCTGGGATTTGAGCATTATGAAATTTCAAATTTCGCCCGGAACAAGAAATATTCGCGGCATAATACAGCTTACTGGACAAAAGAAGCCTACCTGGGACTCGGTCCTTCAGCCCATTCGTATTTTAATAACAAACGGTGGTGGAATATTTCTTCATTAAATCAATATCTTTCTTCTATAAATAATGGTGTTCTACCGTCTGAATACGAAGTGCTTGACCATCAAACCCAATTTAATGAATACCTAATGACCGGACTCAGGACTCAATGGGGTGTGAGTTTGAAAATTATTGAAGAAATGTATGGTAAAGAGATCTTTCATTATTTCCTACAACAGTCGGAACGGAAAATTAAACAAGGAATATTATTTTTGCAAAATGAAAAGATTCAAATCCATCGCGATTTTTGGATACAAAGTGATGGAATTATTGCAGATTTGATGTTGGTTTGTTAAACTAATTATCATATATTTGTTTGAAAATGAAGTGTATGTAGAAGTTTTTGAAATTTATTGATACTAAAAATTTGAAATAATGCATTTATACCGGTTTCGGCTAACATGTGAAGGAGAAGATGAATTTGTTCGGGATATTGATATCACGCCGGGTAGTACATTTGAACTATTTCTTGAAACGATACGATTAGCCGCTGCTTTTCCTGTTGAATTTAATGGAATTTTTTACATCGCCAATGTACGTTGGGTACGGCAAAAAGAAATTGCTAAAGAGGCAGTTAAAGGTGTTTTTTCCAATGATGACGATGATGATGTTCGTGATGGCGTCAGAAGAGCCCGAATGCCTTTCTATAAATTAGAAGATGCAAAGCTTCGCGATTTTATGGAAGATCCGCATCAATACATTATTCTTGAGTATCATGCCAACGAATTCAAATTGTTTTATTTAGAATTGCTGAAAATACATTCCGTTGATGATGCCTCATCGTATCCCAAATGTGTTGTTAGCAGGGGAGATGCAACGTATAAGAAAATTCTTCCCGGTCCTGTGTTTGAAGATAATGAAATAGAAACAATACTGGGTAAGCGTGTAAGCATTCCAATATCGTTGGATGATATACCCGACGATTTGATTGAGGAAGACATTGAATCCATGCTTGAAGATGATACGTTTAGTAAGATTATTGCCGGTGAAACTCCCTTGCTTGAAATTGTTGAACCCGCTAAAAAAAGAGGCCGTAAACCTATAGAAAAAAATTCTGATGAAGAGGCTTCGTCTTCCGATTCAGAAGCATATATTAGTCAGGTATCCGACGATGACGATGATGATGACGACTACAGCTCTGAAGACGAATTCAGCCAAATGGATGATGATGAGTTAGAAAGCAGTGGTTTTCAGGTAAGAGATTACGACGATTAGTCATATCATGGCGTCTAATTCAATCAAAACTCTAATCGTTATCGCGGGCCCAACAGCTTGTGGAAAAACTGCACTATCCGTCGAAATAGCAAAGCATCTGAAGACTGAAATTCTTTCGGCTGATTCGCGTCAGTTTTATCATGAAATGAAAATTGGTACTGCGGCTCCGGATATTGAAGAACAAGATGGTATTAAACATCATTTCATTGGTCACCTGAGCATCCATGACGATTATAACGTTTCGCGTTATGAAAACGACGCACTAGCGTGTCTGAAAATAATATTTCAGCAAAGCGATTTTGCTATTTGTACGGGTGGTTCAGGATTATATATCAGGGCTTTATGCAATGGAATCGATAATTTCCCGGATATCGATCCAACACTCCGCGAATCGTTGAATGAACAATTTAAAACTCAGGGAATCGAATCCTTACGTCAACAATTAAAACTGCTCGATCCCGATTATTATCATGAAGTGGATCTCGCAAATCCAATGCGGCTACTCAGGGCTCTTGAAGTGTGTTATACTACGGGGCAGGCATATAGTCAGCAAAGAACGACGCCAAAGCATAGCCGGCCGTTTAACATCCTTAAAATTGTCATTAACAGGCCAAGAGAAGAATTATTCAACAGAATCAATCTTAGAACGAATAAAATGATTGATGATGGATTCTTACAGGAAGCTGAATCACTCTTCGAATTCAGACAATTAAATGCCTTAAATACCGTAGGATACAAAGAGTTATTCGCTCATCTCGGAAATCAGATGAGTTTAATGGATGCTGTTGAAAAAATAAAAACCAATACCAGACGTTACGCAAAGAGGCAATTAACCTGGTTTACCCGTGAAGATGATTATCATTGGTATAATGCTGATGATAAAGATGAAATAATTAAGTTCATCGAAAGTAATACCACATATGTATAATTCCCCGAAACTTTAATCACTCCTTCTTGAAAAAAATTATTTTCCCGCTTCTTAAGTTTTTTATATTCTGGTTACTCTTTTTCGCCCTCGGCCGGATTTTCTTTCTGATTTTTTATTCGGGGACTTTAAGGATTCAAGGAGTGAAATTCTCTGAAATTTTGCTGGTTTTTCCTCACTCCGTACAACTTGATTTTTCGACGATTTGCTATTTGGCATTTATCCCCTTTTTATTACTCATTTTCAGAAGCCTGTATTATAGAGCTTGGATTGTCAGAAGCATACGTGTTTATAATGCGTTGCTGGTTTTTCTATTTGCTTTGATTTTAGCTGGTGAAACAGGTTTATACGAAGAATGGCAAACAAAATTGACCTATAAAGCACTGCTGTACCTGCGTCATCCGGCAGAAGTTATACAATCAGCACGAACCATAATCATCCTTGTCCTCACGCTTTTTATTCTTATTTATACAGCCTTTGGAATCTGGTTCTTTCGTTTCTTCTCAGAAAAAGAATTCTATGGAAGTAAACCCGCAATGTGGAAAGGCATATTAGCATTTATTGTACTATTACCATCACTGGTAATTGGAGCCCGCGGAGGACTGCAACAAATACCAATTAACCAGAGCCAGTCGTATTTTTCAAAGCAGGAAATATTAAATGTTGTTTCGGTAAATTCAGCATTCAATCTCTATATCAGTATTTTTGAAAATCGACAGTTTGCCTCATCCAATCCCTTCGATTATTTCAATCCGGAGACTGCTAGAAAAATGGCTCTTAATGCCGTATCGGCCGAAAATGATAGTACACCTTCGATATTAGAAATCAAGCATCCAAATATTGTCTTGATAATGCTCGAAAGTTGGTCAGCTGATTTAATAGAAAGTCTTGGAGCTGAACCAGGAATAACGCCTGAATTTGCTCTTCTCGAAAAAAATGGCCTTTTATTTACAAAAGCATATGCCGGAGGAGCACGTTCTGAGCAGGGTATAGCCGCTATTTTGGGCGGTTTTCCTCCACATCCTTATACGTCCATTACGGTACAACCGGATAAATATTCCAATCTTCCCAGCCTGGTTAAGAAACTGAATGAAACAGGGTATCATTCTTCGTTTTACTTTGGAGGACAACTGATCTACGGAAATATCAAAAGCTATATTATGTATAATGCTTTCGATAGAGTTAAAGAAATCTACAATTTTAAATCCGGATTGCCCCAAGGGAAACTTGGAATCCATGATGAATATACTTTGAACGAACAAATCGAAGACCTGAAATCGGAAAAACAGCCATTTTTCAGTATGATATTTACTTTAAGTTCGCATTCCCCGTACGATCAGCCAATGGATGAGGTGCTTGCGTGGGGTGGAAATGAGAGGAGATATATCAATTCTGCCTATTATACCGATAAATGTCTGGGCGATTTTTTCAGAAAGGCGAGGCAAGAAACATGGTATGATTCCACGCTGTTTATTTTGGTGGCCGATCATTCACACAACTCGTATCGGAATTGGCATCCAAATACATTTGAATATCACCATATTCCATTATTATTCTACGGGAATGCACTTAAAAAGGAATTCAGAGGCCGCCAGATAAACTATGAAGTTAGCCAGACTGATATTGCATCAACCATACTGTCTCAACTCGAAATTGGGCATTCGGAATTTACGTGGAGCCGCAATGTGATGAATAGATATTACAAGCCTTCCGCATACTTCATGTTTGATTACGGAATTGGTTGGAAAAATCCGAAAGGTCATTTTATTTGGGATCACAAGAATCAATACACTTTTCAATCAAGTTTACCAGAAGATGAACGGATTCAGACAGAAAATCAGACGAAAGCCTTTCTTCAAACAATTTTCCAGGAATATATAAACTATTGATTTTTAAGGCGGATATTTATCTTTTTTATCACCTCCAGCAATTTTTGACCTGTATTCAGAAGGTTAAGCGTATAATAGGAAGGATCGCGGCGAATGGGATAATTTCCCCGTAGGAGTTCAAAATCAGAAATACGGGACTTAAATCGTTCACTATCCTCAAAAATCGGATAGGTATAAAGGTAAAATAATTCGAGTATATTTATTAAATCTGAATTTTTGGCATCCATGGTAATCTCAGAATTCAGATTAAACGGAATATTTTCCGGATACCAACTATCCAAACCCAGCTCAAAATGCTCACTAAGAGCTCTGACAACTGCTGCCGTTCCATTCGCTTTTCCGTCTTGCGAATAACCAGCAATATGTGGTGTGGCGATATAACAACAATTTATTAGATCCTCATCTGGAAATGGTTCATTTTCCCAAACATCAATGATGGCATTAAAATGAGGATTAGAATTCAGGTGACTTTTTAGTGCAGAAGATTCAATTACTTCTCCACGCGAAGTGTTGATTACTAATTGAGCTGATTTGAGTTTTGAAAAAAATGCTGTGTCAGCCAGATGTCTAGTTTTTAAATTTCCATTCTTAATTAGCGGGACATGAAATGTTATTACGTCAGCCTTTTCGCAAATTTCATCGATGGAATGCATGATAAATTCACTTTCAAGCCTTGCCCTCGGCGGATCATTTACCAGAACGTTCATTCCCAGGGCACGGCAGAAGTCAATCACTTTAGAGCCAATATTTCCTGCACCAATAACACCAATACACAATCGACTCAAATCAACGTTTTGATTTTTCGCATACCAGAACAACGCAGAAGCCACATAATGCGCTACCGATGCCGAATTGCAACCGGGGGCAGAAACGACCTCAATGTTATTTAAATGGCAAAAATCTTTATCGATATGGTCGGTCCCAATTGTGGCAGTCCCAATGAAACGAACCTTGGAATTTTCGAGGAGCGATGGAGTGCAAAATGTCCTTGTACGAATCAACAGGGCATTGGCATCTGAGATTTGTGATGCAATAATGTCAGAACCATTTGCATAAACGACTTCAGCTTTTGGCTCCAGCACTCCTTTTAGAAATGGTATATAATGATCAGCAATAATCTTCATTGATACAAAAATACGAAAGGATGCAACAGATAATAAATTTTCTATTAAAAATTCAAATTTTCGTCGAAAAGGGAGATTTCGATTGTATCTTTAGATTCATAACAATAAAAGTTTCAACACAATGTCTCCAAATCGTCCCGAAAAAAAAGTAGCAGTTGTATTACACGCCCGACAAGCATATGTTGAATGGATAAACATACTTGAAGAAGATCATAATATTTGCTTGAATCAAATTCCTCCTTCTGTATATTTATTAGAGCAGAAAAAACTTTCTGCTGAACCTGACTCCATCCTCCGGCGATACTATAAAGCAATGTTTGATAAACAATTGCAAAATTGGTGGCAATATCCGTCGGCCTGGCCAAAAAAACGCGATTATCGGCTATTTAAACTCTGGTTCGATGCTGAAGTAATTCGCGAAGTATGTGAAGTTTCATCAATTGCTTCTTGAAATAAGGCTTTACAAATAACTAATGGCCTTTTCCGGTTTATTCAGGAAAATCGACTTCGTTTTTTTATCTTTACGCTATAAAATTAAGGCATATGGATTTTATCTCGGCCAGTGAGACTATTATTGACATTCTTCGAAGAGAACTTAAACCACAGTTGACATATCACCGTCTGGAGCATACACTCGATGTTTGTACGCAGGCCGATTTTATTTCTCAGGCTGAGGGAATTTCAAATCATGATGTTATTTTGGTAAAGACTGCTGCTTTGCTTCACGATATCGGATTAATTTATACATATGAAAATCATGAAGAGAAAGGGTGTGAGATTGCCAGTGAAATCCTTCCTTCTTTTGGGTATATGGCTACAGATATTTTAAAGATTAATGGAATGATTCTTTCCACAAAACTTCCTCAAAATCCGAAAAATCATTTGGAAGAAATATTATGTGATGCTGATCTTGATTATCTTGGCCGTGAAGATTTTCACATGCTAGCACATCGCTTACACTTCGAATGGAAAATGTTGGGAATAAATAACTTATCATTAAGTCAATGGTATGATTTACAGATACGCTTTCTGGGATCGCATCAATTTTATACCCAAACGGCTAAAGCTAAACGTGAGGAAATAAAGCATCGTCATCTTGTGGAGATCAAAGCTTTGTGCACTCACTTTCAACAAACTTAATTTTTCCTTGCCATCAATCCACTTATTGCATATATCGGTTTTTCTATCCGTAGGTTCTGGAAACGGCAACCCTTTCTGTTTATAATAACTGCCGCTGTTATCAGTCGGTTTATCGCAGTCTTTTTTGCTCAAGGCTTTGGATTTGATTCCGAACATTTCAACATTATTGAACCCATGAATTTTTGGGCCAATGGTGAGTTCTACGGAAACTGGCAACCAGGCCATATCCCATTAGGTAAACCTGCAGGCGAAAGCTTATTATATCGGGGTCTAATGCTTCTTCTGTTTTATGTCTTTCGCATCACTGGAATTGTTTCTCCGGAAGATAAAATGATGATAATAAGAGGTATTCATGCTTTTCTTTCTATGATGACGGTAATTTTGGGTTATCGCATTGCTCGTCGTCAAGCAGGACCAGCTGCTGGGGAATTTGCCGGAATCTTGCTGGCTATTCTTTGGTTTCTTCCCTGGACTAACGTGAGAAATTTGCCGGAAGCCTTTGTAATTCCTTTTTTGGTTGCAGGAGTCTGGTTACTCATAAACCGGAAGAAGCCTGCACTCATTCCTTCATTGCTTTCGGGAATTATTATGGGATTTGCTTTTTCAATTTGGTTTGGAAGTAGCTTTTTTACCATTGGTATTCTACTGGCATTGATATTCTTAGGAATGTATTTCGAACTACTTTTATTTATCGCAGGATTAGTACTATCCATTGGATTACTTCAGGGAATCCCCGATATTCTTGTTTGGGGAAAACCCTATGTGGAAATACAAGCTTTTATTCAAACGACATTCATCGAATTTAAACAAATCACGTTCTCACGTTCGTTTAAATACCTTTTAATATTAACCTTATTGTGTATTCCACCCTTCAGTCTTTTTTTGCTCTGGGGTTTTATTCGAATGTGGAAAAAACTGATGCTTATTGTTTTACCAACTTCATTGTTTATAATCTGGTTTGCCCTGAACCCTTCAAAATCGATGATACATATCCTGCCATCGGTACCATTTATGATTATTGCCGGTGCCAGTGGGTGGATGTTATATATACGAGGAGCTTCTATAATTAAAAACAATCAGAAAATTTATAATTATATGCTCCTGGCATTCTGGATTGTTAATATCGGATTGTTGCCCCTTGCTACCACCATGTATTCGAACCGTTCCAGAATCGAAAGCATGAAACATATCTCCGAATTTAAAAACGTAACATCTGTATTTACTGAAAGATCCATGGATTCAAGCTCGTATTTGTTACCTATGTTTTATCTGCGGCAAGACGTTAGAGAATATCATCTCGGTCTGGGGCAATCGCGAAAAAGCCTCTTTGACAGCATCCGTACAGATAAAAACTATATGCCCCGATTTGTTATATTTTTTAAAGAAGATGATTTTAAAACACGAATTCAAAAGATGTATCCTTTAGTATTAAACATTGGATATCAGGCTACATTTGAGGCTGGCCCCGCTGAACGAATTCTGGAAAAAATTCGCTTTTGCAAAGCCGGCGAAACCATTATTCTTTATCGTAATAATTATTTTTTTGAAGGACGAAGCGACTGATATTTATGAATATACAAGAAGCAAAACAACAAATAGAATTTCTTAGCCGGGAAATTGAAAGACATAATATTTTATATTATGACCATGCTGACCCTAAGATTAGTGATTTTGAATTTGATCGCTTGTTGGATGAATTGAATAAGCTGGAGAGTCAATTTCCTGAGCTTCGTCAACCGGATTCTCCAACACTAAGAGTAGGAGGGAGTATTAACCGAAATTTCAAAACTATACGTCATTCGTCTCCCATGCTGTCCTTATCAAATACGTATTCGGAGGAGGAAGTGATGGATTTTGATATACGCGTAAGAAAACTTTACGAGGAGCCTTTTCAATATGTTTGTGAATTGAAATACGATGGTGTAGCCATTGGCCTGACATATCAGGACGGCATTTTAACCCAAGCTTTAACCCGTGGTGATGGTGTTCAGGGCGATGAGGTGACTGACAATGTAAAAACCATACGCAGCATACCATTAAAGTTGAAAGGTGATTTCCCGGGATTTCTTGAAGTCAGGGGCGAGATATTTATGCCGCACGATGCTTTCAATTCTTTAAATGAACAAAGAGAGGCAGAAGAGGAAAATCTTTTTGCCAATCCAAGAAATGCCGCTGCCGGAAGTCTCAAACTTATGGATTCCTCGGAAGTAGCAAAACGCAAATTGCAATTTTTTCCATACGGATTTATTGAAGATGAGAGTAGTATCCGAAATTATTACAACCATAGTTTAGAATCAAAAAAATGGGGTTTTACCCAATCCGGATTCATTGCTCTGTGTAAAACGCCTGCTGAAATTTTTGATTTCATTCATACCGTCGCGGAAGCCCGATCAGAATTACCATACGATATTGATGGTGTTGTTATAAAAGTAAATGAATATGCGGTTCAGGAGCGTATTGGCTATACCGCTAAATCACCACGCTGGGCCATTGCATACAAATATAAAGCTGAACAGGCTGTAACTCAATTACTCGGCATTACCTATCAGGTTGGCAGAACCGGTGCTATAACCCCTGTGGCTGAACTCCGGCCGGTATTTCTGGCCGGAACGACTGTAAAACGTGCTTCCTTGCATAATGCTGATGTAATGTCTTCCCTTGATGTTAGAATTGGAGATTATGTGATCATTGAAAAAGGAGGGGAGATAATTCCAAAAATAATTGCGGTTGATCTTGAACAGCGAAAAGAAGAAAGTGAGGCTGTTAAATTCATTTCTTCATGTCCCGAATGTGGATCAACTTTAACACGAAGTGATGGAGAATCAGCATATTATTGCCCCGACGATCTGCATTGTCCTCCGCAAATAAAAGGCCGGTTGGAACATTTTATCGCCCGAAAAGCGATGAAAATAGAAAGCCTGGGGGAAGGTAAAATTGATTTATTATATGAAAAAGGATTATTGAAGGATGTTTCAGATTTCTATACACTCCGTTATGATCAATTGATTGGACTCGAAAAAACATACCCTCCAACTTCTGAAAATGGCAAAGAGCGTACGGTTAGTTTCAGGGAAAAAACAGTAGAAAATATTTTATCAGCCATTGTGCAATCCAAAGAAGTTCCCTTTCCAAGGCTGTTATTTGCTCTGGGAATCAGACATATTGGAGAAACCGTAGCCAAAAAACTTGCAGCTTCGCACCCGTCTATGAAGCAAATAATGTCTGCGACATATGAGGAGTTAATTCTTGTTGATGATGTTGGCGAAAAAATTGCAGAAAGCCTTACAAACTTTTTTGCCAATACTGATAATCGATCCATGGTAAAACGTCTGGAAGATGCTGGATTATCAATGACATACGAAACCCCTCAAACAAGGAGATTCGGACCACTCAAGGGTTCACGGATAATAGCCAGTGGTAGTTTTAAATATTTTGCTACCCGTGAAGAAATAATTCAAAGTATTGAGCAGAACGGAGGAGTATATGTATCATCAATTTCTTCAAAAACAGATTTGATTATCGCAGGAGAAAACATGGGCCCGGCAAAATTTGAGAAAGCTAAGAAACTTAATATTAAAATTATTTCGGAAGATGAGTATTTGCAATTGATTTCGGATATGCCAAACAACGACCAGATGATTAGTTAAAATTCGTTTTTTTGAAAATTAGCAATAATTGCAAATTGTTCGTTGGGAGAAAAGTGCAATTTTGCCTATAAAAGAAGTACGATGGCCGTAAATGAAGTATATATTGCCCGGATAAACAAAGCGATTGATTTTTTTGAGAAACACATGTCCGAATCGCTTAATCTTGCAGATTTTGCACGAGAAGCATGTTTTTCGCCATTTCATTTTCATCGTATTTTTTCGCTGATGACATCAGAAACACCTTATGGTTTTATGAACCGTTTACGAATCGAAAAAGCAGCATCCATGTTGATTTCAGATTCCAGTATTCCTGTAAACGAAATTGCATATGCTTGTGGATTCAGCAGTCAGGCAGTCTTTTCAAGAGCATTTAAACGACATTTTGAAATGAGTGCTGCCCAGTATCGTAAAAAATGGCCAGCAATTAGTGATGGTCAAATACGCAAGAATAGCAAAATCGATCGTTCAACTCAATCGTACTTTTGGGAATTCGAACCTTATAAAAAGTGGAAAGCGATGTACGAAAATAATATTTGCGTAAAACACATGCCAGAAATGCATCTGATTTATTGCAGGCATACCGGGCCATATCATCTTATTGGCAAAGCATATGAACGCCTTATGGCATGGGCAGGCCCCAAAGGCCTTCTTACGCCGGATGTAAAAACAATGACGGTTTACCACGATGATCCGAATATTACAATTATTGAAAAACTGAGACAAAGTGCTTGCATAACCGTAAGCAAGGATATTAAACCCGAGGGAGAGTTCGGTAGTATGAAAACGCCTGCGGGCTTGTATGCCGTTGGTCGTTTCGAAATCAGTGTTAATGAATTCGAACCAGCCTGGAATGCCGTTTGTGCATGGCTAATTCAATCAAAATATCAGCCAGTAAATGGACTGCCTTATGAATTGTATCATAATAATCATGAAGAACATCCTGAGGGGAAATTTGTTCTTGATATATGTGTGCCTGTTAATCTGGTAAATACGAATAAATGAGTGCATAATAGTTGCTTCTCTTACGGATTTATTACAACGATAAATCCGTAATTTTTTATGTAACTTAGCCTAATAATTACTTAAAAAACTATAATAAATTCATGTATCACTATCATGATCAGAGTTTAAGAAAGCGCTTGTATATTGTAATTTTTGGCACGCATACCAAAGCTGGACGATTCTTTGATATTGTCCTGTTGATTATGATTCTGCTCAGCGTTTTGGTTGTTATTCTTGAAAGTGTTACATCCTACAGAATAAAATTTGCTGAGTATTTTTTTATTATTGAATGGATTTTTACAATCTTATTTACAGTAGAGTATTTGTTACGATTGTATTGCAGTCCTCATCCGATAAAATATTCACGCAGTTTTTTTGGTGTAGTCGATTTGCTGTCTATTTTACCAACCTACCTGAGTTTGATGTATTTCGGGATGCAGTATTTTGTAATTATTCGCATTCTTCGCCTTTTGCGCATTTTTCGAATACTGAAATTGGCAAATTATTTGCATAATGCAAAGCTGCTTGGTAAGGCATTAAAAGCCAGTGCCTATAAAATGGCTATTTTTATGACCGTCGTCGTGGCCCTTATCATTATTATCGGGTCATTGATGTACGTCATCGAAGGCGAATCGCACGGTTTTACAAATATTCCTCAAAGCATCTATTGGACTGTTGTTACTATAACTACTGTGGGATACGGAGATATAGCTCCGGAAACCGTTTGGGGTAAATTTTTCGCTTCTATAGTAATGCTTTTAGGGTATGCCATTATCGCGGTTCCTACCGGAATTGTTACGGTTGAATTTGCAAAATCGCCACTACGTTTTCATGTAAAAGCGGAAGGTCATTGCCACGAATGTGGAGAAATAATTGATGAAAAGGATTCATTTTGCAGACATTGTGGCGAACAAATAATACAAGAGTGAGACGAGAAAAAACTGAAATTAGTCATTAACAGGTATATTTTAAACGAATCTATATATGAAAGAATATCTGCCAGCGTGTGCCCTAAATGAGACTATTAGTAAAATCGCTATGGTTATCATCGGGATAATGATCATATGGATGATTATTAAAACAATTAACTTTCGGTTACTTGGCAAGATAAAGGAAGGAGATAACCGCTATAAGGCAAAAAAAATGATCAATTTCATTGGTTATTTTCTAATCCTTATGATGATTACCATTGTATACAGCGATAAATTAGGTGGATTAACCATGGCCTTGGGTGTGGCTGGTGCAGGCATTGCTTTTGCACTTCAGGAAGTTATTGCATCGGTGGCCGGCTGGTTGGCCAATATGTTTGGTGGATTTTACAAAATTGGAGACCGCGTTCAATTAGGAGGTATCAAAGGCGATGTAATAGATATTGGTGTATTGCGCTCTACAATTATGGAAACCGGACAATGGGTTGATGGCGATTTATACAATGGCCGGATTGTGCGTATAGCGAATAGTTTTGTTTTTAAAGAACCTGTGTTCAACTATTCTGGTGATTTTCCTTTCCTTTGGGATGAAATTAAACTTCCCATCATGTTTGGTTCTGATTACGATCTTGCTCGTAGCATCATTCTTTCTGCCGCGAAAAGTATAGTTGGTGAATATACTTCAACCTCGCAGAAAAAATGGGAATATATGGTAAGTAAGTACATGATAGAACATGCTTCAACAGAACCAATGGTCACTGTGATGGTTAATGATAATTGGGTTGAATATACCCTAAGATATACAGTAGATTATAAAAAGCGTAGAACAACCAAAGATCGTTTATATACAAGCATTCTGAAAGATGTTGAAGGAAGTAATGGCCTGGTAAAATTCGCTTCGGCAACTTTTCATCTGGTGGAAGCCCCTCAATTTAAAGTTAAAATCGAAAATTAGGCTCAATAATAATCATATCATTTTGATATACAGAGTTATTGTTCGATTATTGATAATCCACCATAGTATAATGTCAGGACGATTTCGTAACATTAATTTTAGAAAACTTACGATTGTTCATTAATCCAACGAAGGGATTCTTCAAGGGATAAAAATGCCATCATAAATGAATTACGTTCATTAACGTTCTTATAGAGAGAATCGTACTGATTTTTATTTACAAGATAATGGGTCATTAATACACCGTACGAATGAAGTTGGGGAAATATGTGATTTTGGAAAAATCCATAGAGAATTGAATTCAATTCAAAATCTGTATTCAATTTATTAAAAATTACATACCGAATACCGCCATGTATTGCCACAAATTCTACCAGATAGCTTATCGATTCGATACAACTTGCAGTATTGTTGAAGCAGTTTTCACAAACTATAATTTCCAAAACTGAACCATTGAGATGTTCTGTTAGGTTCAGGCCTTTGTACGTTAAACTTTTTTGTTGCGCAAGCATTCGCTTTAGTATACAGTATTGGTCGTTTTTCATAGAGTATATCAAGTAGTAGTTCTTGTAAAGTTATGGAAATCATACGATCAATTCCATAATGTTAATAAATCCCGTATAAGTTATTATAGTGTTCAATATCAACAAAAAAGCCCCCAAATAAGGAGGCTTTTTAAGAATTTAAAATGAATTATTGAAGTGGTCTTACCACATCAAGTACTTCAGGCAGATCCATCCCAATATTTTTAAGATGATCGATTGTGGGAATTCCATTAGAATTCCATCCGCGACGGGCATAAACAGCATCAATCAGTTTTTGGTACTGGTCTTCGCGATGTGTACGAAGTTTTGCCATTTTTTCGCCGGTGGTCATGCTTGTTGGATCGAGACCCAGTTTGTCTTTTAACTGACCATCGTAACGATCCTGGCGACTCAGGTATTCGCTTTCGGTAACAGGGCCGGCTGCACGATACGGCTGAGCATCGTACTTACGGGTTCCGTAGCCACGGCGAATATTCATGATGCGCTGGAAGTTATAAACTCTTTCCGACATGCGGATAAGCTCTTTCCGGTCGATTTCTTTTCCGGTAACAGCTTTATAGATTGCCAGATAATTATCAACATGCTCAGGAACCTTTGCTGGTTCACTGGTTTCATGATTGTTTTCGGGTTCAACATCATTCCACGGAAGTTTGCAGAGACCGTTTAAACCAAACCATGTACGGAACATTGGGAAATAATGTAAAGCTTCGGCTTTGTCGGCAAAAGTAGGAATATGATTATTCACCATATCCATGAATATAAGCCATGCTTCATCATGCTGAGGACCTTTGTTGGTAAGAGCATAACCGCCCTGCTGAGCCAACGATTCCTTGGAAACATACTGAGAATATTCCAGGTTTTTGTTAACCATACCAATATCGTCGAGGAATTTACGATCAGCACCAAAATGTTCTACAAAATAGTCTTTCATTTTAGAGATACCCATTCCGGCAATGAGTCCGAAACCTTCTCCACGTGCCAGCTGATGCATCGCTTCCATCGATTCCCATCCGTTGCCCCATGTAAAATCGAGACCACCAGTGCGCTCTTTGTTTAAAATGCCGTTTTCCCAGCATTCCATAATAAATGCTGTTAATGTTCCCCAGGTAATGGTACAAATACCGTAAGTATCGCAATAGAAATTGGCTTCGATAATCATATCAGGGTCGAAAATACCACAGTTAGAACCTAAGCCGGCGGCGTTTTCATATTCAGGACCTTCGACCAAAACCTTACTACCTTTAAATGGTCCGGTTTTTACCTCATAACCATCTACGCCTTTTGCGCATGACATATTACAGCCAACCCAACATCCGTCAGGAACGCCCTGAGTAAAACGACTAGTCCATACGCCTGAATCTATTTTGAAAGCATCCTCGTGTGCTCCAAATTTAAAATTATGGGTAGGAAGCAGATCATAATCGTTCATTACTTCCATAAGATGGGCGGTGCCCACCTGGCGCATACGACATTGTTTATCATCAAGTTCGCGCATTTCACGGTTAAAATTGCGCCCTTTTTCTTTAATAACTTCTACATCCACAACGTTGTTCAGATTTCCGGATACACCGGGAACCTTAGCCACCATCGCAATGATATTTTTTTTGCGGAATACGCTTCCAATACCGCCGCGACCAGCTTGTTTCATGCGAATTTCTTTTCTTTTCTTATCAAAGAATGTGAAATTAAGCATACCAATCAGTGAATGCTCAGCAGCTTGTCCTGACGACACAACAGAAACATTGAAACGATCATTGTCGTTATCAGCAAAGGTATCGGTTAATTGAGCTGCCAGAATATGACTGTTGGAAGTCAGGCCACTTCCGTCAAAGATCTGAATGCAATGATTAACGCCATCGATAAAAATGATAACTTCTTCCTCAGCAATACCCTGAAGTTCGAGTGAATCGAATCCGGAAAATTTCAGGAATGGACCAAAAAATCCACCCACATTGCTGTCCATGATAAAATCGGTGGGAGAAACAGAAACTACCAATGATTTACCAGTACCAGAATACTGTGTAATACCGGCGATTGGGCCCGGAGAAATAACGATTTCATTTTCAGGGTCATCCCATTTTGTGGTGGGTTTGGTAGCATTCCACAACAGGCGAAGTCCAAAGCCTTTGCCGCCTACAAATTTGTCGATCATCTCCTGACTAACAGGCCTTTCCTCTATACCGAGGTCGCCAACATTTACATAGAGTGTACGTCTGTTATAGCCTTTTTCGATGGGCCTCCAGGTGTATTTGAACTCTTTCAGAAGTTTGTGATCTTTTTTAAATTGTTCCAGGTTCATTTGATAATGGTGTATTTATTAATGAATAAACTGTTCTTTTAAAAAGAATGCCACAAAATTAATAAAAGATGGGCAGCTTAAATAACGATTTTTCCAATGAATGCTAAGAAAGCTTTAATTGAAATGAAATATTTCTAATTTTACTGAAAATATAATTAGCCATGGATACCCAACAAAAAGTGTTAGATACGCTGAAAGACAGTGATAAACCATTGAAATCAGGAGAAATTGCCGAACTTACCGGTATCGATAAAAAAGAGGTTGATAAAGCCATTAAAGCATTAAAGACAGCCGAGAAGATCCATTCCCCTAAAGTTTGTTTTTACGCACCAAAGTGAGTTCAGACATCTAGGATTTCTACTAATTTTTCAAAAGTACAGAACGTATAAGAAGAGGAAGTGTACAAATTAATAAGGGCGCCGCACAAAAGTGCGGCGCCCTTATTAATTTGATGATGTGTGCAACTTTAAATTAGCAAATGTCTATTTTTTATCGCTGTACGTTTCTGGATTTACAGCCATCGGTGTCCAGCTTCTTAAAAAAGTCATGACTTTCTTCTCGTCATATCCTTTTCCGGATTCTAAAAATCCAGAATCCTGTGTATGGAGTCGTTTGCCATTGGCATCAAGTATCACGAAAACAGGAAATCCAAAACGCTGGGGAAAATCGAATCGTTCGAGCATTTCTACATTTTTATTTTCCTTACTGTAATTGATTTTCAAAACAATATAATCGGCTTTAAGAATACTATCAACTACGGCTGTTTCTTGGATATAATGATGAAAACGGATACACCATGGACACCAGTTTCCACCCAACTGAATAAACACATGTTTATTTTGAGCATCAGCCTGTTCCAAAGCAATTTTTAAATCAGCGGCCGCATCGGCTTCCGGATTATATATTTTTACTTTGTCTTGCGCCATCCCACTTAGAAATAATCCACAGAATAGTAAAACGAGAATTTTTTTCATAATTTGTAAGCTTTGTTTCGTCCAACAAATATAAGTGAATCTAAAACCACTGGAAAACTCTTGACGAAAAATGTATTTTTGCAGCATGAATTCTATGGAGCAAATACGAGATAAGCTGAAATACAAAACGGTAGGGATTGCCGGTGCCGGAGGATTGGGTTCCAATTGTGCCCAGGCTCTTGTTAGAGTGGGTGTTGGACATATCATCATTGCTGATTTTGATGTGGTTGAAGTCAGTAATCTTAATCGTCAGTTCTACTTTTACAATCAGATTGGAACTCCAAAAGTCATTGCCCTTAAAGAGAATCTATTGCGTATTGATCCAAAAGCATCTGTAAGTTCAATACATACAAAACTAAGTCCGGACAATTTAATCCGATATTTTGCGTGTTGCGATGTAGTGGTAGAAGCCTTTGATCTGGCGGTGATGAAACAAATGTTGATAGAAACCATGGCTGAACAATTGCCACACATTCCTGTTGTCTGTGGTTTGGGCATGGCTGGTTGGGGCAATTCTGATAAAATTCGCATGCAGAAACTCGGAAACCTTCATATTTGTGGAGATCAGGAAAGCGAAGTCAGCGAAATGCTTCCTCCTTTAGCCCCACGGGTTCTTATGGTATCAGGGATGGAAGCAAATGAAGTACTCGCTATCTTGTTAAATGACTTTAGTATTGAATTATAATTATGAATATCACACTGAATACACGCCCAGAATCTTTTAATGCCGATCAACTAAGTGTCGCGGAAATCATTCGAATCAAGAATTATACATTTAAAATGCTGATAACCAAAATAAATGGTCAAGTTGTAAAGACTGACGATAGGGAGGCGGCTATGGTTAGCGATGGCGATGTTTTAGAAGTGATACACTTAATCAGTGGTGGCTGATCGTTTCATTCCGGCCATCGACATCACACAAATGTTGCCATAAACAGGATAATTATTGATGGCGATACCGATATGACTGATGGAAGCATCGAGCAGGTTTTTTCGGTGCCCTTGGTCTTTTACGCCTTCATCAATTAATAATTCCATTAGGATAATCATGGGGTCGGAGGGACCATAGAACAGATTTTCAGCTACAAGCCTAAAATTATTGAGTGCAGGTTTGTATCGATTATCAAATTGGATATGGCCTTGCCACTTCTTTTTAGCTGATAATTCAGCGAATGCTTTGGCAATGGAATCCAATTGTTTATCAGGTCTGATAACAGCGAGTACATTATCTTTATTGAGCTCCTTTTCAAGACTTCTCGCATCACTTCCATTTTTCTTATTATACGTTTCAAGAAACCAGGGAAGAACAAATTCCGAAAATCGCTTCGGGTAAAGCCGCACAAGATTACACAATAGTATAAGTTCAGCCTTAGTATTCCCTTCATCCGATGTATTGCAAACACTTATTTCATCGCTGGTCCAATACGTATGTATTAACTCCTGATACGTACCTTGTGCCCGAAGATTATTCATCAGCAATAAAAAGAGAAAAAAAATCAGGACAAATGCCTTTTTCATGCTAAATAAACGCCCAATGAAAAATAAAAGTATTTAGTAATCCTTAAACTAAACTATTTTTTAATCGAAAACCCTGATCGTCCAAGCTGTTCGCCCTGACTTAGATATACTGTTTTTAGATACGAAATCAATTCAGCATTTTTAAGGTTTGGTACAACAGCACCATCTGCAAATAAGTTATCTGAAACCTGCACATTAGTCACTTTGGCAATAAACATATCATGCGAACCAAGTTTTTTGACTTCCGTAATCTTACATTCAATATTTATCGGAGATTCTAATATTATAGGACAATTTAGTGTTTCCGCCTTCATTGGTGTAAGCTTCAAATCCTTAAATTTATTCACATCGCGACCTGACTTCACACCACACCAGTCAGACGCAAAAGTAAGCGGAGCGTTCGCCAGATTAATAACAAATTCCGGATTATCCATCAATAATTGATGAGAATACCGCTCTGGCCTGACTGAGATATAACACATAGGAGGATCGGAACAAATAGTCCCCGTCCAGGAAATGGTTATTATGTTATATGTATTCATGTTTCCGCAGCTTACTAAAGCTACAGGCAAAGGAAAAAGCCATGTTCCCGGATGAAGGCTTCTTTTTTTCATTATTTCAACTGTTTTGATTTCTAAAAAAGTCAGTAAGATTAATAAATAACATTAAGTAGAATCACTTTCTGATACATACAAAAGTAGTATAAGCCATCAAAGAATTGTAACTTTGCCGGTCGTACGTACTATTTTTTCAAAACATGCATCAAACCATTCTGATTCTTGATTTTGGCTCGCAATATACTCAATTGATTGCACGTCGTGTGCGGGAGCTAAATGTTTTCTGTGAAATTCATCCATTCAATAATATACCGGCTCTTGATAAAAGTGTTAAAGGTGTTATCCTTTCCGGAAGCCCTTTTTCCACCGGTGATGCTTCGTCACCTGCTCCTGATTTGAGTGCCTATAAAGGAATATTACCTTTACTTGGAGTTTGTTATGGTGCTCAATATATGGCTAAGATTTCAGGCGGTGAAGTTTTACCAGCAGAAATCAGGGAATACGGACGTGCCAATCTTTCTTTCATTAATCATCAACATGAATTAATGAAAGGAATGACAGATGGTAGTCAGGTATGGATGTCTCATGGAGATACGATTTTAAATATTCCTGAAAATTTTAAAATAATTGCCAGCACTCATGATGTGAAAATTGCCGGATATCATATTGTGGATGAAAAAACATACGGAATTCAGTTTCACCCGGAAGTTTACCACACCACCGATGGTCAAACGCTTTTGAAGAATTTTGTGATGGAAATCTGCGGTTGCACCGGCGACTGGACTCCGCGTTCTTTCGTAGAACAAACTGTGGAAGAATTAAAGAGTCAGATTGGAAATGATAAAGTGGTTCTTGGATTATCGGGCGGCGTAGATTCTTCGGTAGCCGCTATGCTTCTTCATAAAGCCATCGGAACAAATCTTCATTGTATTTTTGTTGATAATGGTCTCCTTCGAAAAAATGAATTCGAAAATGTGCTCGAATCATATAAAGGAATGGGATTAAACGTAAAAGGCGTAAATGCCGGTGATCGTTTCATTGATGCGTTGAAAGGTGTTAGTGACCCGGAAACGAAAAGAAAAATTATTGGTGGACAATTCATCGAAGTTTTTGATGAAGAGGCTCATAAAATTACAGACGTTCAGTGGCTCGGCCAAGGGACAATATATCCGGATGTCATTGAATCCATCTCTGTTAAAGGTCCGTCAGCGACAATCAAATCGCATCATAATGTGGGTGGATTACCCGATTTTATGAAGTTAAAAGTTGTAGAACCGCTTCGGATGCTTTTTAAGGATGAAGTAAGAAGAGTTGGCCGTGCAATGGAAATGAGAGAAGAACTTCTGGCACGTCATCCGTTTCCTGGACCCGGACTTGGTATACGCGTCATCGGTGATATAACCCGTGAAAAACTTGCCGTTTTAAGAGAGGCCGATGCTATTTTCATTGATAACCTGAAAAAGGCGGATTTATATAATAAAGTTTGGCAGGCCTTTGTGGTTATTTTACCCGTTCAATCGGTGGGTGTTATGGGAGATGAAAGAACATACGAAAATGTGGTAGCTCTTCGTTCTGTCGGTTCCACAGACGGAATGACGGCCGATTGGTCGCATTTGCCACACGAATTTCTTGCGAAAGTATCCAACGATATTATTAATAAAGTAAAAGGGGTTAATCGGGTCGTTTATGATATCAGCTCCAAGCCACCTGCTACTATTGAATGGGAATAATAAATTATTGAATATGAAAGGCTTTTTTTCATCCTTTATTCTGCTTTGTATTCTGACGATGTCAACAGTTCATGCTCAGGATTTGCCGGTAGCTCAGCGACAGACTGAAACAGTTATTGAAGGCAATGAAACATTCATCCTTCATACAATTCAAAAAGGTGAGACCTTGTACAGCATCGCAAGAGCATATGAAGTGAAGGCATCAGACATCATTGATTTGAATCCGGATGCTTCAGGCATATTGTCACCCGGTCAAAAACTAAAAATAAAAATTCATACAGCAAATAAGCTGGTTCAAGTTCCGGAAATTAAACCTCAACCCATTGAGTCTTACGTTTATCATATTGTAAAAAAAGGCCAGGCGCTTAAAGAAATTTCCAGTATTTATAGTGTGCCCGAAAATGAAATCATGCGTGTTAATGGATTGAATTCCAAAAACATCATTGCCGATCAGGTATTAAAAGTGCCTTTAGATTATTCGAACTTTCTGGAGCAAGATAAACCAGTGGCAAAAAGCGATGATGGATTTATAACACATATCGTAAGTCCACAAGAAACCCTTTATGGTATTTCACGACACTATAATGTCACCATTGCAGATATTATCGAGTGGAACCCTTTCGTTTCTGAAGGCCTTAAACCCGGACAAATTTTACGAATTAAACCAAGACCCATAAAAAACACCGACGCTAATCCGGCACAGCATATCGTTGGAAAAAAGGAAACCTTATATGGCATTTCAAGAAAATACCGGGTAAGTATAGATTCATTGAAAATTTTCAATCCTGGTCTTACAGAACAACTTACCGAAGGCCAGCTTATTCGTATTCCGGATTCAAAGGCAGCTCAATTTATTACCCATACTGCCGAAAAAGGTGGAAAAACAAGCGATCTTGCTCATAATTATAACGTTTCTGAAGAAGCACTTAAAGAAGCAAATCCCGGCCTTGGAAATAAAGTTAAAAAGGACGATAAAATCAAAATTCCACTGGAGAAAGTTCCTACAGCTGTTCCTTCTCAGAATAAAGTAGATACTTCAGAATCCAAAGTATTGGAATTGAATACCGATCCGATTTGTCCAGCTGAGTTTAAACAAATACACCGGATATTTAACGTGGCTTTAATGATTCCATTTGCACTGGATGAAGTGGACACCTCTGCCTTACGTACAGGAAAATCAGCGGCAATCAAAGACCTGCCATTTTTCCGTTTTATGAAATTTTATGAGGGCAGTCTTCTGGCATTGGATACGTTACGCAAACATGGCTTAAAAGTGAATTTTCACATCTTTGATGCTTCCCGTAAGCCTGAAAAGACACGAAAAATGCTTAACAGACCAGAGATGATGAAAATGGATCTGTTTATTAGCATCGCATACAGTCGCAATTTCGAACTTATCTCTGAATTCTGTAAACAGCACGAAATTCCATTGGTGAATGCTGTTTCAAAACGTTCTGAAATAGTAAAAGACAATCCGGATGTTTTTAAAATACTGCCTGATGATGAAAGTCAATCTGAAAATGTTGTAAATTATATCGTTTCACTCCAAAGAAAAACCAACGTACTAATCATTCGTAGCAATAAGTATCAGTACGGCCCTTTGTGTGAACAATTGAGAGAAAATCTGTCATCACAAGCAGACAGAGAAGAAATTAAAGTGACCTATTTGAATGATTCGATCTCATTGTTACGTCGTAAATTAGTGGCAGGAAGGCACAACATCATCGTTTGCTTTTCCGACAATCAGGCTTGGATAATGGATTTAATGAGAATACTGGCTGCTTCACACGATACATCAAACATAACGCTCATTGGTATGCCTTCCTGGGCAGAAATGACCAACCTTGATACCAAAAGTATGATGAAGCTGAATGTGCATTTCCTGAGCGCAGAAATTCCAGACCCAATTTCACCCTTGGGAACCTGGTTTACCAATAAGTTTCATCAATCCTATTTTGCTGAACCCGACGAGTTGGCTTATCGTGGATTTGATGTAACTTTTTTCTTTATGAATGCTCTGATGCGTTTCGGAAATGACTTTAACAACTGCATCGGAAATCTTCAGATGAATACCATTCAGACACGATATCGTTTTTCGAAAAATAGTCCTCACGGATACGAAAATCGTTTCTGGAATATTTATAAATACAATAATTTCCGATTGGAGATTTTAAACCGGAGTAATTAGGCGATTTTAGAAAAGATAAAAGTCATAAAACAGGAACATATAAGCATTTATTGTTCAATTAATCAATTGTAGATAGTCAATTTTATCAGTGATGAAAAATACAGCATTCACAAAATTTCATGAAGAAATGGGAGCCCGAATGGTTCCCTTTGCTGGTTATAATATGCCCGTTCAGTTTGAAGGACTTATGGCCGAGCATCATACAGTCAGAAAAGCAGTAGGCGTTTTCGATGTTTCCCACATGGGTGAATTTTGGGTAAAAGGTCCCAAAGCATTTGAATTCGTTCAGTGGGTTACATCCAATGATGTAGCAAAACTTTACGATGGAAAAATTCAATACTCTTGTTTTCCAAATGGCAAGGGCGGAATTGTGGATGATCTATTGGTGTATCGTATCGATGAGCTGACCTATTTATTGGTTGTCAACGCGGCCAATATTGATAAAGATTGGGCGTGGTGCCTCGAAAATGCTCAAAAAATGGGCCTCCAACCCGGTAAGGATATTTATAATGCTTCCGACGAAATTGCTCAGCTTGCGATTCAGGGACCACTGGCACTCAAAGCCATGCAGAAACTCGTTAAAGAGCCGATAGAAGATATGGAATACTATACCTTCAAGAAAGTTGAATTTGCCGGTGTAAAAGATGTTATTCTTTCTACCACGGGTTATACCGGTTCTGGTGGCTGCGAAATTTATATGGCTAACAAGGATGCTGAAACCATATTTAAAGCGGTTTTCGAAGCCGGTGCCGAATTTGGTATTAAACCCATTGGATTGGGTGCACGCGATACCTTACGCCTCGAAATGGGTTTCTGTTTGTACGGAAACGATATTAATGATACTACTTCGCCACTTGAAGCCGGACTGGGATGGATTACCAAATTCACCCCTGAAAAAGATTTCGTGGACAAAGAATTTATGTTGAAACAAAAAGAAGCCGGATTAAACCGAAAATTGATAGGCTTTGAAATGATTGATAAAGGCATTCCACGGCAGCATTATCCAATTTGTGATGCTCAAGGTATTGAAATAGGCGAGGTAACTTCCGGAACTATGGCTCCATCCTTAAATATTCCTATTGGGATGGGCTATGTACCCACAGCCCTTTCAAAACCCGACAGTGAAATCTTTATCAGTATTCGAGGTAAATTATTAAAAGCCAAAGTCGTGAAATTCCCTTTTTATAAAGGCTGATATTTTTTGATAATGAAATGGCTGCCAGAGTTTTAAATATGCACTCCGGCAGTCATTTTTTATTAAAGGACGTTTCCAGTATTTAAATCGAACTACGCTACCCTTAAATTGTTGTTAAATCAAACGCCAGCCATTTTTTTAGAATTTGATAATGAAATACAATTTCGACGAAATAATTAAGCGTGATAATACCCGAAGCGTAAAATACGATCTTCGCATACCTTTGTTTGGCGAACAGAATGTTATTCCGATGTGGGTTGCTGATATGGACTTTGCAACACCGTCATTTATTCTTGATGACGTAAAAGAACAATTATCATCCGCTGTAATGGGTTATCCGATACGCGATTCGGGTTTTGAAAATGCACTGAAATCGTGGCTCGAAAAACGTCATTCAATTTCGATTCATCATTCCTGGGTCAAGTTTAGTCCCGGAATTGTTTCCGCGCTCGTTGTTTTAATTGAAGCCTTTACAAAAAAGGGTGATGGAATCCTTATTCAACCACCGGTTTACCATCCTTTTATTGAAGTTCCACTTAAACATGAGCGCCGTTTAATTCTAAATCCGCTGAAATTGGAAAATGACAAATATTGTATTGATTTTGAGGATTTTGAAAATAAGATCACCGAGTCAAGCATGTTTATTTTATGCAATCCACACAATCCTGTTGGCCGTTCCTGGACCCGTGATGAAATGCAAAAAATGGCTGAATTATGTGCTAAACATGACGTTTTACTAGTTTCGGATGAAATACATTCCGATTTAATATTTGTTCCATTCAAACATGAGTCGGTTCTTTCATTGCCTAAGATTCAGAATCTTCGGCAGGTGACTTGTTTTTCGCCTTCAAAAACTTTCAATCTTGCAGGATTTTTTACTTCAGCGGTTGTAATTGCTGATCCAAAAATGAGGCAGAATTATTCAGAGACTATTCAAAAATGGCATATGAATAGTGGTAACATTTTCTCTCAAACCTCCTTTGTTTCTGCTTACGAAAAAGGGGAGGAATGGTTAAATCAACTTTTATCATATCTATCAGTAAACTTAGATTTTACACGTGATTACTTAAAGCAAAATATACCAAATATTAAACTTATTGAACCCCAGGCAACGTATCTTCTTTGGCTTGATTTTCGTAATCTGGGAATGGACGATAAAACTTTACGAGATTTTATTATCCGGAAAGCAGGACTTGGATTAAGTGACGGATTTACTTTTGGAGATGGCGGTTCTGGATTTATGAGGATGAATATTGCCTGTCCGAAATCGGTCGTAGAAACAGCTCTGAAACAATTATCGGAAGCAATAAAAGCAATAAGAGAAAATGATTAAAGCAGCTATTTTTGATCTCGATGGATTATTGATTAATTCAGAGCCCTTATGGGAATCGGCAGAAACAAATGTATTTGCCCGTTACAATATTGAAGTAACTCCGGAAATATGCCAGAAGGTTAAAGGATTTCGGGTAGATGAATCCGTAGTTCATATATTAAAGATGTTTAAAAACAATGACTTAAACCCGGATTTAATCGAACGCCAGATTATGGATGAGGTAAAAGAACTTATCCTTACCCATGGAAAAGCCTTACCGGGAAGCAGTTATATCCTGCATTTTTTTGAATCGAGAAAAATTCCAATAGCGCTTGCATCTTCAAGTAAAATGGAGATTATTGAAGCGGCACTTGAGCGCCTAGGACTCCGGAATAATTTTTCATCAATACATTCTGCCGAATTCGAAACCTATGGAAAACCACATCCGTCAATTTTTCTTTCTGCGGCTGAAAGCCTTGGGGTACATCCTTCCGATTGTGTTGTTTTTGAGGATTCACTTAATGGCCTGATTGCCGCCAGAGCTGCTCGAATGAAGGTAGTGGCGGTCCCTGAAAAGGAATTTTTGCAGGATAAACGGTTTAGTATTGCTCACTACATTCTTCCTAATTTACTTGCATTTAAAGAAGCACATCTCGATATCCTTAACAAATCCGATATTTAAAAACCCTAATTTTGTACCAAAATATTTCCGTAATGATTATTCAACAAATTGCCAGGCATACCGTAGAAATTATTAATGATTTGTTTCAGCATACTGTAAAAGAAGAAAGCCTGACCATTAGTCGTACCCGTGATGAATTTGAAGGCGATTTCACGCTCGTTACCTTTCCACTGTCAAAAATAGCAGGCAAATCGCCTCAGGATATTGCAAATATCCTTGGTGAGGCGCTGTTACTGCGCATGCCTGAATTATTATCCTATAATGTTATAAAAGGTTTTCTGAATCTTAGTTTGAATGATTCTTTTTGGACAAGCTTCTTTACTGAAGCCTATTCAATAAAACAGTTTGGGTATTCGGAAGTGAATGAAAATCATGCTCCCGTTCTGATCGAATACTCATCGCCCAATACTAATAAACCCCTTCATTTGGGTCATATCCGGAATAATCTTCTCGGCTGGAGTATTTCGCGAATTCTGGAAGCCAACGGTAATAAGGTTTATCGGGTTAATCTGGTAAACGATCGGGGCATTCATATTTGTAAAAGTATGTTGGCATGGCAGAAATCTGGTCTTAGCGAAACACCCGAATCAACAGGAATGAAAGGCGACCATCTGGTTGGAAAGTATTATGTTATTTTCGATCAGATGCATAAGGCAGAAATTCAGAAATTAGTGGATGGCGGGATGAAATCGGAAGAAGCCGCTAAAAAGACTCCATTAATTCTGGAAGCTCAGGATATGCTCCGAAAATGGGAGGCCGGCGATTCCGAAGTGCGTGACTTGTGGCAAATGATGAATTCATGGGTTTATGCAGGATTTGATGATACCTATAAACGTATGGGCGTTTCTTTTCATAAAATCTACCATGAATCGCAAACCTATCTTTTGGGTAAATCGTTGGTGGAAGAGGGACTTGAAAAAAATGTTTTGCAGAAAAAGGACGATGGCAGCGTTTGGATCGATTTAACCGACGAAGGACTGGACGAAAAACTTTTACTCAGAGCCGATGGTACCTCCGTTTATATAACACAGGATCTGGGTACTGCACAACTTCGTCATAACGATTTTGATGCTGCAAAAATGATTTATGTGGTCGGAAATGAACAAATCTATCATTTTGATGTATTAAAGAAAATCCTTGCAAAAATGGATAAATCATGGGCAAGTGGAATTTTTCACCTCTCCTATGGAATGGTAGAATTGCCGGAAGGCAAAATGAAATCGAGAGAGGGAACTGTGGTTGATGCCGATGAGCTTATGGAAGAAATGGTAAATACGGCCAAACAAAAAACGGAGGAACTTGGGAAAATCGATGGTTTTGACGAGGAAACAGCAAAGAATCTTTATGAAATGATTGGTATGTCGGCCCTCAAATATTTTATTCTTAAGGTCGATCCCAAGAAAACAATGTTGTTTAATCCTCAGGAAAGTATTGATTTTAATGGCCATACAGGTCCATTTATTCAATATACATATGCACGAATTCGTTCAATATTGCGTAAAGGGGGATATGTTGATTTTAGTGCCTGTAAGCACCCAATGGAACTGTTTCCCAAAGAAAAGGAACTTCTGCGATGGATATATGAATTTCCGCAAGCAGTTAATGAAGCCTCTGATACCTATTCACCGGCAGTTGTAGCCAATTATGTATACGATTTAGCCCGTGTTTTTAATCAATTCTATCACGAAATAAACATCTTGCGCGAAACCGATGAGATTTGTCGTGAATTTAGAATTGGTTTATCGGCTTTATGCGGCAGAATAATCTGCGATGCCATGGATTTATTGGGAATAGAAGTACCCGAAAAAATGTAATTTATTTGCGTTCTATTCGTTCGTAAGCTCCAATATCAGGACGATCATCACGTATTTGTCCGAGGATATCTGAATTCACATTCATAAAAATTCCGGCATTTATAAGAGGGGATAAGGTATCGGGATATAATTTGCTTTTGGCAGGATCTGTAAAAAGCGGATCTTTATCAAATATGCACTGAATATAATTGGCCGTATAGCCACTGACAGGGTTTGTTTTTAATAAACAATGGTCGAAACTCCAAGTAAAAGTACCATTGCCCTCCACGGGTGCAATGCCAATTTCATCCGATCGATTTCCATAAATTACTGAATTTCCGAAGAAAACTTCTGTAGGTTGAACAGCAATCGGCTGACCATCGGATCCAATGAAATAATTACGCATTACAAGTGCTGCATTTTGTCGGGCTGAAGCGGTCCAGTAATTTCCGGCACTTAAATGTTTGAACTGGTAAATTCCACCATTTATCGATAGCGAATACTCCCCGCAACCTTCGATGACCAAATTTTCGGATTGAATCCATGTGGCGTTTCCGGATAAGCCTCCAAGACTCATATTGCCTATCCGTGTATTGTTGATAACTAACTGAGGTTGTGACATGTCTTCTGTTTGGTCTACCTGAACACCCAGGGTTCCGTTGAGAATTACCGCATGATTTAATACATTTTGCCTGCTTCCCTGAGAAAACAAAATGCCACCCCATTGACCTGGAAGATCTTTATAATAAGGATCCGTGCGATGTCCCCTGAAACTAACTTCCGAATCAACTTGTCCGTTTACCTGAAGGCTACCATCTTTATACACCATTAACACAGCATTATTATGAAAATACACCATAGCACCCGCTTCAATCTGAAGATTACAGGCCGAATCTACAACCAGCCATCCGTAAATAACATGAGGTTTTCCGGCGGTCCAGATTGAATTGCAGGGAACAATACTATAAGCGGGGAAATCAGTCGGAAAATGATCAGGTCGATGATAAATGGCATCCTGACCCCAGGCTACCAATTTAACTTTCTGGAGATTACCATTTGTAACAAACATGAGCGAGTCATCCACTATTAATGGAGATGTCTGATTATTTGGATCAATGGTCACTTTTACAAAAATATACAAGCTATCACCGGCGTCAATTTCTATATCTTTCAAAAGGTATGTTGGAGTACCATCGATGTTAATCTTGTAACGGGAAGATTCTCCGGCACCTAATCGAATCTCGGAAATTTTTAGGCGTGTATCGTTTGGATTGTACACCATCAGTGTTTGAGTAACGGATCCGATGGTCGTAAAAATCGTATCAAAAATTACTGTGTCTGCAGAAAATGTAAGTTTTAATGAAGGATCCGTATCGAAATCCTTTTTACTGCAGGAAGATAATGAGACTAACCAAAGCAGTGGAACAAAAATAATGAATGATATACCAAATTTTTTCATGGGTCGTATTGAATCAATGGGTATTAGAACCCTGCAAATGTAAGATTATTGTGCTGTTTTTGGAATTTTCAATTGAATGAAAGCATGCCCTTCAAAATACATAAGCATACGCCTTCATCACCTATATTGATTTTTCGGAACTATGATAATGATCGATGATTTTCTTAAAATTGCTAAAATCATTGTAATCTGTTGAATAAAAAGCCGATCTATAATTAATACTTTATATATTTGATACAAGCTTTAATAGAAATAGGCAAACAAAAGCAAAAACTAATTAATCATTAATCGGATTACTCATGAAACGAATTCTTTACTTATTAATTTTCTTAATTCCCGTAGGATTTTGTCATGGTCAAAATCAGGGCAATGCCGGGAACAATGAAACAGAACCAGTGTTTGGAATAAAATTTAGTGGTTTTGTAAAAAATGATTTTTTTTACGACACACGTCAAACAGTTACAGCCCGCGAAGGCCATTTTCTGCTTTGGCCGTCTCCGGAAAAACTTGATCCGAATGGTCTGGATATTAATTCAGCGCCCTCTTTTAATTTTTTATCAATTCAATCGCGTTTAACGGGTTCGATTAGCGGCCCTGATGCCTTCGGTGCAAAAACCTCCGGTATGATAGAAGGCGCATTCTTTGGAAATATTGAACCCAATATTAATAGCTTCCGGCTAAGACATGCCTATGCAAAACTTAACTGGACTAATACGGAGTTGCTGCTTGGACAAACATGGCACCCCATGTTTAATACGGTATGCTTCCCGGATGTCGTTTCCTTCAATACCGGTGCTCCGTTTCAGCCTTTTGCCCGCAATCCGCAAATCAGAATCACGCATAGTATTGGACATTTCAAATTTATGGCGGCGGCTCTGTCACAGGTTGATTTTACTAGTGCTGGTGGTTCTTCCCTGATTCGTAATTCCGGAATGCCAGAAGTAATGGGGCAAATATCATATACCTACAAAAACGGCAATGGAACCGAAATCTCAAGCGGAATTGGAGGTGGATATAAAACACTGAGACCCCGCCTGGAAACAAGCAAGAAAACACTGAATTATGTTGAAGACGAACGGGTAGGAAGTTATACGAGTCAGGCATTTCTGAAAATCAAAACCAGTCCACTGACTTTTAAGCTACAAGGATTTTATGGACAGAATTCGTATGATGTCACCGGTATCAGCAGTTTTGCTGTGCTTTCAGTGGATACGGCAACCGATTACCGTACTTATACTGCTTTAACATCGTATTCGATATGGTCAGAAGTACATACCAATGGCAAAACAGTAATGGTCGGTATTTTTGGAGGTTATACAGGAAATCTGGGCGCCGATAAAACAATTCTGCCTCAATATGTTTTTGGTACCCGCTCCAACATTCATCATGTGTGGCGCGTTTCGCCTAGGATCGTTTGGAATTATGGTAAAATGCGTTTAGCGGCTGAAATCGAATACACCACGGCTGCTTTTGGAAAATTTGGAACCGATGGAAAGGTTACGAATTCATCGGAAGTCTCAAATTTGAGAAGTTTGTTTGCAGTTTATTATTTCTTTTAAAAAGCGCTAATTGCGGCTGAGATTTTATACGAAAATTTCAGCCGCTTTTAAACATTTGGTGTTTTTGTCACGCTAATGTCGCTTTAATCTATATTAATCGATATTATGATGAACTAATCGCTTAACAACAACGGTAATCAATGAAATTGGGAATAATCAGTGATATTCATGAAGATGTCGTTCGGCTGAAAGAGGCGATAGAGATTTTGGAGCAACACGCTTGCGACGAAATAGCGTGCCTTGGCGATATCGTCGGATTTTCGATTCCTCATTATGGTTTTATAAACACCAGAAATGCTGCTGAATGTATTTCCATAGTACGTTCAAAATGTTCCATCGTCGTGGCAGGCAATCATGATCAATTTGCCATAAGAAAAACACCAACATCCAATCCGGATAAATTATTCCCCGCCGATTGGTATCAATTGCCATTCTCGGAAAGAAAAAAACGTGGTCAGGATAAAGTTTGGCTATATGAAGACGATGAACTTGAAACAAACCTATCACCACAAGATGCTGACTTTTTGAATGAATTACCTGAATTTATTATAAAAGAAATGGATGGTTTAACTATCCTTTTTTCACATTTCCTTTATCCTGATTTAACGGGTTCCCGGATTTTCTTTCCTGAAAGTGCAAGAGACTTAGTTCCTCACTTTCGATATATGGATGAGGAATCCTGCGAAATTTCTGTTTCGGGTCATTATCATACGAATGGTATTATTTGGTCAAGTCCTAAACGTATGCAATTCAAATCATTCGGTCGCCATACAATTGAGAAGGTTCCTCTATGGCTGGTGGCTCCTTCTGTTGCCAACGGGACGCATGATAATGGCCTGATGATTCTTGATACCCGAGCACGAAAGGTTTTGGCAATACCCCTAAAGACCCGCCCTGTTACAATTAAACAGTCCTTTTTTAATAGTATTTTGAACTCCAGGCTTTGAAGTTTTTGGTATTTTTATATTCTGTATTACTATCCGCCGAGGTTTTATACAAATTTATACAAAACGATTTCCTATATGTCTGAAAAATTGCGAAATGAAGGGATGACCTTCGCACTAAAGGTGATTCTGCCCACAGTGGTAGCTTTTGCACTCTTTGTAGTATCCATATTTTTTATCGTTTTACCCTTTTTCGAAAAGAATATGCTGGATCGCAAAAGGGAAATGATTCAGGAACTTACCATTTCAGCAATTTCAATACTCGAAAAATATCAACAGGATGAGCAAAAAGGTATTTTAAGCAGAGAACAGGCTCAGGAAACGGCCATTGCCAGCATAGAGTTTTTACGGTATGGTGACGAAAATAAAGACTACTTCTGGATTACTGATATGGGACCCCGTATGATAATGCATCCGTATCGGCCAGAACTCGACCAACATGATTTATCGGATTACCGCGATTCCAAAGGAAATAAAATGTTTATCGAGTCTGTTAAAGTTGTCAAAGAAAATGGAGAGGGTTATATCAATTATTTTTGGCAATGGAAAGACGATTCAAGCCGAATTGTGCCCAAGTTATCGTATGTAAAAGGATTTAAGCCATGGGGCTGGATAATAGGTACCGGCATTTATATTGAAGATGTAAAAAGTGAAATCAAACGCCTTGAGTCTCGGTTGGTTTTGTTTTCTTCGATTATAAGTATTATTCTGGCAGCCATTCTGTTTTATCTTTCGCATCATAGTCTTAAAGTTGAAAGGAAGAAACGGAAAGCCGAGTCGGAGCTAATAATTTCTCGCGAAAGATATAAGGCTCTGGTAGAAGCATCCACCGAAGGAACCATCATCCTTTTCGAGAATGGTAGCCTTTATGGCAATCGCCATATTATTGCTTTATGTGGATATAGCGAAAATGAATTTCAACTTCAATCCATCGATTCACTTATATCGATGCCGCATACAAATCCTGAATTCGGTATGGAGTACCTCGAAAATCTCCGAAATGGACAGGCTGAACCTTCTCAATTTGAATCCAAAATCATCAACCAAAATAAATCTTTTGTTGACGTATTACTTTCTACTTCCAGAATCACTGTTGATGAAAAAAATGCCGTGGTAATTAATGTATCTGAAATCAAAACAGCAAGTATAGGAAAGCCATCCATGGGATCGTTGAATTTCAGCGCTTTGGGCGATGCGCTTTGCCTAGGGTTTTTTCGGATTTTATACCGTGGAGAAACACGATTTACAGAAGCAAATAATACTACACTTTCCATTTTTGGTTTTTCTGAAAGAAATCAACTGTTTGATGCCCGATTAGAAGATATATTTATCGACCGGGAAGAACGAAAGGCATTTTTGGCCGATATACGAAAAAATGGTCAGGTTTTGAATAAACACTTACACATCCGAAATGCTGCTGGTCAGCTGCGACATGCTGAAGTATCTGCTATTCTTTTAAGCGGTGAAAAAAGTGCTGGAACCTATATCGATGGTACTATACATGATATCAGTGAAAAGAAAAAAAGTGATGCCGAACGTGAAAATCTGATTGCCGAATTGCAGACGTCTATGCTGTTTATGAATCAGCCACTGAAGAATTTTGCTAAGAAGGTTCCCTTTGTAAAAATGAATGCAAGTATTGAAAAGGCGAGTATTCAGATGTCGGAATCACGAAGTAGTGCCGCTATTATAACCAGTGAAGACGGTGATCCCATTGGAATTATTACCGATAATGATTTTAAAAACCGGGTTCTGGCTGTAAAACGTACATCAGATATGCCCGTTTTTGAAATCATGAGTGCCCCCATCGTTTCATCTCCTGAACTATCAACGGTGTCAGAAGCAATCCGGACATTACTCAATCGAAATATCACGCATATCGCTGTTAAGAATAGCCGGGGACAAATTTCAGGATTAGCAGGTAGCGCCGACTTATTGCAATTATTAAGTTATTCAAGTGTATATCTTGCCGAAAGGATAAAATATGCCAGTACCATTGATGAGTTAAAATCACTCCATGAAAAAATGCCATCCATCATAAAATCTATGGTCGACAGTGGGGCAAGGGCTTTAGGAATTACGTCAGTGATTACTGGATTTTCTGATAGCATTACTCAGAAACTGATTGAAATGGCTCTTGAAGAATTAGGACCATCACCGGTTTCATTTGCGTTCCTTCACTTGGGAAGTGAGGGCAGGGGAGAGCAAACCCTCGCCACCGATCAGGATAATGCTATCATATATAGCGATCCGGAATCCGGAAAAGAAGAAATTTGCAGTAAATATTTCAACGAGCTTGGGAAAATGGTGTGCGACTGGCTCAATGATATTGGCTACGAATATTGCATAGGTAACATTATGGCAATGAATACGGAATGGTGTCAGCCCATGAGTGTCTGGAAAAAGTATTTTACCAAATGGGTTACTAAGTTGAGCCCAAAAGACTTACTGAACGTAAATATCTTTTTTGACTTTAAGAATGGTTTTGGTGATGAAAGCTTAACCAAAGAATTGCGGGATCACCTCAATATTATTATGGCTAAAAGCCCCTCTTTTTTGCATCATCTGGCACAGAATTCCATTGATATTAAACCACCAATAAATATATTCGGAAATATTGTGGTTGAGTCAGGGGGTGAGCACTCGGATGCATTTAATGTTAAAAATGCCCTGATGCCGATAACTGGTTTTGCAAGGGTTTATGCGCTCAAGCATCAGATAGATGCCTCCAATACGATCGCCCGTATGCAGGTTTTGTATCAAAATGGTCACATAAATAAATCAACGCTGGAAGATTTATTGCACGCCTATAATTATCTGATGATGATGCGGTTCAAACATCAGGTGATGGCCATTGATCAGAGTGAAAAACCAGGAAACTATATCAATCCTAAGAAATTAGGAGAACTTGAGCGTTCGATGCTTAAAAATGTTTTTTCACAGGTATCCAGTTTTCAGGCAAAACTTAATTTCGACTTTAAACTTTCTGTATAAAAAATAACCCCTGAAAACAAATTTTCAGGGGTCAGTTCTTTTATAAATCGTTTTCTTTCGAATTAGGTTCTATTCAGCAATTACGCTGACAGTATCCTTATCAGTTTTTGAACGTTTTACGTACGTGAACAGCGATACCAGATAAAGAACCAGGAATCCGAGAGGAATTGTAATTATCCCTGGATTCTGAAGGGGAATTGGTGCTGATTTTGCTGGTAAACCGTAAATTTCATACATCGTGGGCGATAGAAGAATGAGTCCGAGCGAACTGACCATTCCTACTACAATTGCCCATGATATCCCTTTAGCTGTAGTTTTCTTCCAGAAAAGGATCATAATAATGGCTGGAAGATTAGCCGAAGCAGCGATGGCAAAAGCAAGCCCTACAAGGAAACTTACATTCTGATCCTTGAATATTATTCCTAGTATAATGGCAATAATTCCGACCACAACTGAGGTTATTTTTCCAGCTTTAACTTTAGCATGATCAGACATTTCAATTTTGAAATAATTATCCATCAAGTCATGTGCAACGGCGCCCGCCGAAGCTACAATGAGACCCGAAACGGTACCAAGAATCGTAGCAAAAGCCAGTGCCGAAACAATTGAAAACAATACAATACCGAAGGTTTTAGCAAGCAAAGGTGCAGACATATTGGAACTTTCAACGTCGAGTCCGCCTCCCACCATGGCACCTGTTCCGATGAAAAGGGTTAACACATAAAAGAATCCAATTGCTGCAATGGCCAGAATGGTTGACCTACGTGCTGAACGCTGATCGGGAACGGTGTAATAACGAATCAGAATGTGAGGTAATGCGGCAGTACCTAAAAATAGAGCCAGCATCAGGGATATAAAATCGATCTTTGACCAGGCCGTGGCTCCTTTATCCAGTTTATAATACAATCCGGGTTTCATAATGTCTTTACCCAAAGTAATATTCTGATAAAATACCGTGATTTTTTCATTCTTATCGAAGATGATTTTTTTACTAAAGCGAACAATTTCACTGTCTTCGACAAGCTTAAGAAATTCCATAGCTCCTACCGGTCCGGTAGATTCTACTTCTTTGCCATCTATAATAATTTTATTAAAATGACCAACCTGATAAAATCTTCCGGCAGCCTGAACTTCACCATTATACAAATGAGCTCCGTCAGCAGTAATGGTAATTGCAAGAGCTTCTTCCAGCGATGCCTTATCATCTTTAATATTAAGCTTCCACCAGGTAGGAATTCCATCCTTACTGAGTTTAACCAATACAACATTTTCGAAGTTATGCTGTGATTCTATTGTATAACTGTCATCTTCAACGGCAGTTATATTGCCTTCAGCAACCTGAGCATTTAATGTTATAAAATCATGATAATCTTTGGTGGGTTTCAGATTTAATCCATTCTGAAAAATATAAAAGGCAATCACCGTTGAGAAAATTATAAGTAGACCTCCCTTTATAAACTGAACATAAGTGGTAGAAGTCATCCCTGCAGTGGCTACGATAATAATTACAATGGCACCCACAAGTGTTACCCCAACCCAATGCGGAAACCCGAGTAGTGGCAACATAATGGCGCCAGCTCCCACCATTTGGGGAATAAGGTAAAACACCGATACAACTAATGTGCTGATAGCAGCTGTCAGTTTAATAGCCCGGGAATTGAATTTGGAATCCAATGCGTCAGCAAAAGTGTATTTCCCCATTCTTTTCATGGGTTCGGCAACGATGAATAGGGCGACCATCCAACCAGCCAAAAAGCCAATTGAATAAACAAATCCATCATAGCCGTAGAAGGCAATCATTCCGCAAATACCAAGAAAAGATGCAGCAGAAAGATAATCGCCGGCAAAGGCAATGCCATTAACTGCCCAGTGAATTTTCCCACCAGCGGCATAATAAGAACTGGCCGACTTGGTTTTATTCCCAAAATACAATGAGAGCCCAATGACGGTTACAACGAAAAACAAAAAGATTACAATTGCTAAGGTAGAAACTTCGTAAATCATGATGCGTCCTCCTCATTCATTTGTTGTTCATACTTATTGCAGAAAAAATTGTAAATCAAACCCATTACGAGTGCCAGGACAATCAGGGTCATACCATAAACAACTGCCAGATTCTGGCCACCCAAAACCTCAGCTCCCATCATCGACGGGAAAAAGGTTGCAATAATTACAAACCCGGCATATATAGCCAGATAAATAAAAAACAGCCAGAGTCCAAGACGTGTTTTACGTACAATGGATTTGTCTTCTTTCAGCTCAGCGGCTGGTCCGTGTAACATAGTGTAGCCTCCTATCTTAGTGAATATTGTAGGCTAAAATACAAAGTTAAAATTACAAAAGGTCATTTTTCTCATATTTCAAGCTCTTATATTTAAATCTTTCATAGTCAAATATCTCCATATGTCGCTTAATACATAGTAATGATATATACATGAAGAAACCAGTGATATTTTTGAAACCATGTCTCTGCCTACATCTTCAATCCTTATAAATTATCAGTCAGTCAATAAGCCGAAAAAAAGTTTGGAAACTACTTTGCACATGATTTCAAAAAATAATCATAATACGAATTCCATTAATTGAATGAATTATTATTTTTAAGACAGCTTCCTCTAAACAGTGAATAGATATCATTTCTTGAACATCACGGTGGTGAACGATCAGTATCTGAACAAGATATTAATTACCCGACTGCTTACTCCGTATGAAATAAATTTAACATTGTAGTTCCACCCCTCGTATTTTTCAAAAAGACTTTTGATTCCTTGACATCCTGAAAAAAGCGAAAGCAAGAGGGGAGGAGCGTTATACCCATGAGTTGGAATGATAAAGCCAGGAAAATGGCCTTTAAATAATGAATCTCAAACGCTTCGATTAAAACAAATTGGAACTGATATTCTGACAATTAAACGATTCCAACATCCGTTCAGAGCAAGTCCTTGCTTTGCTGCTCCGCTAAAATAAAATATATTGATACCTTATTAATATATTGTAGTCTGATTCAGTATACTTCCGGATAAAAATAATTGCATTTGCTTCTAATCACCAGAAACCTTCAAAAAAAAATGGTATTTTACTGATTGGAGCACATAAAATTAGGTATTTACCCTAATACATTGAAAATAAATTCTTAATTTTGCGGCCTTGTTTTCCGGGACAAGAACCAATGAATAATGTTTAACCCGGTGATGCGTCCGACCTCCGGAAGTCAGTGCAAATCACCACAGTAAATTTTTATGACTGAATTAGATCAGAATCTGAACAACGAGGCTCTGCCCGTTGAAGAACCCAAGGCTGAAATTTCAACCATTGAAGAGGTAAAAGAAGAGATTTCCGAAACTCCCGCTGTAGAAGAAGTAGTAACTGAAGCTCCCGCTGTAGAAGAAGTGGTTGCCGAAACTCCTGCTGTAGAAGAAGTGGTTACCGAAGCTCCCGCTGTAGAAGAAGTAGTTGCCGAAACTCCTGTAGCTGAAGTAGTTGAAGTTCCTGTAAAAGAAGAACCAAAAAAAGAAAAGCCCGCTCTTAAAAAAGCAGAGCCAGAAGAGTTCGACTGGACCAATGTCAGCAAAAAACAAGTCAATTACTCCAAGGCGGAGCGTGAAAGGCTCGAAGGCATTTACGACAAAACACTGAGTTCACTCGTAGAACACGATGTTCTTGATGGTACCGTTGTAGCCATGAACAACCGCGAAGTCGTTGTAAATATTGGTTTCAAATCAGATGGTGTTATTTCAATTTCAGAATTCCGTTACAATCCCGATCTTAAACCCGGCGATGCTATCGAAGTTTATGTTGAATCACAGGAAGACACCACAGGCCAGCTCATTCTTTCTCACAAAAAAGCACGTATCCTTCGTTCATGGGAGCGCGTAAATCAATCATTCGACAATCAGGAAATCATTAAAGGTTATGTTAAATGCAGAACCAAAGGTGGTCTCATTGTTGACGTATTCGGTATTGAAGCCTTCCTCCCCGGTTCACAGATTGATGTGAAACCCATCCGTGATTATGATGTTTATGTAGATAAAGTTATGGAATTCAAGGTTGTAAAAATCAACCATGAATATAAAAACGTTGTTGTTTCGCATAAAGCCCTTATCGAAGACGAAATTGAAGCTCAAAAAGCTGAAATTATTGCCAAACTCGAAAAAGGTCAGGTACTCGAAGGAACCGTTAAAAACATTACTTCATACGGTGTATTTGTTGATCTCGGCGGTGTTGATGGTCTTATCCACATCACTGACCTTTCATGGGGCCGTATCAACCATCCCGAAGAAATCGTCCAACTCGACGAAAAAACCAAAGTGGTTATTCTCGATTTTGATGAAAATAAAAAACGTATCGCCCTCGGTCTCAAACAACTTACCCCTCATCCCTGGGATTCTTTGGATTCAGCATTCAACGTTGGAGATAAAGTTAAAGGTAAAGTGGTTGTTATTGCCGACTACGGTGCATTTATCGAGATTGCAAGTGGCGTAGAAGGACTCATCCACGTTTCAGAAATGTCATGGTCGCAGCATCTGCGCACTGCACACGATTTCATGAAAGTTGGTGAAGAAATCGAAGCCGTTATTCTTACCCTCGACCGCGAACAACGCAAAATGTCACTGGGTATCAAACAGCTCATTCCAGATCCTTGGATTGATATTAAAACCAAATATCCTCTCAGTTCAAAACACGAAGCTACTGTACGTAACTTTACCAACTTCGGAATTTTTGTTGAACTCGAAGAAGGTGTTGACGGACTTATTCATATCTCCGATCTTTCATGGTCGAAAAAAATCAAGCATCCTGCAGAATTCACCAAAATCGGTGAAAAAATCGAGGTTATCGTGCTTGATGTGGATGTTGATACCCGCCGCCTGAGTCTTGGACACAAACAGCTCGAAGAAAACCCATGGGATATCTTCGAATCCATCTTCACGCTTGGCTCTGTACATAAAGGAACCATTATCAGCGCCGCAGAAAAAGGATACATCGTATCTTTACCATACGGAGTTGAAGGTTTTGTACCCCAGCGCCATGCCATCAAAGAAAATGGTGAGGAAGCCAAACAGGAAGAAACAATCGATTTCAAGGTGATTGAGTTCTCGAAAGAAAACAAAAAAATCATCCTTTCACATTCGAAAATCTTCCAGGATGTTGTAGCGGCTGAAAAAGCCAAGGACACTGAAAAAGCAACCACTGCTGCAAAAACTACCAAGAATATCGTGAAAAAACTCAAGGACAACCTTGAAAGAAGCACCCTTGGTGATATTGAAGCTCTTGTGAACCTGAAATCTGAAATGCAGGATCAGGAAAAAGCCAAGCTCGAAGCGATGGAAACCAAACGCAAGAAAAAGCAGGAAGATAGCCCAGAAACAGAAGAATAATCGTATCTGTTCCTCTATACGGAAATCCCGGGCCAATTTTGGTCCGGGATTTTTTTTGCCAATCAATATACGTTAAAACTTCTTGGACAATTTTCTAACTGCTTATATTACCAAGCAATGCAATATAAAGTCACCTACCTGCATTTTTGACTTTGTTATTTCATTTTTATATATTTGTATTACGCAGTGGCTTTGGAATACAAAAATTAATCAACACATCGCTTAATTTTTGTATTCTGATAATGGATACGAATATCACTAAAAATCAAAGCCATGAAAAAACGTTTACTATTTTGGATGGGAATAATTTTCCCTTTATTGCTTTCGGCGCAGTTTGTACCTAAAACTCCAGCAAACTGCTTCATTTCAAATCTTGACAAACCCGGTATTCAATTTGATAAACCGGATTTGGATTTTATACTTAATCCTACGCAACATCCACTGATAAAAAATCAAACCCTTAACAATTTCAAGGCAACCAATGAGTTAAAAATGGGGCTTGATTCGCTATTGGCCTTCGGAATTAATCCATCCACGGGTTTAAGCGAACTGGGTGGCCGCTACCTTTTTCAGTATAATTTTGAAGGTCTCTTATCTTCGGAAGAAGTAATATATAAGGACGAACAAACCGGAAATTGGCTGCCTTATTACCGCTACAATTACACGTATAATCCATTATTGCTACTCACTCAAAGACTCGTGTATATTTATGATGCGGTTAGTAGTCAATATCTACTATACGGTAAAACAGAATACGCATACAATACATCAAATTTTCTGGTAGAAGCTATTGCATACGGATGGGATCAAAACAACAGTATTTTCATACCGGTGCGTAAAGACGAATACACATACCTGGCCGGACTCCTAAAAGATGAAACAAATTATGACTGGGATGCGGCTCAAGGGGTATGGATAGGAGACAGAAAATTTGAATATACCTACACTTCTTCCGGAAATCAGTTACAAAATATTCGCCTCGAATTTAACCCAACACTGTCAGTCTGGGAATATTATTGGAAAGAAGATTATACTTACAATGCAGGCGATACATTGATACGCGAAACTAATTGGGATTGGAATGATCTGGCAAATAATTGGATTGAATATAGTAAAAGGGAATATGAGTATAGTAACAACCCGATAATACACCAATACATTAGCTATTCATGGGAAATTCCGACAAATACTTGGGTACAAACTTATAAACATGTTTTTGAACTGTCTGCGGATACGACTTCAGGAGAATCCATTGAATACTACTGGGTAGCTAATCAATGGAAACCTACAAACAAAGACAATTATAATTATGACTCCAATTTCAATCCGGTATTAATCCTCGAAACAATCTGGGACGATGTGTTAAATAAATGGGAAAACGAATACAAAGCAGAATATACGCATGATTTATCCTATGCCATTGAAGATATAATGGTTCCTCCCGATTATTTTTTCGAATACATAACACAAAATATGTTGACCGAAAATGTGGATTACGACTGGGATATCAGTTTACAGGTATGGGAAGAGGATGAACATGCAAAATATTATTACAGCGAACATCTGATTTCAGGAATTCCCTCAGTTCAAAAACAGATAAAAGCGGTTATTTATCCAAATCCATCCAATGAAAGTATCCGTGTTTCAAACCTGGAAAAAGGTGTTACCGGAACTATTGATATATTTGATCTTATGGGGAAGCAGGTTATAAAAGAAATTTTCTCGAATCAACCCATTGATATTCAAATGTTAAAATCAGGAACTTATTTATACCAAATCTTAATTCAGAACCAGGTTTATTCCGGGAAATTGGTGGTATACTAGATTTGAATCATTCATAAAATCAAAAGCCCCCCAAACTCACTAAAAGAGTAGGGGGGCTTCTTTTTAACGACTTGTCTATTGAATTACAGGTTCTTGAGCATTTAAGGGTTTTAAGTTGGCGTGAGCTACCCATTTCCAGGTATTATCATTTTTTACAAAAACCGACATACGTGCTGCTGGTTCCTTGTTTAGTCTTTGTCCATCAATGGTTTCAGCAACGGAAACCATATAGGATGCAATAACAATGTCATCCTCCATCGTGGTGATTTTTAAATCGGTAATCGTGTATTCATCGATGTTAAGAGCTTTTAGCAACTCTACTTCACCAGCCATGTCGGTAGCACCCATGCTGTGTACAGATTGAAAACTCTCATCAATGAAACCGGCAATGGTTTCAGCATCGTTGGTACGGAAGGCTTCCCAGAGTTTACTAACCAGGGCTTCGGCAGTTGCTTTATCAGGTGCCTTCTCTTCACAAGATGTCAATTGAAACGTCAGCCCTGTAAGCATTACAAACAGTGCAAAAATTGTAAGCGTTTTTTTCATCGGATAAATTTTTAGTGATTAATTAAAAAAATAAATTCAAATTGAATTTTTGATAAAAAGAAAAAACTCTCGAATATTGATACAACATTTCCCATGAGGAGCTGCATAATACGCTTGATTTCTGATTGATGCCCAAATATAATACAAATTACAGTAAAATATACCATAGATGTTCGTTCATTACGAACTATGTAAGGGGAGGGATCACCGAATAAAAATTTCCATTTGCTGTAATACAAATCTGATCGATTCTTAAATCGATAAATTCTTCAAAATGTTCTGCTTGAATAATTTTATCAAATACAATGTACGTATACGTAAGATGTTTAACAGGATGATTGGGAAATTTCACCTGTAATGCCGAATAATTTTTATCATTAATGACGGCAGTATTCGAATTTATTGCGCTGTTTGTCAATCCTTTGTCGATGGTAGCTTCTCCCAACATGGACAAATCGTTTTCGGAAGCGGGAGAAAGTGGACATCTGATTGAATGTTTTTCGTCGATGGAGTTTACCGTCACCCAATGCATCCTTTTCCTTTCTGAGCTCGCCCCAAAATAGACCATTGCATTTTTAAAAATATAGGAATAGATAACATATCCGGGTTGTTTAATCAACTCATGGGGTTCTCCATATTCGCTTTTGATGGCCTCCATAGAAATCTTTCCGGGTTCAAGGTTAATAAGAAATTCTTCATCCAGAAAAAAAGGTACTTTACGGCCTATTTTCCATGCTTCAAGTTTAAGTGTTTTTGTTTTCTTCCGTTCTATAAAATGTCGGACGAAATAAATCACTAATCCGGCTGCAAACCCAATCAGTACAATAAAAAGCATTTCAGGAACGAAGTCTGGCATTATACGATTATCCGTTAGATAGTCATGTAAAAATACATAGAAAGTCAATTCGCTGGTATATCAAAAGAAAAGCAGTGATAAAAGTTGGCTATCATTCCAATTTGAAAATCTGAAACCAAGCCGTTACTAAAGGCATTCCAATCATGCTGCTATAATTCAAAGGTGAGTTTTTGAGGATATGGTGTCAGGAATAGCGTACAGAGCAAACCTGGACAAATCTCCCCTAGAGTATATGACCACAAATAATTAAAGTAGGGGAGAAAAGGATAAAATTATTTTTATTTGTTGCAACATACAATGTTTTAACGTATCTTTGCGCAACATTAATTTTAAACATTCGATACAATGGATACCAAAATACTCTTCAGCGAAAGGCGTTCGGTCAATTTTTTTGATAAAAACCGTAAAGTGGACGAAGCCATCCTTAAAGAAATAGTTAATATGGCTGTTTTAGCACCTTCGGCATTCAATCTTCAACCCTGGAGAATTATTGTAATACAAAGCGATGCTGCCAAAGAGCGACTCCTTAAACTATCCAATATGCAGGAAAAGGTCATGGAAGCTCCAATAAATCTGATACTCGTTGGTAATAAAAACGGCTGGAATGATTCAAATCCTGTTTGGGCCGAAATGCTGCAGAGCGTGGGAGGGAACCAAGCGATGGTGGATGGAGCCAAACAGGCAGCCGCCTATTTATATGGTTCGAGTGAAGAGCGCAAACTCAAATTTGCTGAAAGCAATACCGCATTACTCGCCATGTCGATCATGATTGCAGCAAAAGAATTCGGAGTAGATACTCATCCCATGAGCGGAATCGATTTTGAAGGAATACAGAAGGAATTTGGGCTTGCAGAAGATGAAACGGTAGTAATGACGCTGGCCATGGGCTATTATGATGAAAATAAATCGCTATATTCACGTCGCCCAAGATTAGGTTTTGACATGATTGCCACAATTGAATAATTTTATGGATAAAAAAACACCCGTAGTCATTGAGATGTTTTATACACTGACATGTCCAAACTGTAAAGTATTGAAACGAATGATTAAGGAGGCAATACCAGAATTTGGTGACAAATTTGAATTTAAAACCACTCTTGCCAGTGCACCTATCGGTATGATACGAAGCATGAAAATGGGCATTCATTCAGTGCCCACATTGCTGATTAATGATAAAATTGTTTTCAGGGAAGTTCCTTCAAAACAAGAATTAATAAATCAATTAAAACTGGATTAAACATGGAACAAAAGAAAAAATTACGTTGCCCAATGGGAGTACCCGGTGGAATTATTGCCGCCATTATCGGCCTTGTTGGAATTATCGTCAATAGCATCGATTTTTGCTGGATCAGTTTATTGACGTCTATTGCACTATTTCTGATTGCCGCCCCCTTTGTTAGGGTTACCATGATGATTCACACAGCCAACGACCGCCTGGATGAATTGGAGCGTAAAATGAAGGAAAAATCTTAAAAGCCTTCATTAAAATCGAAAGCGATACATCACCTACACAAAACCACTCCATTAATAAAAATGGAGGGTTTTGTTATGCCCAAAACCAGCACTTTATATGCAAAATAACTCATATCAATAAACCAGGTAATGACAATAGACGAGGAGATTAAAGGACGATACCGCAACGATTATCACCGTGGAATCATCAATCTGAACTTTACGGTGAATCAATTGAATTATCAGTTTTTGCAATACCTCAAAATGCATAAACTTACAGAGCCACAGTATAATATTTTAAGAGTTTTGCGTGGGTATAAAGAAGATGGGCCATTTTCGATCGGGTTTTTGAAAGAACGGATGCTGGATCGAAATTCGGATGTCAGTCGGATTGTAGATAAATTATTTGAGAAAGGCCTGGTAGACCGCAAGGAAAATGCCACCGATCGTCGGCAGAAAGAGGTGGAAATCACTGAAAAAGGTCAGGCTATCATTGAAAAAATGACCGATTGTGATATAAAAGCAGATACCCTGCTTCAGAATTTAAACACAGAAGAAATTAAGGAACTCAATCGACTGTTGGATAAGATACGGGGGTAAACAATCCGAAAATGTTTTTACCCGTTCGGCTGTGGTTTTCGCATCCTTGAGCGGGAACTTAAAATCGATAGGTGTCTAGGCGTAAATCAGGCATAGCCTGTTTTTATAACCCGACTCAGGCACAGCCTGAGCCGAACAGGGTAAACAATCCGGAAATGTCCTTTAACTTTTTCGGATTAGAATGTTGTTAGGTTATAATGGGGAAAAACGCTGTGGCTTCGTTGTTATTTTTATTCCAAAATCAATTTTTTTTTAAAGAAAGGTGTTGTACTTTTTCCAATGAAAGTCATCATAAATTGATTCCAACATTTTATAAGATATTATTCACGTTCGACTGTGGCTTTTGCATCGATGAGTGGGGGGCTGAAAATCGATTGGTGTTTTGGTTGAAATCAGGCACAGTCTGTTTTTATAATCGGCTAAGGCACAGGATAAGCCGAACAGGTGAAAATATCAAGCAATGCATGATAAGGATTTGGCATTGCGTGTTTAAGAAGATGAGGTGATTATATTGTAAATTAAAGCATCTGTTATTTTCAACTTTATGTAAATAATACTGTATTTTGCATATATTTGCGCTGGTAGCATGAAGAAAAAATTGGTATGTAATGATGAAAAGGATAATAGGCATCTTATTGATTTCGAGTTTCTTTTGTTTGTCGAGTTATGCTCAAATAGAAACATTATATGTTCCGGTTACAATTAATTCTCCGCTTTTTTCTCAAGAATCTGGGAAAGAGTGGCAAATCGGAGCTAAAATAAACAACTACGGACTGCATTTTAATTTTGCGGCCCAATCAAACAATAAAATTCTGATATTCAGTATTCAGCAAAACAATGGGAATATACGGTTTGACCCATTGAATTTTAATGAATATTATGCATTTGGACAAGAGAAGCATTTGATACAATCCTACCCGGCTAAAATGTTCTATTGCGAAATAGGGGTGGGGCAAAATTTCTATATTAACACACAGAAATTAAGTTTATTAACCGGGCTCGGTCGGCAATTTCAAAACAATAACACCAGGTTTTTTGTGCAATTCGACTGGGGGAATGAGTTTGGCTTAATAAACGCGGGTGTATCATTGCGTGGCAATTATACCACGGTCCAGAACAATAGCCTTTTCACATTAGAACCAATAGTACAAGGGAAGTTTAAGATTTGGAAGTTGAGAATTGTAAATCAATTCGGGTACTCCATTGCTGTAAAAAAGGACCATGACTACATGAAACCGATATTTACTGCTGGTCTCGAATATATATTGTAAAATTGATTCTTCAGTGAACCACTCGTTCTGCCTGATGCGCAAAAATTGCTTTACGAATATTGTGAGCAAGTATATATTCTGATGGCTGCAAGATCCAAATATTTGCCATTTATTATTGTGGATTCGGAAATTACTGAGTAAAAGGCCACTCATAAACCTGGCGCAGACATCTGTGGTCGGAATTTTGGTGATGGTTTTTGGTTTTTTAATAAATGTTTTAACACTTAAGTCATTAATTTCACATCGACTGGATCAAAATAACTTCATCAAAAAAGCTGGAGATCAGGAGCAATTGTAATATAGTTCTCATTAATAATTATTTTTCCCAAAGAAACTGCTCGAAAAAAAATCGAAATTTCTGGTGATTGAAAAATATTTCTGAAATTGTAAGTGATAAAGAAAAAGCCTCTCACAAATTTCTTCGTAAGAGGCTGATTATCTGGTTGAGAACAAGAAGGTATCAGATTTATTAATAAAGAGCAAATACTAGTGATGCGTTAACTTTTAAAAATTAAGTATAATTAATTTTATATCAATAGTTTACAAGCGTTCTTTGATTTTTTGATTTGATTTGAAAAGTAGCTTTGCAAGCTTAATTGTGAAGCTATGAATACTGGTAAGTATG
>JAUSOY010000022.1 GCA_030656615.1 Bacteroidales bacterium | reverse complement strand
TATTAACAAATTTGGGCAAGATATAAACACCTGATCGCTGCGTAAGCGTTATCGAATATTTTTTCGAAGTAAAAAATTCTTCACGCATTGAAAAAAATTATCAGAAATCATGAAATGAAGGACTTTATGGACAGACACTATCTAGATGTTTCCATGTGATGATTTTTCAAAAATATTTCAAAGAACTCACGAACAGCTATTCCATTACTGCACGAAAACGCCAGTACAATAAAATAAAAATACCCGCCAATAAAAAATCGAATAATACATATTGATATCCCTTAATAGTAACACTGTATAATGCAACCATCAGCAATTGTGCGGCTGTGTATATGTGTATTCCAACAATTTTAAGGCGCCACATGAAAGAAACTCCAAGCCAGGAAAAAAAAGCCAGAATAGCACCTATAACAAAAAATCGCTGACCGGCTCCCATAATAAGCTCCAGACCAGGATATTCGAGGGTGCCATCCGCAATCATCGAAAGAATTTCGTTGTACGAAACAGCGTAAAAAAAATAGGCCGTACAGCTCAGCCCACTGCCAATAAAAGACAAGACACACAACCAAGTAAGCGCCAATGGACGTTTCCTAATCTCCGACGAAGTTAATGGTATATCTGACGGATCAATTTCCATAAATTAGAAGTAATTTTTTAACTGCATTTTTTCTTGTTCAATGTAAAGATACATATTATTCTAGAGTTCCGACAACGGCTTCCACTTCGCGTAATATTTCACAACTACGAACCAGTGCCTTCATGGCATTATGATCGGTATGCAAAGGGCGATCGATATCAAGAAAATCAACATGCCTGCGAATAACCTCATGAGCCTTACGTGTACCTATACCGAAGGTAAAGTCCCTGAAATCGAGCGCCTGCGCGGCAGCCATAAATTCTATTCCTAAAATTCCGCATGCATTATCAAATATCTGGAAATTTTTCAAGGCAGTATTCATTCCCATTGAAACAAAGTCCTCCTGATCGGCTGCCGCGGGAATGGATTGAATACAGGCTGGTGCAGACAAAATTCTTTGTTCCACAATCTGCATATCGGCCGTATACTGACTCAGCATTAATCCAGAAAACATACCTGCCCCCTTGGTTAAAAAAGCAGGGAGTCCAACACTTAATGCTGGATTATTCAGACGGTTTAATCGTCTTTCACTTAAAACGCTGACCATCGTTACAACCATTCCTGCCATATCCATTGGTACAGAAACCGGAGAACCCTGAAAATTGGCACCAGATAACTGTAAATTTTCATCAGCAAAGAAAATCGGATTATCACCAACTCCATTTAATTCTATCTCAACCTGGGAGCGTGCATATGCTAATGCATCGTGTGCAGCACCAATAACCTGAGGAGTGGAACGCATAGAATAAGCATCCTGAACTTTACATTTTATGCGGCCTTCTACAAGATCGCCCTGAGCTACAACTTTACGAATAGCCGCTGCAGATCGCATTGAGCCAGAAAATCCACGTACGGCATGAATACGGGCATCGTAGGGTTTCATATTAGCCTTAAGGGCTTCCAAAGACATTGAAGCTGCAATTTCAGCCTGCTTCATCCAATTATTGGCGTCATACAGAAAGATGGCACTCATGGCGGTGAGAACATTGCTCCCGTTAATCGTAGCCAAACCATCACGTGCTTTCAGGCCAGGCACTTCTATTCCGGCACGCTTTAATGCTTCATGGCCTTCCAAAAATTCTCCTTGATAATATGCCTTCCCCTCACCCATCATAAGTAAGGCTATTTGTGACATAGGCGCCAAATCGCCACAGGCTCCTACCGAACCCTGTTTACAGACATAAGGTGTAACACCTTTATTAAGCATTTCGACCAGCGTCTGGGTTATTTCCAGGCGGCACCCTGAATTGCCATGGGCATGTACATTCACCCTTCCCAACATCGCACCTCTTACCCATTCTTCGGGCATGGCATCTCCTATGCCTGCGGCATGATTATAAATGAGATACTTCTGAAATTCGCTCACTTGTTCATCGGTAAGTACAACTTCAGAAAACTCACCAATTCCGGTATTAATACCATACATAATTTCACCGGCTTCAAGTTTTTGTTCTATCATGATCCGGCAGGCCTTGATGCGTTTTGTAGCATCCGGATGTAAAGCGATTTTTCTATTGTGTCGGGCTACTTCTACTATATTTTCGATAGTTAGTCCATGACCGGAAATAATAAGCGTCATTTCGGTTAATTTGATTGATTGGTTACTTCAAAGGAACGAAAAATTCAATAATTAAAAAAAATGCTTAAGGAAAATCGATCGTATTTTTGTGAAAAAAAATTATTACTTCACCATTCAATAAATGATCCCTTGAAGGAAAACAAAGTGCTCTATTTCTATAACGATGACTGTCCGCCATGTATGGCATTACGTCCAAAAATCGAATTTTTACTGAAGAAGGAATTCCCGCTAATGAATCTTATATTCATAAATGCTGCTCAGAATCCTGAATATACGGCCTCCATGATGATATTTTCAGCCCCCACAATTGTTGTATTTTTTGAAGGAAAAGAATATATGCGCTATGGGAAAAATGCCTCTGTGATGCAAATAAAAGAGGACTTACAGCGTCCTTATTCTCTGCTTTTCAATTAATCTGTCCAAGCGCCGCTTAAGTTTTCGATCCCAGCATGATGTAATATACGGTCTACTAATGGGCGGAATAAATCTGGTATGTTTTTCGGCTTGTGGTAAAACCCTGGACTTGCCGGCAATATTATTGCTCCTGCCCTATGGAGTTTCTGCATATTTTTCAGATGAATCATATTATAAGGCGCTTCCCGAATGACGATAACCAAAGGCCGCCTTTCTTTCAACATTACATCAGCTGTTCTTCCAATTAAATCGTGACTAACTCCGGATGCGATACGACCCAGGGTCCCCATCGAACACGGGCAAATTATCATAGCATTATAGTCAGAATGGCCTGAGGCGAATGGCACAAACATATTATCATTTTGAAAGGTTGCAAAATCCTTCAAAATATCTTCTATGCCTTCATTTTCATATTCCCAAACCCTTTTGCCGTTTTCAGTAAATATCAATGCGGTTTTGGAGGAATACTCCAATTCTCTCAGCCTTTGTAAAAGCATTGCAGCTATAGGCGAACCACTGGCACCAGTGATGCCAAAAACCAAACCCGAGCTTGTATTATTTATCATTACTAAACTGATAACGCAAGGTGAAACTTAAAACATCATTATACTGCCCGCTGTTAAACAGCCGCTTAACCCCGCTACTGTGTCCTCTTACGGGAATTATAGAATTACTTGAACGGAAATTAAAAGAAAAATCATCACTAAATCTGTACTCCAGGCCCGCCAACACATTCAGCGCATGATTATTAAAGCTCGTGGCGCTCACACTGGTACTCAGATCAGCCTCTTCGTAATGATGTATCAGGTAACCGTAAGCCAGTCCCACTTCAAAAAGTATTTGATCGCTAAAATGGTATCGATATAGAAAAGGAAGATCGATATAATTCACGCGTAATAAATAAGAATCGTAAGCATTTTCCTCAGAAGGATTCATACGGCTTCCTTTTTGAATATACATCATTTCCATCTGAAATTCAGCATTCTCCGATACATCTGTATTTGCAAATATTCCAAAGACAATTCCTGCTTTATTATATCCCGATGCAACATCCCCGGCAACTTGGGTGGCATTAAGCCCTGCCAAAAATCCACCTTTCACATTCTGCCCACGAATTATGGCAAAATTAAAACATATAAAAATGGTTAATAAAGTGTATTTTATCCGCATATGTCTACATTTAACAATTCTACAAACCTGCAGCTATTACATACTCGAGGTATTTACTAAAAACCAAAAAATACCGGTTAAAGGTAGAAAAATTTAAGTGTTGTTTATGTCTTTACTATTTTCATAATATGACTTCCGGATGAATTTTCGATTAGAACGAAGTATATTCCGGATTTCAATGTGCTAATATCCAGTCGCTGTCCTGGTTTCCAGTTATCAATTCTTAAAAGTTGAACGCCCATACTATTATATACGGAAACCGAAAAAGAGCCAGATAAGGAAGTGTTGATTAAAAACCAATCCTGACACGGGTTTGGGAAAATACTCATTTCGGTGAATGCCGGTTGATCCTCTATGGCTGTTGGGGCAAAATAACACGACGCATACAAATTATTCAAATACAAAGTGTTACCACTAAAACTGTAGCAAAGTAGTTCCTCGCTTCCGCATGCAGCACTGTAGAAGGCCACCCCGCTGTTTGTTAAACCCCATAGGCTTCCAATGCCTTCATACCAAATTTCTGTCTGTTCAAATTCGGGATTAACCAGAGCAATGCGTTTTCGCAATTTCCCGGCAAAGAATTCTTCCGTAACCTGCTGAACCGGCAGTTTAATCGTATCATCACTCAAGTAATAATTAAGAATTTTTACCGTATCCCCTGCCTGAAGAGAAAAGTCATAAATAAGGCCTTCAGCTTCCGGATATACTCCCCTGAAAAAGACCTGACGGCTAATCGTATCTTCACGCAAATAACCCCAGATGAGCCACTCCTCCAAATTTGGGTCTGTAGTAAAATTTAAGACCTGATAAGATTTCCCTTCCAGAACTGTATCTCCTTCAATGCTATAATATGTAGAAGTATAAGAATTCCCGGTAGGTAAACAATGAATGGACACCACGCTCCACAATTTGGATGAATGAATTAAAGGATCGTACTGAGCTTTAAGGTTCGATAAGTTAGCAATAAATAACAGGAGAAAAAAAATCATTATTCTGACCACGTTTATATTTTTTGAAAATTAATACTTGTAAAAACAACAGTCAAGTGGAAAGAATGTTTTGTCAGCTATGGAGGAAAACGATTAAGCAGATTACGAACACATTTATAACTGAATCACTTAAATCAGGTATTCACAGCCTTTTATCCAATGCAATAAAGCCATTTTAGTCACTATTTCTGATCTTTCTTTGACTTTTTCAGATCCGGAATTAAAAGCGATTGCAAAGAGTGTTTAAAAACTCCATCCTTCAACACATTGAAATAAAACAATTTGACTTTTACTAAAATCGTAAATACTTTTGTGATGATGTAACCTGAACCTTTCATCAGCGTCATAATAGCATGAATCAAGTCGATGACATTGAATATGTACTTCGTATTTTGAATGGAGATACCTCTGCCTATGCGGCTTTGGTAGACAGGCATAAAAACATGGCCTTTTCTCTCGCTCTGAAAATTGCTGGTAAACCAGAAGAGGCTGAAGAAATAGCTATGGATGCTTTTGTAAAAGCATTTAACAATCTCTCAACATTTCGGCAGGAATCCCAGTTTAAAACCTGGCTTTACCGAATTGTTTACAATACCGCAATTACTTTTACTCGTAAGAAAAAACACGAATTTCTTGCATTGGATGAACGATTAATTGAACAATATCCCGATCCTATTGAAGCCATCAATGAATTTAGTAAAGAAGACCAGTTCAGGATGGTGGAAAAAGCCATTCAAAGACTATCATCCGAAGACGGTTTACTAATAACTTTATTTTACAAAGAAGAATTATCGGTAGACGAAGTCAGTTCCGTGACCGGATTGACAGTATCAAATGTTAAAGTAAAGCTGCATCGCATTCGGAAAAAAATTGCAAATGATGTAGAAACAAGTATTAAAAAAGAACTGAAGGAGGAATATATATGAATACCTTAGATTTTGACAGGCTCATTTCGGAAGTTGTTAAAGCCACGAACTTGCCCGTTCCATCAAACAACTTCACGGCCAAGGTTATGGCGGTTACATCGCCTTCGCCTGTGCCATCCTCTGACGACACCCGACTAAAAAATTATCTTAAAGCTGCCGCCGCTCTTTTATTGACTGGCTTGTTTTTTATGGTGATCATCCTTACCTCTGATATCCCATTTATTGATTCGTTGTATAAGGTGTTTTCATTTGCAGTTTCTCCTGAACGCTTTTCATTTAGCATTCCGGATATTATGAACTTCACCGCAGGCTTTTTCGAAAATTCAGCAATAAAAATCCTTTGGGCGGGTATTGTACTTGCTGGCATTTGCCTTCTGATACTCGACAGATACATCAATAAGGGAGTGAAAACACTACAAAGTTTTTTGTTTTTCTAAAAATTGCCAGCGTGTTTGGGGTCATATCATGAAATTTTCAGTAAGTTTGATTTTTCCTGAAAAGCATGATACCTCAAGCCGTACTCTCATCACTTCAACATTTTTTTTCAGCTGATTTAATCCGGATTCAGGATTTTGAAGACTTGCGTCCGGTAGCTGGCGGCGATATTAATGCTTCTTATGCTTTTCGATTCAAAAAGGAAGATTATTTTATTAAGATCAATCAAAGCAAAAAATTCCCCAATATGTTTCTACGTGAAGCTGAGGGTCTTCATCTGTTAAATAATGCAAACTGCCTTGAAGTTCCCAAAGTAATTCATACAAACGTTTCCGGAGAATTTCAATTTCTTCTGCTCCAATACATTAAACCAGCAGCAAGAAAAGCGACTTTTATGGAAGATTTTGGTCATGCGCTATCAAATCAACATAAAATTTCATCCGATTCCTTCGGACTCGAAAACGATAATTACATAGGATCACTCCCACAGTCGAATCATTTTCACGCAGACTGGAATCATTTTTTTATTGAAGAAAGAATTCTTCCACAAATACGAATGGCCCGCAATTTGGGAAGAATTAACCAATCAACCAGCAGCTGTTTTGATAGGTTTTTTACGAAAATCCCGGAGATTTTTCCAGTAGAAAAACCAGCATTGTTACACGGAGATTTATGGAGTGGGAATTATATGACCGGAAGTAAAGGCGGGGCATGTATTTTTGATCCGGCTGTATACTTCGGACATCGTGAAGCTGACCTTGCAATGACAAAACTTTTCGGAGGTTTCGAAAAAAGATTTTACGAATCATACTCGAATAATTTCCACATTGATAGACAATGGCCATCAAGAACTGATTATTTCAACTTGTATCCTCTCCTGGTTCACGTGAACCTTTTTGGGGGTTCTTACGTTGATTCAATAAAAAGAATCGTTAATAACTTCTGATATATAAACCTTATAAAATCTCAAAAAATGGGAAAAACCCTGATATTATACTGGCCTGCAGGCGGAAATGTTGAAAAAATCGCCACAAAAGTGTATTCGAAACTCCAAACAAACAAGGCAGATCTTATCTGTCTGAATAATCTAACGCAGACTAGTTTTGCGGAATATGATCTGATTATTGCAGGAGGGTCTACCGTTGGCGCCGAAACGTGGAATGATGCTACTGGTAAAAATCTTTGGTCAAAATTATTTTCACAGAGTAAACCCAATGCATTTCAAGGTAAAAAAGTGGCATTATTCGGTCTTGGAGACCAAATTCTTTATCCACATAATTTTGCCGATGCGATGCTACTGATGAAGGATGATTTTGAAAAAGCCGGGGCCGTTATTACAGGTAAATGGCCGACGGATGGATATATCTTTAGTGATTCCGCATCTGTCTCCGGAAACTATTTTATTGGTTTAGCCCTGGATGAAGACCGTCAGCCTGAACTGAGCGAAGAAAGAATCGAAAAATGGATTAAAACGCTCTAAAAAATTAATGCATTAAAAAAGGCAATCCGTTGAGATTGCCTTTTTTGATTCGTTTCTAATTATAAAATTTTCGATAATGGCTATAACGGCCAATAATCTCATTCACGTACTTTACAGGCTGATCGCCCATACAATATCCATAATAAACTGTTGCATCGGTATAAAATTCCGGTGATGACTTTGATTCAAGAAAAAACTCAACACTATCCTGCCACACGTTAGGATTTCGGCCATACTTCGTGGCCAGGCGCCGTGCATCCAATACATGACCAAGACCAACATTATAGGAAGCCAATACAAATTTTAGTCTTTCATCTGGATCTAAAATTATATCCTTCCATTGATTTTCAAGCCACTGAATATATCTTACACCAGCAACTATTTGCTGCGATGGCGAAGATGAGCTATCGATGCCATAAATTTCTGCAGTTGCGGGCATCATTTGCATAATACCAAATGCTCCGGCATAAGAAGTTCTGTTGGTTTTAAAAGCCGATTCCTGATAAATCAAGGAAGCCAGCATTCGCCAATCCCAACCAATGGCCCTGCCTAAGGGCCGCAATAAATTGTCATAATCGGAAATAATGCCATTCCTGCCAGAATAATAACGGCTTTCTGAAATTCTCGAGATACGTGAACTTTTATAATACTTCCCATAAAGAACCGTTCCATCATGTGAAGCGATATAAGATACATACCATTCATTGAGTCTTTTAAGAATGCCTTTGGCATCTTTTTTAACAGCCCACGTAACATGATACTGAAATGAAACAGGGGTGCTGATATCAAGATTGGAATAGATGCTGGCATTAATACCCGCCAGGCGCTCCTCAGCCAATGTGTATTCAATTTCGCCCGTCGAAACCATTCCAATCAGTTCCTCACTGCTTCGTTCATTCATTCGAACGACATAAATAGTATCTCCGATCTCTTGCATTAAGCTTTCCACCCGTGTAGAAAGAAAAGGATCATCAGGAATGTACAATGTTTTTCCTGCTAAAGATAAAGGGGTTGTAATCAGTTTTGTATCAACTTCATTTGTTGATACGGTTTTTAAAGCTGCCGGCCTTTTCTGTTGAACCAGTACCAGTCGGGTTTGAGTGAAAGGTACGGCATAATCAAGCCTGCGATTATATTGAAGAGTGATGGGCAAATCCATTGCAATAATATCGGCTTTCCCATCTTCCAAAAGACGGATTGCCTCATTCGGATTGCTCTCAATAATGATTTCAAGTTTAACGCCGAGCTCATTGGCAAATGCTTCAGCCATTTCAAGCTGATAACCCATGGGCTCACCCTTGTATATAAAATAATCAAGGGAATTATTTCCTGTAACAGCAATTAACTTTCCACGACTTTTTATGCCATCGAGTACACTGAGACCCGTTGCGGCGTCGATATCTTCATAAGTTTCTGATTCACTGCTATTACAAGACAAAAAGAACAAAACAAATAAACTGATTAAAACCCAACCTCCAAAAACTTTGATTTTATAAGTCATTGTTTTACAATTAGTTGGTATTTCATAAAAACAGCCGCAAAATTACAACATTTTTTTTAAATACAAAATATTTCCAAAAATTAAAAATTAAAATACCTTTACAAAAATTTATCATCTGATATACATTATGTTACATCAATTTAATTTCTGTATTAAGATTCTGAAAGGTTGTTTAACACCCTTATTTTTTATCATTCTACCCTTATCCCTTTCCGCCCAACAAGAATATTCTTCCGTATTAGCCAGCGGGTCGGGACTCACATCCACGATACTATCAGATTATCAGTGTATTGGGATAAATCCAGCGAATCTGGGAATAAATCCTAAAGGCCGTAAAGTGTATTTTGGGCTGGCTGATATTTCAGCTGGTCTGTATTCAGAGCCTCTCAGAAAATCGGATATTAGCAACTTGTTTAAGGATAATGAACTCAACGATAATGAGCGATTAAATACCATTCAACGATTTACCGAAGGCAACCTAAACGGTCAGGTAAACGTTGGCTTGCTGGGTATTTCCTATCATGATGACCGTATCGGAGGATTTGGTATGGCCATCCGGGAAAGAGGGTTTTTTAATATAAACCTGAATGGAATGGCCGCTGAATTGCTTTGGCTTGGTTTTAACTCTGATTATTTCGATCAAAAAGTATTGGATGAAATCAACGGACAGATTATCGCTGGTGTAAGCTCACAACCCAAACCTGCCGCTGAATTATTCAAAGGCACTTCCTATGGAATGTTTTGGGCCAGAGAATATAACCTGAGTTATGGTACAATGGTTTTTCAAACGCCTGCGTTAAAAATATATGCCGGTGCAGGAGTAAAATATTTTATGGGCTATGCCATGGCCGAAATTCGTGTAGACGGTGAACGGTTTTATGGTTATTCAAGCATGTCTGATGTTTTCGGCATCGAATATGCTTTTGGAAATGCCTCATTAGCAGGCCAATTAAATACTTCACCTTTTAAAGCAAGCAATGCTGGCAATAATGCATTTACCCCTTGTGGAAATGGTATTGGAGCCGATTTGGGATTCAGTATGCTGATTGATAATCAGCTCATGGTATCCTGTGCCATTAATGACATTGGTAGTATTTCCTGGACCAAAAATGTATATGAGGCGTCCTTCAGTGCTAATATCTCCCGTATTGAGATGGCTGGCATACCAAATGAAAGTTTTCATGACATAATCAATGCATTTATTGTAGAAGACGATTTATTTGAATGGAAAGAACTGTCATCAATTCCAATACGCTTACCAACGACCATGCGAATGGGCGGTTTGTATCAGGTAAGCGAAACGCTGGATGCCGGCCTCGATTTCGTACTGCCTTTGAACAATGCACCAGGAAGCAAAAATCAACCATTAACGTTAGTTGGTGCCCGATTAAAAGCAGGAAACTGGGTTTCGCTTACAGGTGGTGTTAGTGTTGGTGGAGGTGTCGGATTAAATTTCCCTTTGGGATTCACACTTTCAACAGGAAATGCCTGGGAATTTGGTATAGCTACACGCGACCTAGCCAGTCTGATTAAAGACAATAGTCCGCACCTGTCCGTTACAATGGGTTTTCTGCGATTTAGCTTTGGCAATACAGTCAGAAATAGCGAAACACAGGAAGTCTATTGACGAATCAAATCATAATCGATTTGCTTTCTTTGCAAATCTACATTTTTGATTCGAATCCGGATTTTATCCCCTAATTTGTAAGCTTCGCCATACCGCTGACCCACCACCTGATAATTATCTTCATCAAGGTAATAATAATCGTCTTGCAAATCACGTAATCGAATCATGCCTTCGCATTTATTCCCGATGATTTCAGCAAAAATACCCCATTTACTAACTCCGGAAATCAAGGCTTCAAAAACCTCCCCAATTTTATCAGACAAATATTCAGCCTGCTTAAGTTTGGTAGATGCTCTTTCCGCTTCAACAGCCTTTCGTTCCATCTCGGAAGCATGATCGCACATGGCTTCGTATTCCTCTTTATTAACGGAAGGACCATTGTTTAAATACGAAAACAACAAACGATGAACCATTAAATCGGGGTAACGGCGTATGGGAGATGTAAAGTGCGTATAATACGGGAATGCGAGTCCATAATGGCCGATATTATCCGTCGAATATACTGCTTTGGCCATTGTGCGTATAGCAATGGTTTCTATCATGGTCGATTCGCCCTTTCCACTGACATCATCGAAGAGTTTGTTCATCGAACTTACCAGAACTTTTCGTGAACCAAGTTTGAGAGAATAGCCAAGTTTACTAACAAACTGAGAAAACTGATTAATTTTTTCGGGTGATGGTTCATCATGAATTCTGTAAACAAAGGTTTTTGGTTCCTTACCATCCTTTTTTATTCCAATATTTTCAGCTACCCTGCGATTCGCCAAAAGCATGAAATCTTCTACCAGACGATTCGATTCCTTCTGAACCTTAATGTATACACCTATGGGTTTCCCTTTATCGTCAAGATGAAATTTCACTTCCTCCGATTCAAAATTTATCGAACCCTGACTAAATCGAACCGACCGAAGCTTTTCGGCTAATCCGTGAAGAATAAGGATTTCATCTTTATAATCACCTTCCCCGCCTTCAATCATTAGCTGGGCTTCCTCATAATTGTAACGTCTATCAGAGTTAATAACAGTTTTTCCGAACCATTCATTATAAATTCTGGCTTCATCATCCATTTCAAAAATTGCCGAAAAACAAAGCTTGTCTTCCTTGGGGCGCAGAGAGCAAACAAAATTAGAAAGCTTTTCGGGCAACATTGGAATAACCCGATCAACCAGATATACCGATGTGCCTCTATCAACAGCCTCATCATCAATAGCCGAACCCGGTATCACATAATGCGATACATCTGCAATATGAACACCTACTTCCCAATGTCCATTAGACATTTTGGAGAGCGATAATGCATCGTCAAAATCCTTGGCATCAGCTGGGTCAATGGTAATTGTCCAGGTTTGTCGTATGTCTCTCCGCTTTTTAATTTCTTCCTGAGAAATTTTATCGGGGATTTTATCTGCCTCGTTCTCTGCGGCTGCTGTAAAAGATAATGGGAAATTATATTCAACAAGAATCGATTGCATCTCCACATTATTCTCCCCGGGCCGGCCAAGTACCTGAATAACTTCACCAAAAGGGTTTTTTGCATTTTCAGGCCAATCCGTTAAGGCAACTATGACCTTGTCTCCATTTTTCGCTTCTTTCATTTTATCGGCAGGAATGAAAAAATCGATGGGCATGGATGTACTATCAGAAATCAGGAATGCATAATTTTTGCTGATTTGTATAATTCCAACATATTGTGTCCTGGCTCTGCGTATTACTTCAACAATCTGACCCTCTGTTTTGTGTTTTGAGCGTTTTGGAAAAAGGTAGACTTTTACCTGATCTCCATTGAGTGCTGTTCCTGTGTTTGAAGACGAAATATACACATCTTCTCCAAGTTCATCCGTAATAACATACGCCTTACCGGTTTGCTTCATATCAACAATTCCGGTAATGTATTTTTTGTGTTGGCTATAATTTGCAATCTGGTTTTGCGCCAGGCGATATTTTCCGGTTTTTACTTCCTGAAGAATGCCTTCTTTAGCAAGTTGTTCCATGACCGAGCGCACCATTTCCCGGGAAGCTTTGTCCTTAATTCCCACGACTGACGCCAGTTGTTTATAATTAAATGCTCTAAGAGGATCACTTCCAAACGCAGATAATACGTGACTTACAAAACTTCCACCTTTGGCTTTCCGTTCAAGATCTTTTTTCTGAGCCATAATCTAATAATTTTTCTATTAACTGTAAAGATAAGCATTGTTTGTTGTTTTTTTTGAATTCAAACGCACGAATCGGACGCACTGGTTTCGTTTCAATCCTATAATATTTAAAAACCCAATCAATCACTTATAAACATTATAAGGTAATGCAAACACCTAATCAAAAAACACTATCTTTAGTGCAAATTTTTAATAAAGGGACATGGCGGAGAGAAAACCTTCGATTCTTGTGGTGGATGATATCAGAGAAAACCTACTCCATATCAAAGAAGTGCTGAAAAATGCCAAAGCTAAAATCTTTTCAGCCAATGGCCATGTAGAAGCCATGGAAATTGCTAAAAACACCCGATTGGCATTAATAATTTTGGATGTAGAAATGCCGGAGGTAAATGGTTTTGAATTAGCAAAAATGATACGGGAAACTGAAATCAATCGATATGCTCCTTTAATCTTTTTGTCTGCAGTTCATATGGATGAGTTCAGTATTTTTAAAGGATATTCCCGTGGAGCAGTTGACTATCTCACAAAACCACTGAACGTTGATATTCTTCAGAGCAAAGTCAGGGTTTTTATTGAATTGGATAGGGTAAGAAGCGAATTAGCCGATTCGCGCAGACGTTATTCAAACATCATCGAAGACCAGACGGATTTGATTTTTCGTGTTTCGCCCGATTTCTCTATCACCTTTGCCAATAAAGCCTTTGCCAACGTTTTTAATAAAGACATGGAGAGTATTTTAGGAAGCAATATGTTCGATTATATTCTGTCGGCAGATTTAGAAGTTATTCATGCTACTCTTTCGAAACTCAATACAGAAAACACTATTCAGACGTTTGAACACCGCCTCGATCATCCCGGCAACGCTCAAATCTGGGTTTCGCATATTATTCGTTCATTTTATGATGATGAAGGTAACTTACTCGAATTTCAATCCGTTTGCCGTGATATAAGTGAGGTAAAACAAAATATTAGTACTCTTCTTGAGGAAAGAGATCTGGCATTAAAACTTAGCCAGAATACCATGGAGTTTCTCACTCAGATGAGCCATGAAATCCGAACACCAATGAGTGGTATTGTTGCAATGGCTGAAATGTTAAATAACACACCTGTGGACGAAACACAGTCGGAAGCCATAAATATCATCTGTTCGTCTGCATCAAATCTGGTGACAATACTCAACGAATTACTTGACTATAGTAAAATAGAAGCCGGCAAAATCAGTATCACTCCTCAAGCTGCAAATATCAGGGATGTTGTGCAGGAATCTGTTAGGCTATTTACGCCCAGAGCCATTCAAAAAGGTTTGCGTATTGGTGTCGATTTCGATGAAAATCTACCAGGTATGTTAATTTTTGATGCATTAAGATACCAGCAAATCATCATTAATCTCCTTAACAATGCATTGAAATTTACACGTCATGGTGGGATTAATTTATACTTAAGCGGTAAGATTACAAAAAACACAGGTTTTAGATTACAGACCAAAGTAAAAGACACGGGTATAGGAATGCCAGAAGACCATATTGATGAGCTTTTTAAGCCATTTGTACAAGCAGGAAATGATACTTTAACCAAGGGGGAAGGTACCGGACTCGGTTTGGCTATATGTAAAAAGCTTACAGAATTGATGAACGGAGATATTAGTGTTACTAGTAAACCAGGAATTGGCAGTGAATTTGTATTCCACATCGAAACAGAAATTAGCTTAAAACCCGAAGAAAAATCTGCGCTTAAAACCGCTACCAGCTATATAAACAGCAAAGCATTAAATGTCTTACTTGTTGAAGACAATTTATTAAACCAAAAGGTAGCAGCTGCAACCCTCCGTAAGTTAGGACATGAATTTATCGTTGCCGAAAATGGATTATTGGGTGTTGAAAAGTACAAAACACATCCATTTGATCTGGTCATTATGGATATACAAATGCCGGTTATGAATGGCCTCGATGCCACCCGGCAAATTCGTGCTTGGGAAACTGAAAACAATCTCAATCCGGTTACAATAATCGCATTAACTGCTAATGCCTTATCCGGCGACCGCCTTCTGTGCTTACAGGCAGGGATGAACGATTATTTAAGCAAACCCTTTAAATTTAATGAATTTGCGGAGGTAATAAATAAGAATTTTGGGATGGCCGAAACCGAATTTTAAACCCTCAAATCCCTACGCAAATAATTCTGGCTTATGTTTTGTGCATAAACCCGTGATGAATAAGTATATTTGCGTCTATTTTTAAAGTACCGCCTTTTTGTATATGATTACACAAACAACTTTATGAGGCCGCTATTCCCGATAATATTAATAATAGTAAGCAGCATTCTTTCTCTTGCTTTATCAGCACAGTCTACACTATTGCCTTATAAAGATTCCTTTAAGAAGCTTAAAGAATCTGACAATGATACTGCCTTTATTCAAAATGCCTGCCAACTTGCTATTCTTGTTGCCAATATTAATCCAGGAAATGCTCTGATTCTTACTCAATCCGCTGAAAAAAAACTCAAAAACATCAAGTTTTCAGCCTCTTATCTTAAATTATCTGTTCTACTTTCTCAAACCTATAATGGCATCGGTACTCCTCGGGAAGTTATTGAGATTATCACTGATGCCGAAGCTAATCTGAAAGAAAACAAAAAGGAGATTGTTCCAGAAATTCTTAACCCGCTTTTGGGGGAGTTGTTTTTTCAAAAAGGCGTTGCATTCCAAAAACTGAAAAAATCTGAAGATGCACTAGAGGAGCTAAATAGAGCAAAACAAATATTTTCTCAACTATCCAATAATAATAAACTTAGTCAGGTATATTTTGCCTTGTTATTCGTCCGAATAGAAAACGGAATTCTGAATATTCCTGTCGAAATGCTAGATAATGCAGCTCAAAATGCTTTATCAGCCCAGGCATATGATCAGGGTCTCGACCAATTATGCCGATTAAGTGACTATTATTTGACCCAAACGAACAGCGATCTCATATTGCCATTACGCGAATATTTAAAAACTTTCATTTCTCAATCGGGCAACTCAACATTAAAAGCGAGGGGAATGCTTCAATATGTAAAGTTAATGGGTAAGGAATTAACTCCTTCTCAAGGCTCTGATTTTCTTGAAAAAGCGTATGTTGAAGCCAATCAAACCAATGATTACATGTTAACTAGTGATATTTGCCACGAAATTGCAGTTAACAGCAGCAAGATATCATCCTCAGTTAAAGCGTATGATTATATGGAACTATCATCAAATCTGCGCCTTAAGGAAATAAATGTTAAAAAAGAAACATGCACAAACCTACAGCCTTTTTTCGATCAGGTTAATCAATATTTGGAGCAAGAATCAGGCAATAATGTGCAGGTTCAAAACAGGTTTCTGGGGTTTGCGCGCTATACTTCTATTGCTGCTATAGCTGTGTCAGGAATTCTTATCCTATTGATAATTCTTTTCTGGCAAAGTCGTCAGCGAAAAAAGGCATTACATCTTCTTGAAAAGCAAAACGATGAGATGAACCGTCAAAAAGAGGAAATAAAGCGCCAAAATGAAAGACTCGAAAAGATTAATCTGGATCTGAACAATGCCAAAATCAGAGCCGAAGAAGCTACGCAATCCAAATCTTTATTTCTGGCCAATATGAGTCATGAAATACGTACACCCATGAATGGTATTATCGGTATGGCAAGCGTATTAAAAGGAACAGAATTAACCCGTGAGCAATTGGATGCTGTAAGTATTATCTTAACATCCTCTGATAATCTCTTGACCATCATAAATGAAATTCTTGATTTTTCAAAAATCGAATCCGGAAAAATCGAATTTGAACACATTAATTTCAATTTACATAGCGAAATAGAAAATGTAATTAAACTTCTTAAACTCCGCTCCGATGAAAAAGGGATTATCCTTACATACGGTATATCTCCCTTTGTTTCTAAGTACGTCATAGGCGATCCTACCCGCTTCAAACAAATACTGATAAACCTTATAAGCAACAGTATAAAATTTACAGAAACGGGAACAATTCGGATTTCGGTAAGTGTTGAAGACAAAGTTGGCAGCAAAACGGTACTTCGATTCGAAGTGAGCGATACGGGTATTGGTATCAGCGAAGAAGCTCTGCAAAGACTGTTTAAAACATTTTCTCAATCCGATGTATCCTTTACCCGCCGATTTGGAGGAACCGGCCTGGGACTGGCTATCTCCAAGAACCTTGTTGAGATGATGGGTGGTCATATTGGGGTCGAAAGTGTAATCGGAAAAGGATCCACCTTTTGGTTCACGATCAGCATGGAAGAAGGAATTGCCCCTGTTCCAACGGCCATAAATCCAAAAATTAGTCAAAATACTGGAGAAAATGCAGATTCTCCGAAAGCTCCTGCCAAAATATTAAAAATTTTGTTGGCGGAAGATAATCTTATCAATCAGAAGGTTGCACTTATGGTTATCAAAAAGTTGGGCTTTGAGGCGGATGTTGCACTCAATGGTAAAATTGCAGCAGAAAAATTTGCTCAAAATCATTACGACTTAATTCTAATGGATATCATGATGCCCGAGATGGATGGCTTAGAGGCAACACGGGTCATTCGAGAAATTGAAATGGTAAGGAATACCGGACACCGGACTAAAATTGTTGCACTTACCGCTAATGCTATGCGAGAAGACAGAGATAAATGCATGATAGCAGGCATGGATGATTATATAAGCAAACCATTCAAGCCGGAAGATTTAGAAAGAATTTTATAACGTAAAACAGTTCTTTAATGCGTAAACGGAATCATACTCCGAAGGTCTACGAAAACACTCATAATTAAAAACGTACCGATAACGATTAGAACGATTCCCACAGCACGATTTGTCCATAAAATTACCGAATCGCTAAGTAGATGTTTGATTTTGTGAGCGATAAACGATTTTAAAGTATCCGTAGCAAGTATCGTAACCAAAGCTCCGGCGAAAAAGAGGGATATATCTCTGTTATTTACGCCATAAGCGGAACTAACTCCCACTAAAGCAGTGACCCAAACAAACCAAACACCCGGATTAGCAATATTCAAAAAATACCCTTTTAAAACAAAAATCATCGGGGCCGGAACCTTAATTTCAACTTCAACATCATCTCCGGAATTTTCAGGAACTGCCTTTCGTGAAAAGGTCACCGTTCCAAATATAATCAGAACAATTCCTCCGATAATACCAAAATACAGATTCTGACGTGGATCTGCACCTAAAAACTGAGAAATTCCAGCATGGCATAAAAGAAGTACCGTCAGGTCGCTGAGAAAAATCCCCAGTGCAATAAGAATACCTGCCTTAAATCCACGAAGAATGCTTGTTTGTAATAAAACAAACAAAGCCGGTCCAATTAAAAAAGCCAGCGTTACACCTACTACTACACCGTTAATAAGTGGATTCATCCTTTGTGTTTTCGCGCTTAGATAGGGTGTAAAGTTATAAAAAAGTACCTAATTTTGAGCAATCAAAGGAAGAGGCATGAAATTAGATATTCGCATTTTTAAAATTATTGTACTTATTATAGGGGCTATACTGGTAATTCCTATTGGCTTTCTTCTATTTACAGCCATTACCGATTTCAGACCTGCCGGGTATTTAGTGAACGACAGAAGCTCCTCGCTATCGGAACCCGTACCAGATACTCTCCTTTTAATGACCTGGAATATTGGATATGCCGGATTAAATTCAACATCTGATTTCTTTTTTGATGGAGGAAAAATGATGAATCCTCCAGAAAAAACCCTTCTGAAAAGTCTTAATAAAATCAGAAAACAAATTTCGGACGCTGACTCTTTACATTTTATCCTTTTGCAGGAAGTCGATTCTTTTGCTAAAAGAAGTTACTACATTAATGAGGCGCTTTTCTTGAATGATCTACTTGATTATCCTCAGTCAAGTTTTACAAAAAACTATGATGTGAGATACGTTCCCATTCCCATGCACAATCCAATGGGAAGAGTTGTATCGGGACTTCTCACCCTTGGAAAGACGAGGCCCTACCACATAGCCCGGCATGCTCTGAGCGGAGAATTCCCATATCCAAAGCAGTGGTTTATGCTCGACCGATGCTTTAGTGTAATGCGATACAAAACGGCGCATCATGGCGATTTAATTCTCATTAATACCCATAACACAGCATTTGATGAAGGCGGCATTCGCCTGCAGCAAGCAACACAATTAAAAGCGTTCATGCAAAAAGAATATCAGATGGGGAATTATGTCATTGCTGGTGGTGATTTCAATCTAAATCCTCCCGGATTCGTTATTCCTGAAAAGAATCCATGGAACATGCAATCAAACGGTCCTCCATTAGGTAATGACTTCTTTGGGATTGGGTGGACCGATGCCTTTGACCCGCAAACCCCCACAAATCGTTCGGTGGAAAATATCTATCATAAAGGCAAAACAATAACCAGTATCATCGACTTTTTTGTTTGTTCCCCCAATATCGAAGTCATTCAAATTCAAACGATTTCTTTGGAATTTGGCAATAGCGATCATCAACCTTCCACAATTAAAATCCGATTAAAATGATAAAAAAAACAGGTCTGTTCCTTTCCTTTTCAATCCTATTCTTACTCTATTCTTGTAGCAATCAGTCTGCATATGAGTTTAGTCATGATTTTTCAGGTGAAAACTGGCAGAAGTTCGATACCCTGAAATTTATAGCCAATATTAATGATGGTAAATCAGAATACCATATTCTAATCGGCTTTGACTATAGCGGCACAAAGGCACCAACGAATGTCCCTCTTGGGTTAACCATTATAAGCCCCTCAGGAAGTGAACGCTATATTGCAAAAAAGATTTGGTTAAAAACATTGGAAGGAGTACCGAAGGGAATAAAATCCGAAACAATGTACTCCCTTTACGCACCACTATTAAGACAAGTATATTTTAATGAAAGCGGCTCCTACAACATTCTGATTGATAACCAATCAGATAAGTATGATACACAAGGAGTCTCTCGTCTCACTCTTAAGATTTTGTCAGGAAAATTTGAAGAAAAACCGCTTTAAGTTTTCGGTCGATAGAATAAAAATTCGGCGATAACAATTAAAACCAGAGTAAATAAAATACTTCCAAGACTCCTTAAAACCGTTGTCCAAAACTCAGTAAACCTAAAAATTTCGAGGAAGAAAAACATAAAATGATGCACTATCAGAAGTAAAAAGCACGCAATAACGTAATTAAATATTCCCAAATCTTTAATTGATGGTTCATCCGTCAGATTAAAATCGCGGCGGGGAGCAAACAGTCCCAAAATAAATGGCCGACTAAGAGCCATGGCAACCAAAGCAGCGGTATGCAGGCCCGGTGTATTACCAAAAATATCCATTGTTAGTCCAACCCCAAAAGCTGATAGCAACAACACCCAGCCTCTTACCAGATATGGAAGTTTAATGATAAAAAGCACATATATCAATGGGTTAATATAGCCTCCAAGATATATATTGTTCAGTATCAGTACCTGAACTACTAAAATAAATATCAACCGAATTAAATTCTTGAAAAGCATGCTATTTATTGATTAATCATTCCTGCGCCTACAGTTTCATTTGTCGCCTCATCAATAAGAATAATACTTCCGGTATGCCGATTAACGGTATATGGGTCAAAAACCAGGGCTTTGGTTGATTTTAGAATCACACAGGCAATTTCATTCATTGACAAAGACTTGTCCGTATCCAGTTTATTTAATGTATTAACATCCACTTTGTATTTAAAATCACGAAGCACAACACGCGCTTCCCGTAATCCCTGCCGAACAATATATTTTGCCCCCATTTTCATAGGAGCAGGATTCATCCAGCAAAGCATTACCTCAATTTCTTGTGAAACGGAAGGATGCTTTTCATCGCGCCTAACAATTACATCACCCCGGCTGATATCAATATCATCTTCGAGCAAAATGCTGACCGATTGAGGTGAAAATACCATTTCAGGATGTTCCTTATAGTTAACAATATCTTTTATTCTGGATGGAATGTTTTGAGGCAAAACCACAACGGCATCTCCCGGTTTCAAACAACCGCTTTCCATCCGTCCGGCATAGGCCCGATAATCATGGTACTGATCAGAAAAAGGACGTATTACATACTGCACTGAAAAACGGGCAGGTAAAGAATTATCGGTAATTCCTACGGGGATAGCCTCCAGCAAGTTGAGAAGTGAACCACCCTGATACCATGGCATACTTGAGGATAAATCGACCACATTGTCGCCTTTTAAAGCGCTGATAGGGACGTAATAGATATTTGAAAAGGACAATCCAGAAGCAAATATTTTAAAAGAACTGACAATTTCGTTAAATCGGTCGTTTGAATAGCTTACCAAATCCATTTTATTGATGCACACAATTAGTTCCGGGATGCCCAGTAAATGTGCTATATACGCATGGCGTTGTGTTTGTTCAATAACTCCATTACGAGCATCAATGAGTACAATGGTAGCATTGGCTGTAGATGCGCCGGTAACCATATTACGGGTGTACTGAATATGTCCCGGAGTATCGGCGATAATAAACTTTCTTTTAGGTGTTTGAAAATAGCGGTAAGCAACATCAATAGTAATTCCTTGTTCCCGCTCTGAGCGTAATCCATCGGTAAACAATGCCAGATTAATGTACTCGTTCCCTTTCTGGACACTGGCCTTCATTACTGCTTCCAGCTGATCTTCAAAAATCGACTTGGTATCATATAAAAGCCTACCAATCAGAGTACTCTTTCCGTCATCCACACTACCTGCTGTGGTAAATCGTAAGAGTTCCATATCCAGGTATGCTTTGCTCGAAAAAGGGGTCATAGTCAATCTATTAAAAGTATCCTTCTTTTTTTCTATCCTCCATAGCAGCATCAGAACGCTTGTCATCAAAGCGTGACCCACGTTCGGTAACTTTTGTAGCGGCTATCTCCACAATTATATCCTCCAAATTATCAGCAGATGACAAACTAAGTCCGGTGCAGGAAATATCACCAATGGTGCGACAACGAACATCCATCTCGATTGCTTCCTCATTTTCTTTGAGAAACATGAAAGGTGCCCATGCAAGCAAAACGCCATCACGATTGAACACCTTGCGTTTATGTGTAAAATAGATACTTGGCATTTCGATGCCTTCCATTAGAATATATTGCCAAACATCCATTTCCGTCCAGTTACTGATAGGGAAAACGCGAAAATGCTCTCCCATATGTTTACGTCCGTTAAAGATATTCCAAAGTTCCGGACGTTGATTTTTAGGATCCCATTGGCCGAATTCGTCCCTGTGAGAGAAAAACCTTTCCTTTGCACGTGCTTTTTCTTCATCTCGCCGGGCACCTCCCATGGCTGCATCGAATTTATTGGATTCGATAGCATCGAGCAGAGTCACGGTCTGTAAAATATTCCGACTCGCATTAAAACCCTTTTCCTCAATAGCCCGCCCATTATTAATTGATTCTTGCACAGAAGCTACAATTAAGCGCGAGCCCGTTTCCTTAACCAGCTTATCACGATATTCGATGGTTTCTTCAAAATTATGACCTGTATCAATATGCATCAACGGAAAAGGAAGAGGTGCGGGATAAAAAGCTTTTAAAGCAAGATGCACCATCACAATAGAGTCCTTGCCTCCAGAAAAAAGCATAACTGGGCGCTCAAACTGGGCAGCCACTTCCCGGATGACAAAAATTGATTCTGATTCTAATTCTCTTAAATGATTGAGTTTGTGGTTATTCACTTAGCGCAGTGGTTTTCATGGGTTCGAAAATGTCAGACAAATTATGATTTCCGGAAAATGCGCTTCAGCAGCGATTCTTTTTCAGCCTCCTTATCATCTGAATAATAACCGTAGCCATAACCATAGCCATAACCGTAGCCATAACCATAGCCGTAACCATAGCCATAACCGTAGCCATAGCCATAGGCCGACTTGGTAAGCTTAACATCATTTACCAGTAAACTGATATTGGGGAGTTTACGGCTTTCTATATCCTTAATAATAGCTCCAAAAACCTTTTTATTTGTAACACCCTGGCGAATAACGAAAACGTTATTGTCAGAATACTTCATTAAAAGATAGGCATCCGTAACCAAGCCAACCGGGGGCGTATCTATGATAATAAAATCATAACGCTCTTTCAGTTTAGCCATTAACTCATCTGTTTTTTCTGATGCAATTAACTCAGCAGGATTTGGAGGAACAGGTCCTGCCATAACGACATCCAGATTTTCAACGTGGGTATGTTGTATAATATCTTCGAGGGTGTTTTTGTTAATCAGATAAGAACTGATACCCTCGGTATTCGACAGGCCGAAATCCTGATAAAGCTTCGGTTTACGTAAGTCAAATCCGACTAAAAGAGCCTTTTTCCCATAGAGTGCAAAAATGGTAGCCAGATTAATAGCAGTAAAAGTTTTACCTGCTGACACAATATCGGAAGTTACCAGAATGGTCTGCTGTTCTTTCCCTTTGACCATGTATTGCAGGTTGGTACGAACGGAACGGAAAGACTCCGAAATGGAAGATTTAGGAGCTTCAGCAACTACAAGATTTGATTCTCTCGAACTATGAACGATATGTCCAATGATAGGCAATTTGGTAATGCGTTCAATGTCTGATTTTTCAAAAATGCGATCATTAAAATAATCTCTCAGGTAAATATAAATGGCCGGGAAAATAACACCAAGAATCAAAGCGATAAGATAATTAAGGCTCTTTTTAGGGTAAACCGGCGACAATCCCTGTGGATCGGCTTTGTCTAAAATTTCATTATCAGGAAGATTGGATGCTTTTGTAATTTGAGCCTCGGCCCTTTTTTGCAAAAGGAAGGTAAACAAATCGTTCCTCAGGTTAAATTCGCGTTCAAAGGCCAGAAGTTTCCGCTGACTTGAAGGCAGTGTATTAATTTTCCCGGATAGTTGCGATATACGACCATTAATATCATTTAAAGCAATATTAGAAGTATTAACAATATTTTTAATACTTTCAAGAAGGTTGGCTTTAACATTCACAATTTTCCGCTCTACTTGGATAACTGCAGGATTTTTAGCAGTTGTGGATTGAACAAGACTGGAACGTTCCTCATAAAGTTTTGTGAGCGTGCTGATGAGCTCTCCAAGAACAGGATCATCAATACCCATGGCGGAAGGAACAAGCATATCGTTTACATCTGTTTTCTCTTCAATGTATTTTTTGAGATAGTTATAATACTTATTACTAACCACCAAAACAGACTTTTGCTGGTCCAATTCCTTCATGTATTCGAAAACCCGTTGGGCTTCCATATCGAGTTGCATAATACTTGTTTCCCGCTTAAATCCTTCGAGTTGGGACTCAGCAATATAAAGACTATCGCGTATTCCAATGAGTTCTCTATCGATGAACTCTATTGTTTTCACGGCCATCATATTCTTACGGTTCAGTCCGCGATCGAGATATTTTTGAGTGAGGGTATTTAAAAAATCTGACGATTTCTGTAAGTTGGAACCTTTAAGTTTAATCTCAACAATAGACGCTTCACGCTTTATTGGTTCAATTTTAAAGTTTTTGAATTCTCTTGTTAAAGAATTCATATCATTAAACTGAAAATATAACTTCTTTCCAATATGCTCCTCTGAATTAAAATTATAATTCAATAAAACCTTGAATTTTAAATATTCATTTTCGACCAATGCGCCAAAGTCGACATCCTGATTAAGATTTATGCTCGATGCTTTAATTTCCTGATTATCCTTTTCTATTACTTTATCGGTGATAAAATCGTATAACTGAACTTTCTCTCCTTCCGTTTCAACTTTATACTGCCTGTTATTGAGTATCGTAATATAGAACTTAAGATTTACGGGCTGCTGATGCGATGTATCAATTACTACATCAAATGGTGTGTTCTTATACAGTTCTTTTGTAATAAAATTCTGCTCAATATAGTAACTAACATCCACATTAAGTGCTTTAACGGCCGATACTGTGAGGCTTTGTGAGTTAAGTACCCCTATCTCGTTTTCAAGATTTTGCTGAGCGCCCATAAAGCCCAAACCCATAAGCGCCTGTGCATTGAATTCTTTATTTGACTTATCCTGAACTAAAACCGTTGCCGATACTTCGTAAACTGGCTTTGTGTATTTATTAAACAGAAAGGCAATTACTAAAGATACAAAGATGGCCAGCGCAAAGAAATACCAATGTTGAAAAAACTTTACAAACAAGACTTTCAGATCAATGGCTTCTTCCTGCTGATATTCAGGGAAATTGGTGTTTGAATTATCGTTCATGGAAGTCCTATTTAAAATAACTTAAAATGAGTAAGGTTGTGGTAATTGAAGAGAAAATAAGGGCATAAGGGAAATCAGCAAAAGCGAATTGTTTTCCTCTGAGTGGCTCAATATATATAATATCGTTCGGTTGTAAATAGAAGAATTCAGATGCCAGAATGTCTCTTTTTGTTAAATCGATTTCATGGATTTCTGAGCCCTTTTCCGATTGCCTTACTAAAATTACTGCATTTTTATTACCAAAAACGGTCAGATCGTTTGCCCGGCCAATGGCTTCAAAAATGTTTATCTTGTCCTGATAAATCACATAATGCCCTGGATTTTTCACTTCCCCGAGTATTGTAATTTTAAAATTAACTAATTTCACAATTACTGTCGTTTCGAGCAGATACTGGCTCACAACCTTCTGAATCCTGGTTTTAATCTCTTCTAACGTCAGTCCTTCAACAAAAACAGTACCCACAAACGGAAACTCAATCGTGCCACTGTCAGAAACCGCGTAACTCGTCAGGTACATTCCTGCCTCATTATATGCTTGTGATGCATAATTTTGACTGCCTTCGGCATTAAAGAATTTATAGGTTTTTTCGTCGATGCTCTGAACTTTTATGTAAAGATTATCGCCCTTATTAACGCGGTATCCCTCACCACCAGGAGCCTCAAAAATTGCCAGCTTTGCTTGTCCTTCAGCAGATTGAAAATATTTGATTTTTCGTTGAGGAACACAAGAAACCATTATAAAAGCGGCTAATAACAGCTTCAGGCCAATACCCAAAACCTTTTGATACTTTCTAAGCATAAATATTGTATATGTTTATCGAAACCAAATATCTGATTATTTTTTGTGCAATTCACACGCAAATGTAAATCATTTTAGTTTTATCCGAAACAAAAGATCCCCCCTCCTTGTTCTATCAAATACAATAAATATGAAAAAATCAGAAAAAATCACTTCAAAACCCCCACCACTTTCTATGGCAAATTCATTAATGGACCCCATTGGCAAACTCATGGGTTTACGATATAAATCGCATCCCTGGCACGGTGTTGAAATCGGCCAAAATGCTCCTAATGTGGTAACCGCTTATATCGAAATGGTACCTACGGATACTGTTAAATACGAAGTAGATAAAGCTACAGGATACCTCCGTTTAGACAGACCTCAAAAATATTCCAACACCATTCCTGCTCTGTACGGATTTATTCCCCAGACATTTTCCGGTGAAAAAACCGCAGCGCTATCTGCCGAAAAAACAAATAGAGAAACCGTTAAAGGCGATGGTGACCCCATGGATATTTGCATTCTCACTGAGAAAGAGATAACCCATGGCGATATTCTCGTTATGGCCCGTCCCCTTGGAGGTTTTCGTATGCTAGATGGCGATGAAGCCGATGATAAAATTATTGCAGTACTTGAAAACGATCTGGTGTATGGCGAATATAAATGCCTAGAAGACATTCCTCCCCTAGTTGTGGAGAGGCTTCGGCACTACTTCTTAACTTATAAGGACATCCCCGGCCATGATAAACGTAATGCTGAAATCACACATGTATACGGTATGGAAGAAGCTCATGAAGTAATTCTACGCTCGATGCAAGACTATAAACTAAAATTCGACAACCTGCGTCATTTACTTTCAGATTACTAAGCCAGTATTTAGTTAACATGTTCACCAATTAATGTGGCGGGCGTGCAAGAAGTTATTTTTACCAGAGTGTATTCGCCTGGCTTTGAGGTACTACTCTCAAACACAACCACCTTATTCTGAGAATTACGACCCATCATCGAATGGACTGATTTTTTTGACACGCCTTCCACCAAAACTTCAAATACTTTGCCGATATCTTTCTTATTGCTTCTCAGCGACAATTTTTGCTGAAGGCTTATTATTTCTTTCAATCGTTCCGCTTTAACGGCTTCAGGAACATCATCGGTGAATTTTTTCTCAGCAATAGTTCCCGAGCGCACAGAATATTTAAACATGAAAGCATAATCAAAAGGCACCCATTCCATCAATGATAAGGTTTGCTGATGATCTTTATCTGTTTCTCCACAAAATCCTGCAATGATGTCTGTTGATATCGCACAATCGGGCAGTAATGCTTTAATGGCCGATATTCTATTCATATACCATTCGCGGGTATATTTTCGATTCATTTGCTCTAATACGGATGTGCTTCCAGATTGAACAGCTAAGTGAATTGAACGACAAATATTGGGATGTAAAGAAATAGTTTCAATAAGTTTATCTGAAAGATCCTTGGGATGAGATGTGGTAAATCGAACTCTTAATAAGGGGTTAATTTCCGCCACCGACGCCAATAATCGAGGAAAATCCATAGAATCACCATCCTGCTCCCAATGGTAAGAGTTCACATTCTGCCCCAGCAGTGTTATTTCACGATAGCCCTCGTTAAAAAGACGCTCAGCCTCATTCAAAATGGTTTCCGGATTTCGACTCCGCTCTTTTCCCCTTGTAAAAGGAACCACACAATACGAGCAAAAATTTTCGCAACCCCTCATGATTGAAATAAATGCAGAAATGCCATTGCTATCATACCTGACTGGTTCTACATCTTCATATGTTTCCTCGATAGAAAGCTGAATATTGGCAGCTCGCTGTCCGGAAGTTATGGCATCAATTAACGATGGAAGATCTCTATAAGCATCTGGTCCAGCCACTAAATCAACCACGGCTTCCGTTTCAAAGAGCTGATCTTTTAGACGTTCGGCCATACATCCGATGACCCCGATTTTAAGATTGGGATTCTTTTTCTTCATAGCTCTGAGTTCTTTCAGCCGTTTCCAAACTCTTTGCTCAGCTTTATCCCTTACAGAGCATGTATTTATTAGAATTAAATCGGCCGAAGAAGCTTCATCAACTGTTGAAAAATCGTTTTCAGATAAAATGGAAGCTACTATTTCGCTATCAGAAAAATTCATCTGGCATCCGTACGTCTCTATAAAAAGTTTCTTGTCTGTTTTCATTATTTATTTAAAAAAGTAATGGCGTTTAAGCCTCCGTAAATGTGATCATTAAGCAATGTACAGTAAATCACATAATTCCTTTAAAGACCAACGGGCCGCAAAAATACTTATTTTTGCTCCCTGAAAGGGCGACAGCATGCGTTAAAAAAGTAAAAAGATTTGAGGCACACGGCTTTATTATTATACATTTGCAGCCCGAAAAACAACATCAAACCCCGCGAAAATGTCTAAAAATCTAGTAATTGTTGAGTCTCCTGCTAAAGCAAAAACCATTGAAGGCTTTCTTGGTAAAGACTTTGTAGTGAAATCGAGTTTCGGCCATATCCGGGATCTGAGTAAAAAAAATATCAGTGTCGATATTCAAAATGATTTCAAACCAGAGTATGAAATCCCGGAAGACAAAAAGAAAATTATCGCGGAACTTAAAAAACTTTCTTCGGAAGCTGAGATCGTATGGCTTGCCTCCGATGAAGACCGTGAAGGAGAAGCCATTTCATGGCATTTGTATGAAGCTTTAGGCCTTGATGCGAATAAAACCCGTCGTATTGTATTTCATGAAATCACAAAAACGGCTATTGCTAATGCTATTGAAAACCCCCGGTCCATTGATTTAAATCTGGTAAATGCTCAGCAAGCCCGTCGTGTTTTAGATCGCCTGGTCGGTTATGAACTTTCGCCACTTCTTTGGAAAAAAATAAAACCATCGCTTTCTGCAGGCAGGGTTCAATCTGTAGCAGTGCGCTTGATTGTAGAACGTGAAGAAGAAATCAGGAATTTTACTGCAACCTCCAGTTTCAGGGTAATTGCCAAATTTGAAATAGATAATAAATATGGTAAAGCCGAATTATTGGCTGAATTATCTAAACGTTTCAACTCCAAAGAAGAAACTATCGCATTTCTCGAAAAAGTTGTACCAGCCGTTTATACGATTCTTGAAGTTGAAAAGAAACCCGCAAAAAAATCGCCGGCTCCTCCTTTCACCACCTCCACCCTTCAGCAGGAAGCTGCCCGTAAATTGGGATTCCCTGTTGCCAAAACCATGATGGTGGCTCAGCAGCTTTATGAAGAAGGAAAAATCACCTATATGCGTACCGATAGTGTAAATCTTTCCGATTTAGCGCTGCATCTGGCTAAAGAGGAAATTACGAATCAGTATGGAAAAGAATACGTTCACATACGAAAATACACCACCCGAACCAAAGGAGCTCAGGAAGCTCATGAAGCCATTCGCCCGGCATATATGAATCTTTCTACAGCAGGGCACGATGATTCGCAACGCAGATTGTATGACCTTATCTGGAAAAGGACTATTGCCAGCCAGATGGCCGATGCACAGCTCGAAAGAACTACAATTGATATTGGTATTTCTACTACAAAAACCGAGAAATTTCTGGCAAAAGGAGAAATCATCCGTTTTGACGGATTTTTAAAAGTTTATTCAGAATCTTCCGATGATGAATTTCAGGAAGATGAAACCAACGCCCTTCCTCCCGTTGAAGCAGGTGAAGTGCTGGGTATGGATGAAATTACAGCTACTCAACGATTTACTCAAAGCCCGGCCAGATATACTGAGGCAAGTCTCGTAAAAAAAATGGAAGAATTGGGCATCGGACGACCCTCAACATACGCTCCAACCATTTCTACCGTTCAGAAAAGAGAATACGTTACGAAAGGAGACAGAGACGGTATTATCCGCCATTATACTCAATTGACCCTAAAAAAGAACAATATCGTTGAAAACGCTAAATCAGAAAAAACCGGATTTGAAAAGAGTAAGCTTTTCCCAACGGATATCGGTTCATTGGTAAATAATTATCTGGTAAATAATTTTGGTAAAATATTGGATTACCATTTCACGGCAAATGTTGAGAAAGAATTTGATGAAATTGCTGAAGGCAATCGCGAGTGGAGTGGAATGCTTAAAGAGTTTTATGGGCCATTCCATACAACCGTGACGACTGCCCTCGAAAGCACCGAAAAGGTAAAAGGCGAACGTCATTTGGGTATAGATCCTAAAACTGAAAGAGAAGTTTATGTAAAAATTGGTCGTTTTGGACCCATCGTGCAATTAGGTGAAACAGAATCTGCTGATGGAGAAAAACCCCGTTTCGCAGGTCTTCGCAAAAACCAAAGCATAGAAACAATCACTCTTGAAGAATCACTTGAATTATTGAAACTTCCGCGCCTCGTCGGAACCTATCAGAATTTAGATATTATTGCTGCTGTTGGCCGTTTCGGGCCATACCTTATGCATAATAAAAAGTTTATTTCCCTGCCAAAAGGGGAAGATCCACTGACGGTAGAAACTGACAGAGCGATCCAAATTATTGAAGAAAAGAAAATCAAGGATGCGGCAAGAACCTTGAAAACTTTTGATAAAGATACAGACCTAAAAATACTCAATGGCCGTTATGGACCTTACATCGCTATGGGTAAAAAAAATATTCCACTGCCCAAAAATGCCGATGTAGAAAAACTCAGTCTTGCTGACTGCAAAACAATCGCGGAGGCTTACCTGAAAACCAAAGAAAATAGTCCGAAAAAATCAGCGAAAACCAGCACTGCAGCACCAAAGAAAAAAAGCCCTGCAAAAAAACCCGGTTCAAAAAGTAGTGCATCCAAGAAAACAAAAAAATAATTCTTTGCATTTGTTTTTTGAATAAAGTGGTATTATTCGGAAAATAGTAAAACTTTTGTCGGCTTTTTATAGTATAAGTCATAGCTAAGACGGAACATCACTATGGATTATCAAGAATATCTGCAAGCCTCGGTTTTTTCAAGTCTACAGCCTGCAAACAAACGCAGGCCCCGACTACTGGATATCGTACAACACCACAGCAACGGGAGTTTTCCCGATTTAGACGACATTCGAATTGCTATTATTGGCGTTCCGGAAGACCGGAATGCCAATCAAAATATTGGTTGCGCAGCGGCTGCAGATGCCATAAGGCCCTATCTGTATAATCTCTTTCCTCCTCGTAAGGATCTAAAAATTGCTGATTTGGGTAACATCCGTGAAGGCTTAAGCCCTATGGACACGTATGTGGCTCTTGGAGACATACTTACGGTACTTTTCGAAAAAGACATTTTCCCGATAATATTGGGCGGTAGCCAGGATAATACAATTGGGAACTATCTGGCATACGAAAATACCGGTCAAACAATAAGTCTGCTTTCCCTTGACAACGCTTTTGATATTGGTGATGGATTCAATTCAGGAAATGCCGCCTGGTTGAGCGAAATCATCATGAAACAACCTAATTTTCTTTTCAATTATACCAATCTTGGTTATCAAACCTACTTTGCCGATCAGGAAGCAATACGCCTGATGAAAAATCTGGTTTTTGACGCCTATCGTTTGGGTAGTTTCACTCAAAATCTTGAAGATACAGAACCTATCATTAGAAATGCTGATTGTATCAGCGTTGATATATCTGCAGTACGGTGCTCTGATGCACCGGGTTGTGCAAATTCGACCCCCAATGGTTTTTACGGAGAACAATTGTGCCGTATCGCAAAATATGCAGGGATGAGCGACAAACTTTCGTCCATTGGTTTTTATGAATATAATCCCACCTTCGACAACAATGGACAAACAGCGCATCTTATTGCTCAGGCAATATGGTATGTGATTGATGGGGTATATAATCGCGTAAATGATCAACCGTACCGCGACGATCAGAAGGAGCATTATATACGCTATTTTGTAAATGTTGATGGTCACGAAGATGAAATAATCTTCATGAAAAGTAAAAAAAGTGATCGCTGGTGGATGCAAGTCAGTTGTCCTGTATATTTACAAACCAAGTATATGCGCCATATTTTTGTTCCATGCACATACTCCGACTATCAAATGGCATGCAATAACGACTTGCCTGACCGTTGGTGGCAGGTATATCAAAAACTGATGTAAGCGTATTATTTTATTCTTCCCGGATTATTATCAATAAATGACTTCCATCCATTATAGGAGGAGGTTGACGTTTCTCCTTTCCCGGTATTTTGAAAGAAGTGACATACCGCAGCTGCCAGGCCATCTGTAGCATCAAGCGATTCGGGTTTCTGCGGAATAACAACTAAACGCTCCAACATGGCTGCTACCTGCTCCTTCGATGCGTTTCCATTACCCGTGATCGACTGCTTAATTTTTTTAGGCGAATATTCAAAAATCGGTATGGAACGATATAGTCCGGCTGCCATAGCTACGCCCTGGGCTCTACCCAGTTTCAGCATCGATTGAACATTCTTCCCAAAAAAAGGCGCTTCCAGCGCCATTTCATCCGGATGATATTCATCAATTAAACTTAGAGTACGTTCAAATATTCTCCTTAATTTTAGGGGCTGATCGGCATAGGCAGAGAGCTTGATTATTCCAAGTGTAATCAGTTCAATATTTTTGCCGGAACAATGGATCATTCCATAGCCCATAATGTTTGTCCCGGGGTCTATCCCCATAATAATCCGTTCTGTAGCCAATCCGCTGAAGTTAAATATATGACAAAAGTAGCCAAAACATATAACATCCTTATCAGAATTTTGATACTCTGTGCCTCGTGGGGCTATCTGGCTTGGGAGTTTTTTGGAAAGGATCATCTGACTGAACCATTAAAGCAAATGCATCTCGCTCCAATTCATCCATTTCTTTGGCTAATAATTTCGCTGGTTGTTTTTTTAATGATTATAAACTGGGGTATTGAGGCTCGTAAATGGCAATTTATGATTGCTAAAATCGAAGAAATATCATTTATCAACGCATTTTTGGCCGTGTTTTCAGGTATTACCGTAAGTATTTTCACCCCCAATCGGATTGGAGAATATTTTGGACGAGTCTTCATTCTTAAAAAAAGCAGCCCGGGAAAAGGTATTGTCATTACAATTCTTGGGAGTCTTAGTCAATTTTTTATAACCATTATTGCAGGTAGTATCGCTTTGATATTTTTTTTGGATAACTACACTCCCTTTTCCTTATACCTCGGTGGCTTTTTAATACATGGTATCGCTGTAGCCGTTTTATTGTTAAATATGGGGATAGTACTTCTTTTCATCAATACACCTTTACTGATTTCGGTCATGAATCGGATTATCCCAAGGTCGTTCTGGAAATTCAAAAATTATTTACGGGTTATCGGCCGTTATAATAAATCTGAATTGTTAAAAGTGCTATGGCTAAGTGCATTAAGATACATGGTTTTTTCGTGTCAGTATCTTCTCTTATTCAAAGCAGCCGGAATTCCGCTAAACTTTTTTGAAGGTATTATCGCCGTTGCTGTAATCTTTTTCATTCTGACGGCCATTCCGTCCATGGCTCTGGCAGAATTAGGAATTCGTAGTTCTGTGGCTCTGGGAGTTATTAAAATGATATTGCCTCCTGATTTAGCATCGAACGAAAGTATTTCAATCGGAATTGTTGCAAGTGCCTCATTGGTTTATATTATCAACATAGCCTTACCCGCTCTTCTTGGTAGTGCATTTGTTGTCCGTCTGCGTTTCTTTAAAAAATCACGGCATGAACTCAATTAATTTATCAATTCTGTTCTTACTGATTTTTCCTGTCTGCTACTCGCTGTTGATTTTCTATTTCAGTTTCCGTGGTAGAAAACGTATCCCAATACAATTTCCGGCATCCGGAAAAAAGGTCAGTATACTAATTGCGGCCAGAAACGAAGAACAAAATCTTAGACCCCTTCTATTAGCTTTAAAAAACCAGACCTATCCTAAAGATCTCATCGAAATTATCATCGCAGATGATCATTCAGAAGATAACAGTTTGGGTATTCTTCATTCCTGCAACGATATAAAGACCATCGAAATGACATGGCAAAGGGGGAAAAAACAGGCCATTGCAGAAACGATCAAAATCGCTCAGGGCGAAATTTTTCTTTTTACTGATGCTGATTGTATACCATCAAATGAATGGGTATCTGATATGACATCATTTTTTACGAATGACAAAATAAAAATGGTTCTGGGGCCTGTAATACTTACCGGTAAATCCATTTTTGCCAAGCTTCAGGCACTTGAATTTGCGGGATTAATTGGAATTACACGGATTTCAGCCCGGACTAACAATCCTCTGATGGCAAATGGGGCCAATATGGCCATCCGAAAAGAAACCTTATTGTCTTTGCCGTCATCGTATCTGAAAATGGAATATGCATCCGGTGATGACATGTTTACTATGCTTTCTGTCAGGAAACTTTATGGAAAAAATGCGGTGGTTTTTTCAGAAACTCCGGGTTCTTCAGTTTTTACCCTCGCTATATCAAGTCTTTCTGATTTTATTACCCAACGCATTCGATGGGTCTCCAAAACCTCAGGATTCACCGAATCTTATTTGCTGATTTTCGGAGCCATTACGTTGTTTTGCAATTTAAGCTTGTTAATTCTTATGATCTTAAGCCTGACAGCATGCTGGGCTTTGGTCGTATTCTTTATTGCATTTGGTCTCAAATTCCTGACAGAATTTCCCATGATGCGAAATGAATGCTACTCTACAAAAAGACCCGGATTATTATGGATGCTACCCTTTTTGCAAATTATATATCCATTTTACGTTGTGTTTTTTACTTTGGGCGGATTACTGATTGATGTAAAATGGAAAGGCCGGAAGATATGACTTCCGGCCTTTATCATTAAAATCTATTAGTTTCCTGATTTAGCCCACGAATCCCGCAAACCGGTCGTACGATTAAATACCGGCCTTTCTGGGGTAGAATCAGAATCTACATTGAAATATCCAATGCGCTCAAACTGAAACTGATCGAGGGGTTTCAGATTTTGAAGCGATGGTTCAACAAGGGCTGTTATGATTTTTAGTGAATCAGGATTAAGGTTGTATCTGAAATCCTTGCCTTCTGGAACGTCTTCCGGATCGGAGTTAAGGAAGAGTCGATCATATAACCGAACTTCCACTGGAATAGCGTGTTGTGCAGATACCCAATGAATTGTTCCTTTGATTTTACGGTTCGCATTGGGTCCGCCCGTTTTTGACAAGGGATCATAGGTGCAATGAATTTCGAGTAATTCGCCGGTATCAGGATTGGTAACATAATCCTCACATTTAATAATATAGCCGTATTTCAGGCGAACTTCACCCCCGGGAAACAATCGAAAATACTTCTTAGGAGGATCTATCATAAAATCTTCCCTTTCGATGTATAATTCTTTAGAAAAATAAAGCTGCCGTATTCCCGCTGAAGGATCTTCCGGATTATTCACAGCATCAAGAAATTCTGATTCCTTATCCGGGTAATTGGTTATGACAAGTTTAACCGGATTTAGAACAGCAAGAACCCGATTGGTTTTCTTATTCAAATCTTCTCTTAAACTAAATTCCAACAAGGAATAATCAATGACATTATCCCGTTTTGCCACACCAATTCGTTCTGCAAAACTACGTATAGATTCTGGTGTATACCCACTGCGTCTCAATCCACAAATGGTAGGCATTCGTGGATCGTCCCATCCATTAACTATACCATCCTTAACCAACTCAAGTAGTTTCCGTTTACTCATCAGTGTATAACTCAGGTTGAGACGCGCAAATTCATATTGATGAGGACGATAATCGCCTTCAACCAACTGTTCCAGAAACCAATCATAGAGTACCCGATGAACATCAAACTCAAGTGTACATACAGAATGGGTTATTCCTTCCAGGTAATCAGACTGGCCATGGGCCCAATCATACATCGGATAAATACACCATGAGTCACCCGTCCGATGGTGATGAGAAAATAAGATTCTGTACAAAATAGGATCTCGCATAAACATATTCTTATGACTCATATCGATTTTTGCACGCAATACCCTTGAACCTTCAGGAAATTTACCATCACGCATTCCCCTGAATAAATCAAGATTTTCTTCGATCGCACGATTACGGAACGGGCTGTTAATTCCGGTAGTAGTAACCGTTCCTCTGCCTTTGCTTATTTCCTCGGCTGACTGATCATCAATATATGCTTTATCATCCAGAATTAGTTTTTCGGCCCATTCATACAATTGGCCAAAATAATCAGAGGCATAATACTCCCCATCCCATGAAAAACCAAGCCAATTAACATCTTCCTTTATGGAATCGACATACTCAACATCTTCTTTTGTGGGATTTGTATCGTCAAAACGAAGATTGGTTTTGCCATTATATTTTTTTGCTAATCCAAAATTAAGACAGATGGATTTTGCGTGACCAATATGAAGATACCCATTAGGTTCAGGCGGAAAGCGTGTATGAATTCTGGAATCATTTTTTTGCTGTCGTAAATCATCTTCAATAATTTCTTCAAGAAAATTCAAGGATGGTCTTTCGACCTCCGCACCGGCATTATGGTTTGCACGGATTTCTTTTTCGTTCGGGTGGCTCTCTGAGCCTGAGAGAGGATTATTCATAAATCTTTGAAGCAAAAAAATTAATCCGCAAAGGTAAACATTATGCTCTGAACTATGCCTTTGTATACCTCAATTATAGGATTTGTGTAATTGAGCTTTTCAATTTATCTTTGCAACGCAAAATGAGGGTCTCGTGGCCGAGTGGCTAGGCAGAGGTCTGCAAAACCTTGTACAGCGGTTCGACTCCGCTCGAGACCTCCAATAGAGTTGCCGGAAATCGGCAACTCTATTTTTTTTAGCCCCTTATAAAAGAAATTTGTAATTTTATCGGGTGCTGAGAATACACCGATTATGGCAAAAACAAAAATTCCACACTTTTACGGTTTACGAATTTATCTTACATCTACAGCGATTTACTATCTGTTGATACTCCCGTTTTTGTTGATGATTTTTGTTAAAAATGCTCATAAACTGGAGGATTTTAAACGGGCGGTACAAGTAACGGATTCCACGTCTGCTCCCTTCTTTACCAACACCTCATTGAACGCTGATTCCATTGCTCAGGTAAAAGCTAACGCAAACGGGAAACTTGCTGTAGAAGGCATAAAAACCCATAATCCTATGGGTTTTCAGTTTACACTTATCATCATCAGTTTTGGCATCGCCTTTTTATTTAATCTGCCTTTTCGTTTGTATTTCAGGGCCTTACGGAAAAAAAAGGCAATAAAACCCTGGCTACGAAAATATTCCAGGAAATTACTTTTACTATCGCCAATTCTAAATGCTCTGATACTGTTTTCGTCATACATTATTGCTCATGCTTACACCCTGATTAAAATTAGCACGGAAGACGAAGTAAGCACAGAGACAAGTTTGTTTTATGGTCAGTTTTTTTATGTTTCACTGGTCGCCAGTCTTCTCTCAGTCATGTTTGCTTATTTCTGGCAAAGGCATCGGGTACACATCCGCTATCTTGAATATATATACAGTCCGGCGGAACTCAGACACCGCATTTTCAAAGGAAAGCATGGAAAAATTAAAAACCAGATGTGGCTTGCATCCGGAATGACCACCCTTCTGCCCTTACTGGTTGTTATAATATATTTGGTTCAAAGCATCACCAATATTTCAGAGTTGCAACTGAACATCAGCCAGATGAGTCCAGAAATGAAAAGAATACTATATGGTGATATAATAACATTAGGGAATGTAATAGGAAATCTGGAACAGAATTTATTTTACATCAATGCGGTAAATGCCTGGTTTATGTTTTTGGGTATATATTCCGGGATATTTATTGCATTGTTCTATATCTTTTTCTTTGTAAAATGGACCACGGATTTTATAGTTCAACCTGTAAAGGAACTATTAAATAATATGATGCTAACCGGCAATGACGAACAGCTTCATTACACCATCGTAAGAACCAATGATGAAATTGGACAGCTAGCCAGAGGCTACAATGATATGTCGGCACGTATTCATAATTCCATTGCTAACATCCGAAGACTTAATGAATCCTACCTTCGTTTTGTTCCGAAACAATTTTTAGATATGCTGGGTAAACAAAGCATTACTGAAATTTCTTTGGGAGATCAGGTTCAAAAAGATATGTGTATTCTTTTTACCGATATCCGCGACTTTACCAGCATTTCAGAATCGATGACGTTGCAGCAGAATTTTGATTTTATCAATAATTACCTTGGTCTCATGGAGCCCATCATAACACGCAATCATGGTTTTATTGATAAATTTATGGGCGATAGCATTATGGCGCTTTTTGAAGGTGATGTTGAAAATGCTGTCAATGCAGCCATAGAAATGCAGCAGATTCTCACAGAATACAACCAACTTAGAATAGAAGAAAATCTGGTTCCCATCGCAATGGGCATCGGCATACACAGCGGATCTCTTATGCTGGGCATTATTGGAGGACATGGTCGTATGGAAGGAACGGTGATTTCTGATGCCGTTAACCTGTCCTCGCGATTAGAAGGCCTGACAAAACACTATGGTTCTTCTATTATTATCAGCCAGGATGCCCTGATAAAAATTAAAAGGCCTGAAGACTATTTTTTCCGGTTTCTCGACGTTGTAAAGGTGAAAGGGAAAAAACATGCCGCCTATATTTTCGAAATTCTAAATGGAGAAAGTCCACAAAAAATTGAAGAAAGAAGCCAATCAAAACATGCCTATATTGCGGCTATAGAGTCATTTAGAAATAAAGATTTTCAGGAAGCCGCTAGTATGTTTAAATCACTTTCTGACCAATGGCCCACTGACAAGGTTTTTCATGTTTACTCCGAAAAATGTAAGAGAATAATGCAGGAAGGCATTCCACACGATTGGGATGGGGCAGAAATAATGCAAAGCAAATAGCCCATATGCTGTCCCGATCATTCATTTTACTTATCATTTATATTATAAGTTTATGGCCTGGAGATCTTATTGCCCAGGACAAAGCTTCCTGGATTATACAAAGCGGGGTGGCTGGTGGTACAATTATTAAAAACTATCCCACTTTCCCTGAACATGGTTTGGCATTATTTTCCGTCACTGAAATCATGAAAAAATCCAATGGTGAAAAACCCTGGCATCATTATTACAAATTCCCAGAAACTGGATTAAAAATTATATTTGGAACACCCGGAAATTCAGATATTCTTGGAAACATGACAGCGGTTTTGCCACAAATATCTTTTCAATACAATGATTGGCAAAAAAATCAACTATTCATCAAACTCGCGACAGGGATTGCGTGGTTTTCAAAACCATATCATTATTTGGATAATCCCGACAATACCCTTATTGGCTCCGCTTTCACCAATCTTAGCAGTATTCATTTGTCATACGTTCACAAGCTAAATGAATCTTGGGCCATAAACGCAGGTTTTGGGTTATTTCATTACTCCAATGGTCATACACAAATACCAAATGTTGGAATGAATATTCCAATTATAGAAACGGGCATCCGCTACACCTCAAACCCCGGAGCTATTCGACATAAAATTCAATCAGACACCATTTTAAAGAATGAGGCCTGGTTTGCTAATTTTAAGCTGGTTGGGGGCTGGCATGAAATGGGAGCAACAACCCAACCAACACATGGTATTAAATATCCTGTTTATGGTTTAGGTATTGGTATCAATAAAAATTCAGGCCGGATTAATCGCTGGTATCTCGGATTGGATTGCAATTACTACACTTCTTTTCGCGACTTTATAACACATCAGGAGATCTTTGAGGATAATACATTCATGAACTCTTCCAGTATGATTTTATACGCTGGTCACGAATTTATTATCGGGCATTTAGGATTGGATACTCAGGCAGGTATATACCTCTGGAATCCTTTGGTTAAAAAATTATACGCTTCTACTGATTTTCTTAAGACAATCAGCAGTAACAAATTAGGTATTAATTATTACTTATTTGCCCCCGAAAAAAACATCTTTAATCTGTATTTCGGTTTACATATTAAAGCCAACTTTGGTCAGGCCGACTTTATTGAATTTACTACAGGCGTAGTTTTTTAATCGCTTTACATATTATACTCAATCAGTGGTGTAAGTAATAATACCTAAAATTATTACCGACAGCACTTACAAATTAGTTTTTTCATCAGAAGGGTTTTGTTACCTTTACAGATTCAATTGACTTGCATGGATAAAGTGTGGATTCTCAAACAAACGGACACAAGTGGTTGTGCCGATAATTTAGCCAAAGAGCTTAACATCGGTTCTGTGCTTGCTAATCTGCTTGTACAAAGAGGTATAAACACTTATGATGAGGCGCGCAATTTCTTTCGGCCAAATTTAAAAAACCTCCACGATCCATTCTTAATGAAAGATATGGATAAGGCCGTAAACCGCATTGATATCGCCATTGAAAGAGGCGAAAAAATAATGATTTATGGCGATTATGATGTGGATGGAACGACCGCTGTTGCATTGGTATACGATTTTCTGAAAGACTTCTACGACCGACTCGAGTATTATATCCCCGACCGATATTCTGAGGGTTATGGCATCTCATATAAAGGTATTGATTATGCCGCTGAAAATGGATTTACGCTCATTATTGCTCTTGATTGCGGTATTAAGGCGGTAGAAAAAATTGATTATGCTCTGGAAAAAGGCATAGAATTTATAATTGCCGACCACCATCGTCCGGGAGATATTATACCAAGAGCCGTTGCCGTCCTTGATCCAAAACGTGCTGATTGTCCGTATCCATACAAGGAATTATCAGGTTGTGGAGTCGGATTCAAACTGATTCAGGCTTATACGATTAAAAAAGGTTTACCGCTTGATAAACTATATCTGTTTTTGGATATGGTTGTTGTAAGTATTGCTTCCGACATTGTCCTTATTACTGGAGAAAACAGATTAATGGCATATTTTGGGCTAAAGTTATTGAACACGAATCCACGTCCCGGGCTCGAAGCATTACTTTTGACCAGTGGCATTGAACGAATAGAAGGGAATCCCAACAGAAACTTCAACAAAGAACTAACCATCAGCGATTTGGTTTTTATTATTGGCCCACGAATAAATGCAGCCGGCCGGATGGAAAGTGGTAAAAATTCGGTTGAATTACTTACGACTCCAAACTTAAATCAGGCGATGCAATTCGCTGAACAAATAAACACGTGTAATAACGAACGCCGAAACCTCGACGCTTTTACCACACAGCAAGCCATTAGCACACTTAATAATCAACCTGAAATTAAGACTCAACGCACAACGGTGGTATATGAGCCTGAATGGCATAAAGGCGTTATCGGCATCGTGGCATCCCGGCTAACTGAAGTGTATTACCGTCCAACCATTGTATTTTGTCAGGCAAATGGACTTATCACCGGTTCTGCCCGCTCCATAAAGGATTTTGATATTTACGATGCCATTGATTCCTGTTCAGACCTACTTGAGCATTTTGGCGGCCATACTTATGCAGCCGGCCTGTCATTGAAACCGGAAAATCTTCCTGTTTTTATAGAACGCTTCGAAAATTACGCAAAAAATTATTTTGGAAATATTGTTCCTATCCCTGAAATAGAAATTGATTCGGAATTAATGCTGACCGACATCAATCAAAAGTTTTTCAATATTTTGAAACAATTTGCGCCCTTCGGACCTGGCAATATGGCACCTGTATTTCATACCGATATGGTTATGGATACTGGATACAGCCGACTGGTTGGGAAAAATCACATTAAGCTTTCCGTTATTCATCCACACGTTTCAGGTTTTCCCATTTCTGGCATTGCCTTTGGTTTTGGAGAATTTGCCGAAGACATTTGTAAAGGAACTCCATTTAGCATCTGCTACCACATCGAGGAAAATGAATGGAATAATAAAGTCAACCTTCAATTAAATGTGAAGGACATTAAAATGGGCACACCCCGTTCTGAGTAAACTTACTCTGGCGCTAAAACTCCAGCATCAGCCCTACTGTTGGGAGTATCATTCCCGATGTATTTTCAATACTTCTCAATACATACTTACCGGAATTCAATGGATCTATCTGTGGCTGACCTTCCGAATCCAGATTTGTAATATAATCAGGCTCCTTCGATTTAAAATTATACAGGTTTCTGATGTCAATGTACGCCATAAGCGTAATGCGATCGAGGTACCAGGTTTTATCAATACGTAAATCGAGTTGGTGAAAATTATCCAATCGCAACGAATTGTACTGATTATAATCCAAATATGCTCTACCACTTGCGTCCCAGGCTTCACGATTGGATGATTTAACAATGTCATACGGCGTATAAGGTGCCCCTCCAACAAAGCGCCACTTTACTCCCACATCCCAATTCCTCTTAAATCCCCTTGATACGGTTAGATTGATAATGTGCTTATTGTCCCATGAAGATGGAATAAAGGCATCATCTTTATCTTTGAATTCGGACCGTACCCATGTATAGGATAGTATGGCATTAAATCCCACAAAATCAATGCTTCGTCCCAGGATTTCAAACCCCCAGGCTCTTCCAATTCCTGTGGATACAACGGCCTCATCTCCAATAGCACCATATTCAGCTCCTTTAGATGCTAACGAAACAGAATCAGCCAGTGAAAATGGATAATTATTATACGTTTTATAAAAAACTTCAGCAGTAATTCTTGACTTTTCGTTCGGAATTAATTCAATACCACCCACAACGTGACCTGAACCTATATACGTTAAGCCCCTGCTCTGATTAACCATAAGTCCATCATTATCACGAAATCCCAATGTGGTATAGGCTGGTAGTTGATAATAATACCCCGAATTAAAATTCAGACTCAATAAACTATTTAAAACATATGAGGCCGAGAAGCGAGGCGATAGCTGAGATAGTGGATTGTTCATTGTACCCGAATAATTCGAAAAATCCGTTCGTAAACCCGTTGATAGTAGCAAGCGATCCGAAAACAGTCGTTTGCTTGCCTGAATAAATGCATGCGCTTTAATCATATCAAAAGCTGACTGATAATTAATTACACGAAGCGAATCAGAAATATATCGTTTAAAAAAGCTGGTATTGGTGTATTTCGCATATTCACCACCACCACCAAATTGAACTTTATAACCATCCACCATCCAAGTCCGCTCATAACGCAATTTATTCTCGATTTCATCCGATGTATAATCACTCATTTTTTTCGAAGGATCTGTTTCATCATTATCCAGATATTTATAGGAATTATTCCTGAGCATATTTCGGGATATCACCCAGGTATCAAAACCATTTTTTCGATAATGTTTGTAAACGGCGCCAATGGTATAACTCCATTGTGTATTTACCGGCAGATATCCAAGAATATACCGTTGCTCTTCATTCGGGTTTTCAATGCCTGTATTTAATTCAAAATCGTCAAGAGAGCCAATGCTTATCAGCATTATTTCATTTTTTTCGTCCAGCCGCTTCTTGTATTTAAACTGATAATCATTGTATGTTGGTAGAAACGGCAAACCAATAGCATCAAATAAAAACTGAAGATATGAACGTCTGACGGAAAAGACCATGCTAGCATCTTTACCCAAAGGACCATCAAGTGTTAGCGAAAAGTCAGAAGCACCCACTCCACCCCTGAACCGCAGTTTTTCCGGATTGCCATCTTTCTGATACATTTCGAGCACAGAACTCAACGCATTACCACGAGAAGCCGGAAAAGCTCCGCTGTAAAATTCTACCTCTCGTAGAAAGTCTGCATTGATAATACCGACAGGCCCACCCGAAGCTCCCTGAGTTGCAAAATGATTAAGATTAGGGACCTCAACACCGTCCAGATAAAACCTGTTTTCGGCCGGACCACCACCTCTGACAATAATATCATTGCGGTATGATACGGATGAGGCTATACCTGGTAATGCCTGAATTACTCTCGAAATATCGCGGTTTGCACCAGGGTTTCTTTCGATCTCACTAATATTCAACCGCCTCATAGATAAAGGACTTTCTATTTTGCGTTCGAAAGGTGAGGCTTTTACTACAAATTCTTCCAAATCAAGCGTTACAGGGTTCAATTGAATATTCTCAAATACCACACGGGCATTGGTAACCAAAAAATCCTCTGTAAGTTTGGGTTCATACCCCACTTGACTAACTAGCAACTTTATATATCCGGGTACCACTCCTTCTATTCTATAGTTTCCTTCTATGTCGGTACTGCCACCAAAATTGCTTCCATAAATAACAATATTGGTAAATGGTAATGGTTCATTTGTAATGATATCACTTACTTTACCCTTGATGATCCCTTTTTGAGCCATCGAAAATGTAACAATGAACATTAATAAAAACCACAAAATCAATTGCTTGATATACATAAATCCTATTCTAAATTAATACTGTTTTAATACGCTCAGATTTACCATTGAATTCACCGAGCTCTAGCTTTTTCCACGAATCACTTTAGCCTGATTGTTTATTCATTATTCACTTTGAAACAACAAATTTTAAGTTTTGTTTAGTATTTGTATAAAAACCTTAAACATTTTTGCGTTTTGCATCTCTAAATGCGTTAATTGCATCTAAACGAGCGGAGGAATGTTGAACCACAGGATTTGGATAAAGCGGGGAATCATACTCGGGTAGCCAAGCTTTAATAAAGGTGAAGTCAGCGTCGAATCGTTTTTGTTGAGCGGTAGGCGAAAAAACCCTAAAATATGGAACAGCGTCGGTTCCCGTACCTGCCGACCATTGCCATCCACCATTATTCGAAGAAAGTTCAAAATCGATGAGGTTATCAGCAAACCATTGCTCTCCCCATCTCCAATCAATTAAAAGGTGCTTTACCAAGAAGCTAGCGGTAATCATTCTCAGTCGGTTATGCATCCATCCCGTTTCTTTTAATTGACGCATTCCGGCATCTACCACAGGATACCCTGTACGCCCATCTTTCCATAATCCAAATAAAAATTCATCATTACTCCATTCAATAAAACGAAAATCAGAATTATAGGATTCATGAACAAGTCTTGGAAAGTGATACAATATCATCATATAGAACTCTCTCCATATCAGTTCATTCACGTATATCCCACTATAAGGCAATGCCCGTCGGAGGAGTTGCCGTATACTCATGGAACCAAACCGCAAATGAATACCCACATGAGAAGTAGCATCCATGGCAGGAAAATCTCTGCTGGATGCATAATTTTTCAAAACATCCAAATCGGGCAATTTAAAAGGAAAACGTATTGGTTTGATTGTAAATCCAAAAGACTGCGGTGATACAATTGTACCTGAATCATCCTTATAAAAAGCGCCCATAAGATTTTCGGAAGGATAAGATGGAATATCTTTCAAGGATGCGAGCCAAACCTTTTTATAGGCCGTAAAAACACGATAAGGAGTGCCATCCCGTTTAAAAATCGAAGAAGGATGAAAAATAACATGGTCCGAGAAACCGTGAAATGGTATTCCATTCGAGCTCAAAAACTGTTTAATCTCGGCATCTCTTTTAATGCCATAGGGTTCATAATCCTCATTCACAAAAACTTCAGACACATGAAATTTTTCGAGAATCGATTTCCATACTTCCAGAGGTGAACCATAATAAACATGAAGCGACGAACCCCAGGGCAATAATATTTTCTGTAATTCCTGAAGCCGCTGATGAATATAAATTACACGTCTATCAAACGGATGGGGTAAATCGTCTAAAATAGAAGAATCAAAAATAAATACAGGAAGAATTGCTCGTCCTGATTTCAAGGCCATGGACAAAGCACTATTATCGTCGAATCTCAAATCGCGACGAAACCAAAAAACACTAATCTCGGGCTGCATCCTTAAAAATGTTATTTATAAATGGCGAAAATCAGATTTTTTAATCGAATTACTATTAATAAAGTACTTTTTCGACGTATAAAAAATGATATTCTGTTATTTGAATGGAGATTATCAATAATTTTGCTTCACTAGATTATATCCATCATCAAAATCACATTCATGAAATTGATTTCTACCCTAACCCGTTTGATGGCAGTAGTGTTCATTTTAGCTGCCACCCAGACATTTGCTCAGAAATACACGTACTCTGATTCGTGGAGCAAAGCTGTAATAAGCATAGACAACAGCAAATCAACTGGTGTTGAACTGAATTTTTCGCTCTCTCATTTTGAATTTACCGACTTTACCCTTCAAGGCGAGTCGATGAAAGACATTATGATGCCCGAGGCATTTATCCCTGCCGACGAAGGACACCCTAATCTGCCTTCGGTAAGTCGTTTTATTGCAATTCCACAGGGCTCAACCCCTATTCTAAAAGTGAAATCATCGCGTGTTGAAAAATTCAGCAACATGATGATTGCTCCGGCTCCTCGCATTCCATTGGATAACGACGTTTCTCCCTTGTATTATGCAAAAAACCCTCAGGTTTATTCGAAAAACGAATTTATTAATGAGGAACCTGCACTCATGTCAGACATCATGCAAATACGTGGTGTTGATGTTGTTCAGATAGCTTATATGCCTTTTAGTTATAATCCGGTTACCAAAGAAATGAAAGTATACCGTGATGTAAAAATTGAAATCGAATTTAAAGGAGGAAACGGACAGTTTGGCGAAGAGCGTTTACGTTCACGCCACTGGGAACCCATTCTGGAAGATGCATTATTGAATTATACCCAAATTCAGCAAGTTGATTTTGATGCACGCGTTCAGCAACAACAAAACGCTGATGTTACCGGTGCCGAATATCTTATTATTACTCCAACTGGTGCTTCCTACCTTCAATGGGCTGATTCTATCGGCATTTGGCGTAACCAGCAGGGTATCAGTACAATCATTAAAACACTGACAGATGTTGGAGGAAATACAACCACAGCAATTAAAAATTATCTGACAACAGCCTATAATACATGGACCATACCTCCTGCCGCCTGTTTACTACTTGGTGATTACGGAACCGATGCTACCATGAATGTTATTTCTCCCATTTACAATAACTACTGTGTTTCCGATAATATCTTTGGTGATATTAACAATGACCAACTTCCTGATATCGTAATGGCCCGTATTACGGCCAATAACGCCACACAGCTTCAGGTCATGATTTCTAAAGGACTTAAGTACGAAAGAACCCCACCCACCAGTCCTGTTTTTTATAACAAACCCATCACTGCTCTTGGATGGCAAACCGAGCGCTGGTTTCAGATTTGTTCCGAAACCATTGGCGGATATTTCGCCAATGTCCACGGAAAACAACCCACCCGTATTAATGAAATTTATTCAGGAACCCCTGGTACAATTTGGTCTACAGCCACAAACACAAGTACCGTTGTTAACTATTTTGGCCCTTCCGGCTTAGGGTATATTCCTGCCTCGCCCACCACATTGGGGAATTGGGCTGGTGGTAATGCAACGATGATTAATAATGCCATGAATCAGGGATCCTTCCTGCTTCAACACCGTGACCACGGAATGGAAACCGGCTGGGGAGAACCTTATTATACAAATACCAACATTAACGGTTTAACCAATACAGACCTCACCTTTATCATGTCGATAAACTGTCTGACGGGTAAATATAATTACGGTAGCGAATGTTTTACTGAAAAATTCCATCGTTATACCTATGGTGGCCAAAATTCGGGTGCATTAGCATTAATAGGAGCTTCAGAGGTTTCATATTCGTTTGTTAACGATACGTATGTGTGGGGAATGTACGATAATATGTGGCCTGATTTTATGCCAGCATACGGTTCAACACCAGGTTCACGCGGATTATGTCCTGCATTCGGAAATGCTGCCGGCAAATATTTTCTGCAGCAATCAAGCTGGCCATATAACACCAGCAATAAAGAAGTAACCTATCACCTCTTTCACATGCATGGTGATGCCTTTTTAAAACTTTTCTCCGTTGTACCACAGAATCTGACCGTATCGCATTCTCCAACAATTAATATTGGTGCAACCACTTTTGCAGTAACAGCCAATGCCGGTGCTATCATTTGCATTAGCCGAAACAATCAAATTCTGGCAACAGCTACGGCAACCGGATCACTGGTAAATATCACTATCCCTGCTCAGGTAACCACAGGAACCCTATTGGTGACTGTAACCATGCAGAATTATCGTCGGTATAAAGCAAACGTTACGATTCAAAATCCCGCTGGTCCTGTTCCGGTGATTAATTTTACAGCCAATCAAACCAACGTTTGTACAGGAATCACCGTAAATTATACAGACAATTCTACCAACAGTCCTACTGCATGGTCCTGGAGCTTCCCTGGAGGAACCCCTGCCACATCAAACCTGCAAAACCCAACAGTAGTATATAGCACACTGGGAACCTATGATGTTTCATTACTCGCTACCAATTCTTACGGATCAGGCTATGGTTCAACAGCCTCATATATTAACGTAACAACCACCCCTAGTGCTCCGGCAGCACCAACGGGACCTTCTTCATTATGTTTGAATCCCATAAATGGAAACTATGTTACAAGCGGCAGTACTGGAGCTACTTCATATACCTGGACACTGACACCTGCCAGTGCCGGAGTTTTAACCCCCAATATTTTGAATGCTGTCGTTGACTGGAGCAATACGTTTACAGGTACTGCAACCATCAATGTACAGGCCACCAACGCCTGTGGCGTTAGTGCTCCCTCTCTTAATCTGAATGTGGCAATTAATACGGTTCCTACTACACCTTCAACTCCCACAGGTCCGGCTATAATTTGTCAGAATACCGGAACAAGTGATTATACAACCGGGACTGTTACCGGAGCATCATCATATACCTGGGAACTTAGCCCATCCAATGCCGGCACAATCAGCGGAAACTGGACACAGGGCACTGTTGTATGGTCAGCATCGTTCTCCGGTGTGGCCGAAGTAAAAGTTAAAGCGACCAACGAATGTGGAATTAGTGCTTTTTCAACAGCATATCAAACAACGATAAACCCTTTACCTACTCCTTATAATGTTACTGGTGGCGGTTCTTATTGTGCCGGTGGAAATGGTATAGAGATTGGCCTTGAAAACTCACAAATCAACACGACCTATTCGCTTGAACTCAACGGAATTTCTACCGGAAGTACCATCATGGGCAGCGGTTCCGCTATTAGTTTTGGGAATCAGAGCAATTTTGGAAATTACTCTGTTATTGGTACTTATTCTGGTTGTGTTGGCAGTATGAATGGCTCCACAGCCGTTTCGATAATGCCTTTACCAGGAACTCCGGCCCAACCTACAGGACCCGCTTTGGTTCAGATTCCTGAAATTCAAAGCAGCGAATATTCCACAACCGGAGCCCTCACGGCAGCCAATTACAGCTGGAGTATTGAGCCTCCATCCGCAGGAAACATCGTTGGAAACAATTTAACCTCAACCGTAACCTGGGATTTGCTTTTCATGGGCAATGCATCTATAAAAGTTAAGGCCATAAACCAGTGCGGAGAAAGTGAACTTTCTGAGGCTTTTGCAGTAGTAATAGAAAACAGTGTTGGTATTGTTCAGCCTTCAAATATTGGTTTTAATATTTTCCCCAATCCCACGGATGGAAGTATCACCATTACTGCTCAAACAAATGCCGGTATTTTTAAACTTCAAATCAGAAATTCACTGGGTGCTTTAGTTTTTGACAAGAAAATATCAACCGAAGGCTCTCTGAACCTCTTACTTGATTTGCATAATCTTGATAAAGGAGTGTATCTCGTACAGCTGCAATCGGATAATCAGTCGTATTATCAACGCTTAATAATCCGATAACCGTCTATTATAACATTTTCGAGAGGGTAAATCGCTGATTTACCCTCTTTTTTTTATCTTAGCCGTTCCAAAACTTTGCCAGTCAATTACAAATCAAAAAAAATCAATTATGAAATTTCGACTTTTATTTATTATCGGGCTGTTAGCCTGTAGTTCACTTTTTGCTCAACAAGTAGCAAGAAACATGGTGGTGCTTGAAATAGGTACAGGAACATGGTGTACATACTGCCCTGGGGCGGCTATGGGTGCCCATGACTTAATTGCAAATGGTAAAGATGTTGCTGTAATTAAATATCACAGCGGCGACAGTTACGCCAATGCAGCTTCTGCTGCCCGAATCAGTTATTACAACATCACTGGATTCCCTACTTCTTATTTTGATGGCACGCTAAACTATGTTGGTGGTAGTAATACCGTAAGCCTGTATCCACAATTTCTTCCGATGTACAATCAGCGTAAAGCCATTAACTCCTCTTTTACCATTGACGTTGCCGGAACAAACACAGGAAACACTTACACTGTTACACTTTCTGTTAAAAAGGTTGCTGCATACACCGGCACCAATCTTGTAGTGCATTTGGCACTTACAGAAAGCAATATTGCTTTTCCATGGCAAGGGCAAACCCATGTTCATAATGCACAGAGGTTAATGGCGCCAAGCCAATCCGGTAGTCCACTCAGTTTTACAAGCGGCGACATGCAGATAATCAACCTTACTTTTGATAAAAACCCGGCCTGGGTAACAAATAATTGTGAATTAGTCGCTTTTGTTCAGGATAATAGTACAAAAGAAATTCTACAAGGTAGTAAGGTAGCGCTCAATGCACTCCCTACTCCATTGACTGTCAATTTCACTTCTTCCAGCACTTCCTTTTGTGCTCCTAATTCTGTGAATTTTACTGATCAGAGCACCTCTGCCACAAACTGGAAATGGGAATTCCCCGGTGGAACTCCATCTACTTCAAGCGTTCAAAATCCAAGTGTAACTTACTCTACTCCAGGGAATCACGACGTTACGCTTACCGCTTGGAATTCAACGCGTGGAAATAAAGTGATTAAACCCGCTTATATTCAGGTGAATTCGTCACCCACGGCCCCAGGAACACCAACCGGAACTGCTGGTTTCTGTGTCAACCCACCGAATGCAACTTACACAACCACCGGTTCTACTACTGCAACTTCCTATGAATGGTTGCTAACTCCCGCAGCTGCTGGAGTTGTAAGTCCTTCTGGAACTTCCTGTTCAATCAATTGGAGTGACACTTACACAGGTTCAGCACAAGTTTCCGTCAGAGGACAGAATTCTTGTGGATTTAGCACCTATTCCTTGCCTATCAATGTTAATATCAATACAGCACCCGGCCAACCAACAGCACCCACTGGGCCTTCCAGCTTGTGTAAAAACCCTCTGGACTCAGAATATTCAACGACGGGCACAACCAATGTTACCGATTATATTTGGGAAATAATGCCCTATAATGCGGGCTATATCAATCCGAACTGGACTCTGGCAACAGTTTACTGGGATGATAACTTCACAGGAACTGCAACTATACGCGTAAGAGGAGTAAATGGTGGTTGCGAAGGAACATGGTCCGAATCGAAATCAGTCATCATCAATCCCATTCCTCAGGTATTCAATGTTACCGGTGGAGGTAGTTATTGCGAAGGCCAAACCGGCCTGCCTGTCGGTCTCGACAACTCAGAAAACGGAACCAATTACACCTTGTTCCTGAGTGGAACAGCCACCACAAACATACTTCCCGGAAATGGATCAGCCCTATCTTTCGGAAATCAGACTCCAGCTGGTGAATATACCGTTACCGGCATCCTTAATGCTAACACCTGCCAATCGAATATGCAGGGAAATGCAAATATTACACTAAAAACCGTGCCTGCCGCTCCAACACAACCAGCTGGCCCTGTCACAATTTACAGCTTATCCACACCTTCTACCACCTACTCCATTGGAAGTGTGGCTACAGCAGCATCCTACGACTGGGAACTTACACCTGCATCTGCTGGCTCGCTGGTTAACAACGGAACAAATGCTACCATAACCTGGGATGCAATTTATCTGGGCAACATCAGCCTAAAAGCAAAAGCAGTTAATGATTGCGGAGCAAGTGTGTATTCTGAAAGCATACAGGTTAACGTTTTCAACACTGTTGGAATGCCTGAATTGCCAAGTGATGGTTGTATTATTTATCCGAATCCCGCCTCGGGTTATTTCGTTATTAAATCAGAAACAAACTTTATAAGTGACGTTTGCCTGATTGATGGACTCGGAAAAATCGTCAATAATTTCGGAAATATTCAGATAAACAAAAATACTAAACTGGATATCAACGACATAAATCACGGAATCTATCAATTAAGACTCACCACGGATAAAGGCGTTAAAACCTTCCGATTAATTGTAAAATAGACCAAGAAATAGAACGCCCGGTTTTTCCGGGCGTTTTTTTTGCTTCCTACCACAAGTATTTCAAAAAAAGCCTGTCTAATCTTATAAATCACAAAATTAAAATCACTTTTTATGAAACATTTGTTATTAATCTCAGGTCTAGTATTGGCATTTACCTTCGGAACGATGGCACAGGCCCAAACCACAAAAAAAGCGAATACCCAGACAGAAAACTCCCAAAATGTAAAACCGGGTACTTTTATCGATAACGATAAAGACGGGGTTTGCGATAACTATCAAATCCGCAATGCACAGGGAACCCGGAACGGAAGAAATTTTGTTGATGCCAATGCTGATGGCATTTGTGATAATGCCACAACCTTTAAAAATGGAAACAGACCCAATGGTAAAGGCAAAAGGTGCGGACAAGGATTTCGGCACCGTCATGGATGGAATCAAACCGATACACTGAAAACAAAGTAATGCATTACAGCATTAATGTATTAATTTTATTCCTTCAGTAACAACCATAGACTTTACGAATCTTTCCGGCAAATGATTTCCAACAGATGAGCGAAACACCAAATTTTCATCATGAAAAAGACCTTGTCGGGAGGATTCTTGAAGGAAATGAAAAAGAATTCAGAAAACTTGTAGAAACGTATCAGGCTTTGATCCTTCGGGTAAGTCTTCAGTTTACCCATTCAGCCGAAGAAGCCGAAGACATTACTCAGGAAGTTTTTATAAGTATCTACAAAAACCTGTCGAATTTCCGCTTTAAGTCCTCATTAAAAACATGGATATACCGTATCGCCTTAAGCAAAGGGATAAATCATGCAAATAAAGAAAAAAGGAAAGCCATGATGATGATTTTTACATCCTACCGTAACGATCATCAAATTCCATCTTTAACAAAGACGGATGATGATCTTTGTAGAAAGGAAATGCAAAATCAATTAAAAAAAGCACTCTCTGAACTACCCGAAAGTCAACGAGTGGCATTTATTCTTCATAAAATAGAAGACCTTCCGGCTCATGAAGTGGCAGAAATACTCGAAACTTCGCTATCGGCAACAGAAGCTCTGCTTCACCGGGCCAGAAAAAACCTTCAAAGAAAACTAAGACCCATTTATCAAGGACGTGAAATATGAAAGAAAACGATTGCCATAAAAATCAGCAATATATTTTGTCAGAATTATTGCAGAAGAATATTCCGGCCTCTGGTATTTCTGAACATACCAAATCGTGTAATATCTGCATAAAATATTACAATTTGCTGATTACCGAAATAAATGACCTTAAGACCATTCCCGACCAGAGTCTTAAGAAAGACTATGCCATGGGCGTTTTTCAAAGAAATAATAATCCTAAAACACTTTGGTTTTCTACCTGGCGGTATTCTAATCCCCGACAATGGTCGATGGCTGCTATCCTATCGCTGGCCCTTATTGCCGGTTCTCTTTCTGCCCTATTAGTGAATTATTCTTCTCTACAAAAACAAATTCCAACGGTATCTGAGGCCAGCCTGGCTTCAGAATTCCTTATTGATGGTCAGGAATCCGATTTGTCTGAACTCTTTTTTACTCCCTAATTACCAGCTCATGGACTATTTCAAACAACACAAAATTCTTTGGATGGTATTGGTTTTTCTTATTGCTGCCAATATCACCAGCCTGATTATTTTACTGCAGCATATCGGTAATGAAAAGGCAATTACAGCTAATGAAACCTCCTATCAACCCGGCTATGGAATGCTTCTGAAAACGCTGGGAGCCGATAGTTCACAGAAAGAAAGCCTGCTGATGCTGAGGGAGAATATGCTTACGAATACAACGCTTATTCGCGAACAGCTTAATACAAATCTTGCTCTGACTAAAAAAGAATTAAGTAAAGAGTCGTCTGATACTGCCATTCTTTCCGATTTGGCAGATCAGTACGGGCAAATTCAGGCAAAAATCAGGAAAGAAGTCTATCAAAACCTTCTTGAAATAAAAAAACAATGTAAGCCCGGGCAAAAAGAAAAACTTAAAGAAGTCTATGAAAAAATATTAAAAACAGACACATCAAATGGTACCGGGCAGGGGAAAAAGCATCGCCACCGCTACCGTGGTGGACAAAAATAAAATTTATTACGATTTTCTTTTTGTACGCATTAACATAAAAATACGGCTATAAATCAACATTTTATAGCCGTATTTGTTATTAAAGGCTAAAAATGGCATAATTATGGATACGATTGGATAAAAACTCTATTTTTTTATTTTTGCGTTTCCCAATCTGAACCAAATCAACAAATAATAAATAATAATGATGATTAAAACCCCGAAACTACTATTAACAATCCTTGCCGGAGCTCTGATGAGTATGACAATTCCGGTTGTTACGCAAGCACAAACCATCGACGACGCTGGTACTGCTTTTAACAATGCTGTTCAACTCATAGATACCGATGTTACGGGAGCCATTAAGGCTTTCGAAACATGCATCGAAGTTTGTGATAAAGTAGGTGATGAAGCCAACGACCTTAAAGCCCAGTCGATGGCTCAGGTTCCGGCTCTTTACTACAAAAACACCATCGCTTTATATTCTGCTAAAGATTTAAGTGGTGCTGTAAAAGCTGGACTAGCGACCATTGAAGCTGCTAAAAAATATAACGATATGGACCTCGCTGCTAAGGCTACCGATGTTACGGCTCAATTTTATTTTGCCGTTGGCAATGATTTTCTGAAAACCAAAGATTTAACATCGGCACTCGATAATTTTAACGCGGCACTCGAACTAGATCCTTCGCAAACCAAAGCTCTTTTAGGTTTAACACTTGTTTATAAAGAACAGGACGATTTTGATAATCTAGGTGCTACGGCCGAAAAACTCATAGCCCTTAATAACAATGATGATAAATTTGTGCAAAAGTCCATGGGCGTCATTCAAAAGGAATTCGTCATTGCGGGTGCAAAAGCTTTACAGGCTTCACAGGCCGAAAAAGCCATCGGTTTACTTGATAAAGCTTTCACTTATGGAGACAATTCAGCCGACGCCAATTACTATTATACCATTGCTGCCAACATGCTTAAAAACTATGATAAAGCGATAGAAATGGCTAATAAAGCAATAGAACTGGAACAAAAAGACAAGAATAAAATATATTTTGAACTGGGTAAAGCATACGAAGGCAAAGCGGATGCAGATAATGCATGTATAGCCTATAAAAAGGTTGCTGCTGGACCTAATGCTGCGGCTGCAAAGTACCAGATCGAGCAAGTATTAAAATGTAAATAGTTGTTTTTTCATATGGTAAAAAGGTTTCGGAGTTTTTCACTCCGGAGCCTTTTTTTGTATTTAATGGTTGATAATTTGATCAGTATAAATCTGATTTACACACATTGACTCATGACTTTGATTCTTGCCACATTTTATTTTTTGCTTTACCCGTTTACTGACTACCAAAACAACAAAGTTAAAAGCCAGAATTTGTTTTATATAAATCATCTCTTCTCGCCAACCATAAATTTCATTTATCTCGTTTCTTAGGAATTTCGTTGGTTACATTGATAATTATTCGGCTTTTTCCTTCAAACAATTACATATAAGGGAGAGACTAAAATTTCTATCCTACCATCAGATTGCATCCCCTTACATCACTATGATCGAAGCGGCCAAGTACTTCAAAACTTCCATCAGCATGCTGGCGACCCAAATCACGGGTAGCAATAAAGCCACAGGAATGAATATTAGCCAGATCAATCAGATTTATTAATCCACTTTTGCCTTTTGGAGCCATTGAAAAGGGATCTTCTGTCTCCGTAATTACGACCTTTAACCATGGCGGGCAGCGGTAAATCCCCTTTCCGGATGAATATGCCTGCGATAATAATTCAGTCATACCATATTCAGAATGAATTTCAGAAACGCCAAAGCCTTCACACAGTATTCTGTGCAACTCTTCACGGATTAGCTCCTGTCGCCTTCCTTTCATACCACCAGTTTCCATTACGGTAACTCCCTTGAGATTTGGATGGTGCTTTTCGGCTAATTCAAATAAGGCGAAAGAAACGCCCAGCAATAATATTTTTTTATCTTTTTGCTGTTGAGCCATTTTAAGATTGCGAAGTAAGGCGGGAATATCATTCAGAAAAAACCCGCTCAGCTTATTTTTGCTGTCCTTAATCAGGCCTTCGGCCATCATCACGAGTGATGAGCCTTCGCGTTCGAGATAGGATGGTAAAAGCGCTAAAATAACCCATTCGTACACATCACCGTAAAACCAGCGAAATGCTTCACGATAGCTTTGATGATAAACCTCCACATCGCGCACAAAATGCTGTGAAACGATGCTTCCAGTGGTTCCGCTGCTGCTGAAAACCTCTTCTTCTTTAAAATCACCGCTGGCCACACGATGTGTTTTAAAAAATTCGACCGGTAAAAAAGGAATTTCTGAATAATGCATTGGATTAAAGGATGCTCTGTTTAAAGCATGAATAAACTGCCGGTAGACCGGATTATTCTCACGCTGAAAAAAGTACATACTCAAAGCCTGCTCATTAAAAGCATCTTCCGAAAGATTGTTAAAAATGTCGGTATTGCCCATAGCACAAAAGTAATCAAACTGTTTAAGCATGATAACTCAGGGGGGGTTCAAACTCAAAACTGTTAAATAAAGGAACCAGGCCCATCCAACATTGGGTGAACCTGATTCAAAAAATCTTAGATTCCCTCCATTAAAGCATCTGGTAAATCAATGGAAACAGAACGTATAAACTCTGCCGATTTATGCATCAGTGGCTGCATTATAACATCATTTTCAATAAATGGAACCTCTTTTCTAAATTCAGACACGAAACCTTCGATGTATGTTGAAGATTTGGCAGGCCTCCTAAACTCAAGTGCCTGGGCCGCGTTAAAAAGTTCAATGGAAAGTATGCGTTCAAGATTATTCACAACCCTGAGCGCTTTGGTAGCTGCGTTGGCTCCCATGCTTACGTGATCTTCCTGGCCTTGCGAAGACTCAATGGAATCAACCGATGCCGGTGTGCATAATTGTTTATTCTGACTAACAATTGACGCTGCCGTATACTGAGGAATCATGAATCCGGAATTTAAACCCGGTTTGGCAACTAGAAAATGCGGTAAATCTCTTTTCCCTCCAATCAGCTGATATGTTCTTCTTTCTGATATATTTCCAAGCTCCGCTACGGCTATTGCCAAATTATCCAAAGCCAAAGCTAATGGCTGACCATGAAAATTACCACCCGAAATAATTAAGTCTTCATCAGGAAAAATTGTGGGATTATCCGTAACGGCATTGATTTCGCAAGAAAAAACATAGGCCACATAATTGATGGAATCTTTGGATGCCCCATGCACCTGAGGCACACAACGAAAGGAATACGGATCCTGAACATGAAGTTTTGGGCGATGAATCAATTCGCTGTCATGCAAAAGATTGCGAATGCGATCAGCCGTACGTATCTGGCCTTTATGATGCCTGATTTGATGTAAGGTATCATGATAAGGTTCTATGCGCCCGTCAAACGCATCAAGAGACAGAGCAGCAATAATATCGCTAAGGATGGATAAGCGGAAAGTGCGCATCAGGCAGTATACGCCGTAAGCACTCATAAATTGTGTGCCATTCAGCAGGGCCAGTCCTTCCTTCGATTGCAGTTCAACGGTAGCAAGACCAGCCTCAGCCAGTGCTTCGGCAGCCTGCATCCTTCTTCCCTTATAATTTACTTCGCCGAGACCCAGCAATGGTAATGACATATGTGCCAGGGGGGACAAATCGCCGGAAGCACCCAATGAGCCTTGTTCATAAACAACCGGAAGTATATCATGATTGAAAAGGTCAATTAGCCGCTGAACGGTAAGCAATTGTACACCACTATGCCCGTATGAAAGGCTTTGGGCTTTCAGAAGAAGCATTAGCTTTACAATTTCCTGTGGCACCTCATCACCAAAGCCACAGGCATGACTCATTACCAGATTGCGTTGCAAAGTAGCCAGCTCGGCTTTCGAAATCTCAACATTGCATAAAGAACCAAATCCTGTATTGATACCATAAACCGGAGTTTCCTGGGTCTCCATTTTATTATCAAGATAGTTACGGCATTTCTCGATTTTTTGAACGGCTTCTTCGGAAAGCTTCAGACGATAGCCTTCTTTCAGAATATTGAATACAGTTTTAAAAGTCAGTTTTTCAGAACTGATATAATGGACATTATCCATAAAAATATTTTTACAGTGAAATTAATACGATATTGAATGACAGAAATATAACAGACTAAAATAAGAGTCTGGCCTGGCAGAGGCAGGCACGATTAACTTTGATTTTATATTTCAGAAGAAAGGTATGCATTGTGCCTGCAAAATTCATCATTTTTTTAATACAAAAGAAGGATGTGCCCGATATCTATCAAGCAAAACGACTTGAAATTTTATAAAAGCAAGCTTTGCCTTACCTTTGCTGCCCGGGTTTGTTTTGATACGAATCTGTAAAAAATGAAAAGCAATATTTAAGAATTGAATCATATGACACAAGATATATATCCCTTTCCACTCAAGCGTATCGGGATTATTGGCGGCGGACAATTAGGTAAAATGATGGCTATGGAGGCCAAAAAAATGGGATTTTACATTGCCATTCTCGATCCCACACCCGGATGTCCGGCCTCTCAATTTGCCGATATTCAGCTGATGGGCGGATTTTATGACAAAGCACAAATTCGCTTGCTTGTTGAACAATCGGATGTTACCACCTATGATATAGAACACATTGATACCGAAATACTTCTGGAATTGGAAGCCGAAGGACACAGCATTCATCCTTCGCCAAAAGTATTGGCTACCATTCAGGATAAACTGATTCAAAAAGAAGTTTTATCGGCAGGGGGCGTTCCGGTTCCCCGTTTCAAACGCCTTGACAGTGTCAACACAAAACAATTTGCTGATTTTGGATATCCTTGCGTTCAAAAAACCCGTAAAGGAGGCTACGATGGCCGGGGTGTTTATGTTGTGAAAAATGCTGAAGGAGCTGAAAAAGCAATGCAGGCGGTTTCGATGATTGAAGAATTTGTGGATTTCGAAATGGAAATTGCCGTGCTGGCTGCCCGAAGCACTGATGGCGAAATTCGTTGTCATCCGGTGGTAGAAATGCTTTTTGATGCACGGGCCAATATTTGTGATATGGTAATTGCTCCGGCACGTATACCTGCTGAAGTGGAAGAAGAAGCCCGCCGTGTAGCCATGAAAGCCATCAAAGTTCTTGGTGGTGTCGGGATTTTTGGCGTAGAGCTTTTTGTAACCCGCGACGGTAAAATATTGCTCAACGAGATAGCTCCACGCCCGCATAATTCGGGACATTTTACCATTGAAGCCTGCGAAACCAGCCAATTTGAACAACATATCCGCGCTATTACCGGACTTCCCTTAGGTTCAACCCGTTTGTTATCACCGGCCGTAATGCTCAATTTATTGGGAGAGCCGGGTTTTAATGGAAATCAGCTAATCGAAGGACTGGAGGCCATTCATCGCATTGATGGACTAACGCTTCATCTGTACGGTAAACTCACTACCATACCCTTCCGCAAAATGGGACATCTCACCGTTTTGGATGCTGATGCCGAAAAAGCTCTTCAGAAATGTTATCAGGCGAAAGAAATATTCAAAATCAAGGGTGAAGAAAGCCTATAATTCATAAAAATTACGGAATTTTATCCATCAAACGCTCGTAAAGTCAATTTCTATGGAAACAAAACCCCTCGTTGGTATCATCATGGGCAGCGATTCTGACCTGCCGGTTATGAAAGATGCAGCAGTAATGCTGGAGTATTTTGGTATTCCGTATGAAATTACGGTGGTATCAGCGCATCGCACACCCGAAAGAATGTATGATTATGCCCGTGAAGCCGAAAAAAGAGGTCTTGAAATTATTATCGCGGGTGCTGGTGGTGCAGCTCATCTCCCGGGAATGGTGGCTTCACTTACTAATCTACCGGTCATTGGAGTACCTATTAAAACGTCTGCTCTTTCTGGTCTCGATTCATTATTATCGATAGTACAAATGCCCGGGGGAGTTCCTGTTCTTACGGTTGCCATTAACAACGCCAAAAACGCCGGTATATCGGCCGCGAAAATCCTGGGGATAAAATTCCCAATCATACGGCAGAAAGTGGCAGAATTCGCTTTAAATCAAAAAGAGGAAGTTGAAGATAAGGCGACTCGCCTTGAAGCGGAAGGATATAAAAAATATTTGAATTTATAGAAGAGGCGGGCTGTACAGCCCGCCTCTTTTATATCTATTTGTTTTTCAACTGCTTCAGAAGATCCAGTCGTTTATCCAACAATTTATCCGTTTCTTCATCGCTGAGATTGCCCGACGAAAGCATACGATCGATTTCGATGAGTTCATCCCTGGGATTCAATTGCAGAGGAATATTCTGCTCGGCTTTTAACATGGGTTCGTCCAAAATGTCTTCGCCCAGTTCAGTGGAAAGATTTTTAATAAACACATTGAGCATATCACGAAAAGGAACTCCCATCTGTTTAAACACCTCCCGAGCGGATGGATCGGTCTTCATCAATTCAAAATTGCGAATAAGAAAATCCATTTGTTCCAGCATCTTAGGATCCATTCCTGAATAGGCCGATGGAGGAAGGTCTGTTTTTAGCTTCCTGAAAAGCCGTATCAGCTTTTCAATATTCCGATCAAATTCAGCATCTTCGTTTTGCATATTCTTTAAGCTTGACTTTCTTTCATCATGGCTGCATAGTGGTGATAAAAATGCACTATGGTTTCAATTCCTTTGTAAAAATTAAACAAAGGATAGTTCTCGTTGGGTGAGTGAATGGCGTCTGATTCGAGACCAAAGCCCATTAAAATGGATTTGGTTCCCAACACCTGTTCAAAAGTAGAGATGATGGGTATACTTCCGCCACTTCGGGTAGGTACGGGTTTCTTATTAAAAGTTTCGGTATAAGCTGTATCAGCGGCCTGATAGGCAATCATATCGGTGGGTGATACGTAGCCCTGACCGCCATGCAAATTGGTAATCTTTACTTTTACATAATCCGGAGCGATGCTGTTAAAATGCTTTTCGAACAACTCAGAAATTTGAAGATGGTTCTGATTCGGAACCAGTCGCATAGAAATCTTTGCATAGGCTTTTGAAGGAAGTACGGTTTTCGCACCTTCGCCGGTGTATCCGCCCCAGATTCCACAAACATCAAGCGTTGGCCTGATTCCTGTTCTTTCCATAGTGCTGTATCCCTTTTCGCCCCATTCCTCTTGTATGTCAAGGGCTTTCTTATACTCTTCGAGAACAAAGGGAGCTTTGGCCATTTCGTTGCGTTCTTCGGTACTCAAGTTGATAACATTATCATAAAATCCGGGAATATTAATTTCATTCTTCTCATTATGTAGCGAAGCTATCATTTTTGAAAGAATATTGATGGGATTGGCCACTGCGCCACCAAATAAACCGGAATGTAAATCACGATTTGGGCCAGTAACTTCCACTTCAAGATAGGCAAGGCCACGCAATCCTGTGGTAATCGAAGGAATATCCTGCGCAATCATTCCGGTATCGGAAACCAAAATCACATCGGCTTTCAACATTTCTTTGTGTTGTTCGCAAAACTTGCCGAGGTTGGGTGAGCCAACTTCTTCTTCACCTTCAATCATAAATTTAACATTGCAGGGCAAAGTTCCGTTTTTTACCAGGTATTCAAATGCTTTGGCATGCATAAATCCCTGACCTTTATCATCATCGGCACCACGACCCCAGATTTTTCCATCACGAATTTCGGGCTCAAAAGGAGGGCTTTTCCACAAGTCGATGGGATCGACCGGCATAACATCCATATGTCCGTATACCAAAACAGTAGGTAAAGAAGGATCGATAATTTTTTCGCCATAGGTAACCGGATTGCCGGGCGTTTCAAAAATCTCTGCCTTATCAGCACCCGCCTGTAATAATGCATTTTTCCAATATTCCGCAGCGCGATACATATCGGGTTTGTGATCGGCTATGGAACTGATGGAAGGAATTCTTAACAGACCAAATAATTCTTCAAGAAATTTTTCTTTATTCTCTTCAATGTAGTTTTTAATATTTTCCATGGATATGTTGTTATGTATAATTTTCAAATGCTTCTCGCAAAGTTAATCATTCGACAGAATTTCTACGTATGGCACAATTTTCTTGCCATAAAATAGACTATCTTAGCAGTAAAACGTTACAATCTCAAAACAATTGTCTCATGAATGGAATTGAAAAACACACAATTATACAGCCTGTCTCTTTCAATCTGGCAGATTACAAAACCAATGAAAAAGGTGATATTGACTCGAAAAAAGACGCCAAAAAACTTCTGAAAGATAACGTTAAGCGTATGACTATGCTTCAAAGCAAGTTGTATGCACAGGATAAGCATGGCATTCTGGTGATTTTTCAGGCAATGGATACTGCCGGCAAAGATGGAGCTATACGTCATGTAATGAGCGGGTTAAATCCTCAGGGGACGCACGTACAAAGCTTTAAAGTGCCATCAGCCGAAGAACTGGATCACGATTATCTATGGAGAGCCGCTAAAAACCTTCCGGAAAGAGGGAATATTGGTATTTTCAACCGCTCCTATTATGAAGAGGTACTGGTTGTGAAAGTTCACAACTTGTTGAAATATCAAAAACTTCCAAAAAAATTGATCACGGAAAATATCTGGGAACAACGCTACCAACAAATCAATAATTTTGAAAAATACCTCACCGAAAACGGTTTTACTATCCTGAAATTCTTTCTTCATATTTCAAAAGAAGAGCAGAAAAATCGATTACTGGCACGTATTGATGACCCCCACAAAAACTGGAAATTCTCGGAGGGCGACATCAAAGAAAGGGGAAACTGGGAAAATTATCAGCAATGCTATTCCGAAGCCATCGCTGCAACCGCCACGCCAAATGCACCCTGGCACGTGATTCCCTCAGACCATAAATGGTTTGCCCGCTTGCTTATATCTGAAGTTATTTGTCAGCGGCTCGAATCTCTTAATCTTGAATATCCAAAGTTAAGTCCTGAAAGCCTTGATGGGCTCGAAGATTGCCGCAAACAACTTCTGAACGAATAATACGAAAAGAAGTGATTATTTCTGGTTTTTTCGGGAATAATTTTTGGTGCAAAACTGTTGGGCGAATTTATCAAACATCCAAATCAGAATTTCATTAAACCTTTGGAATTGAGTTTTCAAAATATTTCATTTCCAACAAATTACCATCAAACTCCAGATAACTGAAATAATTAATCCAATCGCCAATATTATAATAGGTGGCATTTCCCAAATCCAGTTTTACGGGCAAATGCCAATGACCAAATACGAAATAATCGATATCGGGAATTTCCTTCAAGGTTTCAGCAGCAAACATGGGTAGGCGTTCTGTTTTCAGCCAATCCAGATTTTCGTAGCGGCCTTCAGCGCGTTCCTGCCCTTCACGCGCCAAATTCGCATGACGGCTTTTCCGCGACCAATACAAAGCAATCCGCATGGAGATTTCTGGATGAACCAGTTTAAACAGCCATTGATTTACCCGATTTTCGAAAACTCGCTTAAGAAGTTTATAGCCCTTATCGCCGGGGCCAAGGCCATCGCCATGCCCCAAGTAGAACTTTTTATCACCAAACTCACGGATAATCGGCTCGCGATACATAATAAATCCTAATTCCTTTTCAAAATAATCAAAGGTCCACATATCGTGGTTTCCCCGAAAGTAGTGTACCGGAATACCCGACTCACATAATTGAGCCAGACGGCCTAAAAGCAAGGCATATCCACGGGGAATCACGGTTTTATACTCAAACCAGAAATCAAATAAATCGCCCATGATATACAATTCCTGCATACGGGGCTCCATTTCGTCAATCCACCGCACGAATAACTTTTCTCTTTCAAGACTTTTGGCCCTGTCGGGGATTCCGAAGTGATGGTCGGAAGTAAAAAATATGCTTTTGTTTGGGTTCATCATTATTGGACACAAACATACAAAAAACCTCCGCACAAGAATATGGGGGGTTACAGGACTTTTTTCCCTTTGGAAAAGTGGAAATAAGGGGGATTTGAAGCTAAATTACTGATAAACAGCCAATCCCCCTTTATCCCCCTTTTCCAAAGGGGGACAGGACTATTAGAGACCGGAGCCTGAGGCAAGCAGTGAGCTTGTCGAACTGTTCTCGAATGCTCGGCCACAATTCAAGATGCTCATTAAACAGATTGCCCGACAAATAAATTTTTCTACCGCGTTTTCTTCCTCATCTTAAGTGTCATCTTTTCTCCGGGCTTCATTGCATCATAGTATTCCTTGTTCAGCTTTCCCCATATATCGTAATACCAGGCCTCAATTTTATCATACATATGGTCGTCTGATATTTTTTTCGCCGGAATAAATATTTCAGGTGCTGACAAATAAGGGAAATATTTCTTTGAAGTAATAATGAACGTGTGCCTTGATAAGCATCTTCGCTTTATCTGATATACAATTAGCGGATTCCTTACCGTTACTATGCCCGATATATAAATCTGTCCGAATTTGATGGAATCAAGAGCATGAACAAACCTGATGTCGTTTTGTGATATCAAACGTTTTTGAAAACAGCTATCTATATCAACATCCTTAATTATAACAAAATATAAATCAAAATCATTGACATAGATCAGCGCCTCTTCCGGAATATCCTGCCGGTTTATAAGATCTGTTTCGGATAAGAATATCCTATTTTTATTGTCTGCAAATCCAACAAACTTAATAATATACCGGCTATTGATAAGCTCATGGCTAATTGGACACTTGCTAATTTTGCATATTAGACTATCAACCAGTTCGGTGGTAAGTATTATCTGGGCTTGAGCTCCCAGATTGACTGTAAACACAATAAAGAGTAAAACTATTTTTCTCATGTTTGAATTCCTAAATTAAAATTTTCGATTTAAGTAGAGTCTGTCTTTAAACTTAAATTGTTGATAACTAATATAATAACTTAACGATAAAAATATTTTGGGTATAAGAAGAATAAGTATCTTAGTATTAAAGATACAGGCATTATGAAACTATTCAACGACTTGACCCTAAAATTTAAAGAGCCAAACTGGGCATTGAACCCGGAGTTTTGTGTGATTGATACAATTCTTGAATCACACCCAGAGATTATTATGATGCTTAAATCGGACATTATTGGAACGGAGGGTACTTCAACATTTGGA
>JAUSOY010000021.1 GCA_030656615.1 Bacteroidales bacterium | reverse complement strand
TTAGTTCAAAGCTTCTTAATAGGTCATCAAGTAATTGCTCCTGTTGATTGCCAGGCAATAACTCAAACTCCTTCTTTATTTCTTCTGTAGTTTTCATTTGGCAAATATAAACATTTTGCTGTATATATTAGAACATAGCCAAATGAAACATTGAGCGATTCCGATCAGGTATTTGTCCTTCTTGCAATGAAGCGGTCGTAAATAAGCAAGCCGATAATCGTCATTATGCCGATAGCTACAAAAATCAGCCAAAACAGCGCAGGCTTGTCATTTTTTTCGACCAACGATACGTAGAGTGTGGCGCCAAGGATTCCTCCTACTCCACTTCCAATCACACCATACAAGAAGGAGTAACCAAGATATAAGGCCTTTTTATCCGGAGGTGCTGTAAGACCGATATAACTTAGGAATTTAGGATGTGCTACCATTTCGCCAATGGAGAAAATGAATAAACCTGCAACAAAAACCCAGGCATTCATCGAAACAGCCAGTAATGCCATTCCAAGTGTTGCGATACTAATACCGAATATCATCGTTGGTAAGGCTGGTTTTTTCTTCACCAGAGCCGAAATAAACAATTGCAGTATAATAATGGTCAGCGCATTAATAACGGTAACATGTTCGGCATCAAATTTCCACGAAGGATTTGAAACAAACCATCCCAGGAAATGATTAACAACACTATTAACGGGAGTCATATCCATTTTCTCTTTCAAATACCATAAAACACTATCGAACATCTGGAAATATAGAATCCAGAAACAAGAATAAATAACCAGCATCAAAACAAAGCGATAATCTCCCAAAACCATTATTATTTCCTTAAAAACCTGGGGTAATGTTTTTGAATTTTTGGGTTTTGGTGGTTCCCTGTAAACGAAAAAATTAAGGATAACAAGCCAACCGGTTCCCACGGCGGCCATTATAAAAATGTAATTCCATGAAAGGGCCTTTAGATAAGGCACAAGAATCAACGGAAACAAAAATGCTCCCATATTGATACTCCAATAGAAAATTCCAAAACCCAGAGATGAATTTGATTCATCGGTTTCGCGCGCAATAGTCCCTGAGATCAGAGGTTTGAAAAAACCAGCACCAACAGCCATCAAAAGCAGACTTAAAAATACCAGTTCATAGGAAGTAGAAATACTGGTGAGAGCATAACCTGTACTCATTACTACAAATGAGAAAAACAGCATTTTTCTGTATCCGAATCTATCTGCCAAAGCACCCGATAAAATGGGAAGGAGATAAATGAGTGGTGTGATGGTACTCTTGATAACACCCACACTTTCCTTTGAAAAGCCCAGTCCGCCCTCTGTAACGCTCAATACAAGATAAACCGATAATACCGACATCACCCCATAATAACTTCCTCTTTCGAAAAATTCCATCCAGATAACGGTCCAGAAGTTCCGACTGAATTTTTTCTTAGTAGGATTAGACAGATGTTGGCTCATGGTCATTCATTTAAATAAAAAGCAAAGAAATAACTTTCCTCTGATACAGCCAAGAAATTATAGATACAACTACTTTGTTTCGGCCTTATGGCAGAGGAACCATCAAACTTACCCGGGTGCCTGAAGCCATCTGATCCTCATCCTTTAAATCCTCTACCAGACATTTTATCTGAATTCCGGAAGTCTTATGGTAAAGTTCAAGAATCTGATGAAGCATTTTAAAACCCAATCCGGATGACTCAGGTGATAAATGCTGAGCAGCATCGCGGCCAATGCCATTGTCTTCCACATCTATTTGTATATGATGGTTATTTTGAAAGGCTCTAAGAATGATCTTCCCGTTTCCTTCCTTATTATACAGTCCATGTTTTATCGCATTCTCGACCAGCGTCTGAACAATCAGTTTCGGTATTGGGATTGATAAATCGATATCGGTACTTGTTTCCTTCACAATTTCATATCGGTTATCGAAGCGAAAATTCTCGAGGAGTAAATAGCTATCCACAAAACTCAATTCAGACTCCAGTGTTACCACGACACATTCTGCCTTTGACAACAAATAACGATACATCCGTGCAAATTCACGCAGTTGTTTTTCTGCCTCATCCTTTCTCCCCTGACCTATTGAAATAATCACTGAATTCAATACATTGAATGTAAAGTGGCTATCAAGGCGGGTTTTGGTAAGCTTTAACTGCAATTCTTCCAGCTTTTTAAGAACAGCGTTTTGCTTTTCCAACTGTTTTTTCTGAATCCAGCGAACCAGATAAATGAATCCCAAAACAAATAAATAGATGGCCAAATAATACAAAAACCGGAAGATATAATGCGGATTTTGGGCGTAGGTGATAAAACCGGATTTCCCGGAAGAATGAATACAGATGACTGGATTATCATTTGTTTTCAATATACTGATGCAATAATCCGGAGTCAGATTCCAGGGAATACTCGTATATGTTTTCCAATCAGAGCGGATTACAGCCAACTCCCCTATTTTTTCGGAATAAGCCAGAATTTCCTGTTCACCATCATTATCCATATCAAAAGTGAAGGAATAACCAGGCATCATTACAATTTCGGTGGGTATGAATGTTGTTTCCAGTTTATCGAAGCCCTTATTTGTGTGCATATATAAAAATTCACCCTTCAGTATTATGCGTTCGATATACCCATTATTATTCTGAAAATTAAGCTCAAGATAATCATAGCGTAGCGAATCCATTAAAGCATATTTCCCGTCTTTGTCGAAATGGTAAACCTTTGTCAGTGTCTTACCATCAATTGGTTGAGAAAAAGAGGCGAACAATTCGGGCTGGCCAAGGTCATTTTTTAATATAAACGGATGTAAATTCTTATACTTTCCCTGAAATTCAATGGGTTCGAACAGATAATTCAAATCCTTATCCAAAACCATCATCCAGCAGCTTCGGTCGTGAAAACGGTAAACCGAATCCGAAATATTATCCGAAGCGTAGCCTTCCGGAATAATTTCAAGTTTCATGTCATTGTTTAAATCGACGATATAGTAACTCTTTAGATAATGCATATTGTCCTTCATGGACTTTAGCTCATTCCGTTCAAAAGAATAGATAAACATCTTCCGGGGCCATTTTCCGAAGCCAGAGTTAAGGCCAAAAACCAGTTCGTTAAATCCGTCATTATCCATATCGACCCATCTCGGCTGGACAACACATAAATCGCTATTTCCGTTTCTTAATCCAAGCCTGGAAATAAAAACCGGAGGTTTGTTATAGCGCACCGAATCAAATTCATTAATGCTATATAAGAAAAGTGAATCGTGTGATTTTACAAATAGATGCAAGGATACGCCTCCATCCTCTTCTTGATTCAATGTAAAAAATGAAGAATGTGAATCCGGAAATTCACCCTTAAAATTCCATTGCAGTATTTTACCCGTTTGAAAGTAAACTCCAACACCGGCCAAATTACAATCCGAATTGTCGAAAACGACTTTGTCCGGTTTATTATCTCTGTCAAGATCGGCATATGTTCTGAATCTGCCACCGAAGTCATTTTTAATCTCAATATCAACATCCGTGGATATTCTGTACGCCGGAATTTTTACGAAAGCGAAGCTAAGGATGATAGCAACCAAAGCAGCCAATACCCACGGAATGGATACAAGAGTAAACAACTTCCCCAAATTTTTCACAAGAAAGGAATACGATTTTGCTTTTTTCATGCCTCAGATTTACATGGCTCTAAGATAATAAAATTACATATTCAAACACTTCGGGTAAATTATTTCAACTTCGGGGTAGCCCAAATTTGGCCAGGAGTGCCACTATGGCACTCAAAGCTCAACAATTCAGGCAGTAATTTCTACGTATTATCCGGATTATCAAAGAGTTTAATCGCGCCATGTCACCGAAGATTTACATCTATCACACTCAGGTATTTCATACTTTAAAATTGACGACGCTGAGTATTAGACACGCATAGAACGTTTGGTTAAAAAAAATCTTTGATTAGAAGCTGGAATTTTGTACTTTTATTAAATTAATTTGGTCGTTATGAGTGAATATATATTATTTGAATGGGACGAAGAATTCAATACGGGCATACCCGAAATTGATAATCAACATAAAGCGCTTGTTGGCTTGCTCAATTCGCTGTTCAATCTTTTGCGTGAAGGGAAAGCCAGAAACGAAGTTTCGGAGGCTCTTAACCAGCTTACTGCGTATTCTGAGGTCCATTTCAAGACCGAGGAAGCGTTTTTTATACAATATTCCTATCCAGAAACCGAAACGCATATAGCCTGCCATAATGCTTTCATAGATAAAATTGACAGTTTCCGCGATCAGATGACTGGTAGTAACCTCACATTAAGTATAGATGTATTTAAATATTTAAAACTCTGGTTACAGGAGCATATTTTGGGAGAAGATATGAAGTATCGCGATTATTTTAAAGAGCAGGGAATCACCGTATAATCTTTTATTTCAAGAAGAACTATATTTGATACGGCAGATTTTTGAAGGAAGTGATATTTTTAATTTTAAAAAACGTACTTTTGCAGCCTGAATTTATAAGCTGAGTACCTACGTATTTGGTTAAAATTTTAGAATATTTACAGGGTCCGGTAGCTCAGCTGGATAGAGCAGCAGCCTTCTAAGCTGCGGGTCGTGGGTTCGAATCCCGCCCGGATCACTACCAATAAGGCACTTTCAAAGTGCTTTTTTTATGTCTATTACTCCTGAAAATTCACAAACCTACGGTTTATCAATCTACAATCCAGTATCAAAGATTTAGGATGATACTTGTTTCTCATTGACTTTTACTGCAAAGCTAAACGTACTTCCGTAGCCTGGTTCCGACTCGAGCCACAATCGGCCCCCCATCAATTCGGAATACGATTTCACAATTGCCAGCCCTAGTCCGCTACCCCCGAATGTTTTTACTATATTATCGTCTGCCTGCGTATAACGGTCAAAAATCATTGACTGTCGGTCATGCTGAATTCCGATACCTGTATCACTGACCGAAAAAATAATTTCAATTCCATTAAATTCCACGCTTAATTTAACAGAACCATCTTCGGTAAACTTAAAAGCATTTCCGATAAGATTTTGAAGAATTTGCCTGAGCTTGCCTTCATCAATCAAAATAATATCCGGAATATTTTCTGAAATATAAACGCTGTATTTTACCTTCGTATTTTTTGATTGATATTCAAATAATTCGGATAGTTCATCAACCATTTCTCTGATACCTACCTCAGAATTTTGCAAACTTGATTTTCCGGATTGTATGGCAGAAAGGGTTAATAAATCCTGAACCATATCCCGTAAATGACCAGAAGATCGATAAATAACAGAAGCGTACTTATGAACATTTGAATTGGAAGGATGGTCATTCATTAGTAAATCAGCAAATCCCATAATGCTGTTAAGCGGTGTTTTAATATCATGACCTACATTGGCCAGAAAAACAGATTTGAATGACTCACTGGCTTCCGCTGCCTTTTTCGCATCAAACAACTGTTCCTGCAGCGAATAATTTCTTATCATCGTGTAGGCCGATTCAAATAATAAAACGGATTGCGTTTTTTCAATATCCGTATAGCCTGATTTTCGGCCAAATAATCCCATTAGCAATACTTCATTGGAATCTCTGTAAATGGGGGTAAGCAAATACTCGATCTCCATTTCATTTTTACTATCAAAAAGGAATGGAAAATCAGATTTGTTTTTTTCGGTGTACTCAAGGATATGAGGCTGATTTTTTTCTAAAATTTCAACCAGAGCGGGATTCGCATCAATAAATACGATTCGGGGAATAGAAGGATACCTGTTGGACCCTTTTTCACAAAGGAGCTCCATGGCCTTCATTTTTTCTTTATTCTGGAAAACAAACCCGGCATGGCTTTCAGACAACTCAATGGCATGGGTCAAAACCTTCGCCCATAAATCATTGATGCTTTCAGGAGTATATTGAGATAATTGGACCAAACTCTCCAAACGGCGTTCATTGGCCTTAATCATTAAAGAAGCTTCTTTGTTTTTTTTGAGTTCGTTTTCCAATAAAGCGGTCTTTTTCCGTACCATCTGACGAAGCCTGTAGTATATCAACAGGAATGAAATCAATAAAATAAATGCTGAGCCAATTAATACATATACAACTCTGTAATATTTATCCCAAAAACTGAGAGAAGAAATAACGGGTTGTTTAAATATATGACGACGATATATTCTATCCTTTTCATCCGATGGAATAGTCATAAGAATCTTTTGAAAAACATCTCTTAAACCTTCATTCTTTTTTGTGAAGCCAAACCGAAGATTCCAGGCTATTGGTAATTCAAACAGTATCTTTAGATTATTAATACTATACTTTTCTAGGTAATACGTCGCAACAGCTACATCCGTAAAAAACACATCGGTAGAACCAAATGAAACTGCTAATAATCCTTGTAAATCATCATCACAACTTTTCAAATCCTGGATGCCATATTCGTTCTTAATAAAATGGTTTGAGGCATACGAATTAACCGACATGCATCGATATGCGTTTAGATTTTCTTGAAAATCGCCCGTAAAATTATCGCGAACCAGAGCCACCAAAGGCACTTTGGCATACGAATCGGTAAATACCATAAACTCTTCCTGTTCTTTGGAAGATTGCATACTTCCATTAAAATCTGCCTCACCCGATTTTAATGCCTGCAAAATTTCATCCCAGTTGGAAAAATGCTTACGACCGAATTTAACTCCCAGTTTAGCTTCAATCAAATCCATATAATCCGATACAATACCTTTATGTATTCCAGCTTCAATATAATCGTAAGGTGGCCAGGAAGGATTTGGGGTATAAAAGATCTCACCGGCATGAACCATAAGCCATTCCTTTTCAATAGGCATAAGGCTGTCCGATAAATTTGCCGCACGCGTATCTGCAGCAAATACAAGAACACAGAGAAAGAAAATAAATGCTTTTACCCTGTCAATCATTCGGTTGATTATAGAAAAATAAACAAACAAATGTACTTTTTTTATTCAATACTAAAATTATTTCATGAAATACTATCGAAACTAATTCTCTATTTCATTATTTAATCCGGTATTTAAGTACTGAATAAAGAAATATTTCTTAATCTCCGTTTGCTTAATAAATAATTCGGTGTATTTTTGCACTGTTTTTATTTAGTCTAAATTGTTATTGCCATATGAAACCTTAATTTTTAATTCTATATACAATGAAAACCATTCTAATTATTTTTTTAATTCTTTTCTCTTTTGGATTTGTAGCTGCACAGAATACAGACAGTAAATCCGATGAAGGGGTTAAAACAGAGCTTTCAGAAATAAGCCGATTAAGCATCGGTGGTTATGGACAAATAGACTTCAACCTGCCTCTTCATGAAGAAATGAGGCATAATGCCACGCTTGATGTTCACCGGATGGTTCTGCTCTTTGGGTATCAATTTAGTGAGCAAACCAGCTTTCTTACTGAAATTGAAATGGAACATGTTTCAGAAGTTTATGTAGAGCAGGCTTATCTTAACCACCGTTTCTTTCCATGGCTAAATCTGAAAGCCGGCCTCATGCTCATTCCGATGGGCATCATTAACGAATTTCATGAGTCATCGGCTTTTCATGGAGTAGAGCGCCCTAATATTGATAACCGCCTGGTTCCCACAACCTGGCGCGAAATCGGTGTAGGATTTCATGGCAATATCCTGCCCATACAGACAAAATATCAGGTTTATGTTGTCAACGGATTCAAAAGTTATGATGGTGGTGGAACAATCCGGGGGATCGATGGATTGCGCAAAGGACGGCAGAAGGGAGCCGAGAGCATTGCATCGCATCCAAATGTAAGTGCAAAAGTTGACTATTACGGGATTTCGGGTCTTACTATTGGCTTGTCGGCGTATTCCGGAAAAACGCAGTCGAATTTGTATAACGGACTTGCGGATGATAATCTGAATGCTTTGGCCGAGGCAGATTCGTCTGTAATAAGCCTCACAATGGTAGGTTTCGATGCACGCTACCGCATAGGTGGTTTTGAACTCAGAGGACAGTTTATCAGTACCATACTGAGTAACACACAAGCATATAATGCATTAACAGGAAAAGATCTTGGCAGCAGAATGCAAGGATATTATATGGAAGCTGCGTATAATGTTTTTCGGCATTTCCCCTCTTATTCGCATGAACTTATTCCGTTTATCCGCTATGAACAATACGATACCCATGCGGCTACCGAAGGAAGCCTGATTCGGAATAATGCATATAATCATACAGAAATCACCATGGGTCTCGATTATAAACTCACTCAAAATGCCGTGCTCAAGGCTGATTATCAAATCTTAAAAGCAAAGGGAGTGGAAGATCAGTTTCAATTTAATATGGGTGTAGCCATTGCATTCTAAAGTCATGAAATCGCAAATAATTATTTGGGTACTTCTTTTTGCGTCATTAACAGGGCTTTCACAAACGAAGACTGATGACATTCCCTCGAATGCATTAAAAATGATTGAAAAAGCAAGGGCCGGAAAATCTTTTAAGATTTTACAATTCTATCCGGAAAGAACTAAATATCCGGATTTAGGGTATTCGAAATGTTATACGATTAATAATCAGGATGAAAAACCCGCCTATCTCATTTTAGCTTCAGCCAAAGGGCGTACAGAACTATTTGATTTCGCGGTACTGTACGATACAGCCCTCGTTATTACAGAAGTGAAAGTTCTGGTGTATCGCTCGGCTTATGGTGGGGAAATATCATCCGGAAGATGGCTTCGTCAATTTAAAGGATACTTTTCTGGAAAATCATTGGAATATGGAAAAGATATTGATGCCATTAGTGGTGCAAGTTTTTCAGGAAGCTCTATTACTCTTGGAATTTCCAAATTAAGCCGTCAACTATCATTATACACCTCTGAATGATGAGGTCATGATGCATTATAAAAAAAGGAGACCGTTTCAATACGATCTCCTTTTTTTTTGGTTTACAAGTCAGGATTTAGCAACCACCTTCTACCACTCTGGTATGTTGTACAGGAACGGGTACAACTTTTTCTACTGGTTTAGGTTTGGGTGCTACTTTGTCGGTTGATTCAACAGTTTCAGATAATTTTTTAATGGCTGCAGCAAAATCAGTGCATGCCACCTCCGCATTTATTGGAACGTTCATCGTGGAATCGGCTTCAAAAACAGCAAAAAACTGATCTTTTCCACCTGCAAGCATATAAACGTTTTCATATCCTATCTGACGAAGAATAATGCATGGAGCATTAGCTTCTGATTGTGTGATACCAAAAAGAATAACCGAAGCTTTAGCATCTTTAAGTTTAGAAAGCCATTCCAGGTTTTCCGTATTCAACAGATCGGCTGCCGGAATATTTATTGCCTTAGGAATACTGCCTTTAGCAAATTCATACGAATTACGAATATCAACAAAAACCATCCGGGTTTCACCCTGATCATTCATTTTAGATATCGCATCCTGAATCAGAATACTGTGAGAACCAGATACCATTTGTTCAAGAGCATCGGGTGAAGATTGAGTATAGCGGGCTTCGCTACCTCCAAAGAAGATGACAGCAAGAAGTAGAAGTACGATAATGGCTGCCGTTGAAATAATTATTTTTTTACTAAACATATTTCATAAATTATTAATTAACAACCACCCTCCACAACACGTGTATGTTGTACAGGCTGTACTTTTACAGGTTCGGTAGTTTTTGGTTTTTCCGCTGCCACTTTTTGCGGAACGGTTTCACCAACACCACCATATAAATGCTGACGTACTCCCAAACGGAAAGAATAAACATCAAATGCTTCTGAACTTTCCGTTTCCGATGGTTTTTTGGTATTTACAATCGTTTCGAACCAGGCATTTAATCCACCACGAAGTATGCTCTGAGAATGAAGTCCAGCTCTGCGGCATGTAATATAAGCCTGTTCGGAATGTATGTCGCCATTGGAGTAAAATACAACATATTTACCAGGGCTGCGTAATCGTTGTTGATTCTCTGGCTTAAGAATATCAGCCAATGGAATATTGATTGACATGGGTAAAGAGAATGAAGCAAATGCTGCCGTATCACGAACGTCGACGAGCAGTAAACCCGGGTCTTCATCAACAATTACAGAAGCTAAGCGATCAACATCAAAATAACGTGAGGCGTCCAGAACATCTGTAAACAACTGTGAAGGCTCTGGTTCTTTCGTATTGTGGAAGTCAGGGAGAAAAAATAATGATATCCCAAGAATTAGCAGAATAACTGCTGTTAAATAAAATCCTTTATTATTCATATCAGATTAATTTTAGAGGTCTGATTTATTCACGCGTTTTTCGATGAGTCCAACGATATAAAATGCTGCCAGAGCAACAATTATCAGAAGAAACATGAACATAGCACCGGAGATTCCCAGAATTTCATTCACCTTTATACTTCCCATGGCACCTGCATTGTAAATCGGTTCGATGAACGTATAAATTTGTGAGAAGAATAATATTCCGAAAAACATTCCGACCGTGTATACCATGGCATCGATTTTACCAATTGCGACGCCTGTAAGGCTGGTTCCCGGGCAGTAACCTCCCATAATAAATCCAATGCCCATGATCACTCCGCCAATAATCGCAGAATGAATAAATGTAGGATTAACGTATATTAGGGATGAATCAATCCATCCGAGGGAAGTAAGAATCATAATTCCCACAGCGGCAGTAATGGCTGCTGTGAAAAACACTTTAAGAACGACGAAATCATAGCCGTAAAATACTCCGGCAAGTTTTCGGGAGCTCGAAAATCCGGAAGATTCGAGTACAAACCCAAATCCCATTCCGAGTAATAATCCGATCACGTGATTCCATTCAGGAGCAATAACTCCCTGAGGTATAATGGGTCCAATCATTTTCGTATTGTTTTAAGGTTTATATCCAAAGTTTTCTAAAGAACCAGGCAAATATGTATGCCGATCCAAATATCGCCAGCATCGTCACAAAACCGGCAACTGAAATGGTGGCCATGCCACTTAATGCGGCTCCGCTCGTACAGCCCCGGCCCATTTGAGAGCCAAAACCAAAGGCAAGTCCGCCCAGTCCGGCGAAGATGAGACGGGTTCGTGAAGTGATGCGTGGGCCATGTTCTATCGAAAACTTCAGTCTGCCAGATAAAATACCACTCAGTAATGCACCAATCAGTACTCCGAGCACTTCAAATACAAGCCAGTTATTCATCGGATTATTATCATCGCTGATAAATTGGCTAAAATAACCGGAAGTTGTAGCATAATCGTGAGAAACCGTATTTACAGTAGTTACCACGGCACTTTTTACAGCGCCAGAAGCGCCCAGTCCTCGACCGGTCATGTAAAAAGTGAGGAGTAAAACAAGACCGAGAAGAAAACCGCCTACGTATGGATTCAGGTAGGGGTTCTTCTTTTTATCAGTATCTTTTATTTCCATTTTATTTGATTATCAAATTAATACAGGTATCGCGTAATTTGCCCGGCTTCTACCATTACAAAACGGAAAACCAATCCACCAAACAGTATTAATATCGCAGGGATCATTACCGGAATTTTATATCCTAAAAGTTCGAGGGTTTCGAGTATGGCCGGGAGTATTAAACCCATAAAAACAACAAAAACCCAGAACATTACAGTATATGGGCCACCCAGAAAAAGGCTTGCTGCTTCAATCTGAACGGCTGAACTCGCCAAAAAGCCCATGAACAAATGAACAATAAGAAATAATTCAATGCCAATCAGCATTAAATCGATGCGACTTATGGTTGATCGTTCCAGATGGTCTTTCGACATCCACATGATGGTAGCGGCAGCTGTTGATAATCCAGATACCAGAAACAGAGGTCCTAGTAATGAAGTATTCCATAAGGGACGAGCATTAAAAGCTGAAAGTAAAATACCCGTATAAATACCCAGAATAAGTCCGTAATAAATCATCAACCAGGCCAGTACCTTACGGTATTTCACCAACCATTGGATAAACTGTTCTATCCATTGATTTTTCTCCAGAAATTTAAGTGACCATACTGCCATGGGCGCCGGTTTTCCATCTTTTCCTTTCCAGGCTTCCAATAATTCTCTGAGAAACATCATACTCCATAAAATTGAAATCGGAGTAATAATCAGTAAAGTCCAGGCACCCCATGACATGGGCGATTCGAGACGGATAACTGTATAAAGTTGCCAGAAAAACATTTTATGCTTCAGATCAAGAAACAGGCTCAGTAATCCAAGTACCAAAGCCGGAGGAACCAAAAAGGTGGCCCATTTAACGGCTGTAGGCATTTGTTTTTCTTTTCCCAACAGGGTGTAGAGTGCAGCAAAGAACAGCAATCCGGCTGCAAGACCTCCAAGAAAGAGGTATACAGGAATCTGCCAGTGCCATATATTCAGGTAAGGATCAATATTAGGAATTGCCCTACCGCTCACAAATAATTCTTCCTTCATTTGTCAGATTTTTAAGGATTAGATAAGGTAAAAAATATGGGGTTTGGTACCGGCCTCGGGAGCGAGAACTTTGTGTTTCCGGTTTCGTAAAGCGATGGAAACATCACTGTTTTCATCATCCAAATCACCGAAATACATACATTTGGTAGGACAAACCGATACACAGGCGGGTTTTTCACCTTTTACAAGCCTGTGATAACAGAAGGTACACTTATCTACATAACCTTCGGGGTGTGAATAGCGGGCATCGTACGGGCAACTTTGAATGCAAGCTCCGCAACCAATACAACGATGTTTTTTAACTTTTACAACGCCGCCTTCTTCTATATGGCTGGCTCCGGTAGGACAACAGCGTACACATGGAGCATTGTCGCAATGATTGCATCTTTCTGAGCGAAGCTCCATTTCAAGATTGGGGTAGCTTCCATCCATTACTTCCACGATCCAATCGCGGCAAAAGCCAATGGGTACATCATTTTCTGTTTGACAAGCCACCACACAATCGCTGCAACCTACACATTTTTTTGTATCTATAGCCATTGCATATCTCATGCTGTTTCCTCCTTATGTGGATTTTCAGTTAAAAAAGTCACAAAATTTCCACGCATTCCCGTTCCACCCATAATCGGGTCAACAGCTACGTGGGTTATCATTTCTGAATCGCTGGCACCACGTCCATAGGCTCGTGTCAGAAATTTATCACTATGTCCGAATCCATGAACCATGTACACCGAATCCCAACGGATACGTTCGGTAACACGTACTTTCACAGGGAAGGACGAAAGTGAACCATCCTGGTTTTTCAACCAGACATATTGATCCTTCTTAAGATTCCACAGATCGGCAACTTTGGGATTAACCCAAACAGTATTTTCATCCATCAGATCTGTCAGATTCGGATTGTTGGCTGTACGGCTGAACGTATGCATGGGAGCACGACCATATATCAGACGGTAAAAACCTGCAGAGGGTTCAGGATGAGCCGTATATTTTGGCATGGCGTCAAATCCGAGAGCCTCCAGCTGATGCGAATAAAGTTCAATTTTTCCGGAGGGTGTATGGAATTTATGGTCGCCCGATTCGTTAATATACAGAGCGCCCTTGGAACGTTCAAACTTTTTAATTCCTTTTACCTTCATTTCCTCGAGTGAAGTTCCAACCTGTTCCAACTGCCAGGATACCACTTCCTCGTAATCATTCCAGGGGAAGAAATCGGCCAGTCCCATTCGGGTAGCCAATTCGCGGGTCATCCATGAAGCAGGTTTTGAATCATACAGAGGCGCCGTAACTGGCATTCGCAAAGCAATATAAGGCTCACGGTGGGGTTCCGTCCGTATTTCATCATAACGTTCGAGGTAGGTACATTCCGGAAGCACAACATCTGCATAACTGCAAATTTCCATTGGCATGGTATCAACGGCCACCAAAAAGTCGATAGCCTCCAATGCTTTCATTAACTGAGGCCTGTCAGGCATCGTAAGTGGCAAATTAGTACCAGCAACAATCCAGGCTTTTAATTGGTGCTTATTGTCTTCTGATGGAATGGATGCATCAACAAATACGTTCGCCAGGGCAAGTCCTGCCAGTGGATAACGTCCATTATGCATATCTTTCCATGACCATTTTGGTTTTGGATAAGGCAGATGTGGAAAATCAGGAAGTTTATACTCCTCTTTGAAGTAAAAACCACCTCTGCGACCCCATGAACCGAGTAATGCATTCAGGATGGCCACTGTACGGGCTCGTTGTGTATCATCACCATACCAGGTTACATGACGTCCCGGGTGTACAATAACCGAAGGCGCTGCATCGGCCATTTCGCGGGCAGTAGCACGAATTACATCCGGTTTTATGGTCGTAATTCCGTAAGCCCATTCCGGAGTCATATTTCTGACATGATCTTTTAACTGATCGAATCCGGTACAATATTTTGCAACATATTCCTTATCAAAAAGATCTTCATACAGAATTACATGTATCCATGACAGTAATAATGCAATATCGGTGGAAGGTTTGATAGGAAGCCAGTACTTCGATTTAGATGCAGCGGTTGAAAACCGTGGATCCACTGTAATAATGGTAGCTCCTTTATCGATGGCATCAGACATTTCCTGAACCTGACCATTGTGCATATTTTCTCCGATATGCGATCCAATAAGTACCAGACATCTGGTATCACGAATATCGGTAGGTTCCGGCGAACCAACCCCCTGTCCGAAGGTCATTTCAAAACCAACCTCACGCGGACCACGGCATTGTGCATACGAAGGTGCTACAATATTCGACGATCCAAAAGACTTCAAAAGATGCCCAAAATGCTTACCGGGTGATCCATGATTAAACATACCGATACTTTCCGGACCATGTTCATCGGCGATGGCTTTTAGGCGCGAGGCCACCAAATCCAATGCTTCATCCCATGTAGCTTCTCTAAATGTCTGACCGTCCTTTCCATCAACCCGGATGAGGGGTGTTTTTAAACGATCTGGATCATTATACATACCCACACCACCGGTTCCTCTTGGACATAGCCGGCCATTGCAATGCGGATCTTCTTCATTGCCAATTATTTTGACAACTTTACCGCTTTCGTCGGTATAGGCCCAGCCAGCACATTTCCAGAAGCATACCTCGCAGTATGTCGGAAAACGCTTAAGCGAAGGCAAGGAAGCGGCTGATGGCTTTAATAAATCATCAATTACCGTATTTCCAACCGACCAACGGGAAAGACCGACACCCGCCACAAGACTACCTAGTCCAATAGACGAGATTTTGATAAATTCCCTCCTGGTTTTCATATTGTTAAGTGGTTTAATAAATAAACCAGAGAAGCATGTCATAAATTTGGGTGTTGAATGCTCCCTGGCCAAGAATTTGATTTAAAATATAATATTCGAATTATGTAAGTTTCTACATCTATTAATCCTGCAAAATTATTCTTTTATCCCTAATAATTGTAATTTATAAGCCTCTTTTTTGGTTTATAAAACCTTGATTATCTGTAATATAAATAATTTAAAACTACTCTAAATTAATAACACCCCGTAAGTATTTAATAATCTTTACAATAGAAAACTATCTGAACTTATTCTAAATTATACAAAATACGAAAAACCAAAGCTTTCGATTAACTTTGCATCATATAGAATTATTATATCTAACATCGACATATCTTCATGATCAGCCGGCTTGAATTTCTGCAAAAATCTTTAAGAGGTGTCTTAATATTGCCTTTTATCCTGCTGATTTTGATGTTAAAGAAAGATAAAAAAATAAAAAATCAGATTTCGCAAATACGCATTCCCGGCAATCTTGCAGAAGGAATTCATTTTTTTGATAAAATTATCATTCAAAAATCGGGAAACAAAACCCTGATATTTTCATCGGCCTGCACACATCTTGGATGCAAAATCACGACTGAAAAGGAGGGATTATTGGTATGTCCGTGTCATGGCTCTGCCTTCGACTTAAACGGAAATGTACAAAAGGGCCCCGCAAGAAAATCATTAACACATCTTCCATGGAAAAGGGATGAAAGCAATGGCGATTATATCATTGATTTATAAAACGGTTTTTGGCGGAATAAATTCAGCCCAAAAGTGGCTGGCTTCGTTTACCTATGGCCAGTACGCCTTGGCTTCCTTTATCATTTGTGCGCTTACCGGATTCCCTTTACTGATTCCATATAACGTTGACGATGCATATAAATCGCTCAGTCTGATGATTCTTGCCAATCCAGCCGCTGCTTTCTTCAGGAATATGCACTACCTCAGTGCTCAGTTTTTTATTGTCAGCACCATGGTTCATATCTGGAAATACATTGTTAGCCACCAAATATCACAACTCAAACATGGTGTATGGGTAAGATTGGTGTTTGCTGTTATCGCTAGTTTCTTCGTTATGATTACGGGATTTATTCTCAAAGGCGATGCGGACAGCCAGCAAGCTTTACGAATTATCTTCCGGCTTTTTGATTTAATACCACTAATCGGTGGATTAATCAGTGCATTTTTTTTAGGCGATGGCGATCACTACCAGCTTATCTATTATCATCATATCAGTACAGCCACACTTTTTCTGTTACTGATAATTTACGAACACTCAAGGAAGATTTGGGCCAGAAAGTCACTGATGATTGGGATGGTTTTGCTTTTTTCGGTACTCTCATTATTTATTCAGGCGCCGCTGCACGATGGAAAAAATGAAGTTATGAAAGGTCCCTGGTATTTTCTTGGGCTTCAGGAATTGCTTCATTGGCTGGAGTCCCCTGCCCTATCATTACTGTTCATAGCCATGTTTTTCCTGATTTTGTATCTGGTATATTATCCGCGATTTAAAAAAGCAGGAAAAAATATCCTCTTGTTCTTTTTCTTCGCCTACATTTTTTTAATGCTCATTGGCGTTTTCTTTCGGGGTGCAGAATGGAAATGGGTTAACCCTCTGAATTATAAAACCGAAACACATATAACGACACCATCGATTGATATTTTGCCATTGTTGGATGGTTTTAATCCCGACAGCGTACCTATGACAGGGAGTTTCAGAGAGTCGTGTATCAGTTGTCATTCCGATATGCGTGGTTTTTCGGCTTCACATGATCCAAAAGCCATCGGATGTTCATCTTGTCATTTAGGAAATCCATATGCATATAATGGTGATGTAGCCCATCATGGGATGATACTGGTTCCCGGAAATCTGTCAGAAGCAGAAAAAACCTGTGGTTATCAGAACTGCCATCCCGGAATCCCTGCAAGGGTTTCTAAAAGCATCATGAGTACCCTTAGTGGAATGATTAGTGTAAACCGCTGGGTTTTTAATGAATCTGAAAATCCGTCCGAAATTTCACATGTGTCTGACTTAACAAACTCACCGGCCGATATGCATCTCCGGAATTTATGCAGTGGATGCCATCTGGGAAGCATTAAAAGCAAACCCGGCCCAATGGGCAGTTTCCCGAAAGGTGGTGGTTGCAATGCATGTCATCTTCAGTATACCGATTCTGTATCCAAAGACGTAATCGCAAGATATTGGAGTAAGACCATCGTGGGTAGTAAACCAAAAATGCATCCATCTCTGAGTATAAATGTTGATGACAAAAAGTGTTTTCATTGTCATAACCGTTCCGGACGAATATCGACCAATTATACCGGTTGGGCCGAAATGGTTTTTTATGATAAATCGGTAGAAAAAAACAGAAAACACCGCATCAGTGATGGTGATAGAACCTTTGTCTGGAAAGGCGATGATGTTCATCATAAAGCCGGAATGTCGTGTACCGATTGCCATCAGGCAATAGAGCTGATGGGTGATGGACATGTATATGCCCATAAAGAGGCACAGGTAAAAGTAGAGTGCACTGACTGTCATGGAAGCACTGACCATTTAAATGTGGAAGCCACCTCGCTCAGCAGTGAATCGCAAAAGATTATCGCATTAAACAATTACCTTAAATCGCAAAAGGGGTATCTCCGTAATAAAAAGAGCGGGCTTGAAATCATCAATGCAAAAAGGATGCTGGGCTATACAGAAGTATATGCGAAACAAAAACAAAAAACGCTCATCGCACGAAATCCGGCCATAGCATGCTCAGAAGGTAAAGCACATCAGCGCCTCAGTTGCAGCGCATGTCATACTGCCTGGGGAAGTTCCTGTGTAGGATGTCATGTCAGTTTTAACAAAGAAGCTCCTGGCTATGATCACTTAAAAAATAAGCTTGTACAAGGATCGTGGACTGAAGCAGCAGGAAAATTCGAACATAAACCTCCGGCTTTAGGCATTCGGTTGAATAAAAATGGAAAAGAGGAAATTCATACATTTATTCCAGGTATGGTCCTCAACATTAATGTACCGGATAAAACCGGAGAACGAATAATATTCAAACGTCTGTATGCTCCAGCCGAACCTCATACCATTTCGGGCAAGGCCAGAAGTTGCAAATCATGTCATTATCAGCCTTTTGCACTTGGATACGGAGAAGGGGAACTTGAATATTCCATTAAAAACAATACCGCTCGTTGGACGTTCTTTCCAAAATACGCCAACGAAGGCCCTGATCAACTTCCTGCTGATGCCTGGACGGGTTTTTTAAAAGAACGAAAAGATGCTGCTGCCACCAGACCAGGATATCGACCATTCAATATCAAGGAACAAAAAAACATTCTTCTTGCTGGTGCTTGTTTACAATGCCATTTAGAAGATTCTAAAATTATGAAAGCCAGTCTGCATAATTTCGATAGCCTTCAACAGCACCTGAGCCGCCGATGCATACTTCCTGAAAAATAAAAAAACCCGTTCAACATCTCTGCTAAACGGGCTATACAAAAGGAGTTAAACTTATTTCACTATGGCGTTCTCCTTGTCTAAAATCCAATGATTGTAACCTCCATCGAGCACTTTAACATTGGGGAAGCCCAATATATCGTGGAAAGCTATAAAATTAACAGCTGCTTTAACACCTGAATTACAATAAAAAATGATTTCTTTTTCAGCCGTAATTCCGTATTTGTCAGCAAGCTCCTGAAGTTGGTCTTTTGATTTAAAATCACCATTAGCCAGCAGCACATCCTTATAATCCATCAGAATAGCGCCCGGTAAATGGCCAAGCGATTTTCCGTCTTCTCCAACATATTCCTTATCGGCACGTACATCAAAAACCATAAGATTATCCTTGTTAGCATTGGCTTTCAGATACGCGATATCGATCATAATGGGACTTTCTGCCGTTGGGTTAAACACCGCTGGAGCAATTTTTGGAACTGTGTTGTTTAAAGGGATTCTAACCTTTTGCCATTCATTCATATCCTTGTGAAGAATACGAACATCCTTTGCTCCCACATTTTTAAGAGCAAAATAAAGACGTGAGGTATATTTATTTGAACCATCATCATACATAATAATGGTGGCATCTTCGCTTAATCCTTTACTACCAAAAAAAGCAACGAGTTCGTCTTTAGGAAGCAACAAACCATCTGGCTGACCTTTTACAAAATATTCAGCTGTCCAGATGTTTACAGAATTTTTGACATGTGTTCCGGCATAATTGGAAGGACGATCGGCATCTACCACTATGACATTTCCGGTTTTATATAAATCCATAAATTCCTTTGCACTGATAAACTGCCCGAAGGAGGTACCAATTACAAGAAAAAGACTTATGGTTAGAAAAATCAATTTTTTCATAATAAAATATTTTGGGTTTCTTATTTAAGAATGACCTGAAACTGGATGAGAAAGGCATCATTAGGAACTTCAACAGAAGCAACTTCTTCAGCCTGGTAAAGGTAATTAATTTGAATTCTTGTATAGTCGTTAATAAAATAATTAAGACCGAAAGTCATCGTGTTTTGAATATCTTTTACTACCGCTGGATCAGTGTCCGGGTTAAAAGACTCATATTTAAAGACAGGTTGTAAATTCCATGGGGTCATATAAGTTGCCTGAACGAAATAGCCATCTCTTTTGATGGAACCGGTTACAACTTCAGGAGGAGCACCACAACCACCACCCACAGTATAAGAACCCTGATCATCAGCTGAAAGATATTCGCCCTGAATCATGAAGTTTTTATATTTTAACTCCAGATCGATGCCCATACGTTTCTTTATATCTTCAGGATTGCCCACTTCGAGGGGTTTCTGTGTACCATAAAGGTAACTGGCTCCAATACTGATATATTTCCAGGGGGATAATACGATACGACCCGAGTAATTTTTACCCATATTATCATCGATTTCGCCGAGGCCTTTACCATTGGTGATAGCAAGGCTATATTTCAGCAAATTGAATGTCTTATATCCGTAGATATTCAGTGAATCGGTTCCACCGGAAACCATAAAACCGATGTCGCGGTTAGGAGCAGTAAGCTGATCCACAACCGATGAACGACGAATGGTATACAAAGCCTGACATGGGGTGTTTAGTTCCAGACTAATTGGTGATTTAAAAGAACCAACCGAAAATTTGGCCCAATGGCCTAAACGGTTATAGGTAATAAATGCATCTAAAAGGAAAGGATTTCCGGTAAAAAAGGATGAAGTTTCCATTAGCACATAGTACTGAATATCATAAGGGATACTTCCTGCAACGCCGATACGTGCACGATTAAATTTAAATGTGCTCGAATTAAGAGAATTACCGGTGCCATCATCGCCCAGGAAATGATACTCAAACTGAGGCTGAATATAACCAATGACGGTAGGGCCGCCCGTTCCACTGGCTTCCAGACAACCTTGAGCTGAAGTCTGAGCAATTCCTGCCAGACAAAACAATACAATTATTGCTAAAAATTTCTTCATAATGGGTGTTGAATTAATATGTAAAGAAAAGCAGGGCCATCACTGACCCTGCCTCAACCAATTACTAACGCTTATTTTCCGGTAACATAAGTATAACCATAAGCCTGCTTGTAAACGGGTTTAGCAGCAGCTTTCAGGTCATCATATACAAGACTGTTGGCACCGAATTTAATGCTCTTAGCATTATATCCGAGGGTGTTAAGCCATGCAACGGCCATTGATGAGGTTTGGCCAGTGTAACAATAAATAAGAGTTTCTTTTGAAGGATCAATTCCTTTAATGAGATCACCAGCGAGTGAAATTACAGGAACATCATAGGCACCGGCAAAATGACCAAAAGTGGTATAATCTGCAGCAGGCCAGTAATTAATGATATTATAATTTGCTGGAGCAGCAAGAACATCTGCTGATGCAACACCTTTAAAACCAGCAGTTAACATAGCATTTACGCGTTCAGAAAGTAGAGCAGCTCCATCAGTGGTTGTAGATGTCCAGGTAGGATATCCAAAAACTCCGGTGGTGGGAGCAGCCGTAGTAACCCAATTTGCATTACCAACAGCGGGTGAACCAATTGCACCTGTCCATGGACCGGAAAAATCAGCACTCCAAGCAGCCATACCCCATTTAAGAACGGCAGCACCCTGATAACCCATCAGGCGAAGAGCCATAACGGCATGACCAGCAGTTTGTCCGGTATAACATACAACCAGGATAGGTTTGTCTTTTTTATCGGCAGCAGTAACAAGAATATTTGCCAATGTGGTGTTAACAGCACCTTTAATATGACCCGTTGCGAAATCAGCAGCTGCACGGATATCTAAAACGTGATATCCTGGGATGCTATAATCTGCAGGATCAACAATACCACCATCAGCAATGAGTTTAGCGTCAAGAACCCAACCGGAAAGAATCGCGGGAAGATCCATGCTATTGGCAACCATATAATCTTTTACGGTTGTATAATCACCCATGGTTGTTGGTTCTTCGTCCTTTTTACAACTGGTCATAACCAGCGTAGGTACGATTGCGAGAATCAGAAAATACTTCAGTAAACGGTTCATAAAAATTAAATTTAGAGATTAGTAAGTATTAATGAAAAATTAACATTTATTTCATTGTTAGTTCAATAACAAAAGTATTGTTACCCTACTTACCATCACCAAACATTATTATCGGGTTCGCTATAACAAGTCATGATATTAGTCATTTGATAAACTGATCTATATCAGTGTATAACCTGATCAAGATCAGAAATATTCCGTTTTATTCATATATTTGCAACAAACTAGGTATATATGGAAAATGGCAATTCTCGCGCTCCCAGCTGTTTTGTTGAAAATCAACATGTTTCTTGTTTCGATCTTTTAACCGAGGACGAAACCCGCTTTGTTGATGCCAATAAAGTTGAGGTAAACTATAAAAAAGGAGAAACCATTATCAAGCAAGGATCTTTTGCTTCACATATCCTATTTCTAACCAATGGTCTTGTTAAAATTTTTCTGGAAGGAAAACCAAAAGACTTGATTTTAAAAATAGTACCTCCGAATCATATGATAGGATTACCTGCCATATATGAAGGAAATACAACCTTTTTATACAGTGTGGCTACCTATTCCGATTCTACTGTAAGCATGGTAGATATCAGTATCTTCAAGCAGTTGCTGAGAACAAATTCTCAATTTGCTATGAAAATCATCAATATTCTTAATGAGGATACTGCCCTTATATACGGACGATTTTTCTGCATTACCATGAAACAGTCACATGGCCGCATGGCCGATATACTTCTTTGCCTTTCGCAAAGAATTTATAAAGCAAAGAAATTCACTCTGAACATGACCCGTGCCGATTTGGCTGACCTTACCGGTCTTTCAAGTGAAAGTGTTATCCGTATCCTTAAAGAATTTAAGGATGCCAGTCTGATTATTATGGATGGTAAAATGATCGAAATTGTGGATTTCGACCGTCTCGAAAAAATAAGTCAGTTTAGTTGATACCAGAACAAGGGTCTTACTTGGTTTACCGTTTTCTGTTCTATCATCAGTAGTGTAAACGTCTACTGAATAATCAATTTTTTCACATTACGCGTATTATCGGCCGTAAGTACCAGATAATAAATCCCGGGTTTTAACGCAGAAATGTCCATCGATAAACCGTGTTCTCCATACGCATATAACCTTTCTAACGGCTTCAATACCTCAGTCCCCATCATATTGTATAGACATATCTGAAGCTTTGTTTTCGATGGAAGACTAATTTTTACATTGATTTGGTTGGTGGCGGGATTTGGGAAACAAGTAAAACTGAATTCCTTTGGGAGATTGTGATCGGGCTCAGATAAATACAAGCAGGGGTTGGAAATATCGCTTACTTCGATAAACTCCGAACATAAAAACCCGGAACCATAGGGAACAAATACTCCATAACTTCCTGGCTCGGTAATGGGAATTGACTGTGTGGTTCCTCCATTTGTCCAGCGATATTCTGAATATCCGGGTTCTGCTACCAGATAATACGAATCACCTATTTGCTCGCAATTAATGGTCGGCCTGTTCAATTGCCATGGCAAAGTCGGATAATTAAATGCACGATAACTAATGTAATTATTCGGAAAGAACATTTCCATTACTTTCGATTTATCGGGTTTTACCACCACCATCCATGGAAATCCTGCACTAACGTATCCAAAATCAACCAGATGATTCGTATTTTCGATGTATTGATGATTTCCGCATGCGATACTAGACATTGAACTATCATAAATGTATTCCCAAACGAGATTGGCCGTTTTATTCGTTTCGTCCAGTGCATACTCCAGCCCTCGGCTCATCGGAGGATTGGTATACTGCCCATTATCATACAATGAAATAGATGTATCACTTACGCGCCTAACGTCATGTTGGCCAGTAAAGCGGAGCGGATCATTCAGAAAAGTAAACTGATTCTGTTTACCGCCCAATCGCCACAAAATATTTCCAGTGCTATAATCGATTTTTGTTATTTCGTTAAAATGACGGAGAGAAATTAAAACATTACCGTCCATGTCTTTTTCAACTGCGTTGGCATGCGTCCAGTCAACCTTGGAAGGGCTAAATAGCCAAACCGGATTTACGTCAGCAAATGAATAATGATCGTGCGATTTCCATTCCCAAATCAATTCCTTATTTTGGTTAAATTCCTGAATCACTACGCCCAAAACCTCAGCATTGGCGGAACCTGGCAGCGTGTGATTAAATCCAAACCAGGCGTATGATGTCAAATTCATAATCCGGGTTTCTGTTCCAAACAGCAGATAATTTCCGTCTAAGAGAACTTGCATATCGTGCTGGTCGGTCACAAAGCCATTGGTACAGCTTATCGAATCAACCACCATAAATGAGCTGTCCATAAGATAATATCTGCCGCGGTTAATATCAAAATAACTCATCAGACCATTGGGTTGCAATTTGAAGTCGATGGTGGTATTCGGATTGGCTCCGGCCCGTGAAAAACGATAAAATATCATTCTGCCGAATTTGTCAAGAATCAACTGCGGGTGATCATAAATATATGGAGCAGTACTGGTATATGGGATGATAAAATAATACCCCTGAGTAGCAGCGGAGTCATGAATTACAACCGATAAGGGAGGAAAATTCTGAGCCGTAGTCGTTGAAGTAAAGCCAAATACAATCAATAAGCATACAAAAATCAGCTTATTTATTTTAGACAATTCTTTCATAATCATAAGAGATAGCTTAAGTGACGATATATCAAAAATAGAATAATTTTCAGAAAACCACTCAAAACACCTTCTCAATGATTCTGGTTTAGGCCAATAGGCTGTTTTATTTTTCAGATTTTTTTTGTGTTGATTTTACAACAAAAACAAAAATATGGCCAAAAAGTGTTTTCGCTTTAAACTCTTTAAATAGTAGCGAGATTCTATTCGATTCTATGGCAGAACACAGAAACAGCCTGATTTCATATACCGACTCTGAAACAGACTGAGTGCGTAGGAGCCTTGTACTTGCCGCTAAGTACTTTACTATTTCAATATTTCAATCAGTTTCGTATTGATATACAATGTTTCTCTTCCAACTTTCTGAGATTCTAAAATACCAATCTTTTCCAGTTCTTTTAAATACCGTGAGGCAGCTTTCCTCTCTACCTTCAATTGATTTACTACAAATTCAATCTTTGAATAGGGTTGTTCAAAAAGCAATTCGACAAATTCTTTTTTATAAATCTTTGGTGCATCAATCTGAACCTTTTCAATGGTTTTGTCGAGCAATTGTCTAATGGCACTAATTTTTTCAATCGTCTGAATTGAAGTGGTTTCAACAGATTTTAACATGAATATTATCCATTCTTCCCATTCGCCAAGTTGATTTGTCTGGTTTAGTAGTCGATAATAATCCGGTTTATTTTCGATAAGAAATGAACTGAGGTATAAAATTGGAAAATCAATCAAATCATTTAAAATCAAATACAAAATGTTCAATATCCTTCCCGTTCTGCCATTTCCGTCATAAAATGGGTGGATACTTTCAAATTGGTGATGAAGTACGGCAAGATTGACTAATGGAGATATTTCATTTTTGTCCTGATTAAAATACTCAATAAAATTTGAAAGCAAATCCAATATTTCCTCTTTGTCCTGGGGTGGGGTGTATACAATTTCTCCGGTTGCGTCATTTTTTAAAACAGTACCTGGCATACTTCGTATTCCGGCCTTATTTCCTATTAATTCTTGTTGGATGTCAATGATATCATTTACGCGTAAAAACCCCTGTTTTTTAATCAAGTCAAATCCGAGAAAAATAGCTTTTCGGTAATTTATAACCTCTTTTGTTTCGGGTGAACTATTTGATGTGTTAACGGTGAGTGCTTTATATAACTCGTCTTGTGTTGTAATGATGTTTTCTATTTCGGAACTTCCTTTTGCCTCTTTCAATACAATTGCATTTACCAGCATCGATTGATTCGGAATTGTATTTGCAATCCCTTTCAATTCAGCCAAAGCGGCAGTTGCTTTGTTTACTTTTCTTAATATTTTTATAGTTTCTATTTTCTCGCGTTGAGGTGGAAGTTTATCTAAAATCCGATATGGTGCATCTTGTCCCATGTTATTCTAATTTGTACCAAATTTACAAAAAATAGTACACGTTTTGCAATATGCGAATTTTAAGTATGAGTAATAATGCCCATTATTTAAAAAAATCGTTTTTAAATTACTGTGTATCATCTATATGCTATTTTTGAAAATAAAATTCGAAATGATGTGATATTCCAAATATTATTTTGGTGAAGCCTTTTTGTAACAGTTATTGCTCGTATATGGATTATGAAAACGATAATATAGCTGGAAAGTGTTTTCGCTTTAAACTCTTTTAATGGTGGCGAAATTCTATTCGATTCTATGGTAGAACACAGGCACAGCCTGAGCCGGACAAGGTAGCACAAAGTCCTATTTATTGTGCTTAGTCCTTATTTTTCTTCATGTCCTTTTTAAAATTCTTTACAAATTTCCCAAAATCCTTATCTTTTTTCCGTCGCTCGGCAACCGATGATTCAAAATGGGTTTTCTCTTTTTCCATTTTTAGGTAATTTTCGTAAGAAGCTACGTCTATTTCTCCTTTTTCAAGCGCTTCAAAAACCGAACAACCAATCTCATTTGTGTGGGTGCAATCTTTAAACTTACAATTTTTAGAAAGGCTGAATATTAAATCGAATGTGGTTTCCAATCCATCTGTTTTATCTACAATACCAACTTCTCTCATTCCAGGATTGTCAACAAGTATTCCGCCATCTTCCAACACGACTAATTCTCTGTGACTGGTAACATGTCTGCCTTTGCTGGTGCTTTGGCTAATTGCATCTGTTCTCATGATAGTCCTTCCGCAAAGATTATTCATCAAGGTGGATTTTCCAACCCCGGAAGAACCAAGCATACAAAAAGTCTTGCCCTTTTCAATGATCCGCTTTAAGGCTTCGTATCCTTCTTGTGTTTCATTGCTGATTGCAAAAACTGTTATATTTTTTATTCGTTGATTAATACTTTCGAAAATTTCAGCTTTTACTTGTTCATTTATCAAATCTGTTTTCGTTAGTACAATTATCGGAACTACTTTAGATGAATAACAAATAGTCAGGTATCTTTCAAGTCGGTTAATATTAAAATCTCTGTCAACCGCTTGAACTAATAGTGCATAATCAATATTTGTTGCGATTATTTGTATCTCTCCAAATTGACCAACACCCTGTCTTGAAATAATTGAGAATCGTGGTAGGATTTTATGAATAATCGAAAAATCAGAATCATACGTTGTTAGTGCCACCCAATCGCCTACTGCGGGAAAATCTTCACGACTTTTAGCCAGAAATCTCAAATTCCCTGTTATCTCGGCTTCAAATTCTCCTTTTTCTGTCTTGACAATAAATCTTTCCTTGTGTTCTGAAACGACCCTGCCAATTTCAAAGTCTTTGAGATTGTTTTCAATCCTCAACTTTTCGAGTTTTTCGTTATATCCAAAATCTTCTAATTTCATTTTCAGTTTGTATTGTGAGCGGTTCATTTTAGTTTAACCCTCTAATTTGGTCTTGCCAAAAGGTATTAACGTTTGATTTAGAATTTTTAAACAAATGTAACCTAGTTCCATATTCAATGGCCAATAAATTCTCGACAGACTCAATTGAATCATAAAATTAAAAAAAAATTCGTCTCCGTAAAATTTCCGCTATCCATAGCGTCCGCTCCAATAACATATACAACTTCATCAATGTTATTTTCAAATTCATGTAGAAGCAATTAATCGATAGGAATCACTAAATCATAATGGTTCGGGTAGGTTATATTTTTCCCTTATGATACTAATTGCTCCAGCCTGTCCGTAATTTGCGCAGAAAAAAAAGCTTCTCTCTTTATTTTCAGCCGACATCATGCTTTGTTTGTTATTTCATTAATCCCTTCTACCCAATCTGGCAGCGGGTAATTTCTAAAGACCACCTGGCGGTACTCATCGCCGGGTTTCTTCGTGCTTGACAGACCTCATAGAGTCCTATTTATTAGGAATGGTGAAGTAAAATCTGCTTCCCTTTCCTTCTTCACTTTCAACCCAGATTTCACCACCATGTTTTTCGACAAATTCTTTACAAAGAATTAAGCCAAGTCCAGTTCCTGTTTCATCATTGGTTCCAACAGTTGATAAACTTTGATCGATCTGAAATAATTTCGCGATATCATTTTTAGGTATTCCTATTCCGGTGTCGGTTACCGAAAATATTACCTCATTTTGTTTCTTCTCAGCAGAAATAATCACCTCGCCATTCAGATTTGTGAACTTTATGGCATTGGAAATTAAGTTTCTGAACACAGTACTTAGCAAGGATTTATCAGCAAAAATGCTGGTATTATGCGGAAGCATTTTTTTGATAGCAATTGATTTTTGTGCGGCAATTGCATCGTACAAACAGGTAGTTTCATTTACAAGGTCGACTATTTCTATATTTTCAGGTTTGAACTCAATTTTTCCGGTTTGCGATAGTGTCCATTCCATCAGATTCGTTAATAAATCCATTGCCTTTTCTGAAGACTGCTGAATGACATTAGCAAAATTTGAAATATTTTGATAATCCTTTATCCCTACTTGTTCTATCAGAAGTTCACTAAAACCAATGATTGAATTGAAAGGACTTTTCAAATCATGGGCAATAATGGAAAAAAATCGATCTTTCTCGGCATTGAGTTTTATAAGTTCTTTATTTTTAAGTTTAATTTCCTCTTCAGCATGCTTGCGAATACTAATGTCAGTGAATATTGTGGCAAATCCATTTTCCATCCAGGGTACAACTGAGATGGCAAAATATTTACCTAAAATTGGAGAATGGGACTCAAAGAAAATGGGCTTTTTGCTTAAGGTAACATCCACGTATTCTTTAAAATAGGGCGGTGCGGTGCAGTTATAAGCAATTGTAGAAAGTTTACCCACTATCTGATCGCGACGAATATCTAATATCTGTTCAAAGCGGGTATTGACCTCTATAATCCGGTAATCAATTGGATTACCATCCTGGAATTCTACGGTATGAAGAGCAACGCCTTCCCTCATATTATCAAACAGCGAATGGAATCGCACTTCACTTTCATTAATTTGGTCGAAGGCTTTTTTAAGTTGTGTATGTCCGAGCACTTCGTTTTTAATGACTAAAGCAGCATAATTAAAAAAGGTCTGTAGTTCTTTTTTAAATTCTTTGCTGGTAATGTGCAAATCATCAATTTTAATAACACCAATGAATTGGTTGCCTGATATCAAAGGCCAAATCCAAGAATAAGCCCGTGTGAATTCATTTGTTACCAGTTTTGTTTTTTCAAAATCACTTTCCAACTCCAAAAATTCTTTTGTGTCGATAACCGTTTTTACATATTCATCTTCAATTTTTTCAATTTTATGATTTTGTTGATTGATGTCTGATATAAAAATCGTTTGGTCGATCCAATAATAGACTGTGGCATTGGATCCCCCAATACTTTCGAGCAAAAGTTGAATGAGTGTGTTAATCGTATTTTCAAGGCCCGGAAGTTCTCCAAGCCGATTCATCATTTTTACAATCAGCTGAAGATGAGACTTATCTTGTGCCAAATTATGGACACGATCTTCAAGTCGTTTATATTGATCAGGTGAATAATTCTCTGCCATTGTTTCAATTATTATGCTTTTCCATATTCATAAACCATTTCAAGCATGTATTTTATATTTTCTTCGGGAATTTCGTAAGGCATAACCAAGGTGCCGAAGAAAAATTTTCCGCCGGGCATTCCTTCATCAAACATTCTTTTTACTTCATCTTTTATTTCTTGTTTTGTCCATCTTATCAGTTCAATATCATTGATAACGCCAGCCGCAATTGCTCTGCCAGCAATAATTCGTTTAGCCTCGGCAATATCGTCCATGGGACTAAGATAAAAAGTTTTCACCCCTAATTCTTTAATTACCGTATCAATCACGCTGTTCATGCGGGCACTTCCACAATAATAAACAACTCCATCGGTGCCTTGTTTACCTAAATCTTTCTGCATCCATGGCAAGCTCAGTTCATCAAATTGCTTCATCGAAACAAAATCCGTTGAACCAAAAGCATTTGCATAAACAAAAATATCGGCTCCTGCATTTTTATATGCAGCATGGTGCTTTCCAAAGTAATCTGAGCATTTTTCTAAAAGTTCATCTCTAACTTCAGTGGGTCCAAAAAGGAGTAATTCCATCCATTTTTCCATGCCCATAAGCATAGCAGGCAAAGTCATAGAAGATGTTAAATAGGCACAAATAGGATATTTCCCGCCTGCCTCGCGCTTTAATATTTCTAAACATTTTAGCTGTTCAGCCATAGCCGGATGAGTAGTCAAGTCGTCAGGCACCTGAAATTTATGAATATCATCATAATTCTTAATAACCATATGCCCCACATTTGGTGGGCCTTTTTCAGAAAAGATTATATTATTACAACCCAGTATTTCAGCTTCTTTTCCGGCATAAAAAAGACTCCAAAGACTGTCGTAACCATATTTTTCGCGCATTTTAAGCTGAGCTTCGGCTACGTATTCACCATTGGAAAAATATTCTTTTATTGATATTCCCAATTCTTTCGCACCCTGGTCGATTAAATTACAGAATACGGGTACCCGGTCGATAATTTTTCCATTTACCAAAGCTGTCAATCTTTCGTTTCCTGTTACCATTTTTCTGTATTTTTAATTAGAGTCTGTCTTTAAACTTAAATTGTTGATAACTAATATAATAACTTAACGATAAAAATATTTTGGGTATAAGAAGAATAAGTATCTTAGTATTAAAGATACAGGCATTATGAAACTATTCAACGAATTGACCCTAAAATTTAAAGAGCCAAACTGGGCATTGAACCCGGAGTTTTGTGTGATTGATACAATTCTTGAATCACACCCAGAGATTATTATGATGCTTAAATCGGACATTATTGGAACGGAGGGTACTTCAACATTTGGA
>JAUSOY010000016.1 GCA_030656615.1 Bacteroidales bacterium | reverse complement strand
TTAGTTCAAAGCTTCTTAATAGGTCATCAAGTAATTGCTCCTGTTGATTGCCAGGCAATAACTCAAACTCCTTCTTTATTTCTTCTGTAGTTTTCATTTGGCAAATATAAACATTTTGCTGTATATATTAGAACATAGCCGAAAATACTTATTTCTGTATTTTCACTTCAATTTTGATAACGCGATCAGCACCGGACGTTCCGGTAATTTCCAAAACTCTAAACAATCCTTTTTTACCAGGATTGGTTGAAGTGGATGCAGTTTCAAAAGCTACAATATTACCAACCTGTAAAGAATTGGCACGGGTAAGTGTCAAAGCAGTAGCATTAGCTACGATATGACTGTCGTCTGTAACGGTTGCCCAGTCAAGGGTAATCAGTTTGAATCTGGTATCGTTTTTAACAGTCCATGCGTTGAAAATATTATTCCATGCGATCTTGGCCTGTTCATCTACCGGAGATGCAATAGTAGCCAGATTAGTTGTACCATAGAAATAAAGGAAATCAACTTTTGCCTGATTGGTAGTAGCAACATCCTGTTTCATAACAGTATTTGTTGCTGAACTCCAGAAACTTCCGATATTGGCATTACCCTGACCACCCATAAGAATGGCGGTATACGTATAAATATCACCAGCCGATCCGGTAGTCGTAACATTAAAAGTCACACTCTTTGTAAGACCGTCTTTATCAGAAATTTCAAATACCCAACGTTCAACACCTGCTACATCTTTAGCAGTAAAAACAGAATCAAATGAAAAAGTAGCAACACTCATTGTACGGTTAAGAACGGTCGTAGGAACATTATTGAACGTACGAACAATAGTGAATTTTGTCAGTTTTGCATTGGATGTGGCATTGGATGTGGCATTAATACCAACTCTAAAATCAGAATTAACGGTAAGCGTAACATCATTAGATGTGTATGTAGCACCTCCCACAAAGGTAATATTAGGATCTTTAACAACGGGATCCGGATTATCATCTCCACATGAAGTGAAAACTGTCGAGAAAGCCATTAATAAGGCTGTGAATAACAAACCATAACGTTTCATAAAAATAATTTTTTAAAAAGTGATTGTTTAAATTGTTGATACATTTTCTTAAACACAAAATTAAAAACATTGTTTAAGATATACAAGTAATAACAAAAACTCTGCCAAAACTTGATTTCCCACGGAAATGCACGTACTTTTGCAATCTGTTCTTTGAGGGGCTGACTGGTTTTGACAGCATGACTGTTGATTTGTAAGCATGTCGGGTGTTGTGGAAGTGACCCGTAAACCCAATCCACACAGCCAACAACTGGCAACGATTACAATTTCGCAATGGCCGCTTAATCTGGAAGATTAGGCCGCTTGCTGCTTCCCGGGAAACTCTGCCTGACGGTGTCCCGATCGAAGCATCACAAATGTCAGGATAGTAATTGCAAGGTCCTGGTGCAATTATGAAATAACTAGGAATACGTATGAACTGGGCTCGCCTTTGGTCATTTTCATATCGACAATCAATCAAAGGATAAACATGTAGAAAGCATTTTATCAGCTTGTTTGGACGAGGGTTCGATTCCCTCCAGCTCCACCCTTCTTAAACCCACTGGATTAATATTCTGGTGGGTTTTTTATTGTTATTGTATGCTGAGTAATGAATATTGGCCTATGACAGTATTTTCTGCACACTTCTTCTCTCCCATCTTCTGCACATTGAATGCCTCACTAAAATGGATTAAAGTTTAAAGGCAATATCTTTCATGTATTCCTGAATTTTCATTTCCTTTGTGTGGTTCAAAATAATTTTATGATTTTCAGCAGTGCGGTTTTTTTAACCCTTTTCCTCCCCCTCTTTTTGCTTTTTAATTTTATCGTAAATAAAAAGCTAAAAAATTACAACATACTGTTTTTCAGCCTTGTATTTTATGCATGGGGGGCACCAACTTTTCTATTTTATTTACTGGCCTCCATTTTCTCAAACTTTTATATTGTCCGGGCCATGGACATGCAAAGCATCAAATCGAGAAAACGCTGGCTTCTATCGGCATCGGTGTTTATCAATGTGGGGATGCTGGCCTATTTTAAATATGCCAACTTTTTCGTCGAAAACGTGAATCAGATTTTGAATTCGGCCGGATTTCAACCAGCTTCCTGGACCGCCATTGTCCTGCCCATCGGCATCAGTTTCTTCACTTTTCAATCATTGACTTACGGCGTAGATATTTATCGAAAAGTTCACAAACCCCTTGATAAACTCAGCGATTACGCCCTGTATATCATGATGTTTCCTCAAATGATTGCAGGCCCTATTGTTCGTTTTAATACCATTGCCAACGAAATTATTGAACGTGAAGAAAAACTGGATACCATCATTACCGGATTTTACCGTTTTGTTATTGGCTTATCTAAAAAAGTCCTGATTGCTAATGTGATGGGAGAAATGGCCGATAATATCATGGGCATGGACTATATGAGTATTGATAGTACAACAGCCTGGATAGGACTTTTAGCATACACCTTCCAAATATATTTTGATTTCGCAGGCTATTCGGATATGGCTATTGGCATTGGTAAAATGATAGGTTTCAATTTCCCTGAAAATTTCAATAATCCATACATTTCTAAAAGCATCAGTGAATTTTGGCGTCGCTGGCATATGACCCTTGGAGCCTGGATGAAGGATTATCTGTATATCCCACTGGGAGGAAACCGAGTTGGATCACCCATGAGGCTATATTTCAACCTTTGGTTTGTATTTCTCATCAGCGGTTTTTGGCATGGGGCCTCGTGGAACTTCGTCATCTGGGGTGCCTATCACGGGTTTTTCCTGATTCTCGATCGGCTTTTTCTTCTCAAATTATTATCAAAAATTGGTAAGATCCCAGCTACAATTTTCACTTTCATTGTAGCCATTTTAGGTTGGGTGATTTTCAGAATTGAAAGCTTCGACCAGGCCATGATATATTACAGCCGGCTGTTTGCTTTCGATTTCCAAGCTTTCGATTGGGCTGGCAACGGAAAATTTTTGGTATTCCTCATCTTTGCCATACTATTTTCGTTTTCCACGATGACCCGCTTGGGCTTACGCATTCAGGATAAAATCTTTTATAACGACTATTCGAACCGCCGCTTTATTGTGATGGCAGTTATTTGTATGATACTCTTTATACTATCGCTCTCTTCTGTTACTTCGTCGGGTTTCAATCCTTTCATCTATTACCGGTTCTGATAATGGCTCCAAATAAAATAAAACATACGATCCTTATCATTCTGGCAGTAAGTCTTTTTCTGCCTTTATTTCAGTTAAAATTTCCTTTTTATGAAGTCAAACCACTGAAGGGGGCCGTAGTAAAAGCAGAAAAACCCATATTCAGTTGGAAATTATGGATGGACGAAACCTATGCACCAGCTTATGAAAAATATCTGAATCAGGCATTCGGATTCCGCAACTGGTTGGTGCGGTTAAATAACCAAATCGATTTTACATTATTTCATAAATCCAACGCTAAAGGCGTTATCATCGGTAAAGAAAACTATCTTTTTGAAGAAAACTATATCCGGGCTTTTTACGGAACCAATTTTATTGGCGACAGCCTTATAAATGTCAGAGTTCAGAATTTAAAGCTTATACGCGAGTACCTTCAGTCAAAAGGAAAAGACTTACTGGTTGTATTGGCTGCCGGAAAGGGAACATTTTATTCGGAGTTCATCCCCGATAAATACTATACAAAACCAGGAATTACCAATAATGAAGTCTATGTTAAAACCTTGACCCAAGCAGGAATTCCTTTCATCGATTTCAATTCATATTTTTTAAAAGCCAAAGACACTTCGAGGTATCTTTTATATCCTCAAACCGGCATTCATTGGAGTCAATACGGAATGATTTTAGTGGCTGATAGCATCGCCCGTTTCATCGGAAATACTTTGCATGAAAAATTGCCCGAAATACGAACAGAAAGCATTGAACTTACAAACAGATTTCAAGGCTCAGATGGAGATATTGAAGAAGGCATGAATCTTATTTGCCAAATCAATAAACAGACTCTGATTTATCCAAAATTCAACTATTTCAAGGAAGAAAGAGTACAACCCAAGGTTCTGGTAATTGCCGATAGTTACTATTGGGGATTATTTAATATGGGCGTATCGACCAATATGTTTGATAATGGCCGATTCTGGTTTTACAATAATGAAGTGTTCCCTGATAACTATCAAAAATCAACGAAAGTCAGTGACCTGAACATTCTCGAAGAAATTCAAAAGCAGGATATTGTTATTTTAATGGCCACTGAGGCAACGCTTGACCGTTTTCCGTGGGGTTTTGACATAATGGCAATAAACGCATTTCATAATACGAATACTAAAAATCAGCAAGCGATACAAAGAATAAAAGAAATAGCAGATTACATTCGTAAAACACAAGAATGGATTGCAAAAATTGAAATTAAAGCAAAGGACAGAAACATAAGCGTCGACTCCATGATTAGAATCGACGCCCGTTATTTATATCGTGAGGAACAAAAGAAATTGGTAAAATAATTTCTATAATTCCACTATCAGTACAATTTTTTCGTCGCCCCGTTGAATATCTACAGAAACACGCGTGTGTGGTTCGAGTGATTTAAGACGGTTCATATATTCGTATATATCTCCAACCGGTTTTCCTTCGATACCAATAATTTTATCACCTTTTTTCATTCCGGCTTTATCGGCAGGACCTTCTTTAGTAACTCCTCCTACGCCCAATCCTTTTCCATCAGTCGATGTAAAATCAGGCATAATGCCGAAGGTAACCTTGAGGCCGCGTCCCATTCGTGTACGTTTTTTGGGACCAGCTTCAGTAAAAATTAAATTTTCGGGCTGATTAGCCAGCCCAACAATCAAATTAAAAGCCAGTTCGCAAACTTCCTTTTCTCCTTCATAATTAATCTTATCGGCATCATCGGCAGGTGTATGGTAATCGGTATGAACTCCTGTGTTAAAATAAATAACAGGTATATCAGCACCATAAAAGGACGCATGATCAGAAGGGCCGTAACCTTCCGGTGAAAATGCAGCTTTTAATCCACTCTCCGTCAAGATATTCTGTAAATACGATTCGCCCTGAACCGATGTACCGGTTCCCCCAATGCTAATACTCTTGGTTTCTTCGTTCAGGCGACCAATCATATCAAAATTAATCATTGCTTTAATACTTTTAATTGGGACCAACGGATGATCAACAAAATACCGTGAACCAAGAATTCCGGATTCTTCAGCGCCAAAAGCAATAATGACGACGCTACGTTTCAGGTGTTTTTGGATTCCGGCCAGTTTACCGGCAATTTCAATAATTCCGGCCACACCAGAAGCATTATCATCTGCACCGTTATGAACGGCCATCGTTTCAGGATCACGTGAACCGCTACCGGGACCTCCCATTCCCAAATGATCGTAATGAGCGCCAATCACAATATATTCATCTTTCAAAATGGGATCACTGCCTTTCAGCATAGCCACCAGATTGCAGGTTTTTACAGAAGTCAGCTGAATATCTGTTGTAGCGTCCAACATAATACCCGTTGCAAAAGACGCAGGCATCATTCGTCCACGAATTTTAGTATCAAGGCTATCTACAGGCTGTTTCAGTACTTCAGACATTAACGAACGCTTTATATATAAAACCGGGATTCCAATATTTGTGGCTGATTTATCAAAATACATTTTCGGCAATTTATCCTCTTTATTATCGTAAGATGGATCGGTAAAAACAACACCAGCAGCACCATTATCGCGGGCTTTTAAAACTTTGTCGCGATCATCGGCAAAAAGAATAAAAGGGCTGTCTTTTTTATCCGGTTCAGGATCACCACGAAGTATAATGACCCATTTTCCTTTTACATCCATTCCCTGATAATCATCCCATATCAGACTATCTTCCTGTATATCAAAACCATATCCAACAAAAACTAAATCTGCTTTTAATGAAGATGAGGAGGACCAGTTATAAACCAAAAAGTCTTCCCCTAACTGAGCCTTATGATCCCCGATTATAACGCTATTTTTCTCTCCTGCTTTGGCACCGGTTATCAAATCGAAGTACTGGCGACCATTTTCACCCAATAATTCAAGCTTATAATCCGCAAAAGCACTAAGTATATACTTTTCAGCTTTGGCAGCACCATCGGTACCGGGGCCTCTTCCGGTTAACGAATCCGATGCCAGAACGTAAATATGATTCTTTAATTCATCGACGGTGATGGCCGTTTCCTGAGCCATTAGACCCAGTGATGATCCAATTAGTAATATAAAACCTATAAAATATCTCATGATTTGTGTATTGGTATTTAAGTTCTTAAAATCATAATTGTTCAAATATCCGTATTTTTTCGTTCATTTGAAGGAATAATTGCCATAAAACACGACTGCATGTCATTAAAAAGTAACCTAATCCTGGGCTTTATATTATGTATTCATCTGAATTTAAGCGCCCAAAATGATTCTACGCAAAGTTTCGGGCAAAGCATCATTCGTATTCCTCCGACTATATGGGGCGACTTCAAATCGGTTGTTACGATGCCTTTCGAATGGAAGGATGCAGACTGGGCTGTGGCAGCATTATGGAGCAGCGGTGGAGGAATGGTCTTTCTGAAAGATCGGGAAATTCTGGATATTGTTCATAAATCTCAAAGTCCAATGATGGACGACCTTTCCAAATATATTTTAGAACCCACGGGTTCCGGATTAATCAGTCTCCCGCTTATGGGTGCATTATGGGCCGGTGGCCAGATTTCGCATAATAATCGCCTGGCGAAAACCAGTTTATTGGCGACCCGCGCCTGGATGATGAGTTTTTTAAGCACCGGAGGTCTGAAACTATTAATCCACCGATCTCGGCCATACGAAAGCAATAATCCAATGGATTTTGGTGGTCCCGCCCTCAGTACTAGCAACATTTCTTTTCCATCGGGCCATACCGCTACAGCCTTTGCTGCTGCTACCGTTTTCGCAACAGAATACAGTGATCAACCATTTATAGGTATTGCTGCATACAGCCTAGCAGGACTTGTCGGACTTTCCAGAATTTACGATGGGGAGCACTGGCCATCAGATGTTATTTTCGGGGCTGCAGTGGGTTATGCTATCGGGAGAACGCTATCGAAAAAACATATAAGTAAATCATGTAAACAATGGACATTATTTCCTGTAAGCGATAGCAATAGCGCTCAAATTTGCCTTGATATTCAATTTTAACCTTGCTCTTCCTGAATTTTACGATAAATGTTTTGTACCGCCATTTTCAGATTTGTACTTAAGTCAGAATCGGCTGAATAATTGGCTGATAAAAGATTACTGACTCTGCCATCTTCAATAAAATTCCATGCTCTGCCCCAACGGTCTGGACGGTTCTTGTCATATACGGCAAAAGTGACACCATTATAACGCTTAATCAATGAAAAGCAAGGAATATCCGTAAGACCATCACCAACAAAGATCATATGCTCCAGACGAACTTTAAAGTCTTTGTATTGAACTTTTTTATTGACTTCAAAAGGATTTCCCTTCGACTTTTTACCAATAATGCCTTTAGATACCTGAAAGACATAGCGGGTTTTCTCAGTAAATGAAATTATTTTCCGGGGAAAAACAATATGACCCGCATCGTTGTATAAAAAATCGCTGGCCCATATTTCTGTAAAATGATGAGCAATACGTGAGCTTCGAATAATTTCACCAATTCCACTGCTAATGACATAAAATTCGAGACGCAAATCGGGGTCCAGAGAATGAGCAAATTCACGCATCTGATCAAAAAAACGAGTAAGACCTTTATGAAATTTTAGTTTCCTTCCAAAATCGGCCAGACGCTGACGGGTAATGATATTATCGGGTGATGATGCTGACAATTTCAATAAAGCGAACATATAGGCAGGAATAGGATCCCAATCGTCGTTGTCGAGGGGATGCACCTCATTTTTCCAGAAATCGGCGGCATTAACTCCCATACTTTCAAGAAAAGCAGACGTACTGTCGGGTGCCAGTGTATCATCAAAATCGAATATCAGTGCGATGGTTTTCATGTGGGAAAGGTAAAAAAAAGCGCAGTTCTGTACAAACCCTTTTCGGGTTTGTACAGAACTGCGCTTCCATAAAATAAAACAATACTATTTATTTCCAAGGTATTCAGAAACTCCGTCCTGGGTTGGCTTTAATGCCTTTTCTCCTTTATGCCAATTGGCTGGGCAAACTTCGCCAAACTCCTCGAAATACTGCAATGCATCGAGAATTCTGATGGCTTCATCCACACTTCGGCCTAATGGCATATCATTTATGACCTGATGCCGAACAAGACCTTGTTTATCAATAAGGAACAGTCCACGATACGCAACCGGCTGGCCTTCAAAATATGCCGCTTCGTCTTCTACATCAAATTCATAATGGCCTGCAAGCACATCGTAATTTTCAGAAATTGTCTTGGATAAATCAGACACCAATGGAAACTTAACTCCCTGAATACCACCTTTATTAAGTGGAGTATTCAACCATGCCCAATGCGAAAATTTACTATCAACCGAACATCCTACAACTGCACAATTGCGTTCTTCAAAATCGCTCAGGCGATCCTGAAAAGCAACAATTTCTGTAGGACATACGAACGTAAAATCGAGGGGATAAAAGAAAAATACAACATATTTCTTCCCGATATACTGCTCGAGTGAAAACTTTTCGACAAACTCGGTACCGTTTACAACGGCATCGGCTTCAAATAAAGGGGCTTTTTTGCCTACTAAAACTCCCATGATAATTGATTTGGTTTATTTAGATTAGAGATTACTGTTAAAGCACATAAAACAACCATTAAAGGACTTTGTTTATATCAACGCTTATTTGTCTATTAATATTGAAATCAAAAAGTGTAAGTTTCCGTAGGTTGTAGAAGTTGAGCCAATATTTATGCAATGTGGATATATATCCAATATGAGCCTGATCCTTCGATTGTTGAGCCAGGTTAAGATCGGTAATACTGATTTTACCAATCATATAGCGGGCCTTGGCAACCTGAAAACTTTTAAAAGCCACTGTATCTGATTTGGCAGCAATGTACATCTGTATTTTTTGCATTCCAAACTGCATCACTGCAAGATAAACTTCCTGATCAAAATCGATTTGTTCCTGTTCTATCGAAGTCCGGATAAGTTCCTGGGTAGACTCCGCCATTTTAATTCTTCCTTTTGATAAGCCCCAATCCAAAATCGGGACTTTAAGTCCTAATGAAAGCTGCTTATGATCATTCGGTGATTTATAAACATCGGGTAATTTATCCGAGTTTTTTGATAATCCATATTCAAGAAATAAATCTGCAGAGAAACGATTCTCGGTTTTCGCACGGGCCACATCTCTCGCTGCTTCCATCAGGCGTCTTTCAAATGCTAATGAACCGGAACGGTTTGTTCTGGCGTAACCAACGGCTTCTGCCACAGGAATATCAAAATGAATCGTTTGTGAAGGAACAACCAACTCGATATCATCATTTCCCTTTAATCGTAAAAAGGACTTCAGGCGGAAACTGGCATTTTCTACATCCAAACTCGAATTCTGAAAATCAGCCCTGGAACGCAATAAATTCAATTCGAGCTGTAAAAGTTCATTTTCAGCAATGGTTCCCATATTATAGCGGCCCTGAGCAATACGATACAATGTGTCATAATTGGCAACATTAATTTCAGCAATATGCTTCTGCATCTGAGCTATAAGAAGTCCAAAGAAATAATTAGAGGCTGATATTGCAACCTGTTCATTATCTTCAGCCAAACGGCGTTGAGCCTCCTGAAACTTCACCGGGTCAATTTCTTTACTCCATTTGTAGGGATTATATCCAAAAATGGGCTGAACAAACCCCAGGGTAATTGGATTGGATAAATACGATGTTGTACCAAGGGAATCAGAATTATCATCGATACGCTGTAAACGGCTTCGCATATACAAACTTCCGCCGGTTAGTCCAACCACTTTTGAAAGTGAAAGATCCGCCTGATATGAGGTATAACTCTGATCAATAAATTCCTCTTTCCCATCCGGATTGGTGTAACTTTTAATGCTTTGATTGATAGATGGTATTGTAGCATTTAATCCAAGCTGAGGCATAAACTGCGCCTTAAAAGCGCGAAATTCCCAGTAAGAACTTTTAAACCGATGCTTTGCAATAAAAGCTTCAGGCGATTGTGCCTGTGAAATTTCGATTACCTGTTCGAGGCTTAAACGTGTTTTCTGATTTTGTTGAGCCCTAACACCCATTATCATAAAACACAAGAGCGATACTAATATTAAACTTCTTGTCATAATAATACATTATCATTATTCATAGCGCAGCGATGTAACTGGGTCCTGTGCGGCAGCTTTTCGTGCCGGTGCAAAACCAAACAGGATTCCAACTGCTGCCGACACGCAAAAACTCACCATCACTGACAAATATGAAACGATGGTTTGAATACCTGCAAAGTGAGTAATGGCTTTTGCCAGACCAATTCCGAGTAAAATGCCTAAAATTCCACCACTCAGACTGATCAAGGTGGCCTCTGTTAAAAACTGAAGTATTATGTCTCTTCGGCGGGCCCCAACAGCCATCCTCACTCCTATTTCTTTGATACGTTCAAGAACAGAAGCCAACATAATATTCATAATTCCAATGCCACCCACGAGCAGTGAAATACTGGCAATGGCACCCAAAACGATATTAAATATATCACGGGTCCTTTGCTCTTGTTTCAGTAATAATTCAGGAACCAATACTTCAAAATCCCTGACATCATTATGCCTGCGCTGAATCATACGAGCGATTACATCACTGCTAACAGTCAGCTTTTCAGTGTCTGTGATTCGAACGACAATTTTATCAAGTTGATTAAAAGCACTTTGCGACTCTCCCCCACTTTCGCTTGTTACCATAAAACCAGCTCCGACCCAGGTTGAACTTCCACCCGACAATAACCCGGATGTTACAACCGAACGATCTTTCACCCGTGATAAAATTGTACGGATAGGAGCATAAACCTGAAAATTATAATTACTGATTCCCATATCACGGGTTAAATTTTCAGCGACATCGCGGCCCTGAAGTACACCAACGACCACCATCCATAGATTATCACATTTAATGGTTTTTCCGACTGGGTCTCCGGTAGGAAATAATCGCTTTTTAACCTCCTGACCAATAACACAAACCGGGCGGCCTTCTTCCAAATCAAAAGAGTTAAAATCGCGACCGGTTTCCATTGAAAGATTAAAAATATTAAAGTAATCGTTAGTAATACCACTGATTTTTAAGCTCATACTTTTGCTACCAACGATAGCTCTGGATTCATATGATACCTCAGGGCTAACAAATTCAACCGTTGGAATAATACGGGCAATGGCTTCAGCATCTGCGAGATTAATTCCTGCCGAAAAATTCTTACGCACCTGTTTGCCTGATGCGTCTTCCTTTGCACTTTTCTCACTCCGTTCCGACAAGGGCGTGATTATAATATTATTCACCCCAACCACCTTCATCTGGTCAAGAATTTCTTTTTGGGCTCCTTTTCCAACGGCCATCATCGAAATGACAGCTGCCACACCAAAAATAATTCCCAGTGCTGTTAGCATCGAGCGTACACGGTTAGTAAATACGGCTTCAAGAGCAATCCGGAAAATATGAGTATAGCGTGTAAAACGTATCATTTATCAGACTTTGACGTAGATGATTCAGCTATTGATTTCAAAAATACTATGGGGTACTTCTCAGGATTTTCCGGTTTTGACAGTAAAACTTCATCTCCTTCTTCCAATCCTTCTTTAACAACTATTTCATTTTCGTTACTCTCTGCAAGTATGACTTGCTGGCGCTTTCTTCCCCTAAACACATAACTAATACTATCCTGAGTGTGAACAGCTTCCAAAGGAATATACAGGACATTATCAAGTGTATTTGTAATAATTGTGTTTTTTGTTGTCATGGCAGGTCTAAGAATGGAATCAAACTCGTTAACCATGATCAATACCTCGAAAACTTTCGCATTTGATCCTTGAATTTGTTCACCAATATTGGCTACCTCGGTAACCTTACCTGAGAGTTTTTTATCCGGAAACGCATCGATACCGATTTCTGCCAATTGCCCAACTTTAACTTTTGAGATGTCAATTTCGTTAACATAGGTCTTGGTAATCATTTCAGATAAATCGGGTAAGGTAGCCACCACATTTTCCCAGGGACTGATTTGTGCGCCAACTCCCATTTTCTTGCCGTCCCAGTTACGCCGGTAGATGAGCATGCCCCCTTTTGGTGCTTTAACAACAAAGCCCATTCTTACATTTCTCAGGTTTTCGAGTTGCCTGGTCACTTGTTGATAAGAAGCCTGAACGTCCTGCATATTTGCACGGTTCTTATCAAATTTCAGTTTATAATTTTTAATGGCCTGTTCGTGCGAACGCTCAGCCTTTTCGAGTGCTATCTGTGATTGACGGATTGTGGCAGGAGGCTCGTAAGCCGATTGTTCCAAAACCAGTTTGCGTTCTTCAAGACCATATTTTAAATTGATTAACTCATCTCTGGCTGCACGCATTTCGATCGACGTATCGATGCGGGTTTTTGTAACCTGAGTTTCCAGCTTTTCGAGTTCCGTTTCCTTGTCTTTTATTTTATTGCCAATTTCGGTCTGGTCGAGACGAGCAACATATTGCCCGGAATCAACGATGGAGCCATCGGCAATAATATCTTCTATTGTGGTTCTCCAGATTCCAACCTGCTGAAGGCCTTCAGGGCCAAAAATCTTTAATGAATTTCGGGCTTCCAGTTCACCCGTCGTAATCACAGAAATTCTAAATGGTCCTTTTTTTACAGCAACACTTATATCCACCTGTGAGCCGGAGGAAGAACGTGTTAAAAAGTATAAAATCAGGATAAATGCCACAACAGCTGCTGAAATAATGTATGTTTTGCGGTTCATACCGTTTTTTTTGTTGGTTCGGTTGATATCAGAAACAATTACAACGCAAAGGTGCAAAAAATATTTTACTGTTTTAGATACAAAAAAAACCACAGCGTTTGCTGTGGTTTTAGAGTATTTTGAAGAAAGAAATTATTCTCCGAGCATAAGCCTGTTGAAGGCTGTAACTTTGAGATCTTTAGAAACTTCGGTCAGGTATTGTCCAACGGTCTTTTTAGTATCGCGGATAAAATCCTGATTGAGAAGTGTACTTTCTTTGTAGAAGCGGTTTAATTTACCTTCAGCAATTTTTTCGATCATATTCTCGGGTTTGCCTTCGGTACGAGCCTGGTCGCGGCCAATCTCAAGTTCGCGTTCGACGATGGTAGGATCCACATCGTCACGGTCAATTGCAACAGGAGCCATAGCGGCAATCTGCATTGCAATTTCGTGACCTAAGGTTTCGATGTTTGCAGCATCTTTGGTATTGAATCCAACGATGGTAGCAAGACGATTTCCCTGATGAATATAAGCACTAACAATAGGGGCTTCTATCACTTTAAAGTGAGCAAAAGTCATTTTTTCGCCTGTTTTACCAATCATATTGGTCAGGAAATCATCAAAAGTCTCGTTTCCGTCAAATGCAAGAGCTTTTGCTTCTTCAATTGTTTTTGGCTGATTGGCCATAACAATATCCATTAGCTTACTAACCATGCCTGAAAACTCATCATTTTTTGCAACAAAATCTGTTTCGCAATTAACCATGATAGCGGCAGCATATGTTTTTGCTTCGTTGGCACGAGCTAAAACAACACCTTCACTAGCGTCACGGTCAGCGCGTTTCGAAGCTACTTTCTGACCCTTTTTACGAAGATTGTCGACTGCGGCTTCAAAATCACCTTCACATTCCTGAAGGGCTTTTTTACAATCCATCATTCCGGCTCCGGTCATCTGCCTGAGCTTATTTACATCAGAAGCTGTAATATTCATACGTCAGATATTTATAAAGAGGCAGGCGATAAACACCTGCACTCAATAATTCTACAATATTTTTCTTTTATCTTTTAGCGGATGGTTTCGAAGGCTTGGTAATAACCTTTCGTGGACGTTTTGCGGCTTTAGCATCGTCGGTACCGCCCTCTTTCAGTTTGGTTCCTTTAGGCTCGTTGCGTTTACCTTTTACATCATCGTCGTCATCATCTACAGAGAATTTCCTGCGGCTATCATAACCATCTTCAGAATCTGAATCATCCGATTCGTCAAATCCTTTACTTTCCTTATCAACCCGACGTTCGGTAAGGCCTTCTTCAATCGCATCAACCATTAATTTAACAATCAGGCTAATACTTTTAGATGCGTCATCATTTCCGGGAATAGGGAAATCGACCAACTGAGGATTACTGTTGGTATCAACAATAGCGAACGTTGGAATATTCAGTTTAGTAGCTTCGGCTATTGCAATGTGTTCTTTCAGAATATCAACAACAAATATGGCAGAAGGCAAACGGTTAAGATCGGAGATTGAACCCAAATTCTTTTCCAGTTTAGCGCGTTCGCGACTAACCTGTAAACGTTCCCTCTTTGACATTGTGTTATAAACATCGGTTTCCATCATTTTATCGATGGAAGTCATTTTTTTAACCGCTTTGCGGATGGTGGCAAAATTGGTAAGCATACCGCCCGGCCAACGTTCAACCACGTAAGGCATATTAACACGCTTAACCTGTTCGGCTAAAATATCTTTTGCCTGTTTTTTTGTGGCAACAAATAAAATTTTCTTGCCTGATTTGGCAATCTGTTTTAGAGCTGCTGCAGCTTCTTCTAGCTTAGCTGTAGTTTTATACAGATCGATAATATGAATTCCGTTACGCTCCATGAAAATATAGGGAGCCATGGCGGGATTCCATTTGCGCTTGAGATGGCCGAAGTGAACACCGGCATCAAGCAATTCTTCAAAATTTACTCTTGACATTGATTAGTGTTTAAAGTTTACATTCCATGAAAAACAATTGCTGAGTAGTACTTCTTGAAGTAGTCTCAGCAATTTAGATACTAAACGTTCTTTCTGACAGGTTCTAACGTTTGGAGAACTGGAACTTCTTACGAGCCTTGGGCTGTCCGGGTTTCTTACGTTCCACCATACGTGGGTCCCTGCGAAGCAGACCTTTTTCTTTCAAAGGAGGCCTGTGTTCAACATTCATTTCACAAAGAGCGCGGGAAATAGCAAGGCTAAGTGCTTCGGCCTGACCAGTAATTCCGCCTCCTGTAAGATTGGCTGAGATATCAAATTTATCAGCTTCATTCACTGTTTCGAGTGGCTGACGTACAACATACTGAAGAATTCCGGTTGGGAAATACTCCGTATAATCGCGATTGTTTACAGAAATTTTTCCGCTTCCGCTCTTGATATAGATACGGGCAACGGCGGTTTTCCTTCTGCCTATGGTATTGATAATTTCCATCCTTAATCAGCAGTGTTAATTATAACTTCTTTGGGTTTCTGTGCTTCGTGTGGATGCACACCTCCAACATAAACATGGAGATTACGGTAGATATCACGTCCAAGCTTATTTTTTGGTAACATACCTTTAATAGCTTTTTCGAGGATACGCTCCGGATGCTTTTTCAACAACTCTGCGGGGGTAGCAAATCTCTGTCCACCAGGATACCCGGTATGACGAACATATTCTTTATTAGCCATTTTACTTCCTGTAAACCTGACTTTTTCAGAGTTGATGATAATTACATAATCACCACAATCGACATGTGGAGTGTAATTTGCTTTGCGCTTGCCCCTGAGAATCATGGCCACCTCGCTGGCTAAACGACCGACAATTGCATTTTCAGCATCGATCACTATCCAGTCTTTGATGACAGTCTCTCTATTGGCGCTTACTGTCTTGTAACTCAGTGTATTCATTTAAAAAATGGTTTCTTTGCGTTTCCTTTTTCGCTTCAAAAAGGGGGGGCAAAAGTAAGATAAATCTTTTTATCACCCAAATTTCCAACCACTTGTTTGTGATCTTAATCATTTTTCGAGTGCCTGGAAAACGAGGTGCAAAAGTAAGCTTTTTTTTTAAAGTTTATATATTCATTGTCATTTTTTTAGCCTTTTCTATAGATTTCATCATTACTTTTACAATTCCGTTTAGTAAAGCCCTCGATTTTATGTCAATAATCATAGGTATTGGTGGGGTTTCAAGAGCTGGAAAGTCAATGCTGGCCGATGAAATTTCCTTATTATTCCCTGCTTCCTCCGTTCGGATAATTCATCAGGACAATTACCCCCTACCAGTAGAAAATATTCCAAAATTGCACGGAAGACTTAACTGGGAAGTTCCCGAATCACTCGATATTCAGCATATGTTGAAAGATATCAGAGATGCCGTTCAGAATTTTCAATATGTAATTGTAGAAGGACTATTCGCATTCGCCTATCCGGATATTCTAGCGTTATACCATGTCGGATTTGAAATCCGGATTCGTGAAGACTGTTATTACCGACGTAAAGTCTCCGACAATCGATGGGGACATGAACCTGAATGGTACAAAAAACATATTTGGGAGGCACATTTTTCGTATCGAATTGAAAATAACCAATCGTTCGCTGTACATATTCTGGATGGTGAAAAACCATTTGATCCAAGATTCCTGCGCAAGGCTCTGGCAATAGGAAAATAAACGTAAATTTGCTCCAAAATCTGTTAGTCTGATGTCTATTTCTGTTAAAAATATCACAAAACTATACGACGATCAAAAAGCGTTGGATAATGTTAGTTTTGAAACGCGTCCTGGCGAGGTGGTAGGTCTTTTGGGTCCCAACGGGGCTGGCAAATCCACCATGATGAAAATAATTACCTGCTTTATCCCTCCAACCTCTGGTTCGGTTCTGGTTGCCGGATTTGATATTTTTAACGAATCCATAGAAGTTAGACGAAGGGTGGGTTATCTTCCGGAAAATAACCCTCTGTATACCGATATGTATGTAAAGGAATACCTTTCATGGGTGGCAGGGATATACAAGCTTGGCCGTCAAACGGATAAAAGAGTGAAAGAAATGATAGGCCTTACCGGTCTTGAAATCGAGCAAAATAAAAAGATTGGCGCCCTGTCAAAAGGTTACAGACAAAGGGTGGGACTGGCCCAGGCCTTGATACATAATCCCGAAATTCTCATCCTGGATGAACCAACTTCTGGTCTGGATCCCAATCAATTACATGATATTCGTAAACTAATCCGTGAAGTTGGAAAAGAAAAAACAGTGATGCTTAGTACCCATATCATGCAAGAAGTTGAAGCTGTTTGCTCACGCGCCATTATTATCAATCGTGGAATTATTGTTGCCGACGATTCAGCCGAAAACTTGTCACGCATCAGTACGGGTACTCATTATATTAAGGTGGAATTTAGTGGAGTTATGGATATTGCCTGGCTCAAAAAAATCAAGGGAGTCACCAAAGTCAGTAATATAAAAGACTATATGTGGGAGATTGAAACACAGGCATCTGTAGATGTTCGCGGTGATATTTTCAATCTGGCCGTCGAAAAAAACCTTAGTGTTCTGACCCTTCAACGTGATGAACGTCGGCTGGAAGATGTTTTCCAACAACTTACCCGAAAAAAGTAAAGAAATTTTAAGCTACTTTTAATAAAAGCGTATCTTTGTCGCTCGCGAGTGGAAAAATTTGATTGATTGCAACCACGATAAAAAATGCTAAAACAATGGCAATTTACGATCAATCAGATTTCCCACCCATACTTATTGTTACATTAAATACAAAACAACGATGGGATTTCTATTTACATCCGAATCTGTTTCGGAAGGGCATCCTGATAAGGTTGCCGACCAAATATCTGATGCTTTACTCGATGAATTTTTGCGCTGGGATAAAAACTCAAAAGTTGCCTGTGAAACGATGGTTACGACTGGTCTTGCCATATGTTCAGGTGAAGTAAAAACCCAGGGCTACGTAGACATACAAGATATCGTTCGTACTACCATTCGTGAAATAGGATATACCAAGGCCGAATATCGTTTCGACAGTGAATCCTGTGGTGTAATTAACACCATTCACGAACAATCACCTGACATTAACCAAGGCGTCGACCGTAAAACGGAAGAGGAACAAGGTGCCGGTGATCAGGGAATGATGTTTGGCTATGCCTGCACCGAAATGGACAACCTGATGCCACTGCCTGTTGAACTATCCCATATAATGGTTCAGGAACTTGCAGCCATACGAAAAGAAGGAAAACAGATGAAATATCTGCGACCCGACAGCAAGTCACAGGTTACGGTAGAATACGACGATAATAATAAACCAAAACGCATCGACACACTGGTACTTTCTACGCAACATGACGATTTTGCATCGGATGAACTGATGCTCGATAAAATTCGTCAGGATGTAGAAAAAATTCTTATCCCCAGAGTAAAAAGAACCTTGCCTGAGCGTGTAAAACGATTATTTAAAAACGATTATAAACTGTATGTAAATCCCACCGGGAAATTTGTTATTGGTGGACCTCACGGAGATACCGGCCTTACCGGACGCAAAATCATCGTGGATACCTACGGTGGCAGAGGCGCTCATGGTGGCGGAGCATTTTCGGGTAAAGACCCTTCAAAGGTTGACCGTTCAGCCGCATATGCCGCCCGGCATATTGCTAAAAACCTTGTTGCTGCAGGCGTTTGTGGAGAAGCCCTGGTACAGGTTGCGTACGCAATTGGAGTTGCAGAGCCTGTTGGCATTAATATTAAAACCTACGGATCTGCAAAGGTAAAAGACTCTAATGGCAAGAAATTAAGCGATGGAGAAATCGGAAATCATATCAAAAATATTTTCGATATGAAACCATATGCTATCGTTAAACGTTTTGGCCTGAAAAATCCGATTTATAGAGCAACTGCTGCTTATGGTCATTTCGGTAGAGACATTTATACCAAAGAAGTTGAAGTTTATTATTCAGATGCCGATACCCGCACTGAAACGGTTAATGGAAAAGAAAAATACTTCAAAAATGTTGAATTCTTTGCGTGGGAAAAAATGGACTATGTTGATAAAATTAAATCTGCCTTTGGTCTATAGTACAAAACTCTAACACAAATATTTAAACATAAGAACCCGAGAATTCGCCATGATGAATTTTCGGGTTTTTTATCACATTTTAATATCCGTTTTCGGATAATTAATACAAATTCGGATAACGAATTAAAAAAATGTTATCTTATTGATTAACAATTATTTAAGATTATAATCATTCGATTTAAAGTTTATTAACTACGGAATACATACCTATAACTCAAAAAGACCGAACCGAATTAAACTATAATTTATTGTTTTTCTGTGTTTTACGAATTTTGGAATAAAAATTGAATATACCCAGCCGCCTAAATATTAAGAATAAATCTTTAAAAATGGCGGACAAAAAAGTACAAGAATTATTAAGTTCCTTCCGGAAACACAGTTTCGAAGGAGTTCAAGTTAGAAAAAACGGAAATCAACCCAAGGTTGGAAACAGAAATGAAAATGAAATACTCTCCGGAGCGGCCTTAGACCAACCCGGAATAAAACGGATAAAAGAATATTTGATGTACCATGATTAAACTACTAATTTTTATACTATTACTAACTGTTTTTGGTCTCTTGCTGTTACATGAGCTCAAAAACGCACCACTTGCAGAAGAGAGCGAAGATGGTACATATCGCTTCATAGACGAGTCAGAACACCGGTTTTAAGCTTCTTTCGCATAACAAGGCGAATCATTACTACCCCATATTGTTACTTTAACAGTATGGGGTTTTCTATTAAATCAACATGTCTTCGGATTAACATATAACCTCTGTTCGGCTCAGGCTGTGCCTGAGTCGGGTTATAAAATCAGGCATAGCCTGATTTCTGCCAAAACACCTATCGATTTTAAATTCTCCCTCAAAGATGCAAAAAATTCAGTCGAATGGTTTGATTTGTAGGCAGATCCTACACGGATAGATTCGACTGAGGCAAGAGCCTCAGTCGAACAAGAGAAACCGGAAATAAAAAACCCCACATTTTCATGCGGGGCTGTGGGATGTACGGGACTCGAACCTGTGACTTCCACCCTGTCAAGGTGGCACTCTAAACCAACTGAGTTAACATCCCGTTGGGGCTGCAAAGATAAAACAGTATTTCATTTCTGCAATTCCTATTCCGGCTTTTGGATAATTATCGGTAAAAGGCCAAGAGTCCGGCCTTCATCCAGCATCAACTGGAAAGCCTGATGATATTCATTATCAATTTTACAATCAAGAATTGCATCCTTGATAGCCGTTTTTATTAATCCAACCTGTCTAGATGGTCCTATTCCAAATGTCTGCATAATCAATTCTCCACTAACGGGTGGTTGAAAATTGCGAATATGATCTTTCTTTTCTACTTCAATTAAACGTTTGCGTACAAAACTAAAATTCATTAGATAACGACTGACTTTCTCAGAGTTTTTGGAGGTGATATCGGCTTCGCAAAGAAGCATTAAGTCCTCAATTTCGTCACCAGCTTCATACAAAAGGCGTCGGAGTGCGGAATCTGATACTCCTTCGTCAACAAGTGCAATGGGTCTGAGATGAAGAGCTACCAGTTTTTCAACGTAATTCATTTTCTCATTTAACGGCAATTTCAGTCGCTTGAAAAGGTTTTTAACCATACGCTTTCCAACAACTTCGTGACCATGAAAAGTCCATCCAACCTGGTTATCGAAGCGTTTGGTGGCAGGTTTTCCAATATCATGCAGTAAAGCTGCCCATCGCAACCACAAATCTTCTGTATTGACTGAAAGATTATCCACTACCTCCAGCGTATGTCTGAAATTATCCTTATGACCTTTGCCTTCAATATATTCTGCTCCGACCAGGGCAGTCATCTCCGGAAAAAATGATTTTAACAAACCTGTATCGAAAAGAATCTTTAAACCCACACTGGGTTTAGAAGAAAGTAAAATTTTATTGAACTCATCCATAATCCTTTCTCTTGATACAATGTCCAGTCGTCCAGCATTTCGCTTTACCGATTCAAGGGTATGAGGATGTATTCCGAATCCCAATTGCGAGGCAAAACGGGCTGCTCTCATCATCCGTAATGGATCATCCGAAAAAGTAATATCCGGTTCAAGGGGCGTACGCAGTATCCCCAATTTTATGTCCCCTATTCCGTCAAATGGGTCAATTAATCGGCCATAATCTTCTTTACAAAGACTAAATGCCAATGCATTAATCGTGAAATCGCGACGATTTTGGTCATCGGAAAGACTACCGGGTATCACATCTGGTTTCCGGGAATCCTCATGGTAAGATTCTTTCCGGGTACCAACGAACTCAATATTCCACAATTTTTTACGACGGAAGGTAATGCTGGCAGTACCAAAATTTTTAAAAATACTAACCTGACAGTTTTTCCCTATTCTTTTTGCCACACGCCTGGCTAAGTCAATACCACTACCCACCACGGCGATATCAATATCCTTGGAATTACGCCCTAAAAAAACATCACGAACAAAACCACCAATTACATATGCCTCTACATTCATTTCGAAAGCTTCGTCACGAATGAGATGAAATATCGTTTCGTTTAATATTCGGGTACTGTCTGTATTCATGTTTTCGGTACAAAGATACAAAGATGAGTATTATGCGTACAGCATACTTCCCTTAAGAAAATCATATACTGACAGCAATCAGTTTAAAACAATTGGAATCAAAGAAACAAACTACTATTCCGATGAATGGAAGTTATGCTCAAACAAGAAAAACAAAATATTTATTATCACCTGAACTCCTTTTCTGAAGAAATTAAAAAGGGAATCAAGCAAATATCTTCATGCCTGATTTTCCATTTCAAAATTTAAAAATTGCTTAGAATCTAAATTATTCAGAATCTAAAAACTATTTATCAACCTTCCATGTCTTCCATCCCATTTTCACGATCTTTGTTCTGTCGGCGTTTAAAATCATTGAATCGGTATGAAAAACCAATAAATAATATTCGACTATTGCGTCCTTTTTCGCTATACGTAGTAAAATTTGAACCGTAGGTTGTAATATTGAATGATTGCGTTTTGAAAACATCGCTCAAACGCATGGTTATTGTACCTTTTCCCTTAAATACATCTTTCTTTAATCCGATATCAGCCCAGTAATTCGATTCCAGCCTTCCCTGAGTTCCGCCCATCATCATGCTCCTGAAGCTATTGATTGAAGGTGTAAATACCACAGGAGCATTATAATTGAAGTTCAGTTGAATATCAACGATTTTCGGAATTGTCATCATCGAGAAAATTTTGAAAGTCCATGAATCGCTTTCCTGAGTGTTGGTATTTACGTCGGCTCCTTTGAAACCCGTAAGAAAGTATGAAAAACTGGTATTGAGTCTCCACCATTTCTGAATTTGCTGGGTTAAAATAATTTCGGAACCATAGGCGTATGATTTATCCTGGTTTTTATATGTTGTAAAGGAAACACCTGATGTATCAAGGGTCATTATCCGCGAGATTACACCTTCAATATTCCGGTAAAAAACAGAAGCGTTGATGGTTGTGTTTTTAATCTGTGCGGAATAGGCTAATTCTGCCGCATTAATATATTCGGGTTTCAGGTACGGATTACCAGCAGATAAGTTCAGGGGATCACTGTAGTTTACAAATGGATTTAATACCATACTTCCGGGACGATTGACACGCCGTGAATAGCTTATTTGAGCCGAATGCTTGTCATTCATTTCATACTTGATGTGCACCGAAGGAAATAAACTAAAATAATCGTTTTTATAAACATCGGCCTGCGTCACCTGGTTCGATTCAGATTGGGCCGCTTCGGCACGCAAACCTATTTGGTAACGAATTTTCTCTGTTAGCGAATTACTATAAATGCCATAGGCGGAATGGATATACTCGTTATAAATAAACTCATTTGATCGGGATGAATCCTGCACCCAAACATTCCCAACAAAATTCATCATCCTGTAATCCAAATCATTTCGTTGCCAGTAAAATTTATAACCCGTTTCCAAACGGCCTGACCCCAATGGATGCACATAATCTGTTTGAGCAGAAACAAATTTTCGGGTATTATCTGAAAGTGTATTTTGTAATTGATTTAAAAACACGCTTAGGCTCGTATCGGCCATTAAAAAATCACGCACCATATATGAATCATAGTTGCCTCCTGTGGAAGAGAAAAGCACATCGGCTGTCAATTCCTGAACTTTATTATCGAAGGTTTTTTTATAATTCATCGAGAATTCCTGACCCGAATTTTTTGAAACATTATTAGTACTCGAAGTAAAAAAGGATGTTGTATCTTTTGATAAGGACAAATTAGCGTAATTGGTAAAATCGGAATTCTTGAAGTCCCTGAAATTTAGAAGCCCTGAAAAAGAGAGAGTATTTTTAGGATTGATAAAATAATCGGCTCCAAAACGCACATTATGAAACTTACCATTGCGATCCCAAGTGCCTTTTTGATCCAGGAAAGTTAGAGAATCACCAAAAGTCGATTCCCTGAAATTATTCGAATAACCTTCCATCGTAAAATGGCGATAATCGTAATTGGCGAATACATTAAATTTATTATACCGGTAATTGAGTGAGGTAGAAGCACTATAGCGATTTCCAAGTCCAGAATTTATAGAAACCAGTCCATTATATCCGGGTTTCTTTTTCTTTTTAAGAACAATATTAATAATGCCTGACGTACCATCCGGATCGTACCGGGCAGAAGGATTTGTAATAATTTCAACCCTTTCTATCATACTGGCTGGCAATTCATCCAGACTTACAATCCCTGATGGCCTGCCATCGACCAGAATTGTAACATTACCGGAACCGCGCAAACTGACATTCCCATCAATATCAACCTGAACAGCCGGTATTGTCTGCATAATATCCACAGCTGTGCCGCCACTTGCAGCCAGATTTGATTCAACATTAATCACTTTCTTCTCCAGCGAGTACTCCATAACAGCTTTGGTATCTTTTATTTCTACACCTACAAGGTCTCTGGAAGAAAGCTTAAGAACAACATTACCGAGATCAAGATCCGGTTTATTGGGTCTTATAAAAATTGAATCTTTTGTAAAAGAAGGGTATCCAACAAACTGTATCATCAGATAATAACGGCCAAAAGACAATTTTGAGAAAGAAAACAATCCGGCCTCATCGGTAATTCCGCCTTCGGCCACAACAGAATCGCGGCTACGATAAAGAACGACATTTGCAAATTCAAGTGCCTGACGGCTATCACAATCAATAACTTTACCACTAACTTTTCCGATTTTCTCAGCCGACATTTGACCGTTACCACTGCCTTGCTGAAAATTTTGTGACGACAACAATGTTGGTATCAACAAAAGCAAGCCCGTTTTAAATATTTTTTTCATTTTTAATTTCTGTAATCTTACTATTTCAAACGTTTTAATACCTCCACAACTTTTACACTTAGAAAAGCATCCCCGGAAAGAAGTCCATCACAAAATTCAAAGGTGAAGCTCTATTATAAAAGCTTTCGGACTATGCTCAGATGCACTGATTACCGAAAGGTTTATTCGCGGTAAAAAAATCTGATGAACTGAGCATAAAAAAACCCGGCTCTAAAGCCGGGCTGCAAAAGTATTATAAAGATCAATAGTCAACGATTTTTGCCCAATTAAAATCTCGGGGATTTATGCACATAACTGGTATCTGAGGTGCATTAAAAATCATTTCTTCATCATAACTTCCAAGAATAAAGGTCGATAATCCTTTATCGGGATTTGTCATTATCATCACCATATCAGCATTATTAGCTGTGGAATATTCGATGACCTGTTTGCTGAAATCGCCTGATTTTTCAGCAACCTTTACAACATAACTAACACGGTTTTTATCAAAATGACCGGTTATGGTTTTGACGGCTTCAGCAATTGCTTCTCCGGGTAGCTGGTATATATGTATAACTGATTTTAAGTTTTGAGCGATATACGTTGCCCATTTTGTCTTTTCCCAAGGACCAGCATCGCTGGTGATGGGAAGAACAATTTTTCTGTAAACACCATCGATAGCTCTTTTCTGAACTACAACAACGGGAGCAGGAGATTTGGTTACGACCTTCAGTGCATAACTGCCGGTCAGTTTCTGTTCAAGGTTCGTTTTACCATGAGTACCCAGAAAAAGTAATTTTGCACCAATTTCTTTCGCCACATCGGCGATTTCAGTAAAAATTGAACCTTCCCTCGTCAAAGTTTCAACTTCTACCTGATGCAAGGAGGCAAATTCGGCTGCCATCGTTTTGAGGCGAGCATCGATTGAATCGGAATCAAGCTGTTCCTTTTTTAAATTCGACTTAGTAGCCGAATCAATGATATGAAGCAAACAAACTTTGCTTTTAATAATTTTTGCTGTTTGGCATGCCTGATGTATCGCATTCTCAGTTACTGCGGTAAAGTCTGTAGGAACCAGAATGATGTTATTTACCTGTGTTTCCATATGATTTGGTTTAGGTATGGATTTCATTAATCGGATGATTTAACAAAAATACAAAAACAGAGTTTAAAAACCCATCAAAATCACAGGCTTTTTTTATTCACCGATCAAGAAAATGCGATTAAAAGATTTCTCCAGCTGTCCGGATGATATTGGCCGCAAGTCCGGAAACGTGTGAATTGGTATTATTTAGAATAATCACCGTGAGATCTTTATCCGGTACATAGGTTATGGTTGAGGTAAATCCATGCCATAATCCATTATGATATATCACCGGATTGCCTGACAATTCTTTAAAACGCCAGCCAAAGCCATAATCCACTTCACGTTTATTGCGTAAAGTGGTTTTTGTAAACGCCATTTCAATGCTTCCCTCGCTTATTAATACATCCGATGTCCATGCTTTAACATACTTTAATAAGTCTTCGACCGTTGAATAAACACTTTTATCACCCAAAACTTCATCAGTAGGATCATATGGTACTGCCACGGCATAGCGTGATTTGGAGCGGTAACCGAGAACCTTTTGAGGGAGACTGTCAAGATGACTGCGATCGAACGTAAAGCTATTCTTCATCCCAAGAGGTTTAAAAACCGAATCATTTAAAAAACGATTAAAAGGTACGTGTGATACTTTTTCAACCAAAAGAGCCAGCATGGCATATCCTGTATTGGAATAGTTAAAGGAACGGCCGGGTGTGAAGTTTAATGGGGTTTTATGCTTGATAAGAAGTTGCAATACGTCTTCATTTGTCAGATTTTTTGATTTATCCCAATACCTTTCGGCGAGATAAAAGTAATTTGGCATTCCGGAGGTATGATTCAGCAAATGGCGAATCGTTATGGTTTTAAATGGAAATTCCGGGATATACTGGTTAACTAAATCATCGTAATCAATCAATCCACGTTCCTGCAACATAATTATGGAAAGCGATGTAAATGATTTACTTACCGACGCCAACTGAAACGGAGAAGTGGAATTTAATTCCTGACGATTACTAAAATCGGCAAATCCACGCGATTCGCAAAGAATCACTTTCCCTTTATAGGCAACCAACACATTACCGTTTATACGGCTGCGATCAATAATTGAAGATACTTGTGAATTAAATTCATTCAGTTTATCAAATGGCAAAATGGCTTCATTCGGAAGTCCGTCACTAACAGGTGCCTTAAGTTGATTACGGGCGGCCTGATTAAGGTTCCAGTTGCTAGTTAAAATTATTAAAGGCAGTAGTACAATTAGTATTCTCAGAGTTCTCATTCAACTGGTTTTGCATCAAAAGTAGGTGCAAAGTAATTGATATTCTAAGGTATTTCAAAATTTTAATCCAATTGTTATCAACCAATAATCGAATCCTCAAGTATTAAATTGCTGAATATGTGGTGAATAGAGTCTCTAATATTAAGAATTCGATACGAATATCACAACATATACCAATATTAATCGTTGAAATAATAGAAAGAATAAACAACCTTCCATGCGATTTATGAATCTCTCATATGACGCCATCTCGTTAATGGGTTGAACTACCCGGACTGCTAACTGTTTTAACATTTACTGCATTTACTGTATTTTACACACCATGAGAATTCACAATAGGATATTTGCATTCTTCAAGGAAAAGCCTAAAAATGAATGTTTTGCTAAGAGCAGACAATTGTTTTTCGTTTTGTTCGCATTTGTAGCAATACAATCACTGAATTACGGTAAGGTACAAGCTCAGGAAATGTTTGGTATGGTAAACAGTAATTTTGCAGGTACATCAGGATTATATATTAATCCATCTTCTATGCAGAATTCGCGTTATTGGCTCGATATTAATATTTTAACTTTGGATGTGTTTGCAGACAATAACTATGCCTACCTCCCCCGCGAGGACTTTAAACTTCTGGATTTATTAAAAAAAGACTTCAGCCTGCCAACCTATGGAGCATACGAAACCCCAACACTAAATAAATCAGGATGGGGAGACCGGAGTTTCTATATTTCCGAAAGACTTAATCTGCCTTCATTCATGTTTGTAAACTACGAACAAGCATACGCTTTGCAAATTGCTTACCGGACGGCGGGTTCAGGACGAAGTGTTGGGAACGACATCACCAATTTTGGCTTTTATGGCCTTAATTACAAACCACAGCATAATATAGAGTATAATGATAATTATTCCGGTTTTGCAGCTTTGTCATGGGCAGAAATCGGATTAAGTTATTCAAGGCAATTAAAATATGAGCGGTTTACAATCATTCATGGTGGTGTTACCCTTAAACGCCTTTTAGGTATGGGTGGAGGCTACCTTAATGTTGATAATCTGCGGTATGTAGTATTGAACGACAGCACAGTCGACATAAGGAATCTAACTTTTGAAGCGGCATATTCTGCTCCGGTTGACTACGCTACAAACGAATATCAGGGCGATCCTTTATTTAAAGGCTCCGGTTTTGCGCTTGACCTGGGTGTAACAATTATAAAAACAGAAAAAGAATTACGACGTTTTGCACACGGGGATGATTTTTGTGAACAGGAATTTCAGCCCTATTTGTATCGTCTAGGTATATCTTTATTGGATGTTGGATGGATAAAGTTCAGAAACAATGCTCAAAAACACCGTTTGGAAAACGTGAGTTATTTTTGGGAAAATTTAAATTTTGACAATTATAACACCCTGGTTGATATAATGGAAGATGTGAGTACACGATTTACCGGAGCTTCGGATGGTAGTCTGATTGATACTACTTTTTCTGTAGGTTTACCAACGGCTCTGAGTGCACAATTCGATTATCATTACAGAGGCAACTGGTATTTCAATACCACAGCAATCACAGGCATTCCAATTTTCGGGAACGCATCTGTCGTTCGACCGACACAAATTTCCTTCACACCCCGATGGGAATCGCCATACTTTGAAGCCAGTTTACCCATTTCCTTATATAACCTTCGGTATCCACGAATTGGTCTTGCCTTACGGTTTTATAATTTTACAATTGGCTCTGATAAACTCGGATCGGTTTTGGGATTTAATGATTTTTATGGAACCGATATTTATTTCTCTCTGAAAATTAATTTCAGAAAAGGAAATTGCCGCAAGTCGAGAGAAACTCTTCCTTGCGGCAGTATGGATTTCAAATAAAATTTTTATCAGGAAGTGGAAAGTCTGCTTATTTGATCCTGAATAACCTGAATTCGGGCTTCTGCATCCGCTTTCTTACGGATTTCGACTTCCACCACTTGTGCCGGGGCACTATTTACAAAACGTTCGTTCGAAAGTTTGCCCATTACACTCTTCAAAAATCCCTTTGTATAAACCAATTCAGCATTTAACTTTACTAATTCGGCAGCTACATCCACCGTATCTCCAGCAGGTATGTATAATTCGGTGCTTTTTACAATAAAACCAAATGAATTTGCAGGCTCATCCGTTACATATTCGATGGAAGACAAATTACATAGCTTGGTAATTACCGCATCAAATGCATCGGTATGTGAATCTGATCCTGTTTTTACAAAAAGCTCCAACACCACCTTATTGGGAATATTTTTATCTTGTCTGAGACTTCTTACAGCCATAACTATCTCATGAGCATAATCAAATGCATCAAGCAATTTTTCATCTGTCGGTTCAAAAACAGGCCATGCATTAATAATGATGTCATCACCTTCCTCGCGTTCTTCGAGAAGATGCCATATTTCTTCTGTAATAAATGGCATGAATGGATGAAGCAATTTCAACAATTGTTCAAAAAAGCCGATTGTTACTTCCAGGGTTTTTCTATCAATCGGTTGCTGATATGCCGGCTTAACCATTTCTAGATACCAGGAGCAGAAATCATCCCAAACCAATTTATAAACCGTCATTAAGGCATCCGAAAGACGATATTTTTCGAAGTGGTCGTTCAGAATAAGAGCAGTGGAAGATAAGCGGGCATTAAACCATTTTTCGGCCAGAACTGAATATTCAGGTCGGGGAATATCATTATCAGATTCCCAGCCTTTTAGCAAGCGAAGCGCATTCCATATTTTATTACTGAAATTTCGTCCTTGTTCGCATAATATTTCATCAAAAGGCAAATCATTCCCGGCAGGTGATGTCAGTAGCATACCAACCCTGACGCCGTCCGCACCAAACAGTGTAATGAGATCAAGTGGATCAGGAGAATTTCCTAAAGATTTTGACATTTTCCGACCTAGTTTATCCCGCACAATTCCGGTTAGATAAACATTTTTAAATGGGATTTCATTCCGATACTCCAGTCCTGCAATAATCATACGAGCCACCCAGAAAAAAAGGATTTCAGGAGCTGTAATGAGATCATTGGTCGGATAATAATATTTGATATCCTCATTTTCAGGATTACGTATGCCATCGAAAACGGATATGGGCCATAACCATGAAGAAAACCAGGTATCAAGTACATCTTCGTCCTGATGCATATCTTCCATTTGAAGATCGTGCAGTTCAGTGTATTTTGAAATAGCGAGTTTATGAGCTTCTTCTATACTTCCTGCAACAACCACCTCTTTATTAGGCAAATACCAGGCCGGAATTCTCTGTCCCCACCATAATTGCCGTGATATACACCAGTCCTTAACATTCTCCATCCAATGTCGGTAAGTGTTTTTAAACTTCGGTGGATGAAAGGCTATGGTATCGTTCATTACCACTTCCAGTGCAGGTGCTGATAAGCGCTTCATATCCATGAACCATTGCAAAGAAAGTTTAGGTTCTATTATCTCATCAGTACGTTCCGAAAAACCAACTTTATTCACATAATCTTCAACTTTTACCAGGTTCCCGGAATTTTTAAGATCCGCAATAATCTTCTTTCTTACTTCGAAACGATCCTCTCCCACGTATATTTGGGCCTTATCATTGAGTGTGCCGTTGTCATTGAAAATATCGATGGTATCCAGTTTATGTTTTATCCCAAGATAATAATCGTTTATATCATGGGCCGGTGTAATCTTGAGGCAACCAGTACCAAATTCACGATCGACATATTCATCAGCAATAATTGGCACCTGACGATTGATGAGCGGTACCAGTACTTTTTTCCCGACAAGGTGAGCAAAACGTTCGTCTTCAGGATGAACACATAAGGCCGTATCTCCCAGAATAGTCTCGGGTCGGGTCGTAGCGATGCATACAAAATTTTCTTCGCCGGCTACTTTATAATTAATGTAGTAAAGTTTACTTTGAACTTCTTTGTAAATAACTTCCTCATCGGAGAGTGCGGTAAGGGCGCTGGGGTCCCAATTGACCATACGAACTCCACGATAAATCAATCCCTTATTGTATAAATCGACAAATACCTGGATAACCGATTCATATAAATCTGCATCCATGGTAAATTTTGTTCTTTCCCAATCGCAGGAAGCTCCAAGCTTTTTAAGTTGCTCGAGAATTATTCCGCCATGCTTTTCTTTCCAATCCCATGCATGTTGAAGGAACTCATCGCGTGACAGGGAAGATTTATCAATGCCTTCGGATTTCAATTTGGCAACCACTTTTGCTTCGGTAGCAATAGAAGCATGATCGGTTCCGGGAACCCAAAGTGCGTTATAACCACGCATTCGTGCACGCCGGATAAGAACATCCTGAATGGTATTATTTAGCATATGGCCCATATGCAAAACACCCGTTACGTTTGGCGGAGGAATAACAATGGTATATGGTTCACGACCGTCTGGTATGGAATGAAAATAATCTTTACGAATCCAATGCGAATACCATTTGGATTCCAAACCGATGGGGTCATATTTTGCTGGAATTTGCGACATTGAGGGATGATTTTTTCGAAACAAAGGGTGCAAAATTATGAAAAATACAGCAGTACACCGTACCTTAAATGAAAGGTTCGTAAATTATCGGAATCAAAAAATTGTTGATTCTATCTCTTTTTACAGTGGAAACTAAATTCTGAACCCATTATCGCGCATGAAATGTTTTATAAATACTTCTTCAGATCCAATAAATATTTCCGAGAGATTTCCTCCATTTTAACAGCATTACTCAGATAATTATACCAAACCTCTTCAATCCAATGGGCATTTCCCATGGAAGGTAAAAGATCATCAGCCACGGTACCATTTGCATTTCTGCTCTGAATTAAGAAACTTAGGCGACGGATGGATTCATTTATTACAGGTTGCATTTCAATTGACGTCTTGGTAACTTCTTCTTTTGATACACTGGCAAAAACCAAAAGCTCATTAATAATCGTATTCATTTTACGCCCACTCACGAAAAAAGTATCGAATTAACCAAACAATTGCAAAACCATTTCTAATCGTCGATTTCAACATGAAGATATACATATTTGTTCAATGAATAAAAAATCAGAGAAATTCGTAATTTTGCCGAACGATGAAGAACATACGAAATTTTTGTATTATAGCCCATATTGATCATGGGAAGAGTACACTGGCTGACAGGTTACTACAGTTAACAGACACTTTGTCTGAACGTCAGACACAAGCACAGGTACTTGATAGCATGGACCTCGAAAGAGAGCGTGGTATTACGATAAAGAGCCATGCCATACAGATGAAATATAAGCATGAAGGAGAAGAATATATTTATAACCTGATTGATACACCGGGACATGTAGATTTCTCATATGAGGTATCCCGATCCATTGCTGCCTGCGAAGGGGCATTGCTGGTCGTTGACGCTACTCAGGGCATTCAGGCACAAACAATATCCAACTTATATCTTGCCCTTGATCACGATTTAGAAATTATCGCGGTTCTGAATAAAATCGATATGGACAATGCCATGATCGAGGATGTTAAAGATCAAATTGTTGATCTGATTGGACTCAAACGCGAAGACATTATTGAAGCAAGTGCAAAAACGGGATATGGCGTTGACACCATCCTTGAAACCATCATTCATAAAATTCCTCCCCCAAAGGGAGACCCCAATGCTCCTTTGGAAGCGCTGATTTTTGATTCTGTTTTCAACACATACAGAGGAATTATTGCATTTTTCAGAATTTTAAATGGTACCATTCGCACGGGTGATCATGTGAAGTTTTTTGCAACCCAACATGAATACCATGCGGATGAAATTGGAATTTTATGTCTCGACCGCCAACCCAGTAAGGTATTATCAGTAGGAGACGTAGGATACATCATATCCGGTATTAAGGCCATGAAAGAAGTAAAAGTTGGCGATACCATTACCCACGTTAATAATCCTTGCCTAACAGCCATTGATGGTTTTACTAACGTTAAACCCATGGTTTTTGCCGGTATATATCCAACCGATGCCGATGATTATGAAGAATTACGGAATTCGATTGAAAAACTTCAATTAAATGATTCGGCTCTGAGTTTTGAACCTGAATCGTCTGCCGCTCTGGGCTTCGGATTCCGATGCGGTTTTCTGGGATTATTACATATGGAAATCGTTCAGGAGCGACTCGATCGCGAATTCGATATGGATGTAATAACGACGGTCCCCAACGTTATGTATAAGGTTTATACAACCAAAGGTGATAAGCTTGAGGTTCATAATCCATCAGGCCTACCCGAACCCACACTCATTGATTATATTGAAGAACCTTACATCACGGCAAATATTATTTCAAAAGTTGAATACGTAGGTTCCATCATGAAATTGTGCATCGATAAACGAGGTACGATGATCAACCAGACCTATCTGACAACAGACCGTATAGAACTTACTTTTGAACTCCCTCTGGGCGAAATCGTATTTGATTTCTATGATAAGCTAAAATCTATATCCAGAGGCTATGCATCGTTTGATTATCACGTCAGTTCTTTTAAAGATGCCACTTTAGTTAAACTGGATATTTTACTGAATGGAGAATCAGTGGATGCATTGTCGACACTTATTCACCGGGATAATTCGTATAATTTTGGACGCCGTATGTGCGAAAAGCTCAAAGAGCTTATTCCCAGACAGCAATTTGATATCGCCATTCAGGCTGCAATCGGTGCTAAAATAATTGCCCGCGAAACAATAAAGGCTGTACGTAAGGACGTTACAGCAAAATGTTACGGAGGCGATATCAGCCGAAAACGCAAATTACTCGAAAAACAGAAAAAGGGTAAAAAACGTATGCGTCAGATCGGAAATGTAGAAGTACCCCAATCGGCCTTCCTGGCTGTTCTCAAACTTGATTGATTTCCTAATACTCTATATTTGTTTCCCGCCCCCTGGCGGGTTTTTTTTTGAAAATTAATTCCCATGATTCATACCCATTATTCATATATTATTTTTACTTTTATATCCTTGATGGATAGAAAACAATGTTTAAACAACTTGCTTTCATTGTACTGACATTATTTCCCGTATGGATGTGTTCTCAATCAATTAGAGAACAAATATCAAATACATACGAACGGTTGGGGGTTGCTGACAAGAAAGAAGAAATAAAGTACCTGAATACCTTAAGCCTGCTTTTATGTCGCGATTCCACTGAAAAAGCAGTGTTTTTGTCAAAAAAAGCCGTACTCCTAAGTAATTCCACTCCAGAAAAAGAAAAAGCAAATATTTCACGTCAATATCTTGCAATTGCTTACTTGTGCTCGGGATTATCTGATTCGGCCCTTCAGGTTTTAGAATCTATCACCAATGATGATAATCAAGCCCTTACGAAACTATTGAAAGGTATTTCTTATGAGAAATTAGGTGAAACACCTGAGGCTATCAGCCAATATCTGGAAACAACAAAAATGGAAAGTAAGGCTGGCGAATTGCAAACAATTGCTTTTGCACGCATCCAACTGGTACGCCTTGCCAGACAAGAATTGTCAGAAATTGAAATAGACGGTTTATTAATTGAGAGCTACAAAGATCTGATTACTTCTGGTAATCACTTTATGAGTGCTTTCCTATTTAAAAGCTTAGGTGAGCAATTTCTCGAGTGTGGTAACCTTCCATTTGCCAGTTTATCACTTTATCATGCACTCAAAAAATCATATGACTATGATGACAAGCACGTGCGTTCTGAAACGTTGATATTATTGGCCCAATTATTCGAAAAAATCAATGAAAACGAAGTTGCATTAGATTATTATAAAGAAGCATACACATCCGAAGATTTAACGGGTTTCGAACATCACGCCATCATTCAAAATGGGATAGCCCGGTTAATGATCCAACAGGGCAACCATCGAAAAGCGTTATATTCCTTTCAAAAAAGTTTTTTATACGCCGGGAAAAGAGATCAATACTATCAGTCAGCTAACAGCCTGATTGGAATGTCGGAAGCTTTTCTTAAAAATGGAGATTTGATTAATGCCAGCCGCTCCATCATTTTGGCATGGCCCTACACGAAATTAAATCCATCCGGCGTCCTGAAGACTAAATTATACCTTAACCTGGCGAAAATTTTTATTGCCTCAAAAAATAATATTCTGGCAGAGCAAGCATTTTTACAAGCAAAAAACCTTGCCGAACTCAACAAACTTCCGTGCATTCTTGCTGATATCCTGCCCGAATTAAATGATTTTTATATTAAAGAAGGTAATAACTCAAAAGCCAAGACGGTTCATTCTCAATGGAAAATCATTCAGGACTCACTATTCCGATTAGAAAAGATCATGAAAGTAGAGGATATAGATCTGAAAATAAATAAGAGTATGAATGCCCATTTGTTGGATCAGTTCAAAAGTATCGAATCCCGCCTAAGTAATGAACTAAAAAAATACAAAACCACGAATGATGTTTTAATATACTTTATCTTATTATTTGCAGCTACTCTATTGTTTATTTTTATTCGCCGGCCCATTTTGTTTGCACTAATTACCCGTAAACATAAAGGAACGAAGAAACCATATCCAAAAATTCGTGATACACAAACACGTTTTCCCGCTTCCTCATCAAACAAAGAAATAGGCATTTTCAAAAGTGACGACTCACGAATTTTAAAGAAACTCTCAGAGATGATAGAGCTAGATAAAATCTATCTGGATCCTGAACTCACATTACGAAAACTGGCCATTAATTTATCGACAAACACAACGTATTTGTCGAAACTCATCAACCAGAAATATCAACAAAACTTCAATAGCTTTATCAATAAATATAGAATCCAGGAATCTATCCGATTGATAGAACATCCCGAAAATGCAAATCTGACACTCGAAGCATTATCAGAAAGAGCTGGTTTTAAATCAAAATCCTCATTTAATAGCTTCTTTAAAAAATATACCGGATATACACCCACAGCCTATCTGTACAAAAAAGAATCATCAAAAAGTATTAATTTTCAGTGATCGGTATCAATAACGATGTATGGATTTATAAATCCATACACATCCCCCACTCTATTTTGTGCTGTTAAATGAACTTCCTCGTAAATTTGAAGGTATTAAACATCAATGTTTAATCAAGAAAGTACTTCTTACATATCACTCATCTAATACAAACCCAAAATGGCGGAAGAAAAAATCTTTTTGGAAGAAGGCGGTATAAAAGTTACCAATGCCCGTTTTATCACCCATGGAAAAACTCATTCGATGGGAGGAATAACATCCGTTAGTTCATATAAAATTGAGCCCAGCAAAAAATACCCTTTAATCGTTGCTGGAATCGGAATTCTACTCTTGATCTTTAAACTTTGGATTCCCGGAGCCATTTTTCTGGTTGGAGGAATTGCCTGGCTGCTTTCCTTAAAACCCGAATACTCTGTTGTTCTCCAATCTGCTTCGGGTAGCGAGGATGCACTCACAGCTAAAGATCAGGCTTTTATAGACCGGGTTGTTGAAGCGTTGAATGATGCCATCGTTCATAGAGGATAAAAACTGAATTTAAGCTTCTTTGAAATCAAAGGCCGGTGGCATTATGCTCCGGCCTTTGGCTTATTCATTTAGGTTTGATTAATACAAATGCTTATTAACGATAAAAAAACCAACAAATGAGAACAACAGATACCATTAAAGCACTTCTTTGCTTTCTCATTGCATTTTCAGGAATATTTCCGGTATCGGCTGAAAATCAAAACAATCACTTGCTTGGTAAATATTCTTTTGACGGAAACACGAAAGATCTCAGCAAGAATGCATTTCATGCACGACTAATTAGTGGCTATTATATTGCCGACAGAAACAACAAAAATAATATGGCTCTTGTAACACCGGCCAAGGATGCTACAAGCCTGAAAGAAACACTCACATTCCCATTTGAAATCGATCCTTCAATAAACCCGATAATTTCGGTCAGTTGTTGGCTTATGCCTTTAACTACCATTAAATCAGACATAATCATGTTGGGTGAAGGAAAATACTCCAGAGGACTGGTTATCGCTAAAGACGACGAAACATACTGCTGGGCGCTTAAATGCGGAAAGGATGACTTGCTGTTTGGGCCACCGGCCATTGCCAACCAATGGACTTTTATTACTTTTCTATATGATCTCGATAATCAGCAAGCCCGACTGATTGTAGATGATAAAATATACGCCCGCAGAGCAGAATGCCCAAAAAGCAAACATAAAATGAAAATTGGCTGGGCCAATTCCGCTTTTGACGAGCTTTATATACTTGATACCATACCTGAATTGGCATGGTTACAATCGCTCTATGGGCAGGAAATAACTGGTAATGTTGATAAATACAGCATTAAAGAACGTTTTAGTTATAAAAAGCGTAATAAAGCGAAAGAAGACAGCCTGACTCAAATAGGCAAAGTATTTATTGTTTTTACCAAAGAAGTTCAAATCCGCGACTCAAGTAAATTACGTTCTGTAATTGCAATGCTCGGAAAAAATGACAGCCTCCTGATTATTGCAAAAAATCAGGATGGTATGCTAAAAGTAAAGTACAACAATAATAAAAATGGGTTCATAAGTACTAGTACGCTGCTCAGTAACGCATACCCGTCCGGTTCATCAGTCCTCCTGTACAAAGCCAAACGATGGATGTCTGATTTATTCAATTTTTCGTACCTGAACAATTGGATCATGGCACTAATTCTTGCCGTAGCTGTTTTCTTTATACGAAGATATTTTACGCGGATTGATGATGCCATTATCAAGCTTTCGGGTTATGATGAGGTAGCCGGCGGTGGATCTAAATCAGGCACTTCAATCCATAAAGAACCAGGATTTTTAAGGCGTTTCTTTCCGATTGAACGTATGCGTTGGTATCCAATGCTACCGGGATTTATCATCGCATTTACCTTTTTACTGGGAGCAGTTTGGGATGGAAAAGAAATGGAATGGTTTTATAATGAGGGTTTTAATATTTTGCCAATTGGCTACGACCGCGCCATCCATTATGTGCTTTATTTACTTTCGCTTACAACCATTCTCATTACATTACTTTGGATACTGGAAAGCTTTGTGGTAGCCGGCCCTATTGTTGGATTACTGCGCATTTTAACGCTCATTATTATCAACATCATTGTATTGATTGCTTCATTTTATATAATGGCTTTGATTGTATTAATCATTGCCGGCATTTTTGTATTGCGGGTGTTAGGCTCCACTTTTGGTTCGCAGAACTATAGATGCCCCTCCTGTGGAACAGGTTTTTCTGCTACTCCCGGGATGGGAGGTCGTTGTCCTGGTTGCGGAACTAGTTTAAGCACCTGATTATTCCAAAAATTTAATAATTCACTAATATTCCCATTTATATGATAGGCGATATACTAAACTGGACGAATAAATTTCCTGAAAAAGAGATAGATAAAGCATGGGACGATGGGGCGTATGTTTCAGGAATAGCATTCGGAAATGGCCTGTGGGTCCTATTATCCTCTAAAAGGACAGGCTTCACCGGACAGCGCTGGAATAGCTCCGGCGAATTTCCTGAAAAGGAAATCAAAAAAGGTTGGGATGATGGTTACGATGTAAGTTGCCTGGAATATTGTTATGACCGATGGATTGTTTTTTTATCAGGTAACACGGGATTTACTGACCAAATTTGGCGCACCAGCAATCGTTTTCCTGATAAAGAAATCAAGGCCGGGTTGGCAGACGGATATGTTGTGACTTCTTTGGCCTATGGGTATGACCGTTGGGCGGTGGTCATGTCGAAAGGCACAAGCATAAACAAACAGGATTGGGGATTATACGACGGATTTCCTCAAAAAAGCATCCAAAAAGCTTGGGATGCAGGACACGATATTACAGCAGTAAGCCATGGAAATGGCAAATGGGGTATGATAAGCTCTGCAAACACCGGTTACATTACCCAATCGTGGCTAACCGATCCGAATTTTCCACCGGCTGCTCTGCAAGAAAAATTGGATGCAGACATGTGCGTGTCCAGTATTTCATACGGTGATGGTATGTGGGCAATTGTAACTACACAATTTGCTGAAATTGAGAATAATTCATCGGATGATAGTGAAGATTCGGCTACAATATCATCAGAAGGTTCTGTAGACCCCGAATCTGAGCGACTGTCAGATATAGCTTATAAATATTTTGAAAACAAAGAATATAAAAAAGCCATCAGCTATTATGAAAAGGCAATTGCTGTTGATCCAGACAATCATTCAGCACTTAATGGTGCTGGTGCTGCATGGAGCTGGCTCGATGAGTTCGAAAAAAGTCTTGAATACTATAAAAAAGCATTCAAATTAAATCCTCGTAATCTAACGTATCTCAGAAATCTACTACAGGTCCAAAAATCACTCGAAAAATATGAAGAAACGATGGCGCTCATCGATGACATTCCTGAAAAGGAAATGAAAGCCATAAAAGAGGCTGATATTTATGATATGATAGCCAATGCCTATTACATAAATAAGCAAAAGCATACATCCTTGTTTTATTATCGCTTAGCGTTGAAGGCGGATAAAAAAAATGATTTTTATAAAGAACGAATTAAAGAGATAGAAGCCTGGCCCGAAAGCAAAACCGATTCAGAATCAAGCGAACCATCAAAAACGACAAATACAGCCATTGAAATGCCTGTTGCTAATCTTGAGTTAGCAATGAAAGAATTGAATGAACTAGTGGGCCTTTCTAATATAAAAAATGACATTGAATCGCTTCTGAAGTTCATAAAAATAGAAAAACTACGAAAAGAAAGAGGACTGAGTAGTAACTCCATAGCGTTACATTCCGTTTTTCTGGGTTCACCGGGCACTGGTAAAACAACTGTGGCGCGTCTTCTTGGAAAAATCTTCGTTTCGATGGGATTATTAAAAAAAGGCCACGTTATTGAAGTCGATCGATCAGGGCTGGTAGGTGAGTATATCGGCCATACTGCCATAAAAACAAATAAGGCCATTGATTCAGCACTTGATGGGATTTTGTTCGTAGATGAAGCCTATAGTCTTGCTCCTGAGGATGGTGGCCGCGATTTTGGAAAAGAAGCCATCGAGGCTCTGCTCAAAAGAATGGAAGACGAAAGGGAGCGCTTGGTTGTAGTCGTTGCCGGATACACCAACGAAATGAAAAAATTCATTGAAACAAATCCGGGTCTTCAATCACGATTTAGCAGATATTTTACGTTTGAAGATTATCAACCACAAGAACTATCTGAAATATTTTGCCGGATTTGCGGATCTAAAAAATATAATCTTCATGAAGAGGCCATCGATAAACTGGGTAAATACACCGATTTTTTATATTCAGCCCGAACAAAAGCGTTTGGTAATGCCCGTGTTATGCGAAACTTATTTGACGAAGTAGTAACTATTCAATCAACCCGTTTGGCCGAAATGGATACCATTACGGATGAAGACTTGCAACTCATAGTGATGGAAGATATTCACGCAGCCATTTCCGATGAATTCGTTGAAAAAGAAGAAGAAAGCCTCGAGGATATTATGGCCGAGCTCAATAAAATGATAGGACTCGATAACATTAAAAAAGATATAAAAACGCTGGTAAATCATCTGAAAGTTGAGGAAATGCGCAGGCAAAAAGGACTTCCTGCTAACCCCATAACACTGCATACTGTTTTTACAGGCCCTCCGGGAACTGGAAAAACAACCGTAGCCCGTTGTCTTGGTAGAATTTTTAAAGCACTTAAACTCTTGATGCGTGGACATGTAGTGGAAGTGAGCAGGGCCGATTTAGTGGGTCAGTACATAGGACAAACGGCTCCAAAAACACACACCATCATTGATCGCGCTGAACATGGAATTCTTTTTATTGATGAGGCCTACACCCTCACACCCTCAGGCATCGGAAATGATTTTGGGCAGGAAGCCGTTGATGCCTTGCTTAAACGTATGGAAGATGATCGTGATAAACTCTGTGTAATAGTTGCCGGCTATCCTACCGAAATGCACGATTTCATCAACTCAAATCCTGGTCTGCAATCCAGATTTATCAGGTATTTCCACTTCAATGATTATAACCCCGATGAACTGATACAAATTTTCCAGAGCATGATGAAATCGAAGGAATTTGAGGTTAGTTCAGATGCTTTGGATACCGTTCATGACCATCTTGCGGTACTTTATAGCGACAGAGATAAAAACTTTGGTAATGGCCGTACAGTCCGTAATTTAATTGAGAAAATCACCCAGTCTCATTCTACTCGAATCTGGAATCTTGGCGAAAATGCCGGCAGCGAATTACTGAATATCAATAAAGATGATGTGCTTGATGGCATAAAAACTTCTCAGGAATCAAGCTTATAATTATTCTTGCAAGTAACTGCCGGCACTATGCCGGCAGTTTTTCATTAAATCACATCATATTTCAAAATAAGATGAATGCTATTGTAACTTTATACCCGTGAAATTCGTCACACTATCAAACCAAGCCTGAAACATGACTGTTGCCGATTACAACCGCTGCGTAGATATCAACGCCAACGCTGTATACCGCTTCATCCTGAAAAACCTCAGAGATGCTGATCGTGCGCAGGATGTGGTTCAGGAAGTATTCGCTAAAATGTGGGAAAAACGTGACGATATAAACTCTGAAAAATCCAAATCCTACCTTTTTACGGCTGCCTACCACACAATGATAGACACCATTCGCAGGGATAAACGGACTACTTTGATCGATAATTATTCGAATCATGGATCGTACGATCAAAAACAGTATACCGGCGCAAAAAAGGTGATTGAGGAAGCATTACAACGATTACCAGAAATCCAGCGAATTGTGGTTATGCTCCGCGACTACGAAGGATACTCTTATCAGGAAATTGGCGAAATAACCAATCTGAATGAATCGCAGGTGAAAGTTTATATATACCGGGCCCGCCTCGCTCTGAAAAATTATTTAGTAAGCATCGACAATTTAATTTAAACCATAAAATGATTAACCTGACCAATTATGAAATATATTTCCTCGACTATGCCGAAGGTTGTCTTGACAAAGACACCGTGGGTGAGTTAATGGATTTTATTGGTCAACATCCTCAGTTAAAAGAAGAGTTGGAGGCTTTTAGTATTCTTTCAATCCCAAGCGATAACTCCGTTGAACTACCATTTAGTGCGCTTCTTAAAGATAATGAGGATGCCTTTTCTTTATCTGCAATCACATCTTCAAACTGTGATTATTGGTTTGCAGCCTATTATGAAGGCGACTTAAATTCAAAACAAGAAGTCGTGATGAACGATTTTCTTAAAAAAAATCCACATCAAAAAGTTTCCTTTAACGCTTTTGAGAAAACAAAACTTGAAACCCTTACCACAATATATCCAAACAAAAGGGCACTAAAGCATTTTGATCTTACTATACTTCGCAAACCTCTGATTTGGTCGGCTGCTGCAGTTTTAGCAGGCTTTATTCTTATTTCCGGATATACTGGCATCGATCATAATCCTATCACTGAACCCTTTAAAAATATTTCGATAATAAAAAATACGCCAATGGATGCTACAAAGAGTACCGAGGCGATAAAAATAGATCGGACGATGCCCATTGCTGTATCCGTTTTGAAATACTACAAACCGACTAATCAACCAAACGCCATCGCAATCACTTTACAAGAAAGGGCCGAATTAATCAACAAACTGCCAGCAATCGAGATCACAGAAATATCAACAAAGAATAACCATCCTCTTCTCAGAAAGTCGTATGATTATGTGCAGGTTTATCAGGATGTATTATTACGCGATCAATTACAAGAATTTGCTCGAATCGAAGAAATGTCTCTGGCCGGACGTGTCATTTATAAAACAAAACAGTTTTTAGGGCAGGAAATCGGAAGCATCCCCCACATCACTTTTTATGATATGGCCAGATACGGAGTTGAAGGTTTTAATGAAATTACGGGAAACGATATTGCACTTAAGCGCAGTAAAGATTCCAACGGAAAACTTCTGGCATTCGCCTTTGGCAACGAAAACTTCCGGGTTGCCAGTTCAAAAAAAGACAAAACAGAATAAAAATTACCCTTATTAATAACGAATTACCATTGTTTTCTAAACAATTGATCGACCTATTATTTCATCAGTATATATTCCAGATAAAAATAATTAGCGATTGCTGTAACAAATAAAAAGCTCCGTACGTCACACCAACAGAAAACGAACCAGATAATACTTATTACCATGAAACGCATAAGAAATCTCCTCATCCTGGCAGCAATCGTAATGCTAGCCACCGTATCAGCCCTGGCACAACCCATGGCATATCAGGAAAACAACAGCATCATACCCGATGATGTTACAATTCGCACATATGAATTACCTTCATTCACCGGAATTAAAGTAGGTGGTGCATTTAATGTTTATTTATCACAGGCCACCACTCAATCCGTAAAAGTTGAAACAGACAGTGAAAATCACGATAAAGTCAGCCTGAAAGTAGATGACGGTATTTTAAACATCGAAAGTAACCGTATCAGAAATGCAAAAAGGCTCAATATTTATATTGCTATCCCGGTTTTTGAATCACTTGATGCATCCGGTGCCAGCACAATCAAAGGTGAAACGGCCATTAAATCAGATAAACTATCTATAGAGGCCAGTGGTGCCACCAACGTTACCCTCGAAATATATGTAAAAGAATTATTAACCGAAATTTCTGGTGCTGCTGATTGCAAACTCTCAGGAACCGTGCAGCATCACAGCAGTGAAATTAGTGGAGCTGCATCCCTTAAAGCTTATGAACTTGAAACAGATGATCTTACTATCGAAGCCAGTGGAGCTGCCGATGCCCGGGTTAACGTCAAGGGAACCTATGATAGCCATTCCTCTGGTGCAGCAAGCATTAAAAACGGAACCCAAGCCCGAAATGTAACTCGAACAAAATCCACTGATTTTGAAAAAAATGTCGTGAATGTAAAAGACGATTCTGTGGAAGTTAGTGTCGGAAATATTAAGGTTAGAACAAATGAAGACGATGGAAGCAGCGTTGTAAGCATTGGCCATAACCGCATTATTGTAGATGAAGATGGAAATGTAAAAATAAAAAAAGGTAAAAAAATCAGAAATTTTGATGGCCATTGGGGCGGTTTTGAACTCAGCCTGAATGGATACCTTAATAATGATATGAACATGGATTTTGGTGCTGCCGATAGATATCTTGACTTATACATGCCAAAATCGATTGGAGTTTACCTGAACCTTTTTGAACAGAATGTAAAATTAGACCCTTCAGGCAACTTCGGTTTTATTACCGGTCTGGGTATCGAATGGCACAATTATCGTTTTGATAACAGTGTATGGCTCGATAATACCCGCGATACGCTGAGGGGTTACATTATGGATGGTGTAAAAATCAAAAAAAATAAACTCGTTGTCAGTTATCTGACTCTTCCTCTAATCTTTGAATGGCAACATAAAGGCCCGGGCAGTCTGAATGACTATCATTTTGGAGTCGGAGCCATCATTGGGGCACGTATAGGATCGCATACCAAAGTAGTATATGACGAACAGGAAAAAGAATTTAACTTACTTGATCCAGCCACAAATCAAATTATTGCCACAAGAATTTCTCCACGTGATGAAACTGAAAAAGTCTATGATGACTTTCATCTGAATCCTTTTAAAGTAGATGCTACATTAAGAATTGGCTGGGGACATATTAATCTTTTTGGAACATACAGTCTTACCACCCTCTTCAGTAAAAATAAAGGCCCCGAACTTTATCCATTTGCTGTAGGAATAACCCTTTTAGGATGGTAAAAAACACCAGATAATCTCGCACACAGAGAAATCCGCGGCCGGGAGGCCGCGGATTTCTCGTTTATAAAAGGAAACGTATTTTTGCAAAAAAAATACCATGAACGCATTACAGCAATTAAAGCAATATACCACCATCGTTGCCGATACCGGCGATTTTGAATCAATCGCTCGCTATCAGCCAGCCGATGCCACTACCAACCCCTCCCTTATTTTACAGGCTTCACAACTACCACAGTACGCGGATATTGTTAAAAAAAGTATTGCTGCCGCGAAAAGCCAGGATTCAAATCTTGATAATCAACTTCTGATATGTCTTGATCAGCTTTCAGTTACTTTTGGCATCGAAATCCTTAAAATTATTCCAGGAAGAGTCAGTACAGAAGTGGATGCACGATTGTCATTTGATACCATTGCTACTATCAATAAAGCCCGTCGTATTATTAAGATGTATGAAAAAGAAGGATTTGATCGTGAACGCATACTCATAAAAATTGCCTCCACCTGGGAAGGAATAAAAGCAGCGGAAATTCTTGAAAAAGAAGGAATCCGTTGCAACTTGACCTTGCTTTTTTCAAAAATCCAAGCCATTGCATGTGCAGAAGCCGGTGCACGACTTATTTCACCATTCGTCGGCCGAATTCTTGATTGGTATAAAAAAGAACAAAACTTTGTCAGCAATGATGCCAGTATTGATCCGGGAGTTACTTCTGTAATTGAAATTTATAACTATTATAAAAAATTTGGCTATCAAACCCAGGTTATGGGAGCCAGTTTCAGAAATACGGGAGAAATTATTGAATTGGCAGGATGTGATTTATTAACCATATCCCCAGTCCTGTTAAGCCAACTAGAATTAATGACATTGGATGTTGAAAGAAAACTCAGTACTGAAATTGCCAATCAGACAAATATAAAAAGGATTGAAATTAACGAGAACACTTTCCGTTGGTTACTTAATGAAAACGCTATGGCTACCGAAAAACTGGCTGAAGGAATCCGCAAATTTGCTGCCGATCTGCAACTTCTCGAGAAGTTTTTAACACCTCAATTTGCGTGATTCAAAAGTAGTCCGGCTAAATTTGCAGGGATTTTGTATTTTTACAATTCATTTGGTAAGTCTACACAGTACTTATCATCATAAGAATAAAAAAATTAAGACGAAGCAAGAAAAAACGTCTATCTGAAAATCAGAAACTATTAAAATACAATACTATGTCAGGTCATAATAAGTGGTCGACCATTAAAAGGAAAAAAGGCGCTTTGGATGCAAAAAGATCCAAGATTTTTTCGCGCATTATTAAAGAAATTACTGTTGCCGTAAAAGAAGGCGGGGCCGATCCTGACGCCAACCCCAGACTTCGTTTGGGCATTGCCAACGCCAAAGGTGCTAGTATGCCCAAAGACAATATAACCAGGGCTATCAATAAAGGTGCCGACAAGGATGCGGCTCATTTTAGCGAAACGACCTATGAAGGTTATGTAGGCAGCGTTGCATTTTTTATCGAGTGTACGACCGATAATACTCAGCGTACTGTGGCAAATGTTCGCTCAATCTTTAATAAATTTGGAGGAAGCCTTGGAACCAATGGCAGTCTGTCTCATATATTCGAACGTCAGGGAATATTCACCATTCCTTCAGCAAATATCAGTGATATTGACACCTTCGAAATGGAAGTCATAGACGCCGGTGCAGAGGAAATCGAAATTGATACCGAAAATGAAATCGTAACGGTTTCTTCGCGTTTAGAAGACTTTGGATCCCTAATGAAAAAGCTCGAAGCACTAAATATTGAACCAGAAAGCGCTAATTTACAACGCATTCCTCTTATTTATGCGCAAATTGATGCTGAATCAGCAAAAAAGCTTGTTCGGGTTATCGATCTTTTTGAAGAAGATGATGATGTACAAAACGTATATCACAATATTGAAATGACTGAAGAAATAATGGAAGCTATGGAATAATTCCAATCGCAATAGCATTTTCAAAAAGGGGCTGTTAATCAAAATTAACAGCCCCTTTTGTTTAGATATAATAATCTGCTACAGCTCTGAACTGACGATGCTGATGAATAAATTCAGCAACTTTCAAATGCTCTTCATGTTTCTGATAAACTTCGAGAGCAATTTCATCTTTAAAATCAGAATCGAGAATTAAATCGTAAGAATCTTTGTCTGAAGCACTTAAAGCCACCGCCTGAATCCGAATGATTTCTGGAATTTTCTCAATTAAACCATTCAAAAGAATGGCAGCCTTTTCGGCTATTTCCCTTCTTTGAAGCAGCGAATAGGAATCATTAAACCGAAATAATACAACATGCCGTAACATAAGAAACGTTTTATGAAGTCCCAATCGTAAAATCATCTTCCTGGGACGTAATCCATGAATAATGATACAATCCATCGATAAGACGCTGTTGCTTTTCCTCTTCTGATAATCGATCGTAAGCTTGCTTTTCTTCGAGGAATTTTTTCTCCTTTTCGGCCTCTATAGCATGAATTTGCTGAATATAAGCAGATTCTACCTTTCCTTTCAGAAATTCAGCAGCCACATTTGGAAACAAATCAAGTAGAAGTTCTTCTTTCTCGTTTGAAGCCAGCTTCACGCCGCCAAATTCTTCAAAAACCAGATTCGTTGGTTTTTGATAAAACCGACTATCGTATGGAGTTTCTTCACGCACGCCACATAATTTAAATCGGAATTCAGGATCAATCGGATAAGGGGTTTTCCCGTATGAACCTTTCACCAGATTTACAAATTGGAGCGACTTAGTAGTGAATAATGGAAGTCCCTTTTCTTCGTCAATGGCACAATTGACGGCTTGTGCACCAATTATTTGGGAAGTTGGTGTTACTAAAGGTGGTAATCCTGAAACCAGGCGGACTTCAGGAATCAGTTCGAGCGTTCTTTGAAGGAGATGTTCAAGCTTCAATTGCTTCAATTGTGCCAGCATATTGGTGTACATACCACCAGGAATCTCAGCTTCTTTTACGGCAAAATCAGGTTTTGGGAGTCCGAACCAATCTTCAATGGCATGACAGGCTTCCAGTAAAGCTTCTTGCTTTTTCGTTTGAGCAGCTTCAATCGCCTTATCAAACAAAATCATAATTTCTGCCGGGACGCTTTCTTCGTAAAGTGAAAAGGCGCGTGGAAAGCTTTCTGCGGTGTCGAATCCTGCTAAATCCTTGCGGATAACAGCCAGTTTTTCATTAATGGTACTTACCACTTCAATATTAACTCCTGTTTCAATTCCAAGCTTTTCACAGAAAATCCAAATTAGTTCAAAGGGAGGCGCCCCCGGACCTCCGCCAAAATTTAAAATTGCTGTATCAACAATATCAACGCCGGCCAGGATTGCCATTAATGTAGATGCCAATCCATAACCCGGAGTGCAATGTGTATGAAAGTCGATGGGGACATTTATTTTTTCCTTCATCATACTAACGATCCTACCAGCCCTAACAGGAGGTATAAGCCCAGCCATGTCCTTGATGGTAATCATATCGGCTCCCATCAATTCGAGTTGAATAGCCTTTTCGAGGAAATACTGGTCAGTAAATATTTTCGAAGGAAGAGGTTTACCATGAAGAAAAGCCTTCACTTTTGTCCTTGCCGAAAAATGAGGATCAACGGTATAACATACTGTACAATCCGCCGTTGCGCCAAATTGCTTAATATACTTTATAGTTGGGGCAATGTTTGTGGTATCATTCAGTGCATCAAAAACACGCATTATCCCTATACCGGATTGGATTGCATTTTTACAAAACCCTTCAATAACATCTTCAGGATATGGATTATAACCAAAAAGATTTCTGCCACGTGACAATGCGGTAAGTTTTGATTGAGCATCAATTGCATCGCGAATGCTTTCGAGGCGATGCCATGGATCTTCATTCAGATAGCGCATGATTGAATCCGGAACTGCGCCGCCCCAAACTTCAAGAGCATAAAATCCGGCTTCGCGAAATAATGGTAAAAGAGGTTCAATTTGAGCCTGAGTCATCCGGGTGGCAAATAATGATTGTTGACCATCCCTAAGGGTAATATCCCGGATCTTAAGCGTTCTTCTCATCGTAAAAACATTATAATCAGTGAAATATATTGCTTACTGTTAAGCTAATAACAATTGACAAAGTAAGGCATTTTTTATCGAACAACTGAATATTTTGTTCGAAAATACCCGATTCAGATCAAACTATTTACTAATTAATACTGAGGCCTGAATTATGTCAGATACTTCAACAATAATTCCATCAAACTCGAGATAATAATGGGTTTTGAAATGTAATCATTGCATCCGATTTCTATCGACTTTTCTCTATCACTATCAAGCGAATATGCAGTTTGAGCGATAATAACCATGTCGGGGTATTCGTTTTTAATAATTCTGGTAGCATCGTATCCATTCAACACAGGCATACGCAAATCCATCAAAACGAGGTCATACTGATTTAATCGAACCATGTCTACTGACTCCTGGCCATCCTTCGCCCAATCCATTTTTACACCTGTACTGTTCAATGTATGATAGAAAAAGAGAAAATTTTCTTTGATATCATCAACTACAAGAATTTTCTTAGTCGAATAATCAGGGTGACCCAGCTTTTTTATGTCCTTTACTATTTGAATATTTGGCATATCCACTTGTTTCAAAGGAATAGTAAATGAAAACACAGAGCCTGCACCCAGTTCAGATCGAACGGAGATATTACCTTGTAATAACTCAACCAAAGCTTTGCTGATCGAAAGTCCTAAGCCCGCACCGTCATACGAACGGGTCGCCCCAATATCTACCTGAACGAACCGATTGAAAATCAACTCTCTTTTATCTTCTGCAATTCCTATTCCGGAATCTCCTACAAAAAATTCGATTGTGTTATCGTTTAATAAATGACAGCCCAGATTTATAAATCCTTTCGGGGTAAATTTTATGGCATTAGCCATAAAGTTTGAAAGAATCTGAAATAACCTAACCCTATCTGAAATTATAAAATTATTCTCAGGACTAATCTGCATTTGTAATTCAAGATGGATTAGTCCCTGATTGATTTTTTGATCATGCCTGAAAGTTTCATATACATCGTTCATTAAATCATTAATGCTTAATTCAGACTCACTCAGATGCATTTGCCCGGCTTCTATTTTTGAAATATCTATAATATCATTAATAATATGTAGGAGATTTTGTCCGCTTCTTTGAATAATTTCTACATATTCAATCCGTTGATCTTCATTGATATCTGTATCTCTCAACAGTTCTGTAAATCCAAGGATACCATTCATGGGGGTACGAATCTCATGGCTCATATTGGCAAGAAAAGCCGTTTTAAGACGATCGGATTCTTCGGCTTTCTGTTGAGAATCGATCAAGTCTTGCTTTTGATGAATAAATTTCTCAATCAGTCCACCGATTAGACCAAACTCCGATTTTAATTGCTTCAATGCCAGAGCATCCATTATATCATTGGTTTCGAGTGCACGAACCACTAATTCCAAAGGCCGCGTAAGCATATTCCTCGACAATAAATAAAATCCGAGCAGCATTGAAAAGATGAGGAACAAAATCAATCCAAAAGTTATTCGGGTGTAATTGGTATAAAAGGATGCAAATGCCAGATGACGTTCAAAATGAACAAACGAAATGGGTTTGCCCAGATAATCGGCTAAAGGATAGTTACTTTTATACAATTTCAATGACCGACTCAGGGTATCAACCTGAGAAGGTAAAACAATATTTAACGTAGCCGAGGCCTGCTGTCCAAATTCCTGCAAAAATTCACTATTAAGTAATTTAGCCATAAAAAAGAACCCCCCCGATGGCTTAACCCTTTTAATATCATCAGAGGGATGAACAGTGGCACCAGAGACTAGCATATACCCTTGTGAAGTCAGAATCGTAAACGAGATAAATTTAGATTCGCGCAATTTGTATATTGCACCGATTGGAATTTCCGCCTTTTCTCCGTGCATCTTCTCATTGCCATATTCATAAACTACTTCATGATTGTTTTTAATAAGCCAAACATAATCAAGTTGTGATAAAGATGATAAATTCCCGGTTTGCGGAAATGTGACTGAGGCTATCTGTTCATCAAAAAAACTACTATTATTGATATCTATCGCATTTAAAACATCATCCCAGTAAGAATAATCAAACACAATACGCTGTATAATAGACATTTGCCTTTCCATTGACTGATCAACCATCTCATTAAAGCGTGCTTGATTATACTCATACTGTAAGCTTTGTTTACTACGATCTACAATATAGATGACAATAAAAATGCTTACTGAAATAATACTGAGAATCAGCAGAAATAAAAAAATGCGTGTTTGAGTATGTTTCATGTAACGTAATGTAGATTAAAACTGAAACCCGGCTACTAAATATACGATTTTCTCAAATGGATTGCAAACGACCGAAAACGAAGATGGTAGTATTACAGAAGGCATTAGCCTAATATCACCTTTAAAATTAATTCCACAATTGGTAATCGCTGCATTTGATGCATATGCACCTTTATAGGGAGTAAAGCCGCAAAAGATTTCAATATCAGTATCTTTTATATTTGCAAAATAACATAATTCAAAATACATGGCCTTATGAACATCGGCACCAAATACATTGTACCCTCCCAGCAATTTTAATGGCAGATATTTTCTCAAATCAAGTTCTCCAACGAGTTCCAATTGATGACCGGTTTCCTTTTCCGAATACTGAAAAAAATCGAAACCTAGCGTATCCGTGTATCCGAAATAATCCCAGGCAGTAATTTTAAACACTCCCCATTCTTTCGATGCGTAAATATCAAACTCTTGGTATCCAGCTCCGGAAAACTGATAAGCACCGGCCACTCCTAGTGTAAAACCACTGTAGCTTACATCCACATATGGCTGAATACTGGGAGAATTTCCAAGTTCCTGGCCCCGCCATACATATCGGCTGTATAATCCCACACCCATATTTGTTTCCACTCCATTAGTAATGGAATCCTGTGCACTTGTCACGCTTACAAAGATCAATATTCCGAAAAAAGTCAACAATAATCGTTTCATACTTCCATAATTAAAAAAAACGCAGCCGATGGCTGCGTAAAAATATTAAAAGAAAGCAATTAATCTATTTTTTTAGAGACAATTTCCAAAATCTGCTCTTCCAATTCCTGAGCCTTTTTTTCGATTTCGGCACCATGCTTGAGCATCTGTGCTGCAAGGGCTTTATTTTCTAGACCGGCAGCATTGATACGTACATTTAAATAAGCTCCCATTACAGCAGAACGGGCACAAAGAGCACCTACGCCTGCATCGGTCACCGAATTTGGATTTCCATATTCAGCCATGGCCTTTATCAATTCGAAAGACTCGAAAGCAGCCACCATTGTACGATAAGGCACTTCGGTTGCATAAACGGTAGCATCCTGAATTGCCTTTTTACGACTGTTTTTTTCATCATCCGTTGACTTAGGAAGGCTAAAAGCATCCATTATTTTATTAAAAGCACGGGTATCTTCGTCTACAAGAAAAAGTAGATGATCTTTGATAAATTGTCCCTTTTCGGCCCATTTCGAAAAATCTTCCCAACGCTCATCCCATCCGGCTTTGTGACTCGATAAGTTGGCAACCATAGTAGCAAGGGAAGCACCCAAAGCACCCATATAAGCAGCAATTGATCCACCACCGGGTGCAGGAGATTCAGATGCTGTTTCATCAGCAAAGCCAGTACAACTCATGTCCACCAGTTTTTTGACTGGATTTTCGGCTTCTAAAACATATTCAATTATTTTTTCAGCGGGAATAAACGGCTTCAAGTCGTCGAGACCCATCGATTTTATAGCAATTTTAATAATCTCAGCTTCCGATACTCCTAGGCTACGATTTTGCTTTGCTAAAAAATATTTTCCGGCTTCAATCAGTGCCTTTTTTGGGATAAGTCCAACGATTTCGGAACCAGTAACGCGTATACCACGAAGTCTGGCTTTTTCGGCCACTTCTTCAAAAGCAATATGAACAGGAGTAATAGAAATATTGGTAATATTCATAGAAACCTGAGCGATTCCGTATTCGTCGATAAACCAACCTATTGCTTTACATCCTTTTAGAGTTCCCGGAATCCATAGCTCTTTTCCATTTTCGTCCTTTTTTATTTTTCCGGTAACCGCATTTCCTTCCCGTTCGGGTCTTCCCTTTTCGCGAACATCAAAAGCAATAGCATTCGCACGGCGTGTAGAAGTAGTATTGAGATTATAATTAATAGCCACTAAAAAATCACGTGCTCCGATAGCAATCGCTCCGGTACGCGGGTTAAAACGGGCAGGACCAAAATCAGGTTTTGAAGCTGGATTACTTAGTTTTTCATTCAGTCCTTCATATTCTCCGGCTCTTACCTTTGCTAGATTACGTCTTTCGGCAGTAAAAGCAGCATTTTCATAACAATAAACAGGAATTTCGAGCTCATCGCCTACTCTTTTAGCAAGTTTGTGAGCATATTCAACAGTCTCTTCCATACTGATACCCGAAACCGGAACAAAAGGACAAACATCGGTACCACCAAATCGCGGATGAGCACCTTTATGCTTACTCATATCAATAAGTTCTGATGCCTTTTTAATGGCTCTGAAGGCCGCTTCCACTACTTCATCGGGAGTACCAACGATGGTAACCACTGTACGATTGGTTGCTTTTCCGGGATCTACATCCAGTAATTTTACTCCATCCACACTTTCAATCTGATCCGTAATCAAACGGATAATATCCATATCATTCCCTTCACTGAAATTGGGGACACATTCGATAAGTTTCATCATAATTAAAGGTTTATTCCGTAAGGATTTAGGTTTGTGGCAAAGTTAGGATTTCGGATGATAATAATAAAATTTTAGAGGTCAGTAGTTAAGTACATATTAATTTATCTTGATAAATTTTATCAGCGGCTACCATTTTTCTGACCAAATTATTAAATATGTTCTCTTTCATTAGCGAGCGGTTTATCCTATAACAAAATTCGTTAAGGTAACGA
>JAUSOY010000010.1 GCA_030656615.1 Bacteroidales bacterium | reverse complement strand
TGCTTTTCGCTGGACAATGGTAGCGCACAATCTAATGAGTCTGTTTCGGTTGCAAGCTCTCAACCATAAACACCATCCTGTTTTATCCACAATGAGGTTCCAATGCATTGCAATAGGATCTTATCTGGTTAAAACTGGCCGAAAAACAACCTTGGTACTCTCAGCTAAAGAAAAGCGACGACAATTTCTTGAGAAATTGTTCGAAAAGGTATCATGTCTTTCTCCTCCGTTTCAAATTTCTAATGCATAAATTGGGATCAATAATCAATTATTTCACATTGATCGCATTCTTAACATAATGTGGATAAACGAATAAGGGAAATATTACGGCACTTACGCCTACGACTATAGCCAAAAGAACAAAGCAATCAGCAAGGCTCATTAAACTGTTGAGAAAACCGGTAAGTATTGCCCCTGTTCCAATCCCCAAATCGAGGGCAGTAAAAAGGGTAGAATTGGCTGCACCTCTTTCTCCTGAGACCACAACATTATTTGCCATGGCCTGCATGACCGGAAAAATCACTCCAAAACCTATTCCAATAAGTGCCGACGATATTACAAAACCTGTGGCACTTTGCACCAAAGCCAGAGCTGCCATTCCGGCGGCAACCATCAGTAATCCGACTGGAGCCAGATAGCGGGGACCATGCCTATCAAATATCTTACCCGAAAAAATCCGCGAAGAGGCCAGTCCTACAGCATAAATAGTAAAAAATAAACCCGGCCTGTCGATTCCAATCTCTACAGCATACAATGTGATATACGATATCATACCGCCGTAGCTCAGCATCACCATTAACATGATCAAACTCACGGGTAATGTTTTTGTTGATATCAGGCGTTTAAAAGAAAACGAATTTGTATGAGACCGAAAAACAGGATATTTAATAAATAACAGCATACTAAACGCCAACATACAAAAAACTGCGCCCCAGAGAAACATTCCTTCATAACCCGATGAACGCATCAAAGTCAGCCCGAGTAAGGGGCCTACGGCCATTGCCAAAGGCATAGCCAAACCAAAATAACCAATTCCCTCTCCTCTTCGTTTGGGTGGAATTAAATCAACAACGAAGGTCGACGAGGTTGTAGAAACCGTACCCCATGCAAAACCATGAACAAAACGCACCATCAGCAATCCGAAAATGGTGGTAATGCCAAGGTGAAAACTATAAATCAGGGAAAATCCGAGAGCAGCCGATATCAACACCCATTTACGTCCGAAACGATCGATCACAAAGCCGGTAAATGGCCTGATGAGTAGTGCAGAAAAGGTAAAAACACCAATAATCAATCCCGCAAGGCTTTTATCGCCACCCAATTCTTCTACCAAATATAAGGGCAAGGTGGGTATCAGAAAATAAAATGCCATGGCCATCACCAAACCCGACAGGCTTAAAAGGATGTAGTTTTTAGTCCACAGGGGTTGATTTACGTCTGACATAGCCATGGAATTATGTATTTTTGGCCAAATTAAGCTTAAATATTTCAATCCACGCACTCATGAGCAAAGAACTTTGGGACGAGCGATACAAAAACGAAGAATACATATACGGAACCGAACCCAATCTGTTTTTAGAAGAATGTCTTCGTAGGATACGGCCTGCCAATATATTGCTTGCGGCTGAGGGCGAAGGACGAAATGCCGTTTTCGCTGCATCGCTGGGATGTCAGGTTTATGCCTTTGACCAAAGTGAAGAAGGCCGGCAAAAAGCAAATAAGCTGGCTGCCTCCAAAAATTTAAAAATCGATTACAAAATCTCCGATGTTCTAGAAACGCAGTATCCGGCAAATTCGTTTGATATGCTTGGACTTATCTATTTTCACCTACCTCCAGAAATTCGCCGGCAATCGTTTCATCATATCCTACAATTTCTAAAACCCGGCGGTTACCTTGTTCTGGAAGCCTTTTCAAAAAAACACTTCGGAAATACTTTCTCAGGCCCAAAAACATTGGATTTACTTTATACGTTTGATGATTTAATGATGGATTTTGAAGGTATGAAAATCATTGAAGCCTATGAAACCCATATCGATATTGATGAAGGATCATTTCATAAAGGTCCAGCCGAAATTATCCGACTCTTATTGCAAAAACAATGATACCATCCACTGCTGAACTTTTTTATTTTTCTGCAGCTTTCCTGAGCATATCGGCCATTATTCTAATTTGGGCAGCAAAAGTATCGTGGAATGAAAAAGAAATCAGGGCTACCAAAATATTGCTGACGGCCTCCATTTTTATCTTAGCAGTTATTGGTATTTCATTCATCCTTCCATTTCCTTACCGATACATTATCGTAGTATTCACAGGATTTGTTTTTATTTCGACGATTATTCTGCTGTGGCCATCACGAACCAAAATAGTTGTTCCTGAGCTTCCCGAAACATCTTTTCACGATGAGCGGGATACTATATTTTCGCGTCGCGATTTAAAATCCAACACCGATAATTATGAATATTATTATCGGCAAAATCCTGAGAAAAAAGAAACCGACGACTACCATCGTTCACTTCCGGGCATCTTATCTCCTGATTCTCTTTTTTACGATCCGCTTAAATATGCTCAGGCCGATGCCAACTTTACAAGTGTTGAAGCGCTCTATCCGCTGATTAATGGCCCTGTGAATTCAAATAAAGCAGAATTAAAGCAAGATGAGGTCGAAAAGGAAATTCTTTGTTGGCTTAAAAAACAAGGGGCTCATTCGGTCGGATTTTGCGAATTAAAACCCGCGCATTTCTATCATACCCGAGGAAGGCGAAAGAACTATGGTAAAAAAACGGAAAATACTCACTCATTCGCCATAGCGTTTACGGTAGAAATGGATTTCCTGAATGTGAAAGCAGCGCCTTATGCACCCATTATTGTTGAATCGTCGGCACAATACTTACGATCAGGACTGATAGCCGTAAATCTGGCTGCTTTTATCCGACAACTGGGCTACGATGCCCGCGCTCATATTGATGGAAACTATGAAGTAATTTGTCCCATCGTTGCCCGCGACGCCGGATTGGGCGAAATTGGCCGCATGGGTTTGTTGATGACGCCTTCTTTAGGCCCCAGAGTACGCATTGCTGTGGTTACCACCGAGCTGACTCTTTCATGCCATTCACGAAAAGAGAATTCCGCGATGATTCATTTTTGTAAGATTTGCAAAAAATGCAGTACCAATTGTCCGGGAAATGCCATACCCGATAGCGAGCCTCAAAATAAACCTTACCAGCCGCTGTGGAAAATTAATCACGACCTCTGCTTCCGTTACTGGTGTAAAACGGGCACCGATTGCGGAAGATGCATTTCGGTTTGTCCCTTTTCGCATCCCGATAATCTCTTGCACCGCCTGGTACGTGCCGGAATTTATAACAGCAAACACTTTGCAAGGATTGCTCTTTTTCTCGATGATTATTTATACGGAAGAAAACCCAAACCTTTTACATACCGATAACACTCAGAAACATGACAAAAATAATTTCATATAACGTAAACGGCATTCGGGCAGCCATTGGTAAAGGCCTTATCGACTGGCTGAAAGCGGCTTCGCCCGATATTTTATGCATACAGGAAACCAAAGCTCAACCCGGGCAAATTCCCGACGAGCTTTTCGAAGAACTTGGATATCAGTGCTTTTGGCATTCTGCCGTAAAAAAAGGATATAGTGGTGTAGGCATTGTTACCCGCATAAAACCAGACGCCATCCATATTGGAATTGGCATACCGGAATATGATGCCGAAGGCCGTTTCCTGAGGGCCGATTTTGGCGATATTTCTGTTATATGTGTATATCATCCTTCAGGAACTACCGGCGATGTACGTCAGGACTTTAAAATGAAATGGCTGGCCGATTTTCAGAATTATGCCACAGCACTTCAAAAAGAAAGACCCAACCTTATCATCTCCGGAGATTATAATATCTGTCATAAACCCATTGATATTCATGATCCGATACGCAATGCGAAAAGCAGCGGATTTTTACCAGAAGAAAGAGCATGGGTAACTTCTTTTCTGGATAGTGGTTTTATAGATACATTCCGGCATTTTAATCAGGAACCGCATCAATATTCGTGGTGGAGTTACCGGGCCGGTTCCCGTTCAAAGAATCTGGGCTGGCGCATCGATTATCATATGGCGAGTCTGGAAATGAAAAACAGACTGAAAGGTGCGCGTATCCTTCCAAGCGCCCTGCATTCTGACCATTGCCCGGTAGTATTGGAAATAGCAGAAATTTGAGAGGAATTTTGAAAATTTAAAGATTCTATGATTCAAAGATTCCTATTCATACCAATTTTGAATTAAAAAAAATCATTCATTGAATCCACTACATTATATATTTTTGAATTCTTGAATTCGGAATTTTTGAATTAATTATTCACTATTTCACCCCGCCTTTATATTCGGCAAAACAAACCGAAACAATTTACGAACGGATTCTTCGGGGCTTTCTTCGTTGGTTTTTATCACTAAATCAGAAGACAATGGAACATCGAAGGGCGAATTAATTCCAGTAAAATTCAAGACTTTTCCTTCCCGAGCCATTCGATATAGCCCTTTGGTATCCCGTTCTTCGCATACTTCGATGGGTGCATCAATAAAAACTTCAATCAAATCATCCTTACCAATAATATCACGCACCAGACGCCGGATATCATGCGTTGGGGTTATAAAACAATTAATCGTAATAATACCACTGTGGATGAAGAGCTTGCTGACTTCTGCAGCTCGCCGGATATTTTCTGTACGGTCATCCACACTGAAAGCCAATCCAGAACAAATCCCTTTGCGTAATACATCGCCGTCCAATAGGCGGCAAATATATCCCGCATCGCTCAGCATATTCTCAAGCTGTGCGCCCAGCGTTGTTTTACCAGCACCAGAAAGGCCTGTAAGCCAAATAACACGGGCTTTCTGATTCAAATTTGATTCGAGGCTTTCGCGACGTTGCGCTTCGCTTTGCATTTGGAATTCGGACATGAACAAAAATTTGAGCTCCGAAATTACAATTTTTAGAGATAAAGCCCTGTCTTTTTGTCCGTGCATAGCATAAATACTATTTTTGCTCAACAAACCAATTTATAATCCAATGAAATGAGCCATCAAAATGAATATTCATATTCACCGAATATGATGTTTTTCCTTGGCGAATTTCATCCCGATTATTCGGGACAAGTCGTGACCGATAAAAAATTAATCATTTACACATGAAAAAAATCCTTACCATTATGATGGTTTTGGCCCTGATGTTTCAAATTTCGGCCATAGCACAAAAAACGGAGAAAAAAACGCCCGACAGTGGATACGTTTTTACCCTCACCAAAGAACTTCCTCATACCGGTGTTAAAAATCAATACCGCTCGAGTACCTGCTGGAGCTTTTCGGCTCTGTCATTTTTCGAATCAGAAATGATACGCATGGGAAAAGGCGAATATGATTTTTCTGATATGTTCTGCGTCCGCGATGCTTATGAGCAAAAAGTATCTAAATATGTGCGTATGCAAGGAAACATTAATCTTGCAGCGGGTGGCGCTTTTCATGACGTAATGCATACGATAAAAACTCGAGGACTCATGCCCGAAAGTGCCTACGCCGGTTTGCAGTACAGCGAACCCAAACATGTTCACAGCGAAATGGATAACGCCCTTCGGGCTTTTATGGATGTTATCATTAAAAATCCGAATAAAAAATTGAGTACTGCATGGTATAATGCAACGATGGGCATACTGAATGCTTATCTGGGTGTGGTTCCTGAAAAGTTCAACTACAATGGCAAGGAATATACAGCAAAATCTTTCGCGGCTGAAACCGGGTTGAATATGGATAATTACCTCGACTTCGGTTCATATACCCATCATCCGTTTTATAAAAACTTTATCCTCGAAATTCCAGATAACTGGGCCTGGGGAGAAACCATGAATATTCCACTGGATGAAATGATGCAAATTATCGATAATGCCCTTGACAAAGGATACACCATAGCCTGGGGTTCCGATATCAGCGAAAAGGGTTTTGCATACAACAAAGGACTGGCACTGACTCCTGAAACCGATATTGCTGAACTCGGCGATTCTGAAAAAGCCAAATGGGAAAAACTGACCGAAAAGGAAAGGAATTCTCAGATGTACAAATTCGATAATATTATTACCGAAAAAATTATTACTCAGGAAATCCGTCAGCAGGAATTTGATAATTATCAAACCACCGACGATCATGGAATGCACATTGTAGGTTATGGCCACGATCAGACTGGTAAAAAATACTATTATGTTAAAAACTCCTGGGGTGCCGATAATAAATATGATGGATATTTTTACGTGTCTCCATCATTCATGCGCCTGAAAACCATTAATATTCTGGTTCATAAAGATGCCGTTCCAAAAGACATTTTAAAGAAAATCGGAAAGTAAAGCTTCTGCTTCTTCCATAATCTTGGGGTATATTTGCCGTTTAAAACGACCGATATACCCCATTTTTATGTATAAATCGCGTTACAGTACCTTCTACCTCATTCTTATTTTTTTAGGAGGATTACTACTGCTTTTTCTGGTAGCTCCACTACTGGGTATGTTTTTTAAGACTTCCGGCACCGATTTATGGGCTACTGCCAACGAGAAAGAGGTAACCGACAGCTTCCTGCTTACGATCTTTACCGCATTGGGGGCAACTGTAACAGGAGCCATCCTTGCTATTCCGCTTTCATACATTCTTGCCCGAAAAGACTTTCCACTGAAAGGTTTGGTGAGCGGTATTATTGATTTACCCGTTGTAATACCTCATTCAGCGGCAGGTATCGCTATCCTGGGATTTATCTCCCGTGATACCACCCTTGGTAAAGCAGCAGAATTTGCCGGGATTACCCTGGTGGGTTCACCCATTGCCATTTCGATGGCCATGGCATTCGTTAGCCTTCCTTTTCTTGTGAATGCTGCCCGCGATGGCTTTGCGGCAGTACCCGAGCGTCTCGAAAAAGCAGCCATGAATCTCGGAGCCTCACCCACCAAAGTATTTCTCACGATTTCGCTACCACTGGCATGGCGAAGTATTCTTTCTGGTCTTATCATGATGTTTGCCCGTGGTATGAGCGAATTTGGTGCCGTTATTATCGTAGCATATCACCCAATGGTTGCGCCGGTAATGATTTTCGAGCGATTTTCTTCCTTTGGATTGAAATATGCTACTCCCGTTTCAGTGCTATTTATCCTTGTGGCCTTATTTCTCTTTATTGCCTTTCGTCTTCTCCTGAAAAAAAAGAAAAATGCTTGAACTTAAAAATATTAGCAAAACCCTTGGCAGTTTCCAACTTCAGAACATATCCATCACGGTTGAGGCTCATGATTATTTTGTTGTGGTGGGTGCATCCGGTGCAGGCAAATCGCAGTTGCTGGAACTTATTGCCGGCATGAGCCTTCCCGATAGCGGCAGCATTACCCTTAACGGACTGGATATCACCCAAAATAAAATGCAAAAAAGAGATGTGGGAATGGTTTTTCAGGATTATGCCATCTTCCCGCATATGACAGTAGCTCAAAATATTGCCTATCCTTTACAATATAAAAATCTGAGCAAGAGCCAGATAAATTTGAAAGTGAAAATGCTGGCCGAAGATATGGCCATTGATCACCTCCTCGATCGGAATCCTGCAGAATTATCGGGTGGTGAACAACAACGCACCGCCCTTGCCCGTACATTGGCCCTTGACCCAAAGATTTTACTGCTCGACGAACCCCTTTCCAATGTTGATATTCGTCTTAAATATGAATTGCGGCGTCTGCTGCGGAAAATCAATAAAAAAGGAATTCCAATAGTGCATGTAACCCATGATTTTGAGGATGCCATTGTACTGGCTACCAAAGTAGCCGTGATTAAAGACGGACGAATCATCCAGACCGGGCATCCTACGGAGGTTTTTCTTCATCCGGCATCCGATTTTATTGCCAAATTTGCCGGAGTGCGTAACTTTTTCCGTTCCGAATTGATAGACGAAACAGGAAGCGGTCTTAAACTGGCCATGATAAAAAATCATCCCGGAATCCATGTTGTTACTGACGAGACACCCGGCGAAGGAAGCATCATTATTCCGGCATCCGATATCTTTTTATCGAATCAAAAAACAGAAACTTCGGCCCGGAATCAGTTTAAAGCACAGGTTTGTGAGGTTTTTCCCAGCCTTGAGGGCATGGAGGTTATCGTAGATTGCGGTATCAAACTGGCGGTGTTGGTGAGCCGTTCATCGGTCACCGAAATGAATATTGTAGAAGGGCGCGATATCTGGATTTCTTTCAAAGCCTCCTCCGTTCAGTTTATTAAAGGGTAAAAACTACAAAACGCGATTTTACATTGGCATTGTAAAGCAAGCATTCAGTGTACTGATGCTACATTTAAGCCCGTTTCGATACGTTCTTCGCTTCTTTCGTTTCATCGCTCGTTTCGTTTCACCACCGCTCGTTTCGGCTCCGCTCAACGAGCGATATTTCGGTCCCTGAGCTGCACCCTGAGCGGAGCCGAAGGGAAGCCGAATGGAATCATTGAATGCTTCGAGTGTCCTCAGCACAAGTCGATAAATATAAAAATCCCCCCTGCCCCCCTTTTGAAAAAAAGGGGGATAAACCACAGCGAATCAAAGCATTAAGAAAGTTTGTTTGAATGATTCAATAAGCTCAGCACTGTCTTTGAATATTTGAATCTTTGAATCTTTGAATCTTTAAATATTTGAATCCTTATTCTATCAAGCCAGCACCACCACCGTAACGCCATCGCCTCCGGCATCTGCTCGTTCGTCGCGAAAGGACTCCACAGATTTCATATATCTGATTTTTTCTCGTATGATATGACGCAAAATGCCATCGCCTTTCCCGTGTAAAATTCGTATTTCTTTCACACTCAGCAATAATGCCTGATCGAGGTAATAATCCACTTGCTGAAGTGCCTCTTCAGCCCGTTTTCCACGAACATCGATCGAAAGATTGAAAGAAGCCGCTTTTTCTGGTAAATCGCTCATAGATTGAACTTTGCGACTGGTTTTCTTTACATCTGCGGCTTTAGCCCGTAATAAATTTTTAAGACGGGTATTCACACTCACCTGATTAAAACTCACCAAAGCATCTTCACCACGTATATGCAACACCTGACCAATGGCATCCTGACCGATAATTTTCACAAAATCGTCTACCATGATTTTACGCCGAATATCCTCCGGTTTTTCCGTTTCCGGTTTAGAAATGTTTACAAGACTCATTTCTTTAACAGCAGATGCTTCGACTTCTTTTTCCAGCTTTTCCCGTTTTTCCTTTAATTGTTCACGTATTTTTAAGGTGGCAACTTTTTCGGCCTGCTGCTTCCGGATTTCCTGAATACTGTTCTCTATCAATCGGTTGGCATCCTGAATAAGTGCTGCAGCGTCTGATTTAGCCTTTTTAAGTATCTCGCGCTTTTCTTTTTCCAGGGTATTATAGAGATTTTGATACTTTGTAAGCGTTTCAAAGAGAAGCTCATCAGTCAACGTCAATTCTTGTTGCTTTTTTTGAATTTCGAGTTTTTCGGTTTCCATCTGTTGCAGTTGATGGTCGAAACTCACTTCCTGCTCACCCGATTTTTGCGCTGCTGCCTCGAGTACGTCCTGAGGAATGCCCATTTTTCGGGCAATTTCGTATGCGAAGGATGAACCCGGTTTCCCGGTTTTCAAAATAAAAAGGGGCTGCATTTTCCGGTTATCAAATAGCATGGCACCGTTGATGATTCCTTCAAGCCTGCCGCCCAGTAATTTAAGATTGGCATAATGGGTGGTGATTACCCCAAAAGCCTTTCTATTGTTCAGTTTTTCGAGAACAGCTTCGGCAATAGCGCCGCCAAGACGCGGTTCTGTACCGGCCCCAAATTCGTCGATAAGAAACAGCGAATGAGAACGGGTGCGCGCCATCATTACTTTCATATTCATTAGATGTGATGAATATGTACTTAAATCGTTTTCGATGGACTGCTGATCGCCGATATCAACAAAAATGGATTTAAAAATTCCCGCTTCGGAAGTTTCGCGCATGGGAACCAGCAATCCGCACTGAAGCATATATTGCAATAATCCTACAGTTTTCAGGCAAACCGATTTTCCACCCGCATTAGGACCACTGATAATAAGAATACGATTTTCGTTATCAAGCTTAAGATTGAGTGGTACCACCACTTTTTTCTGAACTTTATGCGACAAATACAACAAAGGATGAATGGCATCAAACCACTCGATATGAGGTTTGTCGGTAAGCAATGGTAACACGCCTTGAATACGTAGCGCAAAACGGGCTTTGGACCGAATAAAATCCATCATCCCTAAAAAATACCAGGCTTCGGTTAAGGCCGTAAGTTCCGGGCGGATTTGGTCAGTAAAAACGCTTAGAATCCTGACGATTTCTCTTTTTTCTTCCGATTCGAGATCAGCAATTTCATTATTCAGTTCAAAAACCTCCGCCGGTTCTATAAAAGACGTATAACCAGTAGCCGATTCATCATGTACGAAACCTCGCAGTTTTCTTTTATTCGACGAAGCTACAGGAATTACCAGCCGTCCATTACGAATTGTAGGCTCTGCATCATCGGCAGTCCATCCCGATTTTTTTGCCAGGTTTAGCATTTCTGCCATTTTACGCATAGCCTGAGCCGTCATTTTTTTAATATTCCTGCGGATATCCGACAACTTTTCGGAGGCATTATCCCGTATCAAGCCTCTATCATCGACCAAACGACGGATTTCGGCCTCTATAAAATCAGGGATCGATATAACCGAGGCTAAATGAGTCAGTAATGGATACGGTACATTCTCCTGTGATGAAAAAAATTTCAGAATATCAACCAGATCCAAAAGACTATTACGAAAATCGGGTAATAGAGAAGGATCGATAAACGTACCAACAATGCGTAATCGTGCGAATTCGGGCGTCAGATCTTCGTATTCAGGAAAGCGGAATCCCTTATCACTCATCAGTATCTGACGCATCTCCCAACTTTGACCGAGTAATTTTTCGACCTGCGTAAAAGAACTTATAAATCCCATTTTCCTGAGATAATGCATACCCAGAGGCCCCGATAATTCCTCTTCGATCAGCTTACGGATATCTCCGAAACCCAGCCGTTCTTCAAAATTAGAAGGATATACATTGGGTGATAAAGTGATCGCGGGATCAATCATGGCAATATTTATCATTATTGACTTTTCGGGCAAAAATGGCCAGTCCGCCCTCCGAAGTTTCTTTATAAATGCTCGGCAAATCGTGTCCTGTCTGATTCATGGCTTTCACAACACGGTCGAAGGAAACAAAATGCCGACCATCGGAAATCATGGCATAAACATTGGCATCCAAAGCGCGGGAGGCACCGAAAGCATTACGCTCAATGCACGGAATCTGTACCAGACCAAGAACCGGATCACAGGTGAGTCCAAGGAAATGTTCGATTCCCATAGCCGCTGCGTATTCCACCTGAGCCGGCGTTGCACCATATAATTGTGATGCAGCCGCAGCCGCCATACTGCAGGCTGTTCCTATCTCGCCCTGACATCCAACCCGAGCACCCGAAACCGAAGCATTTTTCTTTACCAGATTACCGACGAGTCCGGCGGTGGCCAAGGCGCGTATAATCTTTTTATCCGAAAAATCATTGTTTTTCTGCAACATATACAATACCGAAGGAAGAACACCCGAAGAACCACAGGTGGGTGCCGTTACCACTAATCCACCGGAGGCATTTTCTTCCGCTACAGCCAGTGCATAAGCAAATACCATACTTCTGCGTCTGAGGCTGTCTTTATAACTTTGAATTTTAATATGATAGGATGGCGCTTTTCGCTTGAGATTGAGCCCGCCGGGCAGCGTTCCCTCCGCATCTATTCCCCGTGCAATGGAAGCTTTCATTACTTCCCAGACCTCGGCCAGATGATCCCATACGGATGAATCTTCATTTTCATAAACGATTTCCCACATATCCTTGCCATATTTATGGCAGAGATCCAGAATTTCGCCCATGCGACTGATGGAATAAATTTTTTCCCGCTCGGGCGTTTTACCCGTTTCGCTGATATCGCCACCCCCGGTGCTATAAACAATCCATTCACCCAGGGCATTATTGTTGGCATCCATAGAAACAAACTTCATTCCGTTGGGATGAGCCGGAAGAACGATTTTCGGTTCCCAGATAATTTCCACATTACGGGGGGTGAAAGCCCTCACAATAGCAACATCGGTTAGATGTCCCTTTCCGGTGGCTGCCATACTGCCGTATAAAGTAACCCGAAAAGAGGCGGCGTCTGGATTCTGAGCAGCAAATTGTAGCGCTGCACGGGATGGAGCCATGGTATGACTGCTCGAAGGGCCATACCCTATTTTAAATATTTCACGAATGCTTTCCATGATAAGCTTATAGCTGCAAAGGTATAAATTAATTATCCCTGTTGATGCTTTGGTTCACGCCGCTTCCAAAGTATGAATTTCGTGTATTTCTATACAAAAAGCTTACTGACTAAATCCAATAGTTTGCCTTTCTGAATCGGCTTAGAGATATATGCATTACACCCTGACTGCATAGCCTTATCTTCATCTCCAATCAAAGCGTATGCGGTTTGAGCAATAATTATCACATCCTTGTTAAACTTCCTGATTTGCCGGGTAGCTTCCAAACCATTGATTTCGGGCATCTGAATATCCATTAATACCAGATCAATATCCGGATTATTCCGGCAAATTTCTATTGTTTCTTTACCCGTTTTGCTTTTAAAGATTTTTTTGGAAATTGACGCAAGCATAATACTAAGTAATTCTTCAGAAGTCTCATCGTCTTCTGCAATTAAAATGTTCCGTTTTCTAACATTTTCTTTTTCACAAACATCCGATTCTTCCGCTTTAACAATTTCATTCTCTTTGGAATCTGGATTATACGGGAGCGTAAAATAAAAAACGGATCCTCGGCCCGGTTTGCTATCTACCCATATTTTCCCATCAAGCATTTCAACATAAGCCTTTGAAATGGCTAATCCAAGCCCTGAACCCTGTGATGCCCGCTTATCTTCAATATCAGCCTGGATAAAACGGTCGAAAATGGCTTTCTGTCTGTCTTTGGGAATCCCGATGCCGGAATCTTTAACATAGAATTCTAACTTGGCTGATCCATCCTCCTTTTTAATAGTACACCCCAATTCAATAAAACCTTGATTTGTAAATTTAATCGCATTTTTAATTAGGTTCGTTACGATAGAATTAAATTTTTCAAAGTCCGTTACAATACTACTATCATGTTCTGGCACATCATTTTTAAAGACTAGCTGGATGCCCTTTTTCGCTGCTTCATGCTTAAAAAATGAATGTAAATCTTTCAATTTTTCGTTTATATTTACCTCTGAAACTGAAAGTTGTATCAGACCTGATTCAATTTTTGAAATATCAATAATATCGTTTACCGTATTTAACATACGGTCGCCACTTTTTTGAATAATTTCAATGTATTTTTGTTGTTCTTCGCCCGTTAAATTCGCTTCTTGCAAAAGACTGGTGAATCCAAGAATACCATTCATCGGTGTACGTATTTCGTGGCTCATATTTGCCAAAAACGCTGATTTCAGGCGGTCGCTTTCTTCGGCTTTTAGTTTGGCTTCGATTAAGTCTTTTTGGACTTTTTTTCGATCGGTTATATCGAAACAGTGACCTATATAACCCACAAATTCGCCAACGCTATTATAATTTGGTGTTCCCAAATCCAGGATCCATCTGTATTCACCATCAGCACGCTTCATTCGATATTCCATTTCAAATGGCACTTTTTTATCAAATGATGTTACATAAATATTCAGACAATGATCAAAATCATCGGGGTGAACGCCTTCGGCCCATCCATTTCCGTATTCTTGTTCCAAAGTGCGCCCAGTGAAATTCAACCAAGGATCATTAAAATAGAAACACAATTTATCTAATCCCGAAGCCCAAATAAGTGCTGTGCCTGAGTTTGCCAGGTTGTGATACTGAACCTCCTTTTCAAGAAGTTCATTTTCCGCTTTTTTTCGTTCGGTAATATCCTGTATAGCACCATACATTCTTATTGGATTGCCTTGTGTATCGAACTCAAGTTCACCCGTACCTTCTACCCAGCGTTCAACACCATCGTTAATACGAATTATTTTATATTGATGATGGAAAGATGTTTTATTCTTTACAACGTATTCATGGTAAGCAGCCAGTTTATCGCGGTAATCGGGGTGGATAAATCCTACCCAACCAGCAATTGTATGTGGATAGGTTTCGTCTATTCCGAATATGTTATAAAATTCGGGTGAGCAAATCCAAGTGCTTTTTTCCAACTCGTTTTCATTCAGTGTTGTTGAATAAGAACAGATATTTGCTACTGATTGCGAACTGATTATCATCTCTTCGCTTTTTCGCAACGCTTCTTCGGCCTTTTTGCGTTCGGTAATATCCCGAAATGTACTAATCAGACATTCTTTTCCTTTAAATCTTACTTTCGATGCCAAAATCTCAACAGGTACTTCTTCTCCATTTTTGCGAACAATTTTATTTTCAATTAAGACAGCATCCTCCCGTTTTTCTGTGGTTTGTTTGTGCCCGGTAAAAGATTTTGTCGAAAACTCATCTATATTCTCTGGATGCAGATTGCTTTGATGAAGTCCAATAATCTCATTTTTTTGCATCTGCATAAGTTTTTCGCCAGCCCGGTTAACGTCTAAAATAATTCCGTTTCCCACATCAGCAATAAAAACCGCGTCAGCTTCACTTTCAAAAAGTTGTTTAAACTGAAGTTCGCTTTCTTCTGCTTTTTCTTTAGCTTTAATCAATTCTATTTCAGCAAGTTTGCGTGAAGTAATATTGCTTCCGAAACAAGAGCCGCCAATTACCTGTCCATTTTTAACAATTGGATTGAATGACACTTGAACATATAAAGTCCCATTATCGGTCGGAACTGTGTCTTCTATTGTAAATTGCTCGTTAGCGAGTACTCTGTCGTACCGAGGTTTCCAAAATGACTGCAGCGATTTGGGGAGCGCTTCAATTAAACTCATTTCTGGTTCAAGCAGCAAACCAAAAGATTGTAAAAACTCTTGCTGCATTTCGTGGTTAATGTATCGAATTTGATAGTTTCTATCGAAAGACCAAATGCTATTATTGGTGCCTTCTATTATTGCTGTGATATTTGCTTGGCTTTCTTCTGCTTTTTGTTTGGCTTCAATTAATGCCAACTCCATTAGCTTTCGTTCTGTAATATCAACTTCAATACCGTCCCAGCATACTATTCCATTAATAATGCGAGGTTGTGACATATAATAGGCCCATCTAATATTCCCATCTGGAGTCAACACTCTTGACTCAGTCTCAAATACAGACATGTTTTTTAAGGCTTCTTTCTCTTTTTCAATAAGTCCATTTATATCATCAGGGTGCAGCTTACCATAGATTAAATCAGCATTTTCTTTTGCTTCTTCTACGGTGCAGCCATATAATTCATTTACATTTTTACTTATGTAATTGAATCGCCGACGTTCTTCATCAAGCATGGCTACCTGATAAATCATTCCATTCACAAAATTATCGGCGATAAGTTTTAGTTGTTTTTCACTTTCCTCTGCTTTTTGTTTGGCTTCAATTAATTCTTCTTCTGCCTGTTTGCGTTCTGTAATATCCTCTCCTGAGCTCAGAGTGCCAATAATATTCCCATTTTCATCGGTTAAAACAGAATTATGAAATGCAATTAAACGTTCTACTCCTGATTTAGTTACAATGTTATTTTCATAATAATTAACCGACTCAATTTCTTTTGAAAACACCTTTCTGGCAACTTCTTTCACCATTTCCCGTTGGTCTTCAGGAAGTGCCAAATCAAACCAATTTTGCCCTAAAATTTCTTCTTTAGAATAGCCTAATATTTCACAACCTTTTGGATTTATTAACTGAACCGTTCCTTTGGTATCGATACTAAGAAGCATTACATCGGCAATATCAAGATATTGTTGCGTTTTGTTTCTTTCCTCAATTGTAATTTTTTCTGCCTTTTTAATTTCACTTAAGTCAATTGTCTGGATAATTACATTTGAAACTTTTCCATTAATATCCAGAATAGGTGTGAAAATTGAATTTGCAATTTTATGAGCTGCATTTTTAACACTAATATGGTCAACTTCTCCAAAATTGTAATCAATAATTAAATTAGAAACTTCTCCCTTTTCAAACACTTTCTGAATATCAGGAATAAAACCTAGTTTTTCAAGCACGGAATCTTTGAAAATATTGTATTTTCCAATTACTTCTTCTTCGGTTGCTCCAAAAAATTCTAAACAAGCCGAATTAGCTCTTATTGCTGTTCCTTTATCATCAGAAATCCATGTGCTTAAAGCAGAACTATCAATTATCTTATCAATGAATTCGGATTTTTCTTTTAGTTCATTTTCAGCTTGTATGCGTTCAGTAATATTGCGATTGACCCCAGCGATCCCTAAAGTACTTCCATCACTATCTTTTAATACAAACAAATTCACCTCAAAATATTGAGTTGTGCCGTCGGGCATTGGCGTAGAAACAATTTCTGTTGTATAACCCTTTGAATACGTCTTTCGATGCAATTCGTCCCAAGCCTTACAATTTTCTTCAGGGAAACCAAGTTCCCAATAGCTTTTTCCAATAATATCATCAGCGCTAAGTTTAAGGTTATCACAAAGCGTTTTATTGGCTGACGTAAATCTATTATCTAAATCGTAACTATATATTTGGTCGAAAGTGGTATTATCAATTAATCGGAGAAGCTTTTCACGTTCTTTTATGTTTTTGTTAGCTTCCTTAAGTTGCTGTTCGCTGGCTATTAACTGTTGATTTGCAGCTCTGAGTTGTTGTTCATTTGCCAATAATTCCTGGTTTGAGGCTAAAAGTTGCTGTTCACTTGCACTTAGTTGCTGATTTGCAGCCCTGAGTTGTTGCTCGTTTGCAACTAATTGTTGATTCAATGCTTTTAACTGCTCTTCCGCTTGTTTTCTTTCTACTATATTACCGATTAACTTTGCAGAAGTCTCAAGTTTTTCTTTGGCAATATCGATGATAAACGCGGGGCGTGTCTCATAACGTTGGGCCAGACCTTTCAATTTATCCGCTGATACATTATAATTGTCAGCTATTTCATTTAATTTGTCTTTATCCGTGGGAGGATTGCCATAACCAAAATTAATGGAACCAATAACTTCGTTATTTGCCCTGATGGGTATAGCATAAATGTGTAATCCTCCACTGCATTCAACATCAACGGGTTTATTGGTTTGAATAGACTGATTGGAGGCATCTGCCCAGCACGATTCATGGCAGAGCCATTTACCAGATTTAAGAGCCTTTTTATTATCCTTGGTTTTACAAAGAGCCCGAGAGGAACAATCCATAAATTGGCACCATTCCGATGAAAAAATTCCAACGGCATAATCACCGTTTTTTTCATAAACCGCAGCGGAGGTTTCCAATAAAGAAAGATAATCACTTACAATTTCATTTAACACTTCTTTGCCAACAGAATCTAAAATTGTACGGTTGTGGTTTATGGTTGTCAGATCTCCATAGTCTGGTATTCTTATTTCAGGTTTCTCTTTTTTGGATTGTAATAACCATTCGATTTTTTTTGAATGTTCTTCCGCTTTTTTTCTGGAAGTTATATCTTGAAAAGATCCGGAAACTGTTACCAGTTTTCCATTTTCCATTTTGGGACTGCAAACCGCATTCACCCATTTTTTATTTCCGCTGGCCGTTGTAACTATCCATTCCTGATTGTATGGTTCACCCAGTTCCATTGCGCGTTGAATTGCCTTTTCAGCCATTGGACGAAACTCGGGATCAATAAATTCCAATCCCTGGGGTACTTCAGGAGCGCCCTGTTCCAAATCAATTTCAAGAATTCGGAATACTTCTTCTGTCCAGGTTTGTTTCAACGTTGCCGGGTCGAATTGCCAGCCACCAATTTTTCCGGTTTTTTCAGTTTCCTTAAAAAGACGTTCATCCCGCTCTAACTCGAAAATCTTTTTACGAAGTTGTATTAGCTCATCCATAAATTGATCTTTTGGGTTTTTGTACAGCAATTATAGGTAATTTTTATATTTGAATTTCGTATTTCCAAAGTAATTTTTCCTTTGAACCACCTTGAGTAAAATAAACACTTCCGGGTTCAATATAAAATAACGTGGTTCTTCTTTCGGTTCCACCAATCGATTTTGTGCAAACTTTAAGATTCAATTCTTTAAGCAACTTTTCTACCGAGGCGATATTATCTTTTCCAATGGAGTCGTTTTCCCGTTTGAGCACATTGGCTCCTCCAACTAAACAAATCTCAATATTTTCTTTTTTTGCCCCCTGTTTAAAGAGTTGATTTAATAATTCCTCAACAGCATCTGCGGCGTATCTTGTAGAAACGGAGTTACTATTTTGAGGAGATTTTCCGGGTAGTATTACATGAGCCATCGCTCCAACTTTAACCTGAGAATCAAATGCAGTAATAACTATGCACGAACCAATCGCACCCGAGTTTAGGATGGTTTCAATACCGCCTGAATGAACTTCGCCGGTAGTAACATACTGCATTATTTTAGCCGGATTCTCATCCATTTTCAATATTTTTAAATTTGTTACCTTCGCTTAAGTCTTGATAATCTGTCAGTTTTATGTGTTTCGTGTCGTTTACTTGTCTGCTTACTTTTATTTATTTTTTATTAAATACTTTTGTATTAGTGAAAGTAATTCAACTTTGTTAATGGGTTTCGATATGTAATCGTTACACCCTGCCTCAATAGCTTTCTCCCTGTCGCCGGCAAGGGCAAAAGCAGTTTGGGCAATAATTATTACTTTTTTTGAGGTCAGTAGATAAATGCATATATTAGCATCCAATAAAAACAAGGGATACATGAATTTATTTAAAGGTCAAAACCTGATAGAGTTTGCTGAACGCTTCAAAACGGATGAAGACTGCATTGAATACTTAGCTTA